>CAZDXQ010000006.1:0-132941 GCA_964509545.1 uncultured Burkholderiaceae bacterium | reverse complement strand
GCCGCTCAACTCCTGCTCAACACGACCGGGGGTTGACACAGGGTGTCTCATGCCGGCGCACCCGTGGCCGGATGGGCGTAAAGCGCGTCGAACACCGCCGCCGCGGCGGCGACGAGGCGGTCATCGTCTGGGTGCAGTTCGCGCAGTCCGGCCAGTACCGCTTCCAGTCCCGCGGCCTCGGGCACCGGGATGCCGCCGACATCGAGGTAATGCACGGCGGTGCCGATGCGCTTCAGCCTTGGGTCCTTATCGAGCCCGAAGCTGGCCACCATGACTTCGAAGGTGACGCGCGCGCCGACATGACTGAATCGGGCGCCATCGAAGTCGTAGCCGATGGCGCCGCCCGGCATGCGCGTTGCGTCCTGCAGCCAGATGAAGCGGGCCTGCGGGTCGATGAAACGCCCGATCAGCCAGGCGCAGGCGAGCCGGTCGACCCAGGGCCGCGCCCGCGTGGCCCAGCGTTTGCCTTGGAACCTGCTCGCGTCGAGTCGGCTTATGCCGTGATCGGCTCGCGCCTGCGGCTCGCCGCGGCAGTAGCTCGCTTCGACGGTCTCGCGCAACGCAGCGAGCGCCGCCTCGGCCTGCTCGGCCGCCGGCCCGGGGAAGTAGTCGATGCACTGCACTTCCAGCAGCGCCTGCGCGATCGCGCGAAAGCGGCGCCGTGCCTCGACCTCGCCGAGCGCGCCGAGGTCCGCCTGCAGTGCGTCGGCCGTGGTTCGCCATTGCGCGTAGGCGTCGCTGCGGTCGAACAGGGCGACGAGTTCCTTTTCGTGCGCGTCATCGCGCGCGGTCAGGCGAAGCACCATGGCGCTGCCGCCGTGCTCGCGCACATCGCTGACCAGCGGCTCGAACGCGCCTTCCTGCGCCTGCGGCAGCAGATACGCGCCGTCGCGCAGCGCGGCGCAGCCGAGAGACTTCAGCGCCCGCCAGGTGCGCACGCGCACGGCGCTCGGCTGGGTGGGCAACGTGACGAGAAGCAGGGACCACATGCGCAGTAGCATATGTTACTGTTATAGTGATAACTATCACGCCTTCTTGGGCGGCGAATTGGCGGCGGATCGATGGGCTGCCGATGCGCGCCCGTGTTCTCGACGAGCGGCGCGGCCGCCGCAACGAAGGCCGGAAGCTTCACGATCAGGAAAAGCGTCGGTCGAGGACGGGCTGCCGCCGTGGGCTGGCACGGCCGCGGGCGAGCACCTCCGACGCCCTTGCAACCAGATCAAACGGGAAGGCGACCCTGGCGGGTGGCGCACAGGCGCGCCGTTATGGCTGAAACGGACCTCCCGCCGCGACGTGCCGGCAGACAGATCGCGCAGCCGGCCAGCGCGGGCTGCCCGGTCAAGACGCCGCTTGCCTTGGCGGGGCGCCTACTTGAACCCCTGCGCCGCCATCTTGCGGCGGACAAACGCGATCTGCGTCTGCAGCGGCAGTTCCTTCGGGCACACGTCGTGGCAGGCGAGCAGTGACATGCAGCCAAAGACGCCGTCGTCGTCGCCGACCAGTTCGTAGTAGTCCTCGTCGGTGCGGCCGTCGCGCGGGTCGAGGCGGAAGCGGGCGACTTTGTTCAGGCCCACCGCGCCGACGAAGTCCTTGCGCATGCGCGCGGTGCCGCAACCGGCGACACAGCAGCCGCATTCGATGCAGCGGTCGAGCTCGTAGATCTTCTCGGCCAGCTCGGGCTCCATCTTCTCCTCGATGCGGCTCAGATCGAGCTCCTGCTGCTTCATGTGCACCCAGGTCTGCAGCCGCTCGCTCATCGCCCGCATCCACTTGCCGGTGTTCACCGACAGATCGGCGATCAGCTCGAACACCGGCAGCGGCGCCAGCGTGATGTCCGGGCCGACGTTCTTGGTCAGCGTGCGGCAGGCCAGCCCGGGGCGGCCGTTGATCATCATGCCGCAGCTGCCGCAGATGCCGGCGCGGCAGACGAAGTCGAACGACAGCGACGGATCCTGCTTGTCGCGGATCTCGTTCAGCGCGATGAACAGCGTCATGCCGTCGGCTTCTTCCAGCTCGTAGGTCTGCATGCGCGGCACGTCGCCGTCCTTCTGCGGATTGAAGCGCAGCACGTGCAGGCGGATCTTGTCGCCGGTCTTCACAGAGATCATGGTCGGGTCCCGGGTTCGTCTAAGAAGACCGTCATTCGCTTTCCATCACGAAGCCGCCGGCGTTTTCCCTCGCCGGCAGCGGCTCGTCGATGCGCTCGTTGCGGCCGCGCAGCCGCGCCGGCAGCAGGTCGTCGTACGGCATCAGCGCCTGCTGCAGGGCGAAGCGGTCCGAGCCCAGCTTTGCCTTCAGCGCCTCGACCTCGGCCAGCCGCGCCGCGGTGTCCGGATGGTCGACGTAATCCTTGGCGCCGTAGCCGCGCCAGCCCGGCGGCAGCTCCATCCTGCGCACGTCGAGCGGTTCGTGGGCGAGCGTGGGCAGCGTGTCGGCATCGTTCTTCCAGGTCGCCAGCGTGCGCTTGAGCCATTCGGCGTCGTTGCGCCGCGGGAAGTCGTGGCGGAAGTGCGCGCCGCGGCTTTCGGTGCGCACCAGCGCGCCGTAGGCGATGGTCAGCGCCAGCTTGAGCATCTTCTGCACGCGGTAGGCGGTAACCAGTTCCGGATTGGCGCCGACCGCCTTGTACGGCACGCCGATGCGGCGGCTGCGTTCGAGCAGTTGCTGCAGCGTTTCGACCGCCGACTGCAGCTTTTCGCCGGTGCGGAAGATGCCGACCTTGTCGGTCATCAGCGCCTGCATCTCTTCCTTCAGCTTCGGCGCGCTTTCTTTACCGCTGCCCGACAGCAGCGCGTCGAGCTTTGCCTGCTCGCGTTCGACCGCTTCGCGCATCAGCCCGAGCGGGATGTCGAGATCCTCCCTGTCGCAGAAGTCGGCGATGAACTCGCCGACGATCATGCCGGCGACCACCGTTTCCGCCACTGAGTTGCCGCCGAGCCGGTTGAAGCCGTGCATGTCCCAGCAGGCGGCTTCGCCGGCGGCGAACAGTCCCTTCAGCGTCGGGCTCTCGCCGTTGGGTTTGGTGCGCACCCCGCCCATCGTGTAGTGCTGCGCCGGGCGCACCGGAATCATGTCCCTGATCGGGTCGACACCGAGGAAGTAGTGGCAGATGTCGTAGACCTCGCGCAGGTTGTGCTTGATGTGGTGCTCGCCCAGCAGCGTGATGTCGAGCCACACGTGCTCGCCGAAGCGCGACTTGACGCCCTTGCCCTTGGCGATGTGCTCCTCCATCCGCCGGCTGACCACGTCGCGCGACGCGAGCTCCTTCTTCTCCGGCTCGTAGTCGGGCATGAAGCGGTGGCCGTCGACGTCCTTCAGCAGGCCGCCGTCGCCGCGGCAGCCCTCGGTGACGAGGATGCCGGCGGGGAAGATGCCGGTCGGGTGGAACTGCACCGCCTCCATGTTGCCCAGCGCGGCCACGCCGGTTTCCAGCGCAATCGCGTGGCCCATGCCTTCGCAGATCACGGCGTTGGTGGTGACGCGGTACAGGCGGCCGGCGCCGCCGGTGGCGATCGCGGTGGCCTTGGCCACGTACGCCGCCAGCTCGCCGGTGACGAGGTTGCGCACCACCGCGCCGTAGCAGCGGCGGCCGTCGTGGATCAGCGCAAGCGCCTCGACCCGCTCGTGCACGGTGATGCCGTCGCCGATGGCGCGATCGCCCACTGCCTGCAGCATCGCGTGGCCGGTGCCGTCGGAGACGTAGCAGGTGCGCCACTTCTTGGTGCCGCCGAAGTCGCGCTGCGCCACCAGGCCGTGCGCCTCGTCGCGCTCGGTGATGGTGACCTTCTGGCCGTTGATGATCACCGTGCGGTCGCCGCGGCGCACGCGGCTCCACGGCACGCCCCAGGCCGCGAGTTCGCGTACCGCCTTCGGCGCGGTGTTGACGAACATGCGTACCACTTCCTGGTCGGCGCCCCAGTCGGAGCCGCGCACCGTGTCCTCGAAGTGCACGTCCTCGTTGTCGCCCTGGCCCTTGATCACGTTGCCGAGCGACGCCTGCATGCCGCCCTGGGCCGCCTTACTGTGCGAGCGCTTCGGCGGCACCAGAGACAGCACGATCGCGTCGTGGCCGCGCCGCTTGGCGGCAATGGCCAGCCGCAGGCCGGCCAGCCCGCCGCCGATGACAAGCGTGTCGGTGTAGATGATCTTCATTTGGTCGGGCTCCCTGGCGCCATCCAGGTCGGGACGTAGGGCTGTCCGACCTGGTCGCGGTGTTCGTAGCCGATCTTCATGTAGGCGGCGAGCGTGGCCAGGCCGAGCACGACGAAGAACGCCGTCAGGCCCCACTTCAGCCGCTGCAGGTTGCGCCGCGAGGCGGCCGGATTGGCGCCCTCGAACCAGCCCCATTTGACCGCCAGCCGGTACAGGCCCACCCCGCCGTGGATCTCGACCGCGAACAGCAGGATCAGGTACAGCGGCCACCAGCGGCCGCTCCAGACGCGGTCGGCCGACTCGAACGGCCCGATCAGTCCGGGGTGCATCAGCATCTGGAACAGGTGGATCGAGGCGAGGAAGAACAGCGCGAAACCGGTGATGACCTGCCACCACCACAGCGTCGTGTCGCCGTGGTTCAGAAGCACGCGGTGGCCGGCGATGGTGCGCCACTGGCGGAAGTTAGCCGGGAACTTGCGCATCGCCAGGAAGGCGTGCAGCACGATCAGCGAGAAGATGATAAAGACGAGCACCGAGACGATGCCGGGGTACGACGCGCCGAAGATGAAGTAGCCCTCGAACATCTTCGTGATCGCCCACATGAAATCCTTGCTCACCAGGATCGAGGAGACGAAGAACATGTGGCCCCACATGAACAGCGCCAGCACGAGGCCGCTTGCGCTCTGCGCCACGTCCATCCGCGCCGGCCAGCGGCTCTTGCGCGGGCGGTCGCCGAGGTCCATGCCGGCGATGACCTCACCATGTGTACTCATCGGTCACTCCTCCACAGCATCATGGGCATTGCGGCGCAGCGAACAACAGCCGCCAATTTCCGCCGAGTCGCCGCGCCTGGCATGACATAGATCAACGGCAACCGCATCGTCGCGGCGCAGCGTATGCAGTCGCCCGGCGAGACCCATGTTGTTGATCTGACGCAAACGGCCGCTGGCGCGGTCGAACAACATGCGTCCCGGGAATAGAACAACGGCGGGTTCGCCGAGCGAGGGGTGAGGCAGATGTGCGGGCTCCCTGTCCCGTGCGCCGGATCGGCGCACGGGCTGTGCGATCCGGCCTGACCCCTCCGCCGCCGTTATCTGATCGGTTGCAACGGCCGGAAGGTCCGCCATGTACGAAATCATCCGCCGCGAGGCGTTCTCGGACACGACTTTCCTCTGGGAGGTCATGGCGCCCGACGTGGCGAAGTCGGCCGAACCCGGGCACTTCGTGATGCTGCGCCTGCACGAGGGAAGCGAGCGCATCCCGCTGACGGTCGCCGACTACGACCGCGACAAGGGCACGATCACGCTCGTGATCCAGGCGCTGGGCAAGACGACGCTGGAGATGCGCGACCACTACAAGGCCGGCGACGGCTTCGCCGACTTCGTCGGTCCGCTGGGCCTGCCGCAGCACATCGTCGAGGCCGGGCACGTGGTGCTGGTCGGCGGCGGCCTGGGCGTGGCGCCGGTGTATCCGCAGTTGCGCGCGTTCAAGCAAGCCGGCAACCGCACCACCGGGATCATCGGCTTCCGCAACAAGGATCTCGTCTTCTGGGAAGAACAGTTCGGCCGCTACTGCGACAACCTGATCGTCTGCACCGACGACGGCAGCTACGGCAAGCCGGGCTTCGTCACCGCGGCGCTGAAGGAGGTGCTGGAGAACGACAAGCCCGATCTCGTGATCGCCATCGGCCCGCTGCCGATGATGAGCGCCTGCGTCGAGACCACGCGGCCGTTCGGTGTCAAGACCATGGTGTCGCTAAACGCGATCATGGTCGACGGCACCGGCATGTGCGGCTCGTGCCGCGTCACGGTCGGCAAGGAGGTGAAGTTCGCCTGCGTCGACGGGCCGGACTTCGACGGCCACCAGGTCGACTTCAAGGAACTGATGCTGCGGCAGAAGCGCTTCAAGGGCGAGGAAGCCGAGGCCAACACCGACTACGCGCACGTCTGCCAGGTCGAGAAAACGCTGTTCGAGCAGAACAAGAAGAACTACAAGAAGTACAAGGACCTGGCGCCGCACGCGACCAAGATGCCGGAGCGCGATCCGCTGGAGCGCTCGCGCAACTTCAAGGAAGTGAACCTCGGCTACTCGATGGCCGACGCCCTGGCCGAGGCCGAGCGCTGCATCATGTGCAGCAAGGCGGCGTGCATCGAGGGCTGCCCGGTGTCGATCGACATCCCGCGCTTCATCAAGCACATCCTGGTGCGCGACATCGACGGCGCGCTGGCGGTGATCAACGAGTCGAACCTGCTGCCGTCGATCTGCGGCCGCGTGTGCCCGCAGGAATCGCAGTGCGAGGCGCAGTGCGTGGTCGGCCGCAAGCTGGAGTCGGTGGCGATCGGCCGGCTGGAGCGCTTCGTCGGCGACAATGCCCGGCCGCGCAAGGTCGAGCCACCGAAGATCGATAAGAAGCTCGGCGCCGTGGCCGTGGTCGGCTCCGGCCCGTCGGGGCTGGCGGTGGCGGCAGATCTTGCCAAGTACGGCTGCGACGTCACCGTGTACGAGGCGCTGCACGTCGTCGGCGGCGTCCTGCAGTACGGCATTCCCTCGTTCCGCCTGCCGCGCGAGATCATCAGCCGCGAGGTCGACAACCTGAAAGCGCTGGGTGTGAAGTTCGAGACCAACAAGGTGGTCGGCAAGACCTTCTCGATCCCCGACCTGCTCGGTCCGCGCGGCTTCGACGCCGTGTTCGTCGGTGCCGGCGCCGGCGCGCCGTCGTTCCTCGGCATCCCGGGCGAATTCGCCGGACAGGTCTATTCGGCCAACGAGTTCCTCACCCGCGTCAACCTGATGGGCGGCGACAAGTTCCCCTACCTCGACACGCCGATCGCGCTGGGCAAGAGCGTGGTGGTGATCGGCGCCGGCAACACGGCGATGGACTGCCTACGGGTGGCCAAGCGCCTGGGCGCGCCGACCGTGCGCTGCGTGTATCGCCGTTCCGAGGCCGAAGCGCCGGCGCGGATCGAGGAACTGCGCCACGCCAAGGAGGAAGGCATCGAGTTCTTTTTCCTGCACGGGCCGGTGGAAATCCTGGTCGATGGCGACGGCAACGTGCGCGGCATGAAGGTGCAGAAGATGCAACTCGGCGAGCCCGACGAGAAGGGACGGCGCAAGCCGGTGCCGACCGGCGAGATCGTCGAGCTCGAATGCGACACGGTGATCTACGCGCTCGGCACCAACGCCAATCCGATCATCACCAAATCGACGCCGGGCCTCAGCCTGAACAAGTGGGGCTACATCGTCGCCGACGATTACACGCAGGCGACCAGCGTGCCGGGCGTCTTTGCCGGCGGCGATATCGTCACCGGCGGCGCCACCGTGATCCTGGCGATGGGCGCCGGCCGCCGGGCCGCCAGGGCGATCGGCGCCTATCTCGCCAGCGGCAAGAGCAAGTGGCCGATCACGAAGGAGGATGCGGACGCCTTCGTGCCGCCGCAACCTGTCGGAGCCGCACCCGTCGCCGCGACGTCCGACGCGGCCGCCGCCGCAGCTAGGCATTGAAGGAGGAGCCCGTGATGAACGTCTGTCCCCGCTGCCGCCGTCCTGTCGACGACGACGAACCCTACATCTGCTGTGCCGGCGTCGAGCTGCGCTGGCGCTGCGCCGATTGCGGCAAGGTCTCCGAGGGTTTCGCTTTTCCCTACGGCATGTGCCCGCACTGCAAGGGCAGGCTCACGCTGCTCGATCGCGATGTGATCCAGGGGGACGAGGCGATGGAGGCGGTGCGCAAGGCCTTCGAGATCGAGCTCGGTGGCCATGCCTTCTACGAACGCGCCTCCCGCGAGGCGGCCGACGAGCAACTGCGCGAGCTGTTCGGGCGCTTCGCGGCGATGGAGAAGGAGCACATGGCGACGCTGTCGAAGCGCTACCACGCCGAGATCCCGGCGCCGTCGGCCGATTTCCAGCTCGACCGCGCGGCCATTTTCGCCGGCGTCGACCGCAAGCCCGAGGACCCGGCCAACCTGTTCCGCATCGCCATTGCCTTCGAGCAGCGGGCGGTCGACTTCTTCACCCGCGAGGGCGAGAAGGCTCCGGCGGGCTCGGTAGAGCGCGACCTGTACAAGGAGCTTGCTGCCGAGGAACGCGAGCATGTCGAGCTGCTGACGACCGAATACCGCCGCTGGCAGACCGGCAAGGCGGGAATTCTCTAGCCGCGCGCCGTGGTCCGTTGTCCGCGGTCCGCTCGGGGATCGCGGCGGGCCGATCACGGGTAACGGACCACGGATGACAGACCACGGATCACCACCATGACCGACCGTTCGCATGTTCTCGACGGCAACGAGGCCGCCGCGCGGATCGCGCACCTCACCAGCGAGGTGGTTGCGATCTACCCGATCACGCCGTCCTCGACGATGGGCGAACTCGCCGACGCCTGGTCGGCGGCCGGGCAGAAGAACATCTGGGGCATGGTGCCGCAGGTGATCGAGATGCAGAGCGAGGCCGGTGCTGCCGGCGCCGTGCACGGCTCGCTGCAGGCCGGCGCGCTGACCTGCACCTTCACCGCCTCGCAGGGGCTGCTGCTGAAGCTGCCCAACATGTTCAAGATCGCCGGGGAGCTCACCCCGGCGGTGTTCCACATCGCCGCCCGCACGCTGGCCACGCATGCGCTGTCGATCTTCGGCGACCACTCCGACGTGATGGCGGCGCGCACCACCGGCTTCGCGCTGCTGGCCTCCGCCAGCGTGCAGGAAGCGCAGGACATGGCGATGATCGCCTTCATGGCGACGCTGCGCTCGCGCGTGCCCTTCCTCCACTTCTTCGACGGCTTCCGCACCAGCCACGAGGTCAACAAGATCGACCTGCTGTTCGAGGAGGAGGTGCGGGCACTGGTCGACGAGGAACTGGTGCAGGCCCACCGCGCCCGGGCCCTGAATCCCGACTCGCCCAAGCTGCGCGGCTCGGCGCAGAACCCGGACGTCTTCTTCCAGGCGCGCGAGGCCTGCAACCCGTACTACGCGGCCGTGCCGGGCATCGTGCGCGAGTCGATGGACCGCTTCAGCAGGCTCACCGGTCGGCGCTACGGCCTGTTCGACTACACCGGCAGCCCGGACGCCGAGCGGGTGCTGGTGCAAATGGGCTCGGGCACCGGCGCCTCGCGCGAGGCGGTGGCGAAGCTCGTCGCCGCGGGCGAGAAGGTCGGGCTGGTCACGGTGCGGCTGTACCGGCCTTTCGACGCCGAGGCGTTTGTCGCCGCCTTGCCGAAGAGCGCGAAGTCGATCGCGGCGCTCGACCGCACCAAGGAGCCGGGCGCGATCGGCGAGCCGCTGTACCAGGACGTGATCACCGCACTCGCCGAATGCTGGCCGAACGACATGCCCCTGCCGCGCGTGATCGGCGGCCGATACGGCCTGTCGTCGAAGGAATACACGCCGGCGATGGCCAAGGCGGCGCTCGATGAACTGAAGCAGGCGAAGCCTAGGCGGCACTTCACGGTGGGCATCACCGACGACGTCACCGGCCTGTCGCTGAAGTGGGACGAGGACTTCGACACCGAAGGGCAGGGGGTGACGCGCGCCGTGTTCTACGGGCTGGGCGCCGATGGCACCGTTGGCGCGACCAAGAACACGGTGAAGATCATCGGCGAGAACACGCCGCTGCATGCGCAGGGCTACTTCGTCTACGACAGCAAGAAGTCGGGCGCGATCACGGTGTCGCACCTGCGCTTCGGGCCGCGGCCGATCGAGTCGACCTACCTGATCCGGCAGGCCGATTTTGTCGCCTGCCACCAGTTCGAGTTCATGGAGAGGCTCGACGTGCTGGCGCTGGCGCGCAAAGGGGCGACGTTTCTGCTCAACAGCCCCTACGGCCCCGGCGAGGTGTGGAACAAGCTGCCGCGCGAGGCGCAGCAGTCGATCATCGAAAAGCAGCTGAAGTTCTACGTCGTCGATGCGCTGGCGGTGGCCAGGAACGCCGGCCTGTCCGGGCGCATCAACACGGTGACGCAGGCGTGCTTTTTCGCCATTTCCGGCATCTTGCCGCGCGAGGAGGCCATTTCAAAGATCAAGGACGCGATCCGCAAGACCTACGGCAAGCGCGGCGAAACGGTGCTCAACCGCAACTTCGCCGCCGTCGACGCCTCGTTGGCGGCGCTGCACGAGGTCAAGGTGCCGGCGCACGCGGATTCGATGCTGTCGCGGCGGCCGATCGTGCCGCGCGCGGCGCCCGAGTTCGTGCAGCGCGTGACCGCGATGATGATGGACGGCAAAGGCGACCTGCTGCCCGTCTCGGCGCTGCCGGTCGACGGCACCTTCCCCACGGGCACGACGCAGTGGGAAAAGCGCAGCATCGCGCACGAGATCCCGATCTGGGACGAGACCATCTGCACGCAGTGCGCGATCTGCCCGCTGGTGTGCCCGCACGCGGCGATCCGCATGAACGTCTTCTCGCCGCAGGAGATGGCGCGGGCGCCGTCGACCTTCAAGGCGGTGCCGTGGGCGCGCAAGGACGGCGGCCCGCTCGACGGCATGCTCTACAGCCTGCAGGTGGCGCCCGACGATTGCACCGGCTGCGGCGCCTGCGTCGACGTGTGCCCGTCGCGCAGCAAGCAGGCGGTCAAGCACAAGGCGATCAACATGAGGCCCAAGCTCGAGCACCTGGAGGCCGAGCGCGCCAACTACGAATTCTTTCTCAGCCTGCCCGAAGTGCGGCCGCCGTTCGACGGCATTGACGGCCTGCGCGGCTCGCAGCTGCGCCAACCGCTGTTCGAATACTCCGGCGCCTGCTCCGGCTGCGGCGAGACACCGTACATCAAGCTGCTATCGCAGCTTTACGGCGACCGGCTGATGATCGCCAATGCCACCGGCTGCTCGTCGATCTACGGCGGCAACCTGCCGACCACGCCGTACGCGAAGAACGCCGAAGGCCAGGGCCCGGCCTGGGCCAACAGCCTGTTCGAGGACAACGCCGAGTTCGGCCTGGGCATGCGGCTGGCGATCGACGCGCAGCGCGACTTGGCGCAGACGCTGGTGCGCGAACTGCGCGGCGAGATCGGCGACGAACTGGCCGACGGCCTGCTCAACGCGCCGCAGGATACTGACGAGCAGATCAAGGCGCAGCGCGAGCGGGTGAAGACGCTCAAGGGCATCCTGGCCAAGCTGCGCTTCCCAGAGGCCGCGCGGCTGCTGGCGGTGGCCGACAGCCTGGTCGTGCGCAGCGTGTGGATCATCGGCGGCGATGGCTGGGCCTACGACATCGGCTACGGCGGGCTGGACCACGTGCTCGCCTCCGGCAAGAACGTCAACATCCTGGTGCTCGATACCGAGGTCTACTCGAACACCGGCGGCCAGGCGTCGAAGTCGACGCCGCGCGGGGCGGTGGCCAAGTTCGCCGCCGCCGGTAAGCCGATCGGCAAGAAAGACCTCGGCATGATCGCCATGGCCTATGGCAACGTCTATGTGGCGCAGGTGGCGATGGGCGCCAACCCGGTGCAGACGGTGCGCACCTTCCAGGAGGCCGCCTCCTGGCCCGGGCCGTCGCTGATCATCGCCTACAGCCATTGCATCGCCCACGGCATCGACATGGCGACCGGCTTCAGCCACCAGCGCGACGCCGTGAAGAGCGGCTACCTGACGCTGTACCACTACGATCCGCGGCTCGCCATGGGCGGCGCCGATCAGCCGCTGAAGCTCGACTCGCGCAAGCCGACGCAGCCGCTGGAAAGCTTCGTGATGAAGGAAGGCCGCTACGCGATGCTGGCGCAGGCCGATCCGGCCCGGGCCAGACAGCTGCTCAGGCAGGCCCAGCACGACGCCGACGCGCGCTGGCAGCTGTACGAGCAGGTCGCCAGCGTGCATCGCGTCGTCACCGAGGAAGGTCATGCGCAGGCCGCGGCGAGCGAGAACAAGCCTGCGGCGCAGAAATCGGAGGAGGCCGCAGAATGAGCGTCGATCTTCGCACCCGTTACCTCGGCCTGGATCTGGCCCATCCGATCGTGGCCTCGGCCTCGCCGCTGACGGCCTCGGTCGACAGTCTCAAGCGCCTGCAGGACGCCGGTATCGCCGCGGTGGTGCTGAAGTCGCTGTTCGAGGAAGAGGTCGAGCACGACGAGATGTCGGCGCACAACCTGATGGAGTACGGGGCCGAGCTTTCGCCCGAGGCGCAGGGCTTCTTCCCCGAGATGCAGTACGCCACCGGTCCGGACAAGTACCTGCAGCTGATCGCCGACGCCAAGCGCGCGCTGTCGGTGCCGGTGATCGCCAGCCTGAACGGCTACACCACCGGCGGCTGGACCAGCATCGCGCGCAAGTTCCAGGAGGCCGGCGCCGACGCGATCGAGCTGAACGTCTACTTCCTCGCCGCCAGCATCGACGACACCAGCACCGAGGTCGAGCAGCGCTATGTCGATCTGGTGCGGTCGGTGACGCAGCAGGTCAGCGTGCCGGTCGCGGTCAAGGTCGCGCCTTACTTCTCGGCGATGGCGAACATGGCGTCGCGGCTGGCGAAGGCCGGGGCGAAGGGGCTCGTGCTGTTCAACCGCTTCCTGCAGCCGGACATCCTGCTCGACGAACTGGAGGTGGCGCCGCATCTGGTGCTGTCCACTTCCGACGAATTGCGCCTGGCGCTGCGCTGGATCGCCATCCTGCGCGGCCGCGTCGACGCCAGCCTCGCCGCCACCGGCGGCGCGCACACGGCCGAAGACGTGCTAAAGCTGCTGCTGGCCGGTGCCGACTGCGTGATGCTGGCGTCGAGCCTGCTCACCCGCGGCCCGAATCACGTCGGCGCGCTGGTCAAGGGCATCGAGGCATGGATGAGCGAGCGCGAGTATGCGTCGGTGGCGCAGCTGAAGGGATCGCTGTCGCAGCAGTCGTGCCCCGATCCGGACGCCTTCGAGCGCGCCAATTACATGAAGGCGCTGCGCTCTTACACGAGCGAATTCGTCTAGGCTATCGGCTGCCGGACATTTTCATCGAGGAGAGCGAAATGGCACTTCTGATCAACGACGACTGCACCGCCTGCGATGCCTGCAAGCCGGTCTGCCCGAACGAGGCGATCAGCGTCGGCAGCCCGATTTACGTCATCGACCCGGCCAAGTGCACCGAGTGCGTCGGCGCCCACGACGAGCCGCAGTGCATCGACGTCTGCCCCGCGGACTGCATCGTCCCCGACCCGAACCACGCGGAAACGAAGGACGAGCTGCTGGCCAAGTACCAGAGTCTGCACGGCTGACCTCGCCTGCTGCGCGGCTGCGGCGTGCAGCGCGTACGCGGCAGGCAACGCCCGCAGCGATGGGCGTTGCCCATGGTCAACACGCCGTCGGCTGCAATCGCTACGTTTGACCCTGCGACGCATCGACGCCTGTTTGTGCCGGCATCGTGATCGGCCCGCCCGCACGGGCGCCGCGCGCGGAAGCGGCGGCTGCAGGCCGCCGTCGCACAGGGAGGTCGCCGTGCTCAGCCAGCCGGTCCGCAGTTTGATCGCGCGGAACCGCTTCGTCACCGCCTCGCCGCGCACCTCGGTGCAGAAGGCGGCCGAGATGATGGCCCGCCGCCACGTCGGCGCGGTCGTCGTCGTCGATGGCGAGCGGCTGGTGGGAATCTTCAGCGAGCGCGACGCAGTGTTTCGGGTCGTCGCCCGCGGTCTCGAGCCGCGCCGTACGCGGCTCGCCGAGGTGATGACGCCGGCGCCGGTGACCGTTGCGCCCGAGCGCAGCTTCGGTCATGCGATGGCGCTGATGCACGAGCACGGCTTCCGCCACCTGCCGGTGGTCGAGGATGGCCGGCCGATCGGCATCGTTTCGGCGCGCAAGGCGCTCGATCCGGAACTCGAAGAGTTCGTCTGCGAGCAGCGCCGCCGTCTCGCTTACCGCAACGGCTGACGCACGGCGCCGTCGTCGGTGCCATGCCGATGCACGGCCGCCTCAACACCGCGGCGTTGCGAACGCGCGACCCGTGGCCAAGCCGCGTTCCGTTGACGGTCATCAAAAAGCGCATCCGCAGTGCGCCTAGGGTAGCGGGAACGCGAAAAGGGCTGGAACGGACTCCGTAACACAGCCGCACTGCAGAAACACACTCGACATGCTGCCGACACGCGAGGGGACCGCGTAACGTACGCGCAGGACACGAGCGCGGCGGGCCGCTGCGCTGCTCGAGCCGATCCCGACCCTGCCACGCCGACGAAGACCGCCGCCAATGAACCCCTATGCCGTCTTCCTGCTGTACCTGATCGCGATCCTCGGCTTCGTCGGCGTGATGTTGCTGGCGAACAAGCTGCTCGGCCCGAAGCCGGCGATGACCGCGATCAAGCAGGAGCCGTTCGAGTGTGGCGCGACCATCCTCGACACGCGCGACGTGCACGCGGTCCCGGTGAAGTACTACGCGGTGGCGATCGTCTTCATCCTTTTCGACCTGGAGACGGTGTTCCTGATCCTGTGGACACTGGGCGCGCAGCCGCTCGACGGCTTCATGCTCGCCACCTTCGGCATCTTCGTTTTCCTGCTGGTCCTGGTGCTGCTCTACGTCTACCGGGCGAAGCTCCTCGAGGCGGTGACCGACTGATGAACGAGACCCCCACGCTCGCTTCGCTCGCTGCCCCCCGAGGGGGCGCTCAGTGGCTTCGGGCGGCCGGGCGGGAAGGATCGGGCCCCCACGCTCGCTTCGCTCGCTGCCCCCCGAGGGGGCGCTCAGTGGCTTCGGGCGGCCGGGCGCCACAGAGATGAGCGATCGCATGATTCCGATCCGGCCCGAGTCGCAGAAGTCGGGCGCGTTCGAGTACATCTCGACGCGCAAGGACGAACTGATCGGCTGGGCGCGCAAGTTCTCGCTGTTTCCCTATCCGTTCGTCACCGCCTGCTGCGCGATGGAGTTCATGGCGGTCAGTTCGACGCCGTACGACACCGACCGCTTCGGCGCCGCGCTGCCGCGCTTCACGCCGCGCCAGTCGGACCTGCTGATGGTGGTCGGCACGATTACGCACAAGCAGGCACCGATCCTGCTCAAGGTGTGGGAGCAGATGTGCGAGCCGAAATGGGTGCTGGCCTTCGGCGTGTGCGCCACCAGCGGCGGCTTCTACAACAACTACGCGGCGGTGCAGGGGATCGATCGCATCCTGCCAGTCGACGTCTACGTCCCGGGCTGCCCGCCGCGGCCGGAGATGGTGATCGACGGGATCATGAAGCTGCAGGAGAAGATCGCCAACCAGCAGCACCTTATCGTCAACGACAGGTTCTGAACGATGACGGCCCTGTTCGACCGCATCCGCGAGGCGCTGGCGCCGAAGATCGATGAGGCGACGGTGACCCATGGCGTGCTCGTGCTGCACGTGGCGCCGCAGGCGGTGCTCGAGGTAGCACGAACGCTCAAGGACGCGTTCCGCTTCGACCAGTTCTCCGACGTCACCGCGGTCGACTGGCTTGGCCGGGAGCCGCGTTTCGAGGTCGTCTGGCACCTTTATTCGACGATGCACAAGCTGCGCGTGCGGCTGAAGGCGTGGGTGACGGCGGCCGAACCGAAGGTCGACTCGCTGGTTTCGCTGTACGGCTCGGCGCACTTCATGGAGCGCGAGTGCCACGAGATGTACGGCATCGTCTTCGCCGGCAACCCGGATCTGCGGCCGATCCTGCTGTACGAGGGCTTCGTCGGCCATCCGCTGCGCAAGGACTACCCGAAGGAGCGCGAGCAGCCGCTGGTGCCGTACCGCGAAGGTTACGAGATGCCGCGCGGGGAGTAGAGCCTTGGACACGAAGCTGCCCAATCCGATCCGTCCGGCCTTCACTGGACCTTCGCGCGACGACACGACCATCGTCAACATCGGCCCGTCGCATCCGGCCACGCACGGCACGATCCAGATCGTCGCCGAGCTCGACGGCGAACGGGTGCTGCGCGCTGACGTGCACTGCGGCTACCTGCACCGCGGCTTCGAGAAGGAGTGCGAGGCGCACACCTGGCACAACCTGATTCCCTACGTCGACCGGCTGAACTACTGCTCGGCGCTGATCAACAACTTCGCCTACTGCGACGCCGTCGAGACGCTGATGGGCATCGAGATCACGCCGCGGGCGAAGTACCTGCGCACGCTGCTGGCCGAGTACTCGCGCGTGTGCGACCACCTGACCTGCATCGCCGCGGCGTTGATGGAACTGGGCGCGATGACCGCGTTCCTGTACCTGGTGACCATCCGCGACTACATTTACGAGCACCTGGCGGATCTGACCGGCGCGCGCCTGACCTACAGCTACGGCCGCATCGGCGGCCTGGCGCGCGACCTGCCCGAGGGCTGGCTCGCGCGCCTCGAGGAGATCCTGACCCAGTCCGACGATTTCCTCGGCCGCGTGCACGGCCTGGTCGACCGCAACCGGATCTTCATCGACCGGATGCGCGACGTCGGCTGCATCTCGACGGCGGACGCGATCAACTGGGGCTACAGCGGGCCGATCCTGCGCTCCACGGGGGCGCCGCGCGACCTGCGCAAGGACACGCCCTACCTCGCCTACGCCGAACTCGACTTCGAGGTCCCGACCGGCATCAAGGGCGACAACTACGACCGCTACTACGTGCGCATGCGCGAGATCGACGAGTCGATCCACATGATCCGCCAGCTGGTCGATCTGCTGCAGGAAAAGGGACAGGGCCCGATCAATGTCGACGACCGCCGCTGCGTGCTGCCGCCGAAGCCGCTCGTCTACGGCGAGATCGAATCGCTGATCAACCACTTCAAGCTGATCATGGACGGCCCGCAGGTGCCGGCCGGCGACGTCTACGTCGCCCACGAGGGCGCCAACGGCGAGCTGGGCTTCTATCTGGTGAGCACCGGCGGCGGCACGCCGTACAAGGTGCACTGCCGGGCGCCGAGCTTTGTGCACATGGGCGGCGCGCACAAGATGCTCGAGGGCTACCAGCTCGCCGACATCGTGCCGACTTTCGGCTCGATCAACATGATCGGCGGGGAGTGCGACCGATGAGAAGAACAGGAAAAAACGGGGTCAGAGTCGAATTTCCGCCGCTGCGGCTCGCTCTGTGGGTTGGCGTGTGCCGGAAATTCGACTCTGACCCCGTTTTTCCAGCACGTCCCGGAAATCGGACTCTGACCCCGATGTGCCGGGCCACGGAGTGTTCGCAGTGAACGCGCCCAACATTCCATCGATGCGCCATTTGCAGCCCGAGTTCGAGCGGCTGAAGAAGCGCTTCCCGGCGGGCTTCGATTCGTCGCTGACGCTGCCCTGCCTGCGCCGGATCCAGGAGGAGCGCGGCTACGTCGCCGATCAGGACATCGAGTGGCTCACCGAGTACCTCGGGGTGCCGCGCGTGCAGATCGAGGAGGTGCTGAGCTTCTACACGCAGTTCCGCCGCCAGCCGATCGGCCGCTGGCATGTGCAGGCCTGCCGCAACGTCTCCTGCTCGATGCGCGGGGCCGAGCGGCTGATCGACGACCTGTCGCGCAAGCTCGGCGTGAAGGTCGGCGAGACCACGCCAGACGGCCGGTTCACGTTGTCGGTGGTCGAGTGCCTGGGCTCCTGCGGCACGGCGCCGGTGGTGATGGTCAACGACACCTATCACGAGAACATGGACGCGGCCAGGATCGACGCACTGCTGCAGGAGCTGAAATGACGGACCCCCAAGCTCACAGCGTTCGCTGCTCCCCGATGGGGCTGAGTGCCACGGCGTCCCGCCGTGGCGCGGCCTGCAAGGCCTTAGTGCCCTTCGGGCGGCCGGGCGGGCACTAACCATGCCTGGCCAGCAACTGATCATGGACTTCCCGGTCACGGCGACGTCGCACCTGTTGCCGGAATACCTGGCGCGCGGCGGCTACCAGACGCTGCGCAAGGTGCTGACCACGCTTAAGCCCGAGGACGTGACCAAGGAGGTGACCGCCTCCGGCGTGCTCGGCCACGGCGGCGCGGCGTTCCCGGTCGGCCGCAAGTGGGCGGTCGTGCACCTGAACGACGGCCAGCCGCACTACCTGTGCGCCAATGCCGACGAGGGCGAGCCCGGCACCTTCAAGGACCGCTGGATCCTCGAGCACGCGCCACACCTGCTGCTGGAGTCGATGCTGATCACCTGCTACGCGCTGCAGGTGCGCAACTGCTTTGTCTACATCCGCGGCGAGTTCGACCAGCCTTACCGCCGGCTGCAGGCCGCGGTCGAGGAGGCGTACGCCGCCGGCTACTTCGGCGAGCACATCCTCGGCACCGGAATGGCCTGCGACATCGTCGTCTACCGAGGCGCCGGCTCCTACGTCTGCGGCGAGGCCTCGGCGCTGATCACCTCGATCGAGGGCAAGAAGGGCTATCCGCGCAACCGGCCGCCGCGGCTCACCGTGCGCGGCCTTTACCAGCGGCCGACCGTGATCAACAACGTCGAGACGCTGTCGAACGTCGCCATCATCATGCGCATGGGCGCCGAGGCCTTCCGCAAGGTCGGCGTCGCCAAGAGCCCCGGCACGCAGCTGGTGTCGATCTCCGGCCATGTGAACAAGCCGGGGGTCTACGAGGTCGAGTACGGCTACCCGCTGGCGAAGTTCATTTACGAGGACTGCGGCGGCATCCTCGGCGGCAAGCAACTGAAATGCATCATCCCCGGCGGCATCTCGACCAAGGTGCTGACCGCCGCCGACATCGAAGGCGTCAGCTACGACCACAAGGCGATGGAGAAGGCCGGCTCGCAGGTCGGCTCCGGCGGCATGGTGGTGATCGCCGAAGGCACCTGCATGGTGCGGCTGCTGCAGGTGATGCTGCGCTTTTACCACCACGAGTCCTGCGGCCAGTGCACGCCGTGCCGCGAGGGCATGGGCTGGATGCACCGGATCATCGACCGCATCGTCGAAGGCAAGGGCCAGCAGGGAGACATCGACGCGCTGGTGCGCATCTCCAACGCCAACGACGGCACGACGATCTGCGGCATGGGCGACGCCGCCGGCTACGCCACGGTTGGCATCATCGCCAAGTACCGCGACGAGTTCGAGTACTACATCGCCAACAAGCGGTCGAAGTGCCACGGCCGGCTGGAAGTCGAGGGCACGTATGCCTGACTTCTTCATCAACGGCCAGCCGGTCCACGCCGAGAAGGGGCAGACGGTGCTGCAGGCGGCGCTGGCCGCCGGCTTCTACATCCCCTACTTCTGCTGGCACCCGAACCTGTCGGTGGCCGGCAACTGTCGCCTCTGCGTGGTCGAGGTCGAGGCCGAGGGCGGCGGCGACAGCTGGACCGACATCGCCTGCAACATGCCGATCAGCGAAGGCATGCGCGTGCTGACCGACTCGGAAACGGTGCGCGAACAGCGCAAGCAGATCCTGCAGTTCATCCTGCTCAACCACCCGGTCGACTGCGGCATCTGCGACAAGGCCGGCGAATGCATGCTGCAGGACCACCACTACGCCTACAACGGCGAGCCGTCGGTGTCCACGGTGCCGAAGGTCAGGGCGACCAAGTACTTCCAGCTGTCCGACCGCATCGTGCTCGACAACGAGCGCTGCATCGTCTGCTCGCGCTGCGTGCGCTTCACGCGCGAAATCTCGGGCTCGCACGGGCTGGCGATCCAGAACCGCGGCGATCACTCGCTGGTGCGCGCCGCCGAGGACGGACGCTTCAACAACGACCCGTATTCGGACAACGTGGTCGACATCTGTCCGGTCGGCGCGCTGCTGAGCAAGCAATTCCTGCACAAGGCGCGGGTCTGGTACCTGCAGGCCACGCCGTCGGTGTGCCCGGGCTGCGCACGCGGCTGCACGGTAAGCCTCTGGCACCGCAAGCGCGAATGGAAGCTCAATCACCTCGACCCGAAGCAGAACACCGAGATCGCGCGCGTCACGCCGCTGGAAAACCCGGCGGTCAACGGCCCGTGGATCTGCAACAAGGGCCGCGACCTGGCGAAGCTCTTCGAGCGGCCGCGTGCCGAGCAGCCGATGCTCAAGGGCAAGGCGGCGACGCTCGATCAGGCCGTGGCTGCGGCACGGCGCCTGATCGGCGAGGCAAGACATCCGGCGGCGCTGGTCTCCAGCTGGGGGTCGAACGAGGAACTGGCGGCGTTCAAGAGCGCGGTGGGCGGCCGATTCACCTGCTTCGTCAAGGCCGATCACCAGCCGCTGCCGGGCGAGGTGCTGCAGGACGACCTGCTGATCCGCGCCGACAAGAACCCGAACACGACCACCGCGCGCGAGCTGTTCGGAAACGCGCCGATCGCGTTGCCCGACGGCACCGACCTGGTGCTGGTCTGGGGCGAAGGCTTCGACTTCACCGGCCTGCCGCGCGGCGCGAAGGTGATCTTCCTCAACGCCTGGATGGCGCCGGAAAACGGTTACGCCGACGTGTTCGTGCCGGTCAGCATCCAGACCGAACGCGCCGGGCACTACACCAACTTCGCCGGCCACAGCAGCAGGTTCGAGCGGCTTTTCGCCAAGAAGCCGTCGGTCGCGCATGCCGAAGAGTTCTTCTCCCGGCTCGTGGTCACCGCGGAGGTCACATGAGCCAGCGGGGCCGCCCCAAGAGCGAATCCCTGAGCGCGCAGCGCGAGGGTAGTCCGGTGAACGCCGCTGCGCCGCGGGATGCGCGAGGCGCGAAGGGGGTCAGATGATCCAGGACCTCGTCGTCTACATCGTCTTCATCACCTACGCGATCTCGGTGCTGATGGGCTTCGGCACCATCCTCACCTGGGTCGAGCGCAAGCAGGCGGCGGTGATGTCGGACCGCATCGGCGCCAACCGCGCCTACCTGCGCATCCCGTTCACGCAGGTCAAGCTGGTCTGGTGGGGGCTGTTCCACGGCATGGCCGACGGCCTGAAGCTGCTGCTCAAGGAAGACTTCAAGCCCAAGACCTACGACTGGTACGCGTACATGGTGGCACCGTGGGTGGTGTTCACGCCGGTGCTGCTGGTGTTCGCGGTCGTGCCTTTCGGCGGCGTGCTGATCCCCGGCCAGTTGTTCCCGCCGCTGGCCGACTGGTTCGGCGACCGCATCTACCCGATGCAGATCGCCAACCTCGACGCGGGGCTGCTGATCGTCTTCGCCTTCGGCGGCATCACGATCATCGGCGCCATGCTGGCCGGCTGGTCGTCGGCGAACAAATTCTCGCTGTTGGGCGCCCTGCGCGCCGGCAGCCAGATGATCAGCTACGAGCTGATCATGGCCATGACGCTGCTCGGCCTGATCCTGATCTACGGCACGGTGAACCTCGACGAGATCGTCCGCTACCAGTCGGGCATCGTGGCGGGCTTCCTGCCGGCCTGGGGCATCGTGCTGCAGCCCTTCGCGGCGACGCTTTTCATGGCCGCGGCGATCGCCGAGAACAAGCGCATCCCGTTCGACCTGCCGGAGGCCGAGTCGGAACTGATCGCCGGCTACTTCACCGAATACAGCGGCATGAAGATGGGCCTGTTCATGTTCGCCGAGTTCATCGAGATCGCCATCATCGGCGCGCTGTTCACGACGCTGTTCCTCGGCGGCTACAACCTGCCGTACATGTCCGACACCGGTTTCCTCTTTCCCGGCGGCTACGAGATCGCGATGAGCCACGGCGCGGTGGTGGTGACACAGCTGGTGGTGTTCCTGGCCAAGGTCTTCGTGATCTGCAGCTTCCAGATCCTGATCCGCTGGTCGCTGCCGCGTTTCCGCTGGGACCAGGTGCTGCGCTTCGCGTGGAAGTTCATGTTCCCGCTGGCGCTGGCCAACCTGATCGTCACCGTCGTGTTCGTCTGGGCGCTGCAATGAGCAACTGCCGCCGGGCCGTCCCAAGACAGTTGCGTGCCCCCGCGGGGGGCCGGCGCGAAGCGACTGGGGGCGCAGCAACGAGGCCATGATGAGTGCCCGCAAACCATACGTCCGCAAGCAGTACTGGAACGAGCCGGAAATGGGCGTCTGGGAGCGCCTGTACCTGCCCGAGATCCTGCGCGGCCTCGGCATCACGAGCTGGGTGTTCCTGCGCAACATGTTCAAGTGGATCACCGGCCGCAAGGGCGCGCTGACCACCTACTACCCGGAAGAGACGCGCTGGGACTACGCCGCCGGCAATCGCGGCAAGCACATCCTGACGCGGCGGCCCGACGGCAGCCCGCAGTGCATCGCCTGCAACATGTGCGCCACCGTCTGCCCGGCCAAGGTGATCGAGATCGACGCCGGCTTCGATCCGGCGGATGCCGCGCACCCGAAGTTCCCGACGCGCTTCGAGATCGACTATTCGCGCTGCATCTTCTGCGGCCTGTGCGTCGAGGCCTGCCCCGAGGACGCCATCCGCATGGTCAAGGAAGTGCCCAACCTGCCCAGCTACGACCGCCGCAACATGTGGATCGCGCGCGAGGAACTGCTCTCCTGGCAGCCGCGCGACGACGTCGCCAAGCCGTACCCGCCGGCGGCCGCCGCGGCGAGGAGCCGGCCATGATCGAATCGCTGCTCGCCTCGCTGGACACGCTGCTGCTGCTGCTCTTCGCCGCCGGGGCGCTCGCCGGCGCCCTGCTGATGATCGTTCTGCGCCAGCCGATGCGCGTGGCCACCGCGCTGATCTCGACCATGGTGTTCCTCGGCGGGATCTACGGCCTGCTCGGCGTTCACTTCATCGCCGCGTTCCAGGTGCTGATCTATGTCGGCGCGGTGATGGTGTTCATGGTCTACGTGATCATGCTGCTCGATCCGCGCGATCCGGCGATCCAGGACCCGTTTTCCAAGCTGCTGGTGCCGGGCGTGGTCGGTTTCGTGGCGCTGGTCTTCGTGCTGGTCGGCGCCACCTGGAATGCGGCGCCGACGCCGCCTTCGGCTGTCGCCGAGGGCTTTGGCCTGCAGCAGTTCGCCGTGGCCTTCCTGCGCGAGTACTGGCTGCAGTTCATCGTGGCCACCGTGCTGATGGAGGCGGCGATCGTCGCCGCGGTCGCCGTGGTGAAACTGCACCACCGGAGGGACCGTGGATAAGGTTCAGCTGCTGCTGGCGCTCGCGATCGCGCTGTTCGCGATCGGACTGCTCGGCGTGATCGTCCGCCGCAACCTGCTGGTGATGCTGATGTGCATGGAACTGATGCTCAACGGCGTCGTGCTCAGCCTGGTCACTTTCGCGCACCAGATGGGCGAGGCGGTCGGCGCGGTGCTGGTGTTCCTGATCTTCGTCGTTGCCACCGCCGAGATCGCGGTCGCGATCCCGATCGTGCTGCTGCTGGTCAGGCGCAAGGGCTCGCTTGACCTGGCGGCGTACACGGATCTGAAGGGCTAGCCATGAACGCGCTGACCCGGCTTTCGTGCCGCAGGTGTCATTGCCGCGCAAGCGGGAGTCCGGTGGCTTCGCTGCGCACGGCAGTGGGTTCCCGCTTCCGCGGGAACGACACATCGAGTGTGATTCTCATTTTCGCGAGCGGGGCGTTGAGGCCATGGGCGCGCTGACCTGGATCGTCGTCCTGCCGCTCGTCGGCTTCCTGATCAACGGCCTGGCCGGCAACAGCCTCGGCAAGCGCTTCGTCTCCGTGGTCGGCTGCGGGCTGCCGATCGCCTCCTTCCTGATCGCCGTCAGCGCCGTGGCGGCGCTGCTTGCCAACGACAGCGCGCCGGTCGTCGATACGGCGTTCACCTGGGCGGCGATCGGCGGGCGATCGTTCGAGGTCGCCTTCTACCTCGACCGGCTCTCCGCGGTGATGGTGCTGATCGTCACCGGCGTCGGCTCGCTGATCCACGTCTACTCGACCGGATACATGCACGACGACGAGAGCTACGCGCGCTTCTTCGCGTACCTCAACCTGTTCCTGTTCTTCATGCTGCTGCTGGTGCTCGGCCGTTCGATGCTGGTGCTGTTCGTCGGCTGGGAGGGCGTGGGGCTCGCGTCGTACCTGCTGATCGGCTTCTGGTTCGAGGACCCGGAGAAGGCGGCGGCCGGCAAGAAGGCGTTCATCACCAACCGCGTCGGCGACGCCGGCTTCCTGCTCGGCATGTTCCTGTGCTTCTTCGCCGTCGGCACGCTCGACATGGACCGGATCAATGCCGCCTTCGCCAGCGGCGTGCCGGCCGGCGTCTCGGCGAGCCTGATCGGCGTGCTGCTGTTCATCGGCGCCACCGGCAAGTCGGCGCAGATTCCGCTGCACGTGTGGCTGCCCGATGCGATGGCCGGCCCGACCCCGGTGTCGGCGCTGATCCACGCGGCGACGATGGTCACTGCCGGCGTGTACCTGGTGGCGCGGATGTCGGGCATCTTCGTCCACGCCGAGTTCGCCTCGAACGTGGTGGCCACCATCGGCGTGCTGACCGCCTTCTTCGCCGCCACCATCGCGCTGGTGCAGACCGACATCAAGCGCGTGCTCGCCTACTCGACCATCTCGCAGCTCGGCTTCATGTTCCTTGCCGCCGGCGTCGGCGCCTATGGCGTGGCGATCTTCCACGTCGTCACGCATGCGTTCTTCAAGGCCTGCCTGTTCCTCGGCGCGGGCTCGGTCATCCACGCGATGAGCGGCGAGCAGGACATCCGCAGGATGGGCGCGCTGGCGAAGAGGATCCCGATCACCTTCGCTACCTTCGCCATCTCCACCGCGGCGATCGCCGGCCTGCCGCCGCTGTCGGGCTTCTTCTCCAAGGACGAGATCCTGTGGTTTGCCTACGGCAGTTCCTTCGGTGGCGCGCCGTGGCTGCTGGCGCTGGCTTCGGCCACCGCGCTGCTCACCGCCTTTTACATGTTCCGCCTGCTGTGGCTGACGTTCTTCGGCAGCCCGCGCATGGACGAGGAGGTCGCCCACCATATTCACGAGTCGCCGTGGTCGATGACCGGGGTGCTGATCGTGCTGGCCATCCTGGCCGCGTTTGGCGGCTTCTTCTCGATTCCGCATTTCCTCGAGCCGATGCTGCCGCTGCCGGCGATCCGGCCGGAGGCAGCGTCGTTCCACGGGCCGCTGGTCGCGATCGCCATCGGGCTGGGCGCCGGCGGCCTGCTGCTGGCCGCGTACTTCTACGGCAACGACGCGAAACGGGCCGAGCGGCTCAAGCCGAGCTTCGAGCCGATCCACAGGGTGCTGACCGGCAAGTACTACATCGACGAGCTGTACGAGGCGGTACTCGGCCGACCCCTGAACTGGATCTCGGAGAAGGTCTTCCTGCGCATCGGCGACCGATTCCTCATCGACGGCTCGCTCGACGGGCTGGCGGCACTGGCGAGCCGCAGCGCCGGCCGCCTGTCGAAGCTGCAGACCGGCAACCTGCACCTGTACGCGTTCCTGGTCCTGGCAGGCATCGTTGGCGCACTGATCTGGAGCTGGCATGGGTGACGCCGTCCTGCTGAATGTCGTTCTGTACCTGCCGCTGCTCGGCATCGCGCTGATCGTCGCCCTGCCCGAGGGGCAGGACGACCGTGTGCGCAGCCTCTCGTTCGGCGTGATGCTCGCGCAGTTCGTCATCACGCTGCTGCTTTACCTGCGCTTCGATCCGAACGTGGCCGGGCTGCAGTTCGAAACGAGGCTGCCGTGGATCGCCGAATGGGGCGTGTACTACCAGATCGGTCTGGACGGCTACAACATCCTGCTGGTGCTGCTGACCGCCTTCCTCGGGCCGCTGGTGGTGGCCGGGGCGTTCTCCGCCATCGAGAAGGACGTCAAGCTGTTCTACGCGATGGTGTTCTTCATCCAGTTCGCGATGCTCGGCACCTTCGTCGCCCAGGACCTGCTGCTCTTCTACATCTTCTGGGAAACGATGCTGATCCCGATGTTCCTGATCATCGGCATCTGGGGCGGCGAGCGGCGCATCTACGCGACGCTGAAGTTCGTGCTGTACACGGCCTTCGGCTCGATCCTGATGCTGGCCGCGTTGATCTATCTCGTCTGGTCGAATTACGCCGAGACCGGCAACCTGTCGTTCGCCTTCGCCGACCTGTTCGGCACCAAACTGTCGGTCACCGCGCAGGGCTGGCTGCTGGCGGCCTTCGCGCTGTCGTTCGCGATCAAGGTGCCGATGGTGCCGCTGCACACCTGGCTGCCCGACGCCCACGTCGAGGCGCCGACCACCGGCAGCGTGATCCTTGCCGGCGTGCTGCTGAAAATGGGCACCTACGGCTTCATCAAGCTCGGTTTCCCGCTGTTCCCGCAGGCCTCGCAGCTGGCGATGCCTGTCATCATGGCGCTGGCGGTGGTAAGCATCGTCTACGGGGCGTGTCTGGCGCTGGTGCAGACCGACATCAAGAAAATCATCGCCTACTCGTCGATCAGCCACCTCGGCTACGTGATGCTGGGGCTGGCCAGCCTCGACCTCATCGGCATCCAGGGCGCGATCATCCAGATGGTCAGCCACGGCCTGACCGCTGCCGGCCTGTTCCTGATGGTCGGCATGATCTACGAGCGCTGCCACACGCGCGAACTGGCCGCCTACGGCGGGCTGGCCAAGGCGCTGCCGGTGTACTCGGTGTTCTTCATGGTGCTGACGCTGGCCGCGATCGGCCTGCCGACGACCAGCGGCTTCACCGGCGAGTTCCTCGTGCTGATGGGCGCCTTCGTCGCCGCCTGGCCGCAGCACCTGGCCGGCGACTCGACGGCGCTGGTGCTGGCGGTCGTTGCCGTCAGCGGCGTCGTGCTCGGCGCGCTGTACATGCTGTGGTTCGCCCAGCGCTTCCTCTATGGCACGACCAAGGTCCCACACGGGCCGGTCACGGACCTGAACCGGCGCGAGAAGCTGATCCTCGCCGCGCTGCTGGTGCCGGTGTTCTGGATCGGCCTGGCGCCTGATGAGCCGATGCGCAAGACGGAGCACGCGGCGCTGCACTTCCAGCGGCTGGTTGGCGGCGAGCGCGCGGCCACCACTGCGGCGCTACCGCTGGCGAGCCGCGAGGCGGAGGTGAAGCAATGAACTGGACCCTGCTGCTCGCGGCGATGTCGCCCGAGCACCTGCTGTTCGCCGGCATGGTGGCGCTGCTGTTGCTCGACATCAGCGCCGAGCGCCCGCGCGGCCACCTTCAGGTTGCGCTGGTCGCGGTGATCGCGGCGACCCTCGTTGCCTCGCTGCTGGCCATCGCCGGCTACGCGGCTGCACCATTCCCCGGCCAGCTGTCGGTCGATCCGTCGGCCCTGGCCGCCAAGGCGATCGTGCTGGTGCTGGCGATCCCGGTGCTGCTGCTGGCGCGCGACGAGTTCCGCGACGGGCCGTTCTACGAGCTGCTGCTGTCGTCGCTGTACGGCGCCTGCCTGATCCTGTCGGCCGACAGCTTCCTGACCCTGTTCCTCGGTCTGGAGCTGATGTCGATCCCGGTCTACGTGCTGGTGCTGCTGGCGATGCGGCGCGTCGAATGCACCGAGGCGGCGCTGAAGTACCTGATCCTCGGCGGCACGGCCACGGCCATGCTGCTGATGGGCGTGTCGCTGCTGTTCGGCTTCACCGGCACCCTGGCGCTCGACGCCTTCGGCCAGTTGCTCGACACCGGCAGCCCGATGGCGCAGGCCGCGGTCGTGCTCATCCTGCTCGCCTTCTTCCTCAAGGCCGCGATCGTGCCGTTCCACACCTGGGCGCCGGATGCCTACGAGGCGGCCACCGTGCCGGTCACCGGCTTCATGTCCACCGTGGTCAAGGCCGGCGTCCTGCTCGCCGCGGTGCGGCTGTTCGGCTTCAATTCGCTGTCCGGCCGCCTGGTCGAGCTGCTGGCGATCCTGTCGCTGGTGTCGATCATCTGGGGCAACATCGCGGCGATCCGGCAGACGAGCTTCCGCCGCATGATCGCCTACTCGTCGATCGCCCACGCCGGCTATCTCTTCTATGCCTTCCTCGGCGACGGCGAGGGCCGCTTCCAGGCCGTGGCGTTCTACGCGCTGGTCTACGGGCTGATGAACCTGCTCGCCTTCGCCTCGCTGCCGGCAGCCGGCGAAGACGCCAAGCGGGATCGGCTGGAAAACCTGAAGGGGTACTACCAGCGCGCGCCGTTCGCGGCGGTGATGATCGCCGTCGCGATGTTCTCGCTTGCCGGCATTCCACCGCTGCCGGGCTTCGTCGCCAAGTTCATGATCTTCCGCAACGTGATCGAGGCCGGCTACACGCTGTATGCGGTGGCCGGTCTGATCGGCAGCTACTTCGGCATCTACTTCTACCTGCGCGTGCTGCAGTACATGTTCATGAGCCCGGCGCCGGCCGGTCTGCCGCCGCAGCCGTCGGCCCGACTGGCGCTCGGCGCAACATTGGTCTGCCTGGTGCCGACCGTGGCGCTGACGCTGTATCCGGGTGGGCTGCTCGGCCTGCTGTAGGTCTCGCGCCCGTTTCGGCGCCGAGGGTTCAGTCCAGAGGCAGCCGGACTACCGGCCGCGTCGGTTTGCGCCGTGCCACGACCTCGAAGCCGGCGGCTGCGTACATCGACAGCGCGCCGAACCACATCGATTCGTCGGGGCCGCGGCTCGCCTTGTCCACCGGATAGGCCTCGAGCAGGCGCACGCCGCGCCGGCGCGCGTACGAAATCGCGCCGTCGAGCAGCGCCCGCGCGACGCCCTGGCCGCGGCACGGCGACGGCACGACGAAGCAGACGATCGACCAGACCGGCTGCCCGTCGACCGGCTTCATCACCGGCGAGCGCTGCAGCTTTTCGTAGTCCTCGCGCGGGCCGAGCGATACCCAGCCGACGGGTTCGCGGCCGCGGTAGGCGATCAGGCCGACAGTCGTGCCAGCGTCGACCAGCGCCTTCAGCGCGGCCCGGTTCGCCGGGGCGCGTCCGAGTCCGCCGCTGCGCCGGTAATACATGCACCAGCAGTTGCGCGCCACCGCGCAGCCGCGGGCGCCGAACAGTGTCTCCAGATCCGGCCAGCGCGCCGCCGTCAGCGGCCTGACGGCCAGCGCTGCCGAGCCTGCGCCGGAGCCGCCGGCCGGAGCATCTGCGGCCGGCGCGCGGCGCCCCTTCACGCGCCGGCCCGCGCCGCAATCGGCGAGTAGGTGTCGATCAGCTGCAGCCGCGTCGCCTGCAGCCGCTCGGCGACGATGCCGAGCAGGCGGTACATCAGGCTGAAGCCCAGTTCGGGATCGCGGCGGCAGTTCTCGAGCAGCTGGCTGCCGTCGAAGACCAGCGCGGTTAGTGGCGTCAGCGCCCGCGCCTGGAAGTGCTTGCCGCGGCCCGTGATCAGCGCCGACCAGCCGAACTCGTCGCCGTCACCGAGCGTCTGGATGCGCAGCACGCGGCTGCCGACCACCATCTCGAGCGCCACGCGCCCGCTGACGATCAGGTAGAAGTCGTCGCATTCGTCGCCCTCGCGGAAGATGACCTGCTCCGGCGCGAAAGTCACGGCGCGTGCCTGCGCGGCCAGCCGCTCGATCTGCTGCGGCTGGAATTCCCTGGCGAAGGGGTGCTGTGCGAGAAGCGGCTGAACGGCGGGTGCATTCATCGGTGCCTCCTCGGCGGCGGTGACACCGGCCCGGCAGCGGCCCCGCGGCATCGGGCGCCGGCGTCCTCTGAAGAAAATCAAGTGTGCGCGTCTTTGCGCCGCGTATCCACGCCGGGCTAATTCTTACGTTGACCACTGTCAATGCCCGATTGGTCGACCCCTCTAGCGTTACCCGGGCCGGGGATGATCGTGCGCCGCAAGAAGCCGAGCCGATCCCCCAGATGGCCGCCGCTCCCCGCGCAAAAGAAGAACGGCTGCCGACGCCTTTGCCATAGAGGAGAGACCGATGTCCCGACGCACCCGCCAACGCGTACTGCCGCCGCCGCTGCCCGAATGGTTCCCGCGCGGCACGACGCTGCTGCGCGATCCGACGCTGAACAAGGGCACTGCCTTCACCGAGGTCGAGCGCGATGCGCTGGGGCTGCGCGGCCTGCTGCCGCCGGGCGTGGCCACGCTCGAGGACCAGGTGGCGCGCGTGCTGGAGAACCTGCGCCGGCTCGACTCGAACCTGTCGAAGTACATCCTTCTCGAGTCGCTGCAGGACCGCAACGAGACGCTGTTCTACCGGGTCGTCACCGAGAACCCGGACGAGATGATGCCGCTCATCTACACGCCGACGGTAGGGCTCGCCTGCCAGCAGTTCGGCCACATCTACCGTCGGCCTCGCGGCCTGTACGTGGCGGCGTCCGACCGCGGCCGCGTGGCGCAGGTGCTGCACAACTGGCCGTACCGCGACGCGGCCATCATCGTCGTCACCGACGGCGAGCGCATCCTCGGGCTCGGCGATCTCGGCGCCAACGGCATGGGCATCCCGATCGGCAAGCTGGCCCTTTATACCGCCTGCGCCGGCGTGCATCCGCGCCACTGCCTGCCGGTGCTGCTCGACGTCGGCACCAACAACACGGCGCTGCACACCGACCGCCTGTACCTCGGCCTGCGCCAGCCGCGCCTGACCGGCGCCGCGTACGACGATTTCGTCGGCGAGTTCATCGACGCGACGCAGGAGGTGTTTCCGGGCATCGTCGTGCAGTTCGAGGACTTCGCCAACCATCATGCGTTCAGGTTGCTGCAGAAGTACCGCGGCGAGATCTGCTGCTTCAACGACGATATCCAGGGCACCGCCTCGGTGACCGTGGCCGGCATCTTCTCGGCGCTGCGCGTCACGCGCAGGCCGCTGGCCGAGCAGACCTTCCTTTGCCTCGGCGCGGGCGAGGCGGCCACCGGCATTTCCGACCTGTTGGTCGAGGCCATGGTCGACGACGGCATGACCGAAGCCGCCGCGCGCCGGCGCTGCTGGCTGGTCGACTCGAAGGGGCTGGTCGTTGCTTCGCGCGGCGATCTGGCGGCGCACAAGAAGCCGTATGCGCACGAACATGCGCCCGCGGCCTCGTTCATCGACGCGATCCGTCTGCTCAAGCCCACCGCGATCATCGGCGTTTCGGCCACGCCGAACACGTTCACGCAGGACGTGGTCGAAACGATGGCCGAGCTGAACGAACGGCCGATCATCTTCGCGCTGTCCAATCCGACGTCGCGCTCCGAGTGCACGGCCGAGCAGGCCTACGCCTGGTCCAGCGGCCGCGCGCTTTTCGCCTCGGGCAGCCCGTTCGATCCGGTCACCCTCAACGGCAGGCACTTCGTGCCGCGGCAGGGCAACAACTCGTACATCTTTCCCGGCGTCGGCCTCGGCGCGATTGCCGGCGGACTCGTTCAGGTGACCGACCGCATGTTCATGGCGGCGGCGCGCACGCTGGCGGCGCAGGTTAGCGACGCCGACCTGGCGCAGGGTAGCCTGTATCCGCCGTTGGCTCGCGTGCGCGATGTGTCGGCGTTCATCGCCGCGGCGGTGATCGAGGAGGCGCTGTCGGCCGGACTGGCGAGCATCGATCCGCCCGAGGACATGCTGGCTTACGTACGTGCGCAGATGTACACGCCGACCTATGCGCCGTACGCGTAACGGAGTACGTTGCGCGGCGTCGGCGTAGCGGCGAACACCGCGCGATCTAGGGAAAGCGCTGGCGCGGGCTCAGTGGCGGTCATTGACCGCGCTCAAGGCGGGCGCGCGGCGGAACGCATACGGTTGCTCGGTCTTGGCGACCGGGATTCGATAGCGGAAGGTCGCGGTCGCGCGCTGCGCAAGGCACCAGAGAACCAGCAAGACGATGGCCGTGTTTCGAAATCGCAGGGGGCTCGATCTGCCATTGGCCGGTGCGCCGGCGTTGCAGATCGAAGACGCACGGCCGAGTTCGCGCGTGGCGCTGCTGGCGGCCGATGTCCCCGGCTTGAAGCCGGGGCTCGCAGTTCAGGTCGGCGACCGGGTCCTGCGTGGACAGAAGCTGTACGAGGACAAGCGCAGCCCCGGTGTCTCGTTCACCGCGCCGGCGGCGGGGACGGTGGCGGCGATTCATCGCGGCGAGCGTCGGGCGCTGATCTCGGTCGTGATCGATGTTGACGCTGGCGACGGCCCGGCGCGGCAGGTCGCGTTCGCCTCTTTCAGCGGCCGTGCGGCGGGCGAACTCGATACCGGCGCGGTGCGCGCGCTGATGCTCGAATCGGGCCTGTGGACGGCGCTGCGTCAGCGGCCGTTCGGCCACGTGCCTGCCGCCGACGGCAGCGCCGAGGCGCTGTTCGTCACCGCCACAGATACGCGGCCGCACGCGCCGCCGCCAGCGCTGGTGATCGGTGCGCGCGCGGACGAATTCCGAGACGGCCTCGTCGCGCTGACCAAGCTCGGCGCCGGCCCGGTGATCCTTTGCACAGCGGCCGGAGAGACATTCGATCCGCCCGCGGGCGTGCGGCACGAACAGTTCGGTGGACCTCACCCCTCCGGCGCCGTCGGCTGGCACATTCACTGCATCCGTCCGGTCAGCATGGAGCGACGGGTCTGGCACATCGGCTACCAGGACGTGGTCGCGCTGGGCCACCTGCTGCGCACGGGCCGGCTCGACGTGCAGCGCGTGATCTCGCTTGCCGGGCCATCGGTGCGCGCCCCCCGCCTTTTGCGCACCCGGCTGGGCGCCTGCGTCGACGAGCTGGTCGCCGGCGAACTGGGCGAGTTCGATTCCCGCGTCATCTCCGGCTCCGTGCTCGACGGACGTGCCGCCGCCGGCGAAGTGCACGGCTATCTCGGCCGCTATCACCTGCAGGTCGCGGCGCTGCCGGAAGGGCGCGAACGCGAGATGTTCGGCTACATCCGGCCGGGCGCGGACAAGTTCTCCGTTACTGGCGCCGTGCTCGGCGCGTTTTCGCGCGCGCAGCGCGTGCTGACCACGACGGTCAATGGCGGGCCGCGGGCGATGGTGCCTATCGGCACCTACGAGCGCGTGCTGCCGTTCGACATCGAGCCGACTTTCCTGCTGCGGGCGCTGATCATCAGGGACGATGAGGCGGCGCAGAAACTCGGCGCGCTCGAGCTCGACGAGGAGGACATCGCGCTGGCCACCTGTGTGTGCCCGTCGAAGTACGAGTACGGGCCGCTGCTGCGCGAGGCGCTGACGCGCATCGAGAAGGAGCATTGATGCGGGCCTTGCGCGCTTTCCTCGACCGCCAGGCCCACCACTTCGAAAAGGGCGGCAAGCTGGAGAAGCTGTATCCGCTGTGGGAAGCGGCCGACACCTTCTTCTACACGCCGTCGTCGGTGGCGCGCACCTGCAGCCATGTGCGCGACGCCATCGATCTGAAGCGGATGATGATGATGGTGGTCATCGCCGCGCTGCCGTGCGTGTTCATGGCGATGGTCAACACCGGGCTGCAGGCCAACCTGGCGATCGACCCGGCGAAGAGCGCGGCGCTCGAGGGCTGGCGGCACGACGTGATCCGGTGGCTCGGCGTCGGCTATTCGCCGTCCAGTCCGCTCGCCAATCTCACGCACGGGGCGCTGTACTTCCTGCCCCTTTACATCGTGACGATGGCGGTCGGCCTGACCTGGGAAGTGCTGTTCGCCATCGTGCGCCGGATCGAGGTCAACGAAGGCTTCTTCGTCACCGGCATCCTCTTTCCGCTGATCCTGCCGCCGACCACGCCGCTGTGGCAGGCGGCGCTGGGCATCAGCTTCGGCGTGGTGATCGCCAAGGAACTGTTCGGCGGCACCGGCATGAACTTCATCAACCCGGCGCTGGCCGCCCGCGCGTTCCTGTTCTTCGCCTACCCGGCGGAGATCTCCGGCGACAAGGTGTGGACGGCCGTGCCCGACGGTGCCGCGGTCGATGGTTTTTCCGGCGCCACACTGCTCGGCCAGATGCGGCTGATGACCGGGCCGTTCGCCGAGCAGGGCTTTTCGTGGTGGAACGCCTTCGTCGGCTGGGAGCCGGGCAGCATGGGCGAGACCTCGGCACTGGCCTGCCTGATCGGCGCGGTGATCATCCTCGTCACCAAGGTCGGCTCGTGGCGGACGATGGCGGCCGTGACGCTGGGCACGATCGCCATGGCCAGCCTGCTCAACGCGATCGGCTCGTCGACCAATCCGTGGTTCGGCGTGCCGTTCTGGTGGCACATGGTGCTCGGCGGCTGGGCCTTCGGCATGGTGTTCATGGCCACCGACCCGGTGACGTCGCCCTTCTCCGAAAAGGGCAAGTGGGTCTACGGCTTCCTGATCGGGGCGCTCATCGTGCTGATCCGCGTCGTCAATCCGGCCTATCCGGAGTCGGTGATGCTGGTGATCCTGTTCATGAACGTGATGGCGCCGGTCATCGACTACGGCTTCGTGCAGGCCAACATCCGGCGGAGGCTCGCGCGCCGTGGCTGAGGCAAGCGCCATGAACGTCAATTCGACGCGTTACACGATCGTCTTCGCGACCATCGTCTGCGTCGTCTGCGCGCTGCTCGTCTCCGGCGCAGCGGTGACACTGCAGCCGCGGCAGAAGGCGAACGCGCGCCTGTACATGGAGAAGAACGTGCTGATCGCCGCCGGCCTGGTCAAGCCGGGCGAGGACGTCAGCCGGCAGCAGGTCGAGCGCTACTTCCAGGCCGACGTGAAGGCACGCCTGGTCGACCTCGCCACCGGCGAACTGCTGGCCGAAGACAGGGCCGATGCACGCAGCTACGACCAGCGGGCGGCGCGCAACGATCCGGGCGCCAGCCGCGTGGCGCCGGCCAACAACGCCGGCATCGGCCGCATGCCCAACACCGGCGTCGTCTACTTCGTACTGAAGGACCGCGAGGTCGAGCAGCTGGTGATCCCGCTCGAGGGGCTCGGCATGTGGGGCACCGTCTACGGCTTCATGGCGCTCGGCCGCGACGGAGTCACGATCCGCGGCCTGACCTACTACGAGCACAAGGAGACGCCAGGGCTCGGCGGCGAGATCTCCAACCCGGCCTGGCTGGCACTGTGGCAGGGGCGCAAGGCCTACGACGAGCAGGGCCTGCCGCGGATCACGGTGATCAAGGGCACCGCCGGGCCGCCGGAGAAGGACCCGTTGAAGGTCGACGGCATGTCGGGGGCGACGATCACCAGCAACGCGATCACGCGGCTGACGCAGTTCTGGCTCAGCGACGACGGCTACGGCAGGTTTCTGAAGAAATTCCGCCAGCGAGGGGCCGGATGAGAATGCGTACGGGCCTCGGGGAGGAGCGATGAGCGCAGTCAATCCAGCTGCAGGGGGGGGCGCTTTCGGCAAGCGCGAGCGCGCCATCCTGTTCGACCCGGTGCTGGTCAACAACCCGATCGGCGTGCAGGTGCTGGGCATCTGCTCGGCGCTGGCCATCACTACGCGGGTGGACAAGGCGCTGGTGATGACCGCCGGTGTGGTTCTGGTAGCGATGCTGGCCAACCTCGCGGTGAGCCTCGTTCGCGAGCGCACGCCGTCGTCGATCCGCATCATCGTGCAGCTGGCCATCATCGCCTCGCTGGTGATCGTCTTCGACCAGGTGCTGAAGGCGACGCTGTACGAGCTTTCGCTTGAGCTGTCGGTATTCGTTGGCCTGATCATCACCAACTGCATCGTGATGGGCCGCGCCGAGGGCTTCGCGATGAACAACCCGCCGTACGCGTCGGTGCTCGACGGCATCGGCAACGGCCTCGGCTACGGTCTGGTGCTGGTCGTGGTCGCGGTGGCGCGCGAACTGTTCGGTGCCGGCAAGATCCTCGGCTACACCGTGCTGCCGCTGTCCAAGGACGGCGGCTGGTACGTGCCGAACGGCCTGATGCTGCTGGCGCCGTCGGCGCTGTTCCTGATCGGACTGCTGATCTGGGCGCTGCGCACCTGGAAGCCGCATCTGCAGGAAAAGGACTAGAGAAGATGAACTGCCCCCGCCCTCACTGCGTTCGCCGTTCCGCGGCCGGGCTTGCAGGCCCGGTCGGCTCGGCTGGCGTTCGCCGGCACGCCGGTGCCGGCCCGCGTCCGGCCTCGCACCCCGAGGGGCGTTCAGTGCCGTTAGCGCGGCCGGGCGGGTGCTGAATGGAGCACTACCTGAACCTCGCCGTCCGCTCGATCTTCCTCGAGAACATGGCGCTCGCCTACTTCCTGGGCATGTGCTCGTTCCTGGCCTGTTCGAAGAAGGTCGAGACGGCGATCGGCCTGGGCGTGGCGGTGGTGTTCGTGCAGGTCCTGACCGTGCCGCTGAACAACCTGATCCTGCGCTACCTGCTCAGCGAGGGCGCGCTGTCGTGGATCAGCCCGCAGCTGGCCGGAGTCAACCTGACCTTCCTGTCGTTCATCCTGTTCATCGCCACCATCGCTGCCGCCGTGCAGGTGGTCGAAATGGCGGTCGACCGCTACGCGCCGGGGCTTTACAACACGCTCGGCGTGTTCCTGCCGCTGATCGCGGTGAACTGCGTCATCCTCGGCGGAGCGCTGTTCATGCAGGAGCGCGAGTACGCCTTCGGCGAAAGCGTCGTCTTCGCCTTTGGCTCCGGGTTGGGCTTCGCCATCGCCCTGATCGCGCTGGCGGCCATCCGCGAGAAGCTCACCTACTCGAACGTGCCGGCCGGCCTGCGCGGGCTCGGCATCACCTTCATCAGCGCCGGCCTGATGTCGCTGGCGTTCATGATGTTCTCCGGCATCCAGCTGTGACAGGACACTGAGAGGCCGCCATGCTCGACATTGTCCTTGCCGTCGTCATGTTCACCGTCGTCGTGCTGCTGCTGGTGCTGCTGCTGATGGGCGCGCGGCGCAAGCTGGTGGCCAGCGGCGACGTGTCGATCGTCGTCAACGAGGACGATTCGAAGGCGCTGAAGGTCGAAGCTGGCGGCACGCTGCTCAACGCGCTGACGTCGAACCGCATCTTCCTGCCCGCCGCATGCGGTGGCAAGGGCGCCTGCGGCGTGTGCGAAGTCGTGGTCAAGGAAGGCGGCGGCGCGCTGCTGCCGACCGAGACCGGCTTCATCTCGCCGCGCGAGGCCAAACACGGCTATCGCCTGGCCTGCCAGGTCAAGGTCAAGCGCGACATGCGGATCGAGGTCGCGCCCGAGATCTTCTCGGTGCGCAAGTGGCAGTGCCGGGTGATCCACAACCGCAACGTGTCGACCTTCATCAAGGAGCTGAAGCTGGCGCTGCCCGAGGGCGAGGAGGTGCCGTTTCGCGCCGGCGGCTACGTGCAGATCGAGTGCCCGCCGCACGAACTGAGCTACAGGGAGTTCGACATCGAGCCGGAGTTCCGCGAGGAGTGGGACCGCTTCGACCTGTGGCGCTTCCGGTCGGTGGTGACGGAGAACGTCGAGCGCGGCTATTCGATGGCCAACTACCCGCTCGAAAAGGGCATCCTGCTGTTCACCATCCGCATCGCCTTCCCGCCCGACTATCGCGACGACATCCCGCCAGGCAAGATGAGTTCGTGGCTGTTCCGCCTGAAGCCCGGCGACCTGGTCACGGTGTCCGGCCCGTTCGGCGAGTTCTTCGCCAAGGACACCGACAAAGAGATGTGCTTCGTCGCCGCCGGCGCGGGAATGGCGCCGATGCGGGCGCACATCTTCGACCAGCTGCTGCGGCTGAAGAGCAAGCGCAAGATGGTGTTCTGGTACTCGGCGCGCAATCTGAAGGAAGCCTTCTACATCGACGAGTTCAACAAGCTGGCCGCCGAGCATCCGAACTTCTCCTGGCATATCGTGCTGTCGGAGCCGCGGCCGGAGGACAACTGGACAGGCCCGGTCGGGCTGGTGCGGCACCACGTGCTGCGCAAGATGTACCTGGAGAAGCACCCGGCGCCGGAGGACATCGAGTTCTACCTGTGCGGGCCGGACGTGATGAACAAGGCGGTGATCAAGCTGGCGATGGAATTCGGCGTCGACCGCGAGAACATCATGCTCGACGACTTCGGCCTGTAGCCGCGCGGAGGACAAGAGATGCAGCAAACCGTCGAAACCGTGATGGCGCTGAAGAAGGACGCCGACGTGCTGGTCACCGTCGATGCCGGCGCCACCGTCATGGATGCGGTCAACGCGCTGGCCGAGCACCGCATCGGCGCGGTGCTGATCCGCAACGAGGATGGCCTCGTCGACGGCATCTTCACCGAACGCGACCTGCTGCTGCGGGTGGTGCACGCGGGACGCGACCCGGCGTCCACGCCGATCTCGCTGGTGATGACGCGCGACGTGCGCTTCGTCTCGCCGGGCACCACGGTCGAGGCGGCGATGGCGCTGATGCAGCTGAACCGCTTCCGCCATCTGCTGGTGATGGACGGACCGCGCGTGCTTGGCCTGGTGTCGATGGGCGACATGACCAATTACCTGATCCGCCACGGCGAGGGCCGCTTCGAGGCGGCCGTGCGCAGTTCCCTTGAGCGCGCCGCCGCCAATAAACCCGCAGGAGCAAGCTGATGGACACGCTGCTTTCCCCGTGCCGGCGCCGGCTGCTCGGCGCCGCAGGCTCGATCGGCGCGCTGGCCCTTGCCGGCTGCGGCGAGCGCAACCGCGTCGCTGTCCCGGCTCAGTCGCCGCAGCAGTTCACCGGCGAGACGATGGGCACGTCCTACGTGGTCAAGTTCGCCGCGGGATCGCTTCCCGCTGCGCGGCTGGAGCGCCTCGCCGCCGATGTGCACTCGGCGCTCGATGGCGTCAACCGCGGCATGACGCTGTACCGGCCGGATTCCGAACTGATGCGATTCAACAGCCACCGCTCGGTCGCACCGATGCCGCTGTCGAAGGATTTGTTCGCCGTGCTGGCGGCGGGCGACGAGGTCGCCACCTTGTCGCAGGGCGCGTTCGACGTCACGGTGGCGCCGCTGGTGATGGCCTGGGGCTTCGGGCCGGAGAGACGGCGCCGGGTGCCGGCTGAGAACGAGGTGCGGGCGCAGCTTGCGGCCATCGACTATCGCGGCCTGCGCCTCGATCCGCTGCAGCGCACGGCGGCCAAGGCGCACCCGGCATTGCAGGCCGATCTCGGCGGCATCGCCAAGGGCTACGGCGTCGACCTGGCGGCGCGGGCGATCGAGGCGGCCGGCATCGACGACTACATGATCGAGGTCGGCGGCGAGGTGCGCACGCGGGGCCGTAACGCGCAGGGCAGCGCTTGGCGTATCGGCATCGAGGAGCCGGACGCGGTGCCGCAGCGGGCGCGGACCGTCGTGCCGCTTTCCGGCCGTGCCATGGCCACCTCGGGCGACTACCGCATCTATTTCGAGCTTGGCGGCCGCCGCTATTCGCACGAGATCGACCCGCGCACTGCGGCGCCGATCGCGCACGGGCTGGCCTCGGTGACGGTGGTGGCCGACGACTGCATGCGCGCCGACGCATTGGCCACGGCGCTGATCGTGCTCGGGCCGCAGGCCGGCTGGGCGCTGGCCCGGCGCGAGAATCTGGCGGCGTACTTCATCGTCCGCGACGCCGACGGCCGATTGCACGACCGCGCCACCGAAGCGTTCGCAGCGCTCGCAGCCGCTTGAGCCGGTGGGAACGTTCTGGCTGGTGTTCGCCATCGCCGCGGTGCTGCTCGGGCTGGGCATCGCCGCCATGGCCATTGGCGTGATGTTCCGCCGCCCCTGCCTGCGCGGCTCCTGCGGCGGGCCGGGGGTGATCGGGCCGGGCGGCGAGAAGATCTCCTGCGCTTCCTGCCCGAACCGGCAGCGCGAAGCGGTCTGAACGCAGCCGCCGGCAACTGCCCGGGATGGCGCCGGAACGGCCGCCGGAGCGCGCCCGTGCGCGAAGGTCAGGCCGCGTCCGGCGTGCCCGCAGCGGAGGCGGTCAGAACAGCAGGTTGGGCAGGAACAGCGAGATCGCCGGCACGTAGGTGACGATCACCAGGAACAGCAGCAGCAGCATCGTCCACGGCAGCGCGGCCACCACGACCTGGCCGATCGACATCTTGGTGATACCGGCGGTGACGAACAGGTTCAGCCCGATCGGCGGCGTGACCATGCCGATCTCCAGGTTCACCACCATGATGATGCCGAGGTGCACCGGGTCGATGCCGAGCTGGGTGGCGATCGGAAACAGGATCGGCGCCAGGATCAGGATGATGCCGGTCGGCTCCATGAACATGCCGGCGACCAGCAGCAGGATGTTGACCACGATCAGGAACTGCCAGGGCGCCATGCCCCAGCCGATGATCGCCTCGGCGATCTGCTGCGGAATCCGCTCGGTCGTCAGCACGTGCGCGAACAGCAGCGCATTGGCGACGATGAACATCAGCATCACCGTCACCTTGCCGGCCTCGATCAGCACGTGCGGCACCTGCTTCATGCCGATGTCGCGGTAGACGAACACGGCGATGATGAAGGCATAGACCGCCGCAGCGGCGGCGGCCTCGGTCGGCGTGAACACGCCGCCGTAGATGCCGCCGAGGATGATGACGATCAGCAGCAGCCCCCACAGTGAATCGCGGCCGGAAGTCAGCACCTCGCCGAAGGAGACCCGTGGCTGCTTGGGCAGGTTGATCATGCGGCCGCGGATGTAAATAGCGACCATCAGCAAGAGGCCGAGCAGGATGCCGGGGATCACGCCGGCCATGAACAGTTTCCCGACCGAGGTCTCGGTGGCGGCGCCGTAGACCACCATCACGATCGACGGCGGGATCAGGATGCCCAGCGTGCCGGCGTTGCAGATCACGCCGGCGGCAAACGGCTGCGGATAACCGGCGCGCACCATGCCGGCGATCACGATCGAACCGACCGCCACCACCGTCGCCGGCGAGGAACCGGACACGGCGGCGAACAGCATGCAGGCCATCACCGAGGCCATGGCCAGCCCGCCGCGCAGATGGCCGATGCAGGCGTTGGCGAAGCGGATCATGCGGCGGGCAACGCCGCCGGTGGTCATGAAGGCGCCGCCGAGGATGAAGAACGGGATGGCCAGCAGCGTGTAGTGCTCCGAGGTCTCGAACAGCTTCAGCGACAGCGACGCCAGCGAGTCCTGGGCGAAGAACAGGATCGTCAGCAGCGACGACAGGCCCAGCGCCACCGCCACCGGCATGCCGAGGAACATGAACACGAACAGCAGCACGAACAGCAAGACGGTGGTCATTTTTTCGCCTCGCCCGTGTCTTCTTCCTTCAGTTTCAGCGCCTCTTTCGCCTCGTCGCCGAGCAGATGCGCCTCGGCACCCGTGGCCAGCCGGTACAGCACCTGGGCGAAGCGGATCGCCAGCAGGGCGAAGCCGAGCGGCAGGATGACGCGCGGGATCCACTGCTGGATCGGGATGTCCTGCATCAGGATGCCGACGTCGTACATCTTGCGCACGTAGTGGAAGCCGCCGACGGTGACGATGCACGCATAGACGATGCACAGGACGGTCGCGATGATGCCGACGACGCGCGCGGCGCCGCTGCTCAGCGACTTGACCAGCGCATCGACGCCGATGTGCGCGCCGACGCGCACGCCGTAGGACATGCCGATGAAGATCAGCCAGGCGAACATGACGCCGGTCAGTTCCAGCGCCCAGACGAAGCTGTAGTTGAAGACGTAGCGGGCCACCACCTGCACGAAGGTGACCAGGGTCATTGCCGCCATCAGGAAGGCGATCAGCCCTTCCTCGAAGTGTTCGAGCCAGCGCATGGGTAAACGAAGGGCCCGCGTCGCGGGCCCCTTCCAGGTTTGGCTACTTGTTCGACTTCAAGGCGGCGTCGATCAGGTCACGCCCGATGTCGCCCTCGAACTTCTTCCACACCGGCTCCATCGCCTTGCGCCAGGCGGCGACGTCCTCCTTGCTGAGCTTCTGGATCTTTGCCTTGCCGGCGGCCTCGATCTTCTTGCGGTCGGCCTGGTTCAGGTCCTCGGCCATCTTGTTGGCGAAGTCGGTGGCCTCTTTCATCGCTTCCGACAGGCCCTTCTTGACGTCGGCCGGCAGGCCATCCCACCACTTGGCGTTGGCCACCACCATGTAGTCGATCACGCCGTGGTTGGTCTCGGCGATGGTCTTCTGTACCTCGTGGAACTTCTGCGAGTAGATGTTCGACCAGGTGTTCTCCTGACCGTCGACCACGCCGGTCTGCAGCGCCTGGTAGACCTCGGCGAAGGCCATCTTCTGCGGGTTGGCGCCGAGCGCGCGGAACTGCGCCTCGAGCACGTCGGAGGCCTGGATGCGGAACTTCAGTCCCTTGGCGTCCTCCGGCCGGGTCAGCTTGTCCTTGTTGGTCGACAGCTGCTTCATGCCGTTGTGCCAGTAGGCGACGCCGATCAGCCCCCGGTTCTTCATCGAGGTCAGCAGTTCCTGGCCCTTCGGGCTCGACTGGAAACGGTCGACCGCGTCGATGTCGTCGAACAGGAACGGCAGATCGAAGACCTGGATCTTCTTCGTGTAACGGTCGAACTTCGACAGCGATGGCGCGATAAGCTGCACGTCGCCGAGCAGCAGCGCTTCCAGTTCCTTGGCGTCGCCGAAAAGCTGCGAGCTCGGGAAGACCTGCACCTGCACCTTGCCCGGCAGTTTCTTCTCGGCCAGTTCCTTGAACTTCAGCGCGCCCTGCCCCTTGGGTGTGTTCTCGGCGACCACGTGGCTGAACTTGATCACCATCGGCGCCTGCGCTTGGGCGGCGAACGGCAGCGTCGCCGCCATGACGAACGCACCGGCGGTGGCCAGAGCGCGGCGACGCAAACGACTTGAAACCTTCATCTTCTGTCTCCTCGGTTGGGGAAGGGCGGCCGGTCCCGTCAGCGGGCCGGTGATTGCATCTTGTACCCGTAATAGTCGGCCAAACCCTTGATGACGCGCAAGTGGCGGCGGGCCGCCCGCCCAGTGCACAACGCGCCCTGCGACGGGTACGTAAGTGCCGACAGGACTGCCCGGCGCGGGACTCAGGTCAGTAACGCCCGTGCTGCTTGTAGATGTAGTTGGTGAGTTCGTTCTGCTGCATGTACAGCTGGCGCTGGATCTGGTGCACGGCACGCACGATGGCGCGCATTACGCGATAGACGAGATGCGGATCCGATTCGAGCAGCGATTCGAGTTTCTCGCGCTCCAGGCCGAGCACACGGGTCGCATCCATCGCCACCAGCGACGCGTAGCGGCGGCTGCCGTCAAGCCACGACAGTTCGCCGGCGAAGTCGCCGGCCGCCAGCGTGTTCAGCGTCACCTGCTCCGGCGTGCCGACGCCTTTGACAACGCCGAGCTTGCCGCTGACGATCAGGTAGAAGTGATGATCGTCGTCGCCTTCCTTGACCAGGACCTCGCCGTCTTTCAGCTCGCGCAGCTGCATGGCGGCAGCAAGCCGGTGGCATTGTTCGTCGGTCAGTTCGGCGGCCAGCTTCGACGGTCGCAGCGCGTCGAACATCGATTGGTCGTTCATGGTGTTTTCCCGCAATAAGTTCATGGGAGCCGCCACCGCGATCGGCGGCGGGGTCAGGATACGCTCGGCGCGGGCGACATAGGCGTCGACCATCGTGTCGGCCATGCGCGCGAACACCGGGCCGGCGACGCGCTCGATCATGCGGTCGCCGAATTCGTACTGCAAAGTGAACTCGATGCGGCAGGCAGTCGCGTTGAGCGGCGTCAAACGCCATTCGCCCTCGAAGCGGCGCAGCGGGCCCTGCACCATGCGCAGAGCCAGCCATTCCGGCCGCCGCTTCGGGTTGCGTGTCTGCAGGCTCAGCGTCAGGCCCGCCACGCGCATCGATATCCGCGCCGCGACCAGTTCGTCGGTCCGCTCGAGGATCACCGCGTCGGTGCACCACGGGATGAACTGCGGGTAGTGCTCGGCCTGCTCGATCAGGTCGAACATCGACTCGGCCGGATAGGGCATCAGCAGTGAACGCTGGACCAGCATCGCGCGGGGTCGTGCGGCGGACGGATCAGGAAACAGCCGCGAGCGTAGCCCGAGGCCGGTGTCTTGCGCCTCGGTTTCCCCTAGACTGCGGCGGTCATCGGGATGCGGCGGGCAGACGCGAACAGCGACAGGCCGTCGCGGAAAATCGCGCGCCGATGGTCGAGGCAAACATGGCTATGCGCAGCGACACGGCCTGCCCGGTCCTCGGGCTGGCGCACGTGGCGATCAAGGCTGCCGACATTGCGACGACGGTCGCCTTCTACTGCAGGGTGCTGGGGCTGGTCGAGGTGCCCCGGCCGCCGTTCAACTTTCCCGGCGCCTGGCTCGGAACGGCCGCCGGTGATGCGTTGATCCACCTGTATGCCGGCGAGCGCGCGCGCAACGCCGACGGCAGCGTGGCGATCGGCAGTGCAGCCGTCGACCACGTCTCGCTGTGGGCCCGCGGTCACGAGGCGCAGCGCGCGCGCTTCGAGGCTTTCGGCCTGCCCTATCGCAGCCAACCGGTGCCGGCCAGCGATCTTGTGCAGTTGTTCGTTTACGACCCCAACGGCGTGATGATCGAACTCACGTACCGGCTGGCCGATGAGCCCGGCGCCGTGGTTGGCGAGCGCGGCGGCGTGCTGCGCTTCGAAACGGAGAAATACCGGCAGTTCGGCGGCTGAGCGGCGCGCCCCCTGCATCCCCGCCGGCGAAGCGACCGAGCCGGATGTCGCAGTCATGGCCGTTGGCCGCGAGCTTGCGCCTCCAGCTCACGGACGAATGCGTCACTTTGCGGTTGGCATCACGAACTCGGCGCCCTTGCCGATCGAGCCGGGCCAGCGCTGCATCACGGCCTTGTATTTCGTATAGAAACGGACCCCTTCGGCACCGTAGGCGTGCGTGTCGCCGAACAGGCTCCTCTTCCAGCCGCCGAACGAGTAGAACGCCATCGGCACCGGGATCGGTACGTTGATGCCGATCATGCCGACCCTGATCCGGCGCACGAACTCGCGCGCCGTGTTGCCGTCGGCGGTAAACAGCGCCACGCCGTTGCCGTACTCGTGCGCGTTGATCAGCTCCACGGCGGCGGCGAAATCCGGTACGCGCACCACCGACAGCACCGGGCCGAAGATCTCCTCGTTGTAGATGCGCATGTCCGGCCGCACCTGGTCGAACAGGCAGCCGCCGAGGAAGAAGCCGTTCTCGCGCCCGGGCACTTTCAGTCCGCGGCCGTCGACGACGAGCTTCGCGCCTTCGAGTTCACCGTGGTCGACGTAGCCCTTGACCCTGGTCCAGTGCGCGGCAGTGACCAGCGGCCCCATCTCGGAACTCTTCTCCATGCCGTCTCCGACCTTCAGTGCCCGCACGCGCGGCGCCAGCCGCTCGACCAACTCGTCGGCGATGCGGCCGACCGCGACCGCCACCGAGATCGCCATGCAGCGTTCGCCGGCGGAGCCGTAGGCCGAGCCGATCAGCGCATCGACCGCCTGCTCCAGATCCGCGTCCGGCATCACCACCATGTGGTTCTTGGCGCCACCGAGCGCCTGCACGCGCTTGCCGTGCCGGCCGCCCTCGTTGTGGATGTACTCGGCGATCGGGGTGGAGCCGACGAAGCTCACCGCGGCAATGTCGGGGTGCTGCAGGATCGCGTCGACCGCCGCCTTGTCGCCCTGCACGACGTTGAACACGCCGTCGGGCAGGCCGGCCTCCTGCAGCAGTTCGGCCATCAGCAGCGACGGTGAGGGGTCGCGCTCCGAGGGCTTGAGCACGAAGCTGTTGCCGGCCGCGATCGCGATCGGAAACATCCACATCGGCACCATGCACGGGAAGTTGAATGGCGTGATGCCGGCGCACACGCCGAGCGGCTGGCGCAGCGAGAACTGGTCGATGCCGGTGGAGACCTGCTCCGAGTACTCGCCCTTCATCAGGTGCGGGATGCCGGTGGCGAATTCGACCACTTCGATGCCGCGCACGACCTCGCCCCTGGCGTCGTCGAGAACCTTGCCGTGCTCGCGCGTGATCAGCCGCGCCAGTTCGTCGTGATGTCTTTCGAGCAGTTCCTTGAACTTGAACATCACCCGCGCCCGGCGCAGCACCGGCGTGTCCGCCCAGGCCGGGAATGCGGACTTCGCCGCCTGCACCGCCGCGTCGACGGTCGCGGCATCGGCCAGGCGAACCAGCCCGGTCACCTCGCCAGTGGCGGGATTGAAGACCTCGCCCGTGCGCCCTGCCGCGCCACCGGCACGCGCGCCGCCGATCCAGTGGGTGATGTCGGCCAAAGCGGTTTCGGTCTTGCCCATCGCAGTCTCCTCGGTCGCGGCTCTTCGTCAGCGACGATTTTGCCCGCAAAGCGGCGCGCAAGCCGCCGCGGCTTCGGCTTCGCCCGGCCACGGCCGTGATCGCCGACCTCGTGCCGACGGGCTCGCTCGTGCCCGCTCCGATGAAAGCGCCGGGCCGCCCCGAGTTTCCTTGACCCCCGCGGGGGCGGGCCGGGCGCAGCCCGGCCCTAAGGGGCGCTCAGTGCGTGGTCGGCCTGCAGATGCTGGCGTGGCGCGCGTCGCGCATCAGTTCGCGGAAATCCCGCTGCGACATCCTGACCAGCATGTCATGGTCGCCGGCCTCGAAATACAGCTCGGCATTGTCATCGAGCGAATCGTCGACGATCGTCTCCATGCCCCAGGCCATGCCGACCGCCGGCACGGCGCCGCGGTCACAGTCCGGGAACAGTTCGCACAGCCGCTTCTCGTCGGACAGGTGCAGTTCGTGGCGGCCGAGCAGGCGGGCGATGGTGCCGACATTCACGCGCGCATCCGCCGGCACGACCGCCATCACGCAACCGTCGTCGTCCTCGAGCACGACCGACTTGGCGAGCTGGTGCGGCGGGACATGCGCGGCGCGGGCGGTCTCGGCGCTGCTGTGGCTATGGAAGTGCGACATCACGTCGTAGTGAATGCCGCTGCGCTGCAGGTAGTTCGAAAGACGCGATGGCATCGACATGGCAGCCTCCTTGCGCGCCGAAGCGGCGCGGCAAGAGGAAAGTCTGATCCTGCGCCGCGGCCGGCGCCAGCGCCGATGCGGGCGATGCCCTGCCTCGCGCCGGCGCGCTTTGGCGCCGCGCCCGCCCGGCGACCGTTGCACGCCGGAGCCGGGCGCGGCACTCAGTCGATCGACTGCAGCACGCCGCGGATCGTCTCGACCAGCCGCTCGATCTGGGCCTTTTCGATCACCAGCGGCGGGCTCAGCGCCAGGATGTCGGCGGTGAACCGCACCAGCGCGCCGGCCTCGAAGCACCTGACGTGGGCTTGCAGGCCGCGCTTGCCGGGGCTGCCTGCGCGCGGCTCCAGTTCGATGCCGCCGACCAGGCCGAGGTTGCGGATGTCGATCACATGCCGTGCGTCCTTCAGCGAATGCAGCGCCTGCTCCCAGAACGGCGCCATCTCCCGCGCCCGGTCGAACAGCCTTTCCTCGGCGTACAGCTTCTGCGTGGCGACCACCGCCGCGCAGGCGAGCGGGTGGCCGGAGTAGGTGTAGCCGTGCAGGAACTCGATGGCCCCCTCGGCGGCGCCGTTGACGATCGTGTCGTGAACGGCGTCGCTGGCCAGCACCGCCCCCAGCGGCACGGCCGCGTTGTTGATCGCCTTGGCGCAGGTGAGGATGTCGGGCGTGATGTTGAAGTAGTGGGCCGCAAACGGGCTACCCAAGCGGCCGAAGCCGGTGATGACCTCGTCGAAGATCAGCAGGATGCCGTGCCTGCGGCAGGTGGCGGCGAGCTTCTCGAGGTAGCCCTGCGGCGGGATCAGCACGCCTGCGGAACCGGCCATCGGTTCGACGATCAACGCGGCGATGTTGCTCGCGTCGTGGAAGGCCACCAGCCGTTCGAGCTCGTCGGCGAACTCGGCGCCGTTGGCCGGCTGCCCGCGCGAGAAGGCGTTGCGGGCGAGATCGTGGGTGGCGCGGATGTGGTCGACGCCGGCCATCATCGCCGGCCAGATCTTGCGGTTGCCCGGGATGCCGCCGGCCATCGTGCCGCCGACGTTCACGCCGTGGTAGCCGCGCTCGCGGCCGATGATGATGCGCCGGGCGGGCTCGCCCCGGGCGCGGTGGTAGGCCAGGGCCATCTTGATCGCCGTGTCGGCGGCTTCGGACCCGGAATTGACGAAGAACACATGCCGCATGCCGGCGGGGGCCACGTTGGCCACCGCGGTGGCGGCCTCGAAGGCGACCGGATGGCCGACCTGGAACGGCGGCGCATAGTCCATCGTCGCCGCCTGCTTCTGCACCGCCTCGACGATCGGCTTGCGATTGTGGCCGGCGTTCACACACCACAGGCCGGCGGTGCCGTCGAGGACCTGCCGGCCGTCGGGCGTCCAGTAGTACATGCCGTCGGCTTTGGCCAGCAGACGCGGTGCCGCCTTGAACTGGCGGTTGGCGGTGAAAGGCATCCACCATTGGTCCAATGAAACCATGGTGCCGGTCAGCGGATTCTCGAGTTTCATTCGCATCTCCCTGGGGATGGGCTGCCGCGCCGTGCCGGCGCCCGCGGCCGGCTTCGCCCGGCGCGCCTGCGCGCCTTCTCAGGGCGCGAGCCGGAACGAGTCGAAAAACGTCTCCACCGCGTGCGGCGGAACTTCGCCCTCGGCGCCGAGCGCGACCAACTGGAAAACCGCATCATCGACCACGTACAAGCGCACGGCAAGCTGCGCCGGCCTGCCGCCGCCGACCCGTCCGCTCGCCGCGATGGCCTTGGCCGCGCGCAGTTGCCGCCGGTCCGATCCGGCGGGTGCCGGCGCATCGGTCGACGGCACCCAGGAGGCGCCGAAGTTGCGCAGCAGGCCCTCGCCGAACCAGGCCAGCGTGGCGGCCAGCGCCGCCGGCGTGTCGACGGCGAAGGCCGGCAGGCGAACGCTGCCGACGGCAAACAGCGATGCGCCGACGCCGCTGGAGAGCATCGTCATCTCGGCGCGAACCGGGCCGTTCGGGTGCTCGAACGCGATCTCGCGCACCACGGTCTGCGGCTTGCCGGGCAGGGCGGCGATGTAACCGGCCGTGGGCTGCCGGATCTCCCGCCAGTCCAGCCGTGGGCTGCAGGCGGCGAGCGCGATGCAGGCGATCGCTGCGGCGCGCCGCGCCAGAGTCTTGAAGAAAAAAGCCGGGGTGGCCCCGGCTTTGTGCTGCACGCGAAAAGGCTACTTGCGCGTCCGCGCGCCGGTCTTGGCCGCGGCTTGCTCCTTCTTCTTGGCCCGATGCGGCCGGGTCTTGCCGTAGCTGCCGTTGTAGATCTTTCCGCGTCGCGTACGCAGGTCGCCTTTGCCCATGTCTTCTCCGTCGGTTCAGCCTTGGCCAGGGTTTCGAGGCATGCCGCTGCGACCGACTGCCTTCGCAGCACGACGCTGCGGCAGCATCGATTCGGGCTGCGGCACCCGGCCGCAGGCCGATCGTGCCCGCCGTCGTCCCGTCCCTTGCGGCGCGGACCGTCCGGTCGGCCCGACGTTCCCGGCATGGGCGCGAGTATATCGGCGTCGGCCGTCTGGGCCGGCGATAAGTCTCCGGAACCTGTCTCGGCATCCCCGGCGACCGTCGGCGACTCTGCGATAGGTTCTAAACTGGCACGCATCGCGTCCCGCCCGATCGACACATGGCCCTGGTCGTGTTTCGTTCCAAAGCCGCCGGCGAGATCTTCATGTTCGCCGAGACCGCGCGTCGCATCCTGTCGATCCTCGGCAAGGAAGACGCGCCGCGCGGCGTGATCAGCGCCGATCAGCTTGCCGAGGCCATCAGCCGGTTGACGGCGGCCATCGACGAGGAAAAAGCGCAGCTGAAGCGGGCCCGGGAAGCGGCGGAGCAGGCCGAGCGCCGCGGCGAGCCGGCTGCCGAGGATGCTGCGCGCGCCATCACGCTGGCGCAGCGCGCCCACCCCCTGCTGGAAATGCTGCGCGCGGCACAGAAGAAACGCGTCGATGTGACCTGGGGCGTGTGAACGCAGGTGACGGCCTCGAGCATTCGACTTGCGCGCGGCGGGACGAAGCCTTCTTCGAGGCCGGGTCTGGGTAACATGACGTGGTGCGGGTCGCGATCCGCACGGGGCTTTCGACCGCCGCGCCGGCGCGGCAGGAAAGGGCGCGTTTGGCGCTATCTCAGTTCACGTTGACCCGCAGCAAGCTGGCAAAGATCGGCCTCGTGGCGGCGGCCGGACTGATCGTGCTGGCCGGCGGACTTTTCGCCGCCGGCGCCATGCGCCAGGACGCCGCGCTCGAAGAACGTTACGTGCGCGCCCTCGACCTCGCAGCGCGCTCCCTCGAAGCCCAACGAGCGGCGGCGCGCGTGTATGAACGGGTTGCGCGCGTGGCAGTGCACAGTTCGGCGGGCCCGCCCCGCACCGGCAAGCTCGACGAAGAGCTGCGCCGGCTGAGCGAGAACCTCGATGAACTGGGCGCCCAGCTCGCGGCGCTGCGCGAGGTCGAGGCGACGGAGCTGTCGAACCGCGAACTGGCGCAGGCGCGGGAGGCGGTGGCCAAGCTCGCCGCGCTTGCCGGCAAGATGAAGCTCGCTGCGGCCGACCCCGCAGCACTGCGCGGCGATGTGGTCGGTCTGGCCGAGCCGGAGTTCCGCCAGATCGACGATGCCCTGCGCGCGCTGCTGACGGTGCGGCGCGCGCAGATCGACGACGCCGCGCACGAACTGCGGCGGACCGACCGCGTTGCGCGCATCAGCGTGTTTGCCGCCGGCGTGCTGGCGCTGGCGTTGGGATTGCTGCTGACGCTGGTCGCGTGGCGGTCGCTGTCGGCCAATGCGCTGCTGATGGAACAACTGAGCCAGCTGGCGCGCGAAGACGGACTGACCGGGGTGGCCAACCGGCGCACGCTCGATGAGCGGCTGCCGCAGGAAATGGCGCGGGCGACGCGACAGAAGTACAAGCTGTCGGTCGTGATGATCGACCTCGACCATTTCAAGCGCTTCAATGATCGCCGCGGCCATGCCGCGGGTGATGCGTTGCTGCGCAATGCTGCGCAGGCCTGGCTGCGCCAGCTGCGGCCGACCGACCTGTTGGCTCGCTACGGCGGCGAGGAGTTCACGCTGGTGCTGCCCGCCTGCGACGAGACGCAGGCCGAGCACATGGTCGAGCGCCTGCAGCCGCTGGTGCCGGAGCGGCAGACCTTCTCGGCCGGCATCGCCACCTGGAACGGCATCGACAGCGCCAACGAGTTGCTGGCCGCGGCCGACCGGGCGCTGCTGCAGGCCAAGCGCGGCGGGCGCAACCGGATCGTCATTTCCGGACGGGAACCGCAGATCTCGCTGCCGCTGAAGCTGGCGTCGTGAAGCCCTTGCGTCGCGTCTTGCGTACCGGTGGGGCCGGGCCGGGCTTTCGGCGGCGCGGCCCCTGCGCGCGCTGCCGCAGGATACGCACGTGAGCACGACCGCGATCCTGGTGGTCGAGGACGAACCGGCGATTGCCGATACGGTCGTCTACGCGCTGGCCACCGACGGGTTTGCCGCGCGCTGGGCCAGCACCGGCGAGGCGGCGCTGGCGGCGGCGGCCGACAGCCGGTTTGCGCTGGCCATCGTCGACATCGGCCTGCCCGATATCAACGGCTTCGAACTGTTCCGCCGGCTGCAGGACGTTCAGCCGGCGCTGCCGGTGATCTTCCTGACCGCGCGGTCGGGCGAGATCGACCGCGTCGTCGGCCTCGAACTGGGTGCCGATGACTACGTGCCCAAGCCGTTTTCGCCGCGCGAACTGGTGGCGCGCGTTCGCACCGTGCTGCGCCGCGCGCAGCGACCGGCGGCACCCGCCTCGGCATCGCCGGCGACTTTCGGCGTCGACGACGAACGCAAGCAGATCCGCTACCGCGGCACGGCGCTGGACCTGTCGCGCATCGAGTACCGGCTGCTCAAGGTGCTGGTCGAACGGCCGGGCCGGGTTTTTTCGCGCGATGAACTGATGCAGCGCGCCTGGGACGATCCTGCCGCCTCGTTCGACCGCACCGTCGACGCGCACATCAAGACGCTGCGCGCCAAGCTGCGCGCGGTCGCTCCGGGCGAGGATCCGATCGTCACCCACCGCGGAATGGGCTATTCGCTGCGCGAGGAGGCGAGCAGGTGAAAGGCGAAGGCTGAAGCACGGCCCTGGCGGCCACGCTGCGCCGCCGCGGCGATCAGCGCCCGCTTCACCCACCCAACGGATGTCGCACCGCTCCCGCCTCTTCTTCGTCATCTTCGTCGTCTACCTGGCGGCGGTGGGGCTGCTGCTGTATCGGGTCGGCACCGACGTCGACCCCCGCTACCGCGAATCGGCCGAGGAGTCGCTGGTCGACACCGCGCAGCTGCTCGCCACATTGCTGGAGCGACGCACCTTCAGCGGCGTGATCCCGACCGACGAGCTCGAGCGCACGCTGTCCGATCTCGCCGGGCGGCCGGTGTATGCGCGCATCTTCGACATCGAGAAGACGCGCGTGAACCTGCACGTGTACGTCACCGACCGCAACGGCACCGTGCTGTTCGACTCGCGCGGCCGCGACGTGGGCAAGAGCTACCTCGGCTGGCGCGACGTCCGCCTGACCCTGGCCGGCGCCTACGGCGCAAGGACCACGCTCGCCGACGACGACGACACCAACTCGGCGGTGATGTACGTCGGCGCTGCGATCCGCGAGCGCATGCCCGGCGTCAACATCGATGCCGGGCAGGACATCGTCGGCATGGTCAGCGTCGGCAAGCCGATCGAATCGATCCAACCCTTCATCGCCAATGCGCGCGCCAAGCTGGTCCAGGTCGGCGTCATTTCGGTCGGCGCGTTGCTCGCGGCGCTGGCCATCGCCGGCATCTGGCTGGTGCGGCCGCTCGGCCTGCTCGGCGACCTGTGGCAGGCGCTTCGCCGGCCGGGCGCCGGTTCGGTGCTGGCGCGGCTGCGACTGCTCGTGCATGCGCTGCGCGTGTCGGCTTCCGAGCTGCGCGATGCGCTGGCCGGGCGCAGTTATGCCGAACAGTACGTGCAGACGCTGGCGCACGAGATCAAGAGCCCGCTGGCCGCGATCCGCGGCGCGGCCGAATTGCTGCGCGAGCCGATGTCGGAGACGGCGCGGGCGCGCTTTGCCGGCAACATCGAGGAACAGGTCGCCCGCGCGCAGGACCTGATCGAGCGGATGCTGGAGCTGTCGCACCTCGAACGACGCGGTTCGCTGCAACGGGTCGAACGGGTCTCGCTGGCGCAGGTCGTGCGCCTGGTGGTGGCCGAGGCCACGCCGCTGGCCGAACGCAGGCACATGCGCTTCGAGGTCGAGGTCGCGGAGCCGCTGCTGGTCCGCGGCGACGCCTTCCTGCTGCAGCGGGCGATTTCCAACCTCGTGCGCAACGCCATCGACTTCGCGCCGGTTCACTCGACGGTCGAAATCTCTGCGCGTGAAATCGGCCGCGAGGTCGAACTGACCGTGCACGATTACGGTCCCGGCCTGGCGCCCTTTGCGCAGCGGCGCGTGTTCGAGAAGTTCTTCTCCACGGCGCGGCCCGACACCGGCAAGAAGGGCACCGGGCTCGGGCTTGCCTTCGTTCGCGAAGTCGCGGCGCTGCATGGCGGCACGGCGCGGCTGGCCAATCATCCCGAAGGCGGAGCGGCGGCCACGCTGCTGCTGCCGCGTGCCGACGCAGGGTGAAGCACGGCCGGCCGCGGCCCCGCCGCTTACCGCTTGAGCACCAGCAACTGCGCGTCCAGGCCGCTGGAAAGGCTCAGTTCGAAATCGCCGCCGCCCGGCACCTGGGCCAGGCCGACCGACGCGCTGCCGCCGCGCAGCTGCAGCGCCAGCACCGTGCGTTCGCCGGTGGCGGCGACATGGGTCACGCTGGCTGTCTCGTAGACATCGCTGTTCCAGCGCAACTGCAGGGTATCGCCCACCTCCCGCCACTGCACCGACGGAACCGCTGTCGGCGCCGGTCGCAGCGTGTGCCCGGCGCGAACAGGCAGTGCCATGCCCTGGTGCAGCACTTCGATGCCGGCCAGTGCGCCGGGTGCAGGCAGCAACGAGACGAAGTGCTTCTCGTCGACATGGTCGACCTCGAAGGCGTCGAGCGGCACCTCGAACTGCGCACCCGACTGCAGGTGCAGGCGCAGCCGGTAGTCGCTTCGCGCCGGCGGAGCGGAAACCCGGCCGCGCAGGCGCTGCAGCGGCTCGAGTCGCACGCCTTCGGCATCGATGCGGCCGGCAACGACGATCAGGTCGCGGTCCGCATCCTGGGACGAGCCGGCGGCACCGCCTGCCGGCTGCGGCTGCGCCTCCATGAAGCGCTGTACCTGGCGCAGGTTGTAATCGGAGAACCAGACGCCGTTGCAGTAACCCATGACGTCGTACTGGTTCGCTGGCGAGACGATGTCGTCGATGATCGACTCGTACAGCGGCGTCGGCGACAGCACGCCGCCGTTGTACGGGTAGTTCGGGTCGGTGCTGCTCACTGAGCCGCAAGGCGCGTGCTGGCGGCTGAAGTTGTGGCCGAGTTCGTGGATGAATGTCTTCGCCCAGCTCGACCGGCTTGCGTCCCAGCCCAGCGCGGCCAGCGAAGGCGAGGTACTGCTGACCGAATTGACGTAGCCGATGCCGGCGATGCCGGAGCTCACCATCGGCCTGACGAAACCATAGTAGTGCCTGCCCGGCGCCTCGCGGCGGCGCAGATTTTCCAGTTCCGAAAGCGCGGCCGACCATTCGCTGCTGCTGTCGACGCCGTCGGACGTCGACGTCAGCGTGTATGGCTGCCGCACGCTGACGCTGATCGCCTCGCGCGGCAATGTCAGCCGCCGGACCAGTTCGTCGGTCACCGCCGCCGTGCTTGGCAGCGCCGGCACCTGCGCGCCCGACACCAGCGGCACGAGCACCAGGTCGATCCGCGTCGGACTGCCGACCTGCGGCGCTGCCTCGATGCTGTCGTGGCTGCCGACATCGACGCGCACACGCAGCCCGGCGCGGACCCAGCTGGTCGGCACGATGGCGTTGAAGGTCATTGCCTGGTCGTAGCGCAGGCTGTCAGGCGGGGCGGCACCGCTGGCCAGCTGCGGCAGCGTGTCCGGCCCGGCCATTGTGATCGTGCCGAGCGCGGCTGTACCGTCGAAGCCGGTCAGCCGCACCGTCGGCGCCGGCGTGCCGGCGGCCTCCGACACCACGTAGGCGCGCACCAGCGTCGTCTTTCCCGGTACCAGTCGCTGGTACGTGTCGCTGGCGGCCTGCGACAGCACCTGCGCGAATTCGAGCCCGGCGGCGCGTGCGCTGCAGCCGCTGCCGACGACGATGCTGCCGGCGGCGACCGCCGGCTGGGCCGGCGACGACAGCGTGATCGGGCCACAGGAGATGCCCGACGGCACGGTGACGGTCAGCGCCGTGTCGGACTTCGCCGTGATCGTTGCCGATATCGTGCCGACCGTCACGCCGCTGACCGACAGCAGACCGCTGCCGGGGATCGTCAGCGATGCCGGGACGCTGGCCAGCGTGTAGATGGCCGAGCCGTCGACCACGATCGGCACCAGCACGGTCAGCGCCACGCTGGAGACGACGCTGTCGTCGAGATTGCCGAGCACGGTGACCGGGCCGCCGATCGCGGTCTCCGGCACCGTCACCGTGATCGAGGTCGAGCCGCTGCGCGAAGCCACCGCCGCCGTGGCGCCGCCGCTGAACTGCACCCCGATGGCGCGATCGAGGTGGGCGCCGCCGATCGTCAGCGACGCGCCGCGCGACACGGAGGCCGGCGACAGGCTGGTCACGGTCATGGGGCTGGCGACCGTGACCACGTAAGGTGTCCGCGTCGAAACGCCTGCGGCGTCGACCAGCGTCAGCTCCGCCGTCGCGGCGCCGGCAGGCACGTCCAGGGCGAGCGCGCTGGCCGTCTGCGCGGCGATCAACAGCGGCGCGTCGCCGAGTTGCGCCTGCCTGACGAGGTCGAGCCGCGAACCGGACACGCTGATGCGCGCCGGGGGTAGCACGGTGGCCGGCGTGACCGACGCCACCGCAACCGCCGAGCCGATCTGCAGGTCGCTTCCCGACTGCGCGGTGGCGCCGCCGTTGGCGACGACGATGCGGCCGGTCGTCGCGGTGGGCGGGACGTCGAAGCGAAGGCGGCTCGGCGATTCGATCGTGAAGGCCGTCGTGACCGGTCCGATGCTGACGGTCGTGACCGTATCGAGCGCCGAACCGTTGACGGTGACGGTCGTTCCGGCAACGGCGATCGACGGCGAGAAGCTGTCCACGGCCAGCGTCTTCGCCGTGCCAACGCTGGTGTCGCTCGGTCCGGTGCCGACGGGCGCGACGGCCGATGACGAGCCGCCGCCGCAGCCCGCCAGCGCGCCAAGCAGCGTACCGACCAGCGCCACGCGCGCCCAACGCAACAGTATTTTCCCCACGCCTGCAGTGCCTGCCCGATCCCGTCGCGATACTCGCCGCGACTCGGGCCGGCCAGAATCCCGCGCTCGGTCGATTTCGCTTCGGGCAGAAGGATGAGCGCGGGCTGAGCCGGCGCAGGTCACTGGCGTCGCCCGCCTTCACGGTTGGCGGCGACGACGCGGCTGAAGGTTGCGCCGCGTTCTCGTGCTGCGCGTGTGAGCGCTGGCTGACCCTTGTCTGCCAGTTGCGGCGCGTCGCGCCCGTCGCGCGCTTCACGCCGGCTTCATCGTTCCTTCCGCGTCGCTTCGCATCCCGATCAAGCGCGCCGCGCACAGTTCGATCCGCGCAGCCGCCCCGGTCTGCGCGGTGCGAAGGAGAGGCGAGATGTCGATGGGTTCAGTTCTGTTCGATGGTGTGCGTCGAGCCGCGACGTACACCGCCATGCTGTTCAGTTTTCATGCCGTGCCGCCGGCGATGGCGCAGTCGCCCGCAGCGGTACCGCCTGCCGTGATGGCAATCGACGGTTCGGTGGCCGACAGCGGACTGACCTTGGTTGCGCACCACGTCGATGCCCACATGTCGGCGAGCGCCGCCTCGGTGCGGACGCTGCTGCTGCTGCGCAATGACGGGCCGGACGCGGTCTCGGTCCACTACGTCCTTCCCGATCCGGCGCGCGTCGTCATTGGCGATGCCATTGACCTGTCAGGCCACGACGCCGTTTCGTCGCTGTGCGATGAACAGGACCTGTCCGTCGCGCAGGGCGAACGCGCCGAAACCGCGCCCGGCAGCGTCGTTCACCGCAACGACGTGATCGTCGTGCCTGCCGGCGAGCAGGTCACGGTGCAAGTTCAGCGCGAACTGCCCGTGGTCGTCGCCGGAGGCGTGCATCGGCTGGCCCTGCCGCTGGCGGCCGATCGCGATGCGCCGTGGGTGCCGCGCTTCACCGCCGACGTGCTGGTCGAAGCCGACCGACCGATCCGACGGCTGTCGTCGCCGACGCACCCGGTGTTGGTCGACGGCCTGGGCGAGAACACGGCGCTGCTGTCGATCGAAGACGGGTTTGTCCACCGGCAGCGGCAACTGACCGTCGAGTTCGAACTGGAGGCAGCTCCGGCGCGCGCGCCGGTGGCGGCGCTCGAGCCCACGCCGGTGCGGCAGTCTCGTTGAGGCGGCGATGATCGCCCTGCATCTGCTGGCCGCGGCGCTTGTCCTGACCGTGCTGCCGGCGGCCGCGGCCGAGCCGCCGCCGAGGCGCGCACTGGCACCTTACTTCGTCGTCGACGGCGGCACGCCGGGCGTGGAGGCTTTGCCGCTGAAGCGCACCGAGGTCGAGGCCAGCATCGCCGGCGTGATCGCCGACGTGCGTGTGACACAGGTCTACCGCAACGAAGGCAGCACGCCGATCGACGCGCGCTACGTCTTTCCGGCGTCGACCCGCGCCGCCGTCCACGCCCTGCGCCTGCGCGTTGGCGATCGCGTCGTTGACGCGCAGATCCGCGAGAAACAGCAGGCGCGGCGCGAGTTCGATGAGGCCAGGCGCGAAGGCAAGAGTGCTTCGCTGCTCGAACAGCAGCGGCCGAACGTGATGAGCATGGCGATCGCCAACGTGCTGCCCGGCGACGAGATCGCGGTCGACCTGCGGTATACGGAGACGATCGTGCCGACCGACGGCACCTACCGCTTCGTATTCCCGACGGTCGTCGGTCCGCGCTACAACGGCGGCATCCGTGCGGACGGCTCGGCCGGCGAAAGCCACAGGGCCGAGGCGTGGATCGCGCAGCCGACGCTGCGCGAGGGCAGGCTGTCAAATGCGAGCTTCGCCCTGACCGCAACGATCCGGTCGCCGCTGCCGATCGCCTCGGTCGCCTCGCCGTCGCACCCGATCCAGGCGAGTGGCGCCGACACGCGCGAGGCGCGCGTCGTCCTGACGCCGGACGCCGCGCACGGCAACCGCGACGTCGTCATCGACTACACCCTGGCTGGAAAAACGATCGACGCAGGGCTTCTGCTGCACGAAGGCGCGGACGCCAATTATTTCCTGCTCCTGGCGCAGCCGCCCGCCCGCGTGGCGCAGGCGGACATCGTGCCGCGCGAGTACGTGTTCATCGTCGACGTTTCCGGGTCGATGCACGGCTTCCCGCTGGCCACGGCGAAGGCGCTGCTGCGCGAACTGATCGGAAGGCTGCGGCCCTCCGACACCTTCAACGTGATCCCGTTCGCCGGCGGCCATTCGGCCCTGCACCGGGTGTCGGTGCCGGCCAACGAGGAGAACATCGCCCGCGCCATCCGCTTCCTCGACGGCCAGAACGGCAGCGGCGGCACCGAACTGCTGCCAGCACTGCGCACGGCGCTGGCCATGCCCACCGATGAAGGGCGCGCGCGCAGCTTCGTCGTCGTCACCGACGGTTACGTCACCGTCGAGAAGGAGGCGTTTGAACTGGTCCGCAACAGCCTGGGCCGGGCGAACCTCTTCGCCTTCGGCATCGGCTCCGCCGTCAACCGCCACCTGATCGAGGGCCTGGCCCGCGCCGGCAAGGGCGAGCCGTTCTCCGTGCTCAATGCACAGCAGGCGGAAGCGGAGGCGGCGCGCCTGCGGGCAATGATCGAGCAGCCGGTGATGACGCGGATCCGGGTGAAGTTCGACGGCTTCGACGCCTACGACCTCGACGCACCGCAGGTGCCCGATCTGTTCGCGCAGCGGCCGATCGTGGTCAGCGGCAGGTTCCGCGGCAAGGCGCAGGGCCGGATCGAGATCGAGGGCCTCGCCGCCGGCGGCGCGGTGACGATCCCGATCGACGTTGCCCGCAGCGCCGTGCGCGACGACACGCCGGCGCTGCGCTACCTGTGGGCGCGCAGCCGCATCGCGCAGCTCGGCGACTTCAACCGGCTCGGCCGCGACGACGACGCGGTGCGCGAGATCACCCGCCTCGGACTCGCGCACAACCTTCTCACGGAATACACGTCGTTCATCGCCGTCGACCACGTCGTGCGCAATCCGAACGGCGCGGCGGCGACGGTGGATCAGCCGCTGCCGCTGCCGCAGGGCGTGAGCAACCTGGCGGTAGGGCAGGTGCCGAGTACGCCGGAGCCCGAGTTCGCGCTGCTGGCGGCGCTCGCGGGCGGGCTGCTCTGGTGGCAGCGTCGTCGACGGGAGGCAGGACATGGCTGATGCCGGACTGCTTAACGCGCGCGTCGGCCGGGTGCTGCCGAATCCCCTGTTCGGCACGCTGGTCGACCTGCCTCGACTGGTGCCCGTGGCCCGCGAGGAAGTTCCGCGCTCGTGGCGTTCGACGCCGGCCGCCATGCCGCGCTCGTTCGGGTTCCTTGCGTTGCTCGCCGTCGCGTTGTGGCCGCATGCCCTGTGGCTGGCGCGGCGGCTGACCGACGGCTCCGACGAGCCATGGGGGCTGCTGGCGCTCGCCACCGTGCTCGTCCTGGTGCTGCGCGCCCGGCGCGAGCTGGTGCTGCCGACCCGTGGGGCGCTCGCCGCCAGCGGCGCACTCGCCGTGCTGGCTGCCGCACTGACCTTCGTCGTGCCGCCGATCTTCGCCGCCGCCGCGGCGATGCTGGCGCTGGCGGTGTTCATCGCCTCGGCGCTGCCGCGGCGGCCGGCGGCGCCGCTGGCCACGCTGCTGCTGCTGGCGCTGCCGGTCATCGCCTCGCTGCAGTTCTACCTCGGCTATCCGTTGCGGCTGGCCACCGCGCACGCGGCGGCGCCGCTGCTCGCCCTCGGCGGCATCGACGCGCAGGCTGCCGGCGCGGCGCTGCTGTGGCGCGGACAGACGATCCTCGTCGATCCGCCCTGCGCCGGCATCGGCATGCTGTGGGTGGGAAGCTGGGCGGCGGCGCTGCTGTCCTACCTGAACGACGCGTCGCCGCGCCGCACGCTCGCCAACGGCTGCCTTGCGGCGCTGGTCGTCTTCGCCGCCAATGTGCTGCGCAACGTGCTGCTGTTCTTCCCCGAGGCAGGGCTGCTGCCGTCGCCGGCCTGGCTGCACGCGGCCATCGGCCTGGCGGCGTTCGCCGCGGCCCTGGCGCCAATCCTCGCCTTTGCGAGCTGGCGGCTGCGATGAACGTCCGTACCTTCTTCGTCGCCGCTTGTCTGGCCGCGGCGGCGGCTCCGCTGCTCGGCGCGTTGCGCGCTGCCTCCGGGGCAGCGCGCAGCACGCCGGCCGCGGCGGTCGACGCTCGATCTGTTCCGATCGAGTGGCCGACCCGCTTCCGCGGCCAGCCGCTGACCCAACTGCCGCCGACGCCACTGGAAGCGCGCTTCGCCGCGCGCTTTCCGGGGGCGGTGGCGCGCTTCACCGACGGCGAGCAGTTGCTGATCGTCCGCCACTTGCGGCAGGCCACGAGGCGGCTGCACCCGGCGACCGACTGCTTCCGCGCCGCCGGCTATGCGGTGGCGAGGGCGAACGCCGCCGTCGACGCGCGCGGGGCGCACTGGCGCTGCTTCGTCGCCACGCGCGGCGGCGAGCGGCTGCGCGTGTGCGAACGGATCAGCGAGCGCTTCGACGACGGCGATGCCCGCGCCTGGACCGACGTCTCGGCGTGGTTCTGGGACGCTCAGTTGCGCCGCCACCCCTCCGCCTGGTGGGCCGTGACCGTCGTCACGCCGCTGCAGCCGGCAGATGAGCTATGAACGCGTGCGTCCTGATGCGCCGGATCGGACTGCTCGCCGCGGGCGCCGTGCTCGGCGTGGCCGCGTTCGTATCGATCGTGTTGCTGGTGGCTGCCGCGGGCGGCGTGCTGACGACGCCGCCGGGAGCGTGGGTGTTGCGGCTGAAGGCTTTGCCGGGCGTGGCGGTGAAGATCAGCGTGCCCGGACTGATCCGCTTCGCAACGTCGCCCCTGGCGCTGCGGCTGCTCGACGGGCGGGCGTTGCTCACCCGCTTCGGCGAGTTGCACTTCAGCCGCGACGGCAATGCACTGCAGGTGCTCTGCGCCCCGTGCCGGATCGAAGCGTCGCGCCTGTCGGCGCAACCGGTCCGCATCGAGCGAGCGCAACTGCGGCTGGCGCGCGTCGACGCGCAGACGCTGGCCGGCGAACTGGCGAGCGCCGAGGTGACGCTGCCGTTCACGGCGCGGCTGCAGCCGGAGCGCATCGACATCGACTGGCAGTTGCCGCCGACCGCGATCGCCGCCGTCTACCGGCTTCTGGGCAGCGTGCTGCCGGAGGCGCACCTGGCGCGTATCGACGGCCGCATCGACGCGCGCGGCAGCCTGCGCCTGCCGCAGCGTCGTGCGCGCATCGACGTGGCGGTCGATGGCTTCGCGGTCGACGGGCTGGGCACGGAGAAGCTCGCCGTGGGGCCGGTGGCGTTCACCTGCCCCGACGCCGATGGACTGCCGACCCCGCGGACCGTGACTGCGGGCGAAGGCCGCTGGATCAGTCCGACCCAGTCCGGCGCGCTGCTGGCGGCCGCCGTGCTGGCCGCAGAAGACCAGCGCTTTGACGAACACGAAGGTTTCGATCGCACCGAGATTGCGCGCGTGCTCGCTTCGCTCGACGGCGAGGCGCCGGCGCGCGGCGCCAGCACGATCACGCAGCAGCTGGCGCGCGGGCTTTTCACCGGCGGCGAACACAGCGGCGTGCGCAAGCTGCGCGAACTGCTGTATGCGGTCGAGATGGAGCGCACCCTCGGCAAGCGCGCGATCCTGGCGCTGTACCTGAACACCGTGCACTGGGGTCCCGGCATCTGCGGCGCCGACGCGGCGGCGCGGACCTACTTCGGCAAGCGGCCGGGCGAGTTGACGCCGCTGCAGGCGGCGTGGCTCGCCGCCGCCCTGCCCAATCCGCAGCAGGCCTTCGACGGCGAATTCCTCTCCGGCAGCGCCGACACGGCGCGCGCCGCGCGCGTCCTGCGGCAGATGCGCTCGCTGCCCAGGGTCGAACGGGAAGCGTGGGCGAGACAACCGCTGCATTTCGTCGCCGCGCCGCCCGGTGACGGCCGCCCGCAGCGGCTGGCGGTGGCGCGCTGAGCGCGCGAGCAGCGGCGCGTCGGTGGACCACTTCTGCCCCTTATTCAAGGCCAGTTTCGCCGGCGCGCCTGATCGTGCGCGCGGGTCTGCGCCAGCAGCGGCCCGGACAGGGAGAAGGCGGCGGCAAGGGCCGTGGCCAGGCTCGACGTTTTCAGTGTCGACATCGAAGTCTCCAAGGCGTGGGCGCAGGGGGGGGGGAATGGCCTGCTTGCACGCACAGAGCGCCGCGCCGGGCGATCGTTCGCCCGAGCGGGACCTCATTCGCCGATCAGGTGCAGCACGACCTCGCGGCGGTGGCCGCGCAGGCGATGCTCGTACAGGTAGATCCCCTGCCAGGTGCCGAGCGCGAGCCGGCCTTCGACGAGCGGGATCGATAGCTGCGTCTGTGTGAGCGCCGACCTGACATGCGCCGGCATGTCGTCCGGACCTTCGGTGTCGTGCTCGAACAGGCGATCGCCGTCGGGCGCGAGGCGGGCGAAGAAGCGCTCGAGGTCGCGCTGCACGGCGGGGTCGGCATTCTCCTGGATCAGGAGACTCGCCGAGGTGTGACGGACGAAGACCGTCAGCAGCCCACTGCGCAGGCCGCTGCCGCCGGCCCAGTCGGCGATCCGCCCCGTGATCTCGTGCAGGCCGCGGCCTCGCGTGTCGACGGCGAGCAGCGTGTGCGCCTGGCGCATCGCGCTGGCGGTACCGCCGCTAGACGTTCAGCGAATGGCCGAGCGCGCGCATCGCCGCCTCCTGCACCGCTTCGCCGAGTGTCGGGTGGGCATGGATGCTGCCGGCAATGTCCTCCAGCCGCGCCCCCATCTCGATCGACTGCACGAAGGCCGCGGCGAGTTCGGAGACTTCGCGGCCGACCGCCTGCCAGCCGACGATCAGGTGGTTGTCGCGGCGCGCGACCACGCGCACGAAGCCTTCGCCGCCTTCGAGCGTCAGCGAGCGCGCGTTGGCCGAGAAGGGGAAATGCGCGTGGATGCAGTCGATGCCGGCGCGCTCGGCGGCGGCCGGCGACTGCCCGACCGTCACGACCTCCGGATCGGTGTAGACCACGGCCGGGATCGCGGCCGGCTCGAAGCGCCGCTTGGCCCCGCCGATGATCTCGGCGACCATCTCGCCCTGCGCGCTGGCCCGATGCGCCAGCATCGGCTCGCCGGTGGCGTCGCCGATCGCCCAGACGTTGCGCATCGAGGTCCGGCACTGGCTGTCGACCCGGATGAAGCGGCCGTCCATGTCCAGCTGCAGCCGCTCCAGCCCCCACCCCTCGATGCGCGGCCGGCGGCCGATGGCTACCAGCACCTGGTCGGCGGCGATCTCGCGTTCGTCGCCCTGCGCGTCGCGCATGCGCACCGCAGTGCCGGCGTCGTTCATGCCCTGCACCGTGCAGCCGAGGTGAAGGTTGATGCCGAGCCGGCGCAGCGATGCGGCCACCGGGCGGACCAGTTCGGCGTCGTAGGCGGGCAGCACCTGCGGCAGCATCTCGATCACCGCGACCTCGGCGCCGAGCTTGCGATAGGCCACCCCGAGTTCGAGCCCGATATAGCCGGCGCCGACGACGACGAGCCGGCCCGGCACGGCCGCCGGCGACAGCGCCTCGGTCGAGGAGATGACGCGGCCGCCGAAGGGCAGCGACGGCAGCGTCACCGGCGCCGAGCCCGGCGCCAGCAGCAGGTGTTCGCAGCTGATGCGGCGCGTCTGCACGCCGCCCGGCCGCTCGCCGCGCACGTCGACGGTCTTGCCATCGACGATTTCGGCCCAGCCGTTGATCACCTCGGCGCCGTGCTTGCGCAGCAGCGTGGCCACGCCGCCGGTGAGCCTGCGCACCACGCCATCTTTCCAGCGCACCGCCTGCGCCACGTCGAACGCCGGCTCGCGTACGCGGATGCCGAGCGCGTTGTCGTCGGCGTAGCTGCGCGCCTTGTCGAACTCGCCGGCGACGTGGATCAGTGCCTTCGACGGGATGCAGCCGATATTGAGGCAGGCGCCGCCGAGGTACTCGCCCTCGACCAACGTCGTGGCGATGCCCAGTTGCGCGGCGCGGATGGCGGCGATGTAGCCGCCGGGGCCGCCGCCGATGACCAGCAGTTGCGTGTCCATCGGTTGCCTACTCCACGAACATCAGCGCCGGCGTCTCCAGCAGACGGCGCAGCGCCTGCACGAAGTGCGCGCCGTCAGCGCCGTCGACCACGCGGTGGTCGAACGACGACGACAGGTTCATCAGCTTGCGTGCCACCACGAGGCCGCCGCGGATCACCGGTCGCTCGACGATGCGGCCGACGCCGATGATCGCCACCTCCGGCCAGTTGATCACCGGCGTGGTGACGATGCCGCCGAGCGCGCCGAGGCTGGTGATCGTGATCGTCGAGCCGGTCAGCTCGTCGCGGCTGGCGCGGCCGCCGCGCGCCGCCTCGGCCAGGCGGGCGATCTCGGCGGCGTTGGCCCACAGGTCGCGCGCCTCGGCATGGCGCAGCACCGGCACCATCAGCCCGCCGTCGGTCTGCGTGGCCACACCCAGGTGCACCGCGCCGTAGCGGGTGACGATTCCGGCATCGTCATCGAAGCGGGCGTTGATCTGCGGATAGTCGGCAAGCGCCAGCACGATCGCGCGCGCCAGCAGCGGCAGCAGCGTCAGCTTGCCGCGGGATGCGCCGTGCACCTCGTTCAGCCGCGCACGCAGTGTCTCCAACTCCGTGACGTCGATTTCCTCGACGTAGGTGAAGTGCGGGATGCGCCGCTTGGCTTCCTGCATCTTCTGCGCGATCTTGCGCCGCAGGCCGATCACCTGCACCTGCTGCTCGTCGTGGCGCTCGGCGTAGCGCGCCGCGCCCGGCGCGGCCGCGATGCCGCGGCGGGCCACGTACGCGTCGAGATCCTCGTGCACGATGCGGCCGGCGTTGCCGCTGCCTGGCACGAAGCGCAGTTCGACACCCAGTTCCAGCGCTCGCCGGCGAACGGCGGGCGAGGCGATGGGTTTTTCGCCCGGCGCGCGGGGCACTGCGGCGGCTGGCTTCGGTGCCGACATCGGTGGCGGGGGGGAAGGAGGTGGCGGAGCCGGCGCCGCGGTCATCGCTTTCGGCTCCGGCTCCGGCGCCGGTGCAGGCGCGGCCGGGCGCGCTGCCGCCGGCGGCGCACCGGCGGCGATGTTGCCCGCCCCTTCGACCTCGAGCCGGATCAGTTCGGTGCCGACCGCCATCACGTCACCGACCTTTCCTCCGAGCGCCAGCACCTTGCCCTTGACCGGCGACGGGATCTCGACCGTGGCCTTGTCGGTCATCACGTCGGCCAGCACCTGATCCTCGGCCACCGCGTCGCCCGGCTGCACGTGCCACTCGACCAGTTCGACCTCGGCGATGCCTTCGCCGATGTCCGGCATCTTGATCACGTGGATGCCCATCAGGCCTCCTGCAGGGCCGTCCCAAGGGAGGCCTGAGCCCGCTCGGGCGGCAATGCAGCGGCGCAGCCGCAAACGTGGGGGTCGTCCATCATTTCTCCAGCACGCGTTTGAACGCTTCGCCGACGCGCTGCGGACCGGGGAAATAGGCCCACTCCTGCGCGTGCGGATAGGGCGTGTCCCAGCCGGTCACGCGCTCGATCGGCGCCTCCAGGTGATAGAAGCAATGTTCCTGCACCAGCGCCGCCAGTTCGGCGCCGAAGCCGCTGGTGCGCGTGGCCTCGTGAACGATCACGCAGCGGCCGGTCTTCTTCACCGAGTCGACGATCGCTTTCAGGTCCAGCGGCCAAAGGCTGCGCAGGTCGATGATCTCGGCGTCGATGCCGGTCTCGTTCGCCGCTGCCTCCGACACCCAGACCATCGTGCCGTAGGTGAGCACCGTGAGCGCGCCGCCCGGGCGCACGACCGACGCCGACTCCAGCGGTATCGCGTAATGGCCTTCGGGCACCTCCGACAGCCGGTGGCTCGACCACGGCACCACCGGCTTGTCGTGATGGCCGTCGAACGGCCCGTTGTAGATGCGCTTCGGTTCAAGAAAGATCACCGGGTCGTCGCACTCGATCGCCGAGATCAGCAGGCCCTTGGCGTCGTACGGGTTGCTCGGGATCACCGTGCGCAGGCCGCAGACGTGCGTGAACAGCACCTCCGGGCTCTGGCTGTGCGTCTGCCCGCCGTAGATGCCGCCGCCGCAGGGCATGCGGATCGTGATCGGCGCGGTGAAGTCGCCGGCCGAGCGGTAGCGCAGCCGCGCCGCGGCCGAGACGATCTGGTCGTAGCCCGGATACATGTAGTCGGCAAACTGGATCTCCGCGACCGGCCGCAGGCCGTAGGCACCCATGCCCACGGCGATGCCGACGATGCCGCCCTCGGCGATCGGCGTGTCGAACACGCGCGAGGCTCCGTACTTGGCCTGCAGCCCCTCGGTGCAGCGGAACACGCCGCCGAAGTAGCCGACGTCCTCGCCGAAGATCACCACGTTCTCGTCGCGCGCCAGCGCCACGTCGAGCGCCGAGCGGATCGCCTGCACCATGGTCATCGTCGCCATGGTCAAACTCCAAGCTGCTGGCGCTGCCGGAGCAGGTGCTCCGGCATCACCGCATAGACGTCCTCGAACATCAACGCGCTGCTGGGCAGCGGGCCGGTGGCCAGCGTGCCGTAGCTTTCCGCCTCCTTCTGCGCCGCGATCACCTGTTCCTCGATTTCCTTCTGCGTCCTGTCGTGTTGCTCCTCCGACCAGGCGCCGATGGCGATCAGGTGCTGCTTCAGCCTTTTCACCGGGTCGCCGAGCGGGAAGCGCGCCCAGTCGTCTGCCGGCCGGTACTTGGTCGGATCGTCGGCGGTCGAATGCGCGCCGGCGCGATAGGTGATCCACTCGATCAGTGTCGGGCCGAGCCCGCGCCGCGCCCTTTCGATCGCCCACCTCGATGCCGCATAGACAGCGAGGAAGTCGTTGCCGTCCACGCGCAGCGAGGCGATGCCGTTGCCCACGCCGCGGGCGGCGAAGGTGGTCGCCTCGCCGCCGGCGATGAACTGGAACGACGAGATCGCCCACTGGTTGTTGACCACGTTCAGGATCACCGGCGCCTGGTAGACGGCGGCGAACGTGAGCGCGTTGTGGAAGTCCGGCTCGGCGGTGGAACCGTCGCCGATCCAGGCGCTGGCGATCGCCGTGCCACCCTTGATCGCCGAGGCCATCGCCCAGCCCACGGCCTGGATGTACTGCGTGCCGAGGTTGCCGGCGAGCGAGAAGAAGCCGTGCTTCTTGAACGAGTGCAGGATCGGCATCTGCCGGCCCTTGATCGGGTCGCGCGAGTTGGAAAACAGCTGGCACATCATGTCGACCAGGCTCGCGCCGCGGGCGATGAGAATGCCCTGCTGGCGATAGGTCGGGAAGCACATGTCGTCGGGTTCCAGCGCCAGCGTCTGGCCGATGCAGATCGCCTCCTCGCCGAGGCTCTGCATGTAGAACGACATCTTCTTCTGCCGTTGCGCGGTGAGCATGCGGGCGTCGTACACGCGCGTGGTCAGCATCGCCCGCAGTCCCCTCACCAGCAACTGAGGCTCGATCGCGGGCACCCACGGGCCAACGGCGCGGCCGTCGTCGTCGAGCACGCGCACCATTTCGTAGGCGAGGTCGCTCGTCTCCGACGGCCGCGCGTCCACCGGCGGCCGCCGCGTTTCGCCGGCACGCTTCACGTGCAGATAGGAGAAATCGGGTTCGTGCCCCGGCCGCTCCGGCGGTTCGGGCACGTGCAGCTTCAGCGGGCCGTACGACCTCATCATGCGTGTCTCCGCGCTCGATCGTCTCTTGCGCACGATTGTTGTCGATGCAGGCCGCGGCGCAAAGCCGGTAACGGCTTGCGGGCCATTGTCGCAGTTCAGCGGCCGCCTGCAGGTCGCAAGACTAATGCCCTCCCGGCGCCTGCGCTTGACCGTGATCCGGCGCGCGCGCCGGCGGCGGGTGGCGTTGCTGGCGCAGTTCGGCCGGCGCGGCCGGGGCCGATGCGGCGGCCAGCGCGGTCAGGTCGATCATCGGCTGCCGTTCGCCTCGCCGCGCCAGCCGTGCCCGCGCGTCGTCGATCCGGCCCGCCTTCAGGGTCGCCGCCAGCAGCGTGTCCTCGACGAGATCGCGCTGCGCACGGCTGCCGCCGATGCGCACGGTCTGCGGCAGCGCCTGCGCGAGCGCTTCGATCGCTGCATTCCAGTCTTCGCGGGCGTAGGCGGCAAGGCCCTTGGCGATCAATGGCACGACGTCGCCAGCGGGGTACCTGCCGGCGGCGATCCGCTGCGCGATCGCCAGCATGCGGTCGAGGGCGTCTTCAGCGCCGCTGACCGTTGCGGCGAGTTCGGCGTGGACATCGATGAACGGCAGTCCCGCTTTCGGAAACGCGCGCTGCGTGTACTCGTGAAGTTCGTGCCACAGCCCGGGCCGGCGCGGCTGGCCGGCCAGTTCGGACCGCCAAAGGAAAGCCACGGCATCCGTGGCGACGTTGATCGGCGGCCCCCACGCCGCGCCCGGATGCACGCCGCAGCGGTACGCGTCCCAGGCGAGGTCGGTCCGGCCGAGCGCCAGCGCGCTGAGCGCCCGATGCCACGACAGGTGGCAATGCATCAGGCCGCGCCGGTCGTAGCCCTTCAGCCAGTCGTCGAGAAAAGCCAGCGCGTGCGCCGTCTCGCCGGTTTCGTACAGCACATGGGCGAGCACATGCGCGCCGTGAGCGTTGCCGGGATTCGATGCCAGGCTCGCGTCGATAAGGCACCGCGCCTCGCCGAGCCGGCCGGTTTCGCAGGCGGCGAAGGCGTATGCCGTGCCGAACCACCAGTCGTCGCCGTAGTACGGCGCCAGCCCATGCAGCAGGTCGTAAAGCTCGTCCTCGCGCTGCGGGCGGCCGCTGAAGCCGATCAGCCCGAACACGCCGGTGGCCGGTGCCAGCACCATCGCGTCGCGCGGCCACTCGGCGAGGTGGGTCCTCGTCGCGTCCAGCGCGTCGACGGGCCTGCCTTCGATGGCCAGGGCCAGCGCATTGACATGGCTGCGTTCCCGCGCCGAAGCGCCGGCCACCCGTTCGCGTGCCCGTGTTGCGGCGGCGCGGGCGCGGCCGACTTCGGCATCGAGGAAAAGGCTGCGCGCCAGCGCGATGTGCGCCAGCGCGAAGGATGGGTCGGTGGCAGCGGCTCGCTCGAGGTGCTCTGCCACGCCGGCACGGGCGGCGAGCAGGCCGTCGACGCCGGCAACGTAGGCATCGCGCGCGGCGGCTGATGCCGTGGAAACCGGATGCCCGTACTGGTCAGCAAGCATCGCTCCTCCCGCGCAGACAGCCTCCTGGCCGCGGCACGGTATGCCGCGCGAAATGGCGGGTCAATCGCGGAATGCCGGTCGGCTGGTGTCAGGCTGTGCAAGCTCACCAGTACGCCAGCGCCATCCGCGTGGCCAGCGCGAACAGCAGCAGCGCGAAGACGCGTTTCAACGTGACCACCGGCAGGCGATGGGCAAGCCGCGCGCCGATCGGCGCCGTTGCAATGCTGCCGACGACCAGCACCGCCAGCGCCGGCAGGTAGACGAAGCCGAGCGTGGCCTGCGGCAGTGCCTCGACGCGCCAGCCGCTGGCGACGAAGCCCACCGTGCCGACGACCGCCACGGGGATGCCGATCGCGGCAGCGGTGCCGATGGCGCTGAGCAGCGGTACGCCGCAAAAGAGCATGAACGGCACGGTGAGAAAGGCGCCGCCCGCGGACACCAGACCGCAGACGACGCCGATGGCGGTGCCCACAGCGAGCATCGAAGCCGTGCCCGGCAGGGCGCGCGCAGCGGCCGGACGGCCGCCGAGCAGCATCTGCGCCGCGCCGGCGTAGACGATGGCGGCAAAGGCCAGCGCCAGCGCGCGCTGCGAAACGAAGCCGCTCGCCAGCGTCGCCAGCAGCGCGCCGAGCACCATGCCTGGCGCCAGGCGCCGCGCGACCGCCCAGTCGACCGCGCCGCGCTTGTGATGCGCGCGGACGCTGGCGCTCGACGTGAAGACGATCGAGGCCATCGCCGTGCCGAGGGCAAGATGCACGGTGTTCTGCGGCGCGAGCGCCTGGGCCGAGAAAAGCGCCGAGAGGATCGGCACCAGCGTCATGCCGCCGCCGATGCCGAGCAGTCCGGCCAGAAAGCCGACGAAGGCCCCGGCCGCGGCGTAGGCGGCGATCCAGGTCATCGCCGCCGAATCACCGCGCTCGTGTACTGCAACGGCGCGTTGGGCTGCGCGCCTACGGGCTGACTTTCGCGCCAGGGACGCGGCGGGTTGCGCCAAGCGCAGCGGCCTGCGCTCGGCCTCGCGGAGCCGGCCCCGGTTGCGGCCGCGGCCATGATGTCCACTGTCACTCTTTGCGCCGTCGACAACTCACCGCGGCGGCGACCAGTCCAAGTCGGGGTCGAGCGGATAGATCGGCCGCGGCACTTCGCGCCAGGGCACGCGCGACAGCACCGGGGTGGTCAGTCCCGGAACGTCGACCTCGATGATCCTGTCGTCGGGGAAATGCAGGTCGAAGGCGGCGCGAAAATGGCCGCGCGACTTCACGATCACGCTGCGCGCGGCGCCGATGTCCAGCCCCAGTTCCTCGAACATCGCCGTGTCCTTGCACTGCTGGCGCACGCTGACGACGACCACGCGCACGCCGCCCACGCGCAGCAGCGCCATCTTGCCGAGCACGATCGTGTGCCCGGCCGAGATTCCGCGGCGGCCGATGATCTGGCCCTCGTGAAGCCGCTCGACCGTGGCTTCGTGCTCGAAGCGGCCCGACAGCGGATGGTTCTCGTCGCGGTTGAAGCGGGCCTGAAACGTCCTGCCGGCGCCGAGCGCATGCGCTTCGGCGGCCAGCAGCGGGTCGAAGAAGATGCCGAGGATCGCGCCTTCGACGCCGGCGTCGACGAACGCCTTGAGGATCCACACGGTGTTGCCGCGACCGCCGCCGCCGGGGTTGTCGGCGACGTCGGCAAAGAGCAGCGCCGGCCGCGACGCATCGCGGCCGCAGGCCAGCGCCATTGCCGTGGCGTCGTCGAGCGCGGTCAGGTTGGGTACGTAGCGGTGCCGCTCGTCCCACGCGCGCTGCGCGATTTCGCGCGCCAGTCGCCGCGCCAGCGCGGCGTCGTTGCGCGTCGTGACCACCACGCTCATGCCGTTTTTCGGCGTGTCGCCGAGCGAAAAGCCGCTGCAGATCGACACGTTCATCACGCGTTCGTCGACGCGCGACTGGCCGAACGCGAGCAGGTCGGCGTACGGTCCGGACTTGGTGTTCTGCGTCACCGACGGCGGGATCAGCGGCAGCTTGACGAACGCCGCCGCCGGCTTCGCGCCGGCGAGGCACTCGCGCATCAGCGCCGCGCACTCGGCGCCGCGCTCGGCCATGTCGACATGCGGATTGGTGCGGTAGGCGACCAGCACGCTCGCCTCGCGCACGATCTTGTCGGAGACATTGGCGTGCAGGTCGAGCGTGGCGATCACGGGCACGTCCGGGCCGACGACGCGGCGCACGCGTTCGAGGATCACGCCGTCGGGGTCGACCTCATTGGTGCCGATCGCCGCGCCGTGCAATGACAGGTACACGCCATCGACGGGCAGCACGGCGCGCAGCCGCGCTTCGATGCCGTCGACGATCTCGCAGAAATAGCCGTGCTCGACCGGCCCGCTGGCGCCGACCGCGGCGCCTGCGAGCGGCAGCGGCGTCCACGCGCCAGCCGCCGACATCGCCGCGACGAAGCCGGACAGCGTCACCGGGCAGCGCGGGTGCACGCTTTCCCAGTCGGCCTGCATCGCGTGGCCTGCCAGCGCGTAGTTGGCGGCGAATTCCTCGCGCGTGGCCACCGGCGAATGCGCGTTGGATTCGAGCATGAAAGCGGCCACTGCGATGCGGGGGCTCAGCATGGTTGCGTCTTGTTGCGTCTATCGATCGGAAACGGAAGTGGCCGCGGCGGGGCGCCGGCGGAAGGAGGTGATCGCGGTTGCGGTTCGCCGTCGGCTCGCTGGTCTGGCCGCTTGCCCGGCGCTTCGTTTATTGTCGCCGAACCGCGCGGCATCCCGCCGCGCTCCTGCCCTGGATCGACTTCCATGCTTCGACGCCTTCGTGCCGGACTGCTGCTGGCCGTCCTCGCCTGCCTTGCCGCGCTGCCCGCCGCCGCGCAGAACCTGATGCTCGGCACCAAGCTGGAGCTGAATACGCTCGACCCGCACTTCTTCGCCGCCTTCCCGACCGGCTCGTCGCACCAGTACCTGTACGAGAAACTCGTCGACTACGACGAAAAACTGAACATCAAGGCGGCGCTGGCCGAGTCGTGGCGTCGCATCGACGATCTCACCTGGGAATTCAGGCTGCGCAAGGGCGTCAGCTTCCACGATGGTTCGCCGTTCACGGCGGCGGACGTGATCTTCACCGTCGACCGCGTGCCCAACGTTCCCAATTCGCCGAATTCCTTCGCCCAGTTCACGCGTGGCATCGACAGGATCACCGCGGTCGACGAACACACGATCACCGTGCGCACCAAGGCGCCGAGCCCGCAGCTGCTGCAGGACCTGTCGAACGTGTTCATCATCTCGGCGAAAGCCGCCGCCGGAGCCACCACGGCCGACTTCAACTCGGGCAAGGCGGCGGTCGGCACCGGCCCGTACAAACTGGTGAGCTGGGTCAACGGCGACCGGCTGGTGGTCGAGCGCAATGACCGCTACTGGGGCGACAAGCCGACCTGGGCGCGCGTGACCGAGAAGGTGATCGGCAAGGACGCGCCCCGGCTGGCGGCGCTGCTGTCGGGCGAGGTCGACGCGATCGACGCCGTGCCGATCCAGGACATCGAGCGGCTGAAGCGCGAGAACCGCTTCGCGCTCGCCCGCGGTCCGGCGTCGATCGTCCATTACATCGCGCTCGACTCGGCGCGCGAGGTCTCGCCGAACGTCACCGCCAAGGACGGCAGCCCGCTCGGCCGCAATCCGCTGAAGGACGTGCGCGTGCGCAAGGCGCTGTCGCTGGCGATCGGCCGCGATCTGATCGTGAAGAAGGTGATGGAGGGTTCGGCGGTCGCCGCCGGGCAACTGCTTCCGCCGCAGTTTCCCGGCACCAGCAGGACGCTGGCGCCGGATCCCTTCGACCTGCCGCGCGCGCAGGCGCTGCTGAAGGAGGCCGGCTGGGCCGATGGTTTCCGCATCGTCCTCACGGCGACGTCGGATCGTTATCCGAACGACAGCGCGGTGGCGCAGGCGGTGGCGCAGATGTGGACGAAGCTCGGCCTGAAGGTGGAGGTCGAGACGCTGCCGGGCGCGGTGTTCTTCTCGCGCGCCAGCAAGCAGGAGTTCTCCGCCTTTGCCGCGCAGTACGGGGCCGAGGACGGCATCAACAGCACCCGCGCGCTGACCGCCACCTTCACTCCGGCCAAGGGCTACGGCACCGCCAACCGCACGCGCTACTCGAATCCGCTGGTCGACGCGCTGCTCGACGAAACGCTGCGCGAGATGAACGAAGAGGCGCGGCAGGAGAAGGCCTCGCGCACGATCAACGCCGCGATGGCCGACCAGGCGCTGATCCCGCTGTTCTTCCCGATGCACGACTTCGCGGCGAAGAAGACACTGGTCGTCACGCCGCGGCCGCAGCGGCGTTTCAACGGCCTGATGATCCGGCCGGCGCGGTGATGGCCGGCGGCGGTTCGGCCGCCGGGCGACCGTAGCCGCGGCCGATTCAGGCGGTCCGCAGCACAACGGCCGCTGTCGGGCGAATTGGCGCCGGCAGCAGAAGCGCTGGGCAAGCGTGTGGCGCGGGGCGCTACCTGCCTCCCTCGATAGAGGGCAAATTCGATGAATGTCAGGCGCTCGCTTGCGCCAGCGCAATACGGCTCCTGTCCTGCGGAATACTGTGAAATCGCTGAGGTGGCCGGTTGAATTAACAACAAGTTGTTCCAACCTCAGCCGGCCAGCCGCCTCGGCGTTTTCAACCTAAAGAGGTGGTTCTATGAAACGCAGCCTTCCAATCGTTGCATCGCTGGGTGTGTGCGTTGCCCTCACCGGAGGGCTCGCCAGCGGCCAGACCCCGAAGAACTAGCGTGCGCAAAAACACGCGCCGAGGTGAGGGCCGACTGCATCCAGTTCCTGAAAACCCACAGGTGGGATGACGGCGCCGGGAACTACGTGCTGAAAGCGGATGTTCGTCCGCCGGAAGGCGTGAAGTCGCGCGAAGAGGTCAGGATGGAGCGCAACAAGTTCCTGGCCGCCAACCGCTGGAACGACGCCAAGAGCGTGTGGGAACCGATTCCCGGCAAGCCGCGCGACGTCGCGGCCGAGCCGCTGTCCTGCGACATGACGCGGGCCGAGGTCCGCAGCGACTGCAAAGCCTTCCTGAAGACCCATCGCTTCGATGAAGGCACCGGGACTTACGTCCTGATCAAGAAATAAGTCGGGGATGCACATCGGCCGGTGGCCGTGCGGCCGCCGGCCGGTTTTTTCGGCCGCCGCGCTGAGGCGCGAAGGCCGGTGTGGTGCGATCGTCATATGGCCGGGCGGGCGCCCGTCAGTGCGCTCGCCGGGCGTGCTGGTTGCTTAGCGGTCTAGGCTTCGTCGTGGATCGGGACGATCCGGCCGGCGGCGGTCCAGGCTGCGTCAGCCGTCGGCCAGCAGGTACAGGCCCAGGCCGATCATCACCAGCCCGGCGACCAGTTTCAGCAGGCGGCCTTCTTTTTCCTGCAGCCGGTGGCGGCTCAGCAGCGTGACGCCGATGCCCAGCACGATCATGTCGTCGAGCATGTAGGCGGCGTTGTACAGCAGCAGGTAGCCGTAATAGCTGGCGGTGTCGAGTTCGCGCAGCGTCAGGATGCGCGTGAACAGCGCCGGGAAACCCGACGTGCACATGAACTCGACCACCTGCACCAGCAGCGCCAGCACGATCGTGCCGATGATCGCCGCCGTGTAGTTCGGCGCGTGCAGCACGCCGCGCATGTGGTTGTAGATGCGCGGCTTGGCGGCCTCCGGAATCGACAGCGAGATGCCGCGGCCGAAGGCGAAGAAGTCCCTCAGGTTGATCATTCCGGCGACGATGGCGATGGCCGCGATCGCGATCTGCGAGGGGCGCGACAGGCCGATGAACAGGAAGAAGTTCAACCACGCCGCCATCATCGCGAAGTAGGCGATGCCCTGGATCAGGACGAACGTGCCGGCGATGACCAGCATGCGGCGCCGGTCGTTCAGCGGCGCCAGCAGCGAGATCATCAGCAACAGCACCCACATCGAGCAGGGGTTGAAGCCGTCGAGCAGGCCGAGCGTGACCGAGAACAGCGGCAGGCCGATATCGTCGAGCGTCAGCGTCCGTCCGAACAGCGATACCTCGAATGTCTCGTCAGACGGCAGCAGTCCCGGCCCGCAGGACTGGCTGTCGACCGCCTCGCACGAGCCGGCGTCGTTCGCGGTCGCGCCGGCCACGCGGCCGCCGGCCAGCGCGCTGCGGATCAGCCTGTCGGTGCTCGCCTCGGTGGAGTAGCCGAGGATCAGCTGGCCGTTGACGAACACCGCCGGCACGCGTGCCACGCCGGCGTTGTGTGCCTGCACCAGTTCCTGCAGCCGAGCCAGCGCCGCCGGCTCTTTCTGCACGTCGCGCACGATGACCGCCAGTTGCGGCTGCTCGCGGCGCAGTTCGTCCATGAAGTCTTCCGCCTGCGCGCAGTGCGGGCAGCCCTCGCGGACGAACAGTTCGATGCGGTCGGCAGCGGCCGCGGACGCGGCCGCGACGAACAGGCAGACCGCTGCGACAAGCAGACACAACGTGTGGGTGCACGCAGTCCGCAGGTTGCCGCGGGCGGCGCTGCTCAAATCCAAGGGGGGGTTCCTTCAGTCGAACAACCGTCGCGAGTTTAGGAATCCGGCCGCGGCACGCTTTGCGCTGGCGCAGTGTTTGTCCGTGGCGGATGTCCGCCGCCCCGCGGCCTGATTGACCTGGCTCAAGGCCTCAGCGGCGCAACGCGGTGTCGAGCAGAGGCAACACCAGCGCCCGTGCATCGACGCGCGCCTTGATGTGCGCCAGCGTCAGGAACGACCCGATCAGCTTGCGGTGAAGGAACATCGTCTGCGGCGGCGGCGCGCGCAGCAGGCCGCGGCGGATGCCGAGGTCCACGCCGAGCGTGCCCACGCGCGAAGGCAGGTCCGAGGCGGCGAAGTCGTACGGCCCGCGCTGTCGCAGCGGCTCGCACACCAGCATGATCACATCGGTCGTGGCGTCGATCAGGGTGCGCGAGTCGCCGTCGGCGGCGTAGCCGATCGCGATAGCCAGCCGCGCGACCGATTCGCGGTCGCCGTCGATCACCGCGCGCGTGATGCGGGCGTAATTGGCGACGAACCCCGCATCGAAGTGCACGGTCGCGCCGAAGTCGAGCAGCACCACCTTGCCGGTGTCCGGCTGCCACAGGTAGTTGGCGAAGTTCGGGTCGGTCTGCATCGTGCCGAACTCGAACAGTTCGCGGAACAGCAGCCGCTCGAGCAAAGCGCCGATCGCGTCGCGGCTGGCCTGCGCCACGCCGTCGGCGGCGAGCGAGTCCAGCGGCTCGCCGTGCATGTAGTCCATCGCCAGGATTCGCGGCGTGGTCAGGTCCGGATGCGCGCGCGGCACGGCGAGCCGCGGCTCGTCGGCGACGAGCCGGGCGTAGCGGGCGAGGAATTCCGCCTCGGCCAGGTAGTCGGCCTCCTGGCCAAGCTGGCGCGCCGCTTCGGCGGCAATCGCGTCGATGTCGATCGCGTGCGGCAGCAGCTTCAGCACCTGCATGGCGGTGGCCAGATTGCCGACGTCGCTGCGGATCGAGCGCGCCACGCCCGGATACTGGATCTTCAGCGCCAGTTCGCGGCCATCGATCGTCCGCGCGCGATGCACCTGGCCGATCGATGCTGCCGCGATCGGCGTCTCGTCGAAACGCGCAAAGCGACGCGCCCACCCCTTGCCGTACTCGCGGCCGAGCACGCGGCGCAGCTGCGCCACCGGCATCGGCGCCGCCTGCGCCCGCAGCACCGCGAGGGCCTGCGCGAACTCCGGAGGCAACAGGTCGGTGCCCTGCAGCGAGAGCATCTGCCCGAGCTTCATCGCGCCGCCGCGCAGCCGCGCCAGCCGCTGCGCCAGGCGGCGCGCATTGTTGGCCGACAGGAAGGCGCTCGCTACCGCGTTCTCCCTGCTCGCCGTGCCGGGCCCGGCGAGTCGACGCACGCCTTCGGCAACACCGCCGAGCGCCAGCTCGCCCACGGCCAGCGCAACGCTCGCCAGGCGGCCGAGACGCGTCTGCGGCACACGCGCAGCAGCGATCGGCCGCGCGGTGCGGGCGCGCCTGTCGCGGGACTCGGAATTGGCGATGGCGGTGTCCGTCGGTGAAGGTCGATGCCGGACCGATTATCGGGGCACCGCGTCGCTGGCCGTGCCGTGCCCGCGATGTCGTTGCGCGCGTTCAGGCGCGCGCGCGGCGTCGCCCGGCGCGAAGCCGGAGGGCTGAAGCGGGCGCGGGAATCCCGGACTTTCCCAGGTCAGTTCGCCGAATCGCCGCGGGCGTGGTCTGCCTAGCATTGGCGTCACCATGAGAAGTTTGCCCCGCATTGGCGCCGCCGCGATCTCGGTCGCCCTTCTGCTGGCCGGTTGCGCCAGCGGCGTCAGCAAGGAGCAGTGCATGGCGGCCGACTGGCGCACGGTCGGTTACGAGGATGGCGTGCAGGGCTGGCCTTCCGATCGGATCGGCGTGCATCGCGTGGCCTGCGGCAAGCACCAGATCACGCCGGACCTAGCCGCCTACCTCGAAGGGCGTGAGCGAGGGCTCATCGAGTACTGCCAGCCGCGCAACGGCTATCGCGTCGGCTTGCGCGGCGCCGGCTACGCCAACGTGTGCCCGACGCCGACCGAAGCGGCATTCATCGACGGCTATCGCTACGGCCGGCAGATCCACGACGCCCGCAGCGCGCTGCGCCAGTCGCAGGCGCAGCTGCGCGGTGCGCGCGAGAGCCTGGCACAGACCGAAGCCGCGATGGCGAGCGTGACCGCCGAGTTGGTGCTGCCCGACGTGCCTTCGCCGCGTCGCGCCTTTCTGGCCACGGAACTGGTTCGGCTGACCAGCGGGCGCGCCGAACTGCTGGCGCGCATCGACCAGCTCGCCCAGCGTACGCAGCAGTTGGCATCCAGCGTGCAGGCGCTCGAGCGAAGCAGTCCGTACGCGCTCTGAGCTGCGGTCGCGCACGGCCTGGCAGGTTCGCTGCCGAGTCAAGAAGTTCAGCACGAGCGTCTTATTGCCGATTTGGAACGCCGCTCGTCGCCCTCGCGATCACAGGAGCCGAGAATCGCGCGGGCGCAGCGCCGTGGCTCGATTGGCGGTGCGAGATTGGATCAGCTGCACTGGTTAGCGCAGGGGCGTGGCACGCATGACGGCCGGACCGGGCCGATGATTACGGACACGTTCCCAGCGAGCGCACCGATTGCTCTGCGGCCACGCGCTGAGCGCTTAGGGACGGGCCGCAGCTACATGCTCCGCCGATACTGCCCCCCCACTTCGAACAGCGCATTGGTGATCTGGCCGAGCGAGCAGCAGCGCACCGCATCCATCAGCACGGCGAACACATTCTCGTTGCGGATCACGGCCTGCTTCAGTTTCTCCAGCATCGCCGGCGCTTCCTTCGCGTGGCGCTTCTGGAAGTCGCGCAGGCGCTTCAATTGGCTCTGCTTTTCCTCTTCGGTCGAGCGCGCCAGCTCGATCGTCTGCGGCACCGGGTCGCCGTGCGGGTTGCGGAAGGTGTTCACACCGATGATCGGGTACTCGCCGGTGTGTTTCAGGTGCTCGTAGTGCAGTGACTCTTCCTGGATCTTGCCGCGCTGGTAGCCGAGCTCCATCGCGCCCAGCACGCCGCCACGCTCGCTGATCGCCTCGAACTCCTTAAGCACCGCTTCCTCGACCAGCTCGGTCAGCTCGTCGATGACGAAGCTGCCCTGGTTGGGGTTCTCGTTCTTCGCAAGCCCCCATTCGCGGTTGATGATCAGCTGGATCGCCATCGCCCGGCGCACGCTCTCCTCGGTCGGCGTGGTGATCGCCTCGTCGAAGGCGTTGGTGTGCAGGCTGTTGGCGTTGTCGTAGGTGGCGATCAGCGCCTGCAGCGTGGTGCGGATGTCGTTAAATTGGATCTCCTGCGCGTGCAGCGAGCGGCCGGAGGTCTGGCAGTGGTACTTGAGCTTCTGCGAGCGCTCGTTGGCGCCGTACTTGTCGCGCATCGCCACCGCCCAGATGCGCCGCGCCACCCGGCCCATTACCGTGTACTCGGGATCCATGCCGTTGCTGAAGAAGAAGGACAGGTTCGGCGCGAAGTCGTCGATGTGCATTCCGCGCGCCAGATACGCCTCGACGAAGGTGAAGCCGTTCGACAGCGTGAAGGCGAGCTGGCTGATCGGGTTGGCGCCGGCTTCTGCGATGTGATAGCCGGAGATCGACACCGAATAGAAATTGCGCACGTTGTGGTGGACGAAGTACTCCTGGATGTCGCCCATCACCTTGAGCGAGAACTCGGTGGAGAAGATGCAGGTGTTCTGCCCCTGGTCTTCCTTCAGGATGTCGGCCTGCACCGTGCCGCGCACGTTCTCCAGCACCCAGGCACGGATCTTGGCCGCCTCGTCGTCGGTCGGCTCGCGCCTGTTCTCGGCGCGGAACTTCTCCAGGTTCTGGTCGATGGCGGTGTTCATGAACATCGCCAGGATGGTCGGCGCCGGGCCGTTGATGGTCATCGACACTGAAGTGTTCGGCGCGGTGAGGTCGAAGCCGCCGTACAGCACCTTCATGTCATCGAGCGTGGCGATCGAGACTCCGCTGTTGCCGACCTTGCCGTAGATGTCGGGCCGCAGGTCCGGGTCATTGCCGTACAGCGTCACGCTGTCGAAGGCCGTGGACAGCCGCTTGGCGGGCATGCCTTCCGACAGCAGCTTGAAGCGGCGGTTGGTGCGGAACGGGTCGCCCTCGCCGGCGAACATGCGGGTCGGATCCTCGTTCTCGCGCTTGAAGGCGAAGACGCCGGCGGTGTAGGGGAACGACCCGGGGACGTTCTCCAGCAGCAGCCACTTGAGCAGCTCGCCGTGGTCCTCGTAGCGCGGCAGCGCCACCTTGCGGATCTTGCTGCCGGACAGGCTGGTGTGAGTGAGCCTGGTGCGGATCTCCCTGTCGCGGATCTTCACCACGTACTCGTCGCCGGCGTAGGCCTGCTGCATCTGCGGCCACATGGCGAGCAGCTTCTGACTGCGGGCGTCGAGCTTTCCGTCGCGGTCGGCGATCAGGGCCTCGATCGGCGTGGTCAGAGTGTCATCCCCGCGCAAGCGGGGATCCAGCGACTTTTCGTCAACGACGCTGGGTTCCCGCTTGCGCGGGAACGACACCAGCATCTCTTTCGTTGCGACGAGCTGCTGCCGCTCGCGCGCGATCCTCGCCTGCTCCACCGCCCGCTTCTTGTAGCCGCGCACCGTCTCGGCGATCTCGGCCAGGTAGCGCACCCGTTTCGGCGGCACGATCGGCGTCTGGTGCGTCGAGTGCCGCGTGTGCACCTTCGGCAACTTCGATTCGCCGGCCTTCAGTCCCAGTTCCTTGAGCCGCGGCAGGATCGCCTGATACAGCGCGGTGACACCGTCGTCGTTGAAGCGCGCCGCCATGGTGCCGAACACCGGCATCTCCTCCGGCTTCCTGGAGAAATCGCCTTTGTTGCGCTGCACCTGCTTGGCCACGTCGCGCAGCGCATCGGCCGCGCCCTTGCGGTCGAACTTGTTGATCGCCACGAAAGTGGCGAAATCGAGCATGTCGATCTTCTCCAGCTGGCTGGCCGCGCCGTACTCGGGCGTCATCACGTACAGGCTGGCGTCGACGTGCGGCACGATCGCTGCGTCGCCCTGGCCGATGCCGGAGGTCTCGACCAGGATCAGGTCGAAGCCGGCGGCCTTGCACGCCGCAACGGCGTCGGGCAGCGCCTGGCTGATCTCGCTGCTGGCCTCGCGCGTGGCGAGCGAACGCATGTAGACCTTCGGCCCCTGGCGCCAGGGACTGATCGCGTTCATTCGGATGCGGTCGCCGAGCAGCGCGCCACCGCTCTTGCGCCGCGACGGGTCGATCGAGATCACGGCGATCGAAAGGGCGTCGTCGAGATCGAGACGGAAGCGGCGGATCAGCTCGTCGGTCAACGAGCTCTTGCCGGCGCCGCCGGTGCCGGTGATGCCGAGCACCGGCACCTTGGCGGTGTCGGCTGTCTTGCGCAGCGCCTCGCGCAGCTTGGGTTCGGCGTGGCCCAGTTCGAGCGCGGTGATCGCCTGCGCCAGCGCCCGCCAGCGCCGGTTCAGATCCTTGTCGCGCAGCGACTCGACCGACTTCGGCGCCAGCGGCGACAGGTCGACGTCGCAGGCGGCGACCATCGAGCCGATCATCCCCTGCAGGCCCATCTTCTGCCCGTCCTCGGGCGAGAAGATGCGCGCCACGCCGTAGTCGTGCAGTTCCTTGATCTCGGAGGCCACGATCACGCCGCCGCCGCCGCCGTAGACCTTGATGTTCGATCCGCCGCGTTCGCGCAGCAGGTCGATCATGTACTTGAAGAACTCGACGTGCCCGCCCTGGTAGCTGGACACCGCGATGCCCTGCACGTCCTCCTGCAACGCGGCGGTGACGATCTCCTCGACCGCGCGGTTGTGGCCGAGATGGATCACCTCGGCGCCCATCGCCTGCAGGATGCGCCGCATGATGTTGATGCTGGCGTCGTGGCCGTCGAACAGCGACGCCGCCGTGACGAAACGCACCTTGTGCGTCGGTCGGTAGGTGGCCAGCTTCTTGATTTCGGAAAGATCGGTCATGGCGCAGGCTCCGCGGATGCGACCGCGCAGGTCGCAGCTTGGGAGCTTAGCCCCGGCCGTTCGGCGGCGTAACCGCGCCGACGACAATGCGGGCGCCGGTTCGCGGCGCCGCCGATGCGCGCCGGATCAGCCGGCCAGCGCGGGCGCGCCGGACGGCTTCGGCGCGCCGTTCTCGTCCAGTTGCCAGGTCTCGCGCAACAGCCCGAACAGCGCCTTGAGCAACGGGTCTTCGGCCCGGTTCGCGGCGCAGACGAACCACAGGGTCGTGCGCAGCCGCGCCTTGTCCCAGATGCAGATCTCGCCGGCGGCGGCGCGGGCGCGGGCGGCTTCCTCGCGCATCAGCGCCATGCCGATGCCGGAGACCACCAGCGTCTCGATCACGGATTCCTGGTCGGCCTCGACGCGGCGTTGCGGCGGCTCGATGCCCTGCTGCTCGAAAAGGCGAGTGACCAGCCGGTTATGGGTGCTGATGGCCGGCGTCAGGATCCACGGCAGCGCCGCGATCTCGTCCCAGTCGGCCGCCTCGATCTGGTCGGCCCACGCGGCCGGGCCGGTGACGCAGTAGACGGGCTCGCGCAGGCGCAGGGCGGTGATGTCGCGGCCCGGCGCGTCGCCGAAGTAGAAGCTGGCGTCGAGGCGACCATCGCGCACGCCTTCGAGCGCGGCGCCGGAGACCTCGTGCTGCAGTTCCAGTTGCAGCCGCGGGTGGCGCTTGACCGCCAGTCCGAGCAGGTCGCCGAGCCGGATCGCTGCCGGATTGCTCACCGTGCCGACGCGCAGCACCCCGGCAACCTCCCCGGTCAGCCGGCGCGCAGTGCTTTTCAGCTCTTCTGCCGCGTCAAGCACCTGCCGTGCCTGGGCCAGCAGCTCGCGTCCGGCCACGGTCAGCTCCATGCCGCTGGCCGATCGCTCGAACAGCCGCACATCGAACTCCTGCTCCAGCGCCTTGATCTGGGCGCTGACCGCCGGTTGGCTGATATGCAACCGCTCGGCGGCCCGGGTCAGGTGACCTTCCTCGGCGACAGCCGTAAAAGTACGTAACTGGTACAGCTCCATAACTGCTTGTCCCGCCAGAGATTTCTCTGGTCGTTGTTGCGTTGCGACAATCTACTCCACTACGCGATCACCGAAACAAATACTAAACATCTGAAATGACGATTTTATTTGCGTGATCCACGGCCGTAGATTGGGACTGTGCGGTGCACTAACAGCAGCACCGGGCAACTCTAGAGAGGAGCACACAATGCGCCTTCGCCCCATCGGCCCCGGAATCGGCGGCCTTAATTACGCCCCGCTGTTGCGGGAGGCCAAGACCTTCGACCGGCGGTCTGATCAAGCGACCGACGTGCGCCCGCCGCAACCCGCAAATCGGGCCAGCCGCCATGTTCGCCGACTGTGGCAGGCGCTGGCAGGTCTCGCGCAGCGAGCCATCGCGCGACTTGTCGAGGCGCGGATGGCCGGGGCCCGGCGCTACGTCGAGTTGACGGCCGCGCAGTACGGGCTCGACGGGCAGCCGGTCGACCCGAGCACGACCGCCAGGCGGCATTACTGATTGCGGCTTCGCAGATCATGGCTTTGTGCGGCAGTGAGTAGCCGCTTACAAAACCTGCGGCCGCAGCCGGACCCGGAACTGGAGATGGTTATGGGCACTTGGACGCTGAAATTCGAGCACGCTGGTCCTCTTGACTTCCTTCGTTGGCGCCGGCCGGCTGCAGGCAGCGCCGCGCAAGTGGCACGGACTTCCGCAACGCCGGAGCGCGGACTCGGCCACCGCCGTGCCGAGGCAATGCGTGCTTTCTTCCCCAAGCTGTCAGCCTGGTTCGCCAAGCGCAGCTATCTCGCCGAGATGCGGGAGGTCGAGCGCTATCTGTCGCAGGCGACCGACATGTTCGACCTGGAGCGACGGATCCGCAATCTCGAACGGCAGGGCAGCGCGGCGCGCTGGTCGTAGCTCGCAAGGAAACGCAGGGCCGCCCCAAGTCTCCTTGGCCCCTGCGGGGGTGGGCTGGGCGCAGCCCGGCGCTGGGGGCGCTCGGCAGGCCGGCCCCGCGCCGCGCCGCCGGAAAGCTGGCGGCCGCGACGGCGGCGGGAATCAGTCCGATAGCGCCATCGGCAGCGGCGCCTTGTGTAGCGCCAGCACGGCGCGGATGAACTCGCGCCACTGCGGCGACGGTTCCCACACGCGCAAGACGTCGTCGTAAGCCCGGTCGACCTCCTCGCCGAGTTCAATCACCCGGTACAGGAAGACGAACGTCGAAGCGCGCAGATTCAACTGGCAGTGGACGAACACGCGCTCGCCAGCGTGATCGCGCATCACCGCGGCGAAGCGGCGGTAGTCGTCGACGGCAGGCGCTGCGAAGTCGACCGGGACGCTGTAATAGCGCATGCCGCTGCGGCCGACGAGTTCGGCCTCGTCGCGATGGCCGCCCATCGCGCCCGGCGGCGCCAGGTTAACGACCGCGCGGTAACCGTCGCCGGCGATTGCGGCGAACTGCTCGCGCTCCGGCATACCGGCCGTTCCGATCAGCGGCGTGGCCGCGACAAAGTTGAGCCCTCGCGGATCGGGGCGAACTGAAAAGGGCGCACAGGCGAAGAGCAGGCACAGCGCGGCCAGCAGGTAGGCGGCCGCGGCCAGCGCATGCGCGAAGCGAAGCGGCCACCGCCCACGCGGTGCGGTGGCCGCCATCGACGGCGTCAGCCGCACGGGCAACCCTGGTTGCCGCCCGCGCAGCCGCATTGGACGCCGCAGGTGCAGTGCGCTGGCCGCATCGAGGCGTTGCAGCCGCAGGCGCAGCCGGCGCCGGGGCAGGGATTGCAGGGGCAGTCAGTGGTCGTAGGCATTGTCATGGGCTTCTCCAGGCAGTTGGGTTCAGTTGCGGCCGGACGGGTGTGTCCGTGGCGGGCATTCTGCGCAGCCGGACCGCATCGCGCTTGAATGAAACGGCTGATCGTTGCCGCATTCGGCGTCGCGGCCCCGGCTGCCGACGCTGCCGGCGCACTCGATGCGGGCAAAGCCCGGCGCAAGTGTGCAACCTCGGCGTCGGGCCAGCCCGCCTTGTGACGGAGACCCTCTAAGCTGCAGGCATCGATCACGAAATCAGCCTGCCGAACGCGAGCATGCGCGCGCCCTCCTCCGTCCGCACGAAGCGGCGCGCATCGACGCAGGGTCGCGGCAACAGCGTCGGCATCGCCGACATCGGCCGCATCTATCCTGTGCAATGGCGGCAGCCTGTGGATCGGCCGCAATGCCGGGCGCGGCAAGCCGCACCGTCATCATGCGATCCAGATCACGCTGCCGCTGGATGGTTGCGTGCGCCTGCGCAGCGCGCCATCGGCGCCGTGGACCGACTATGAAGGCGCGGTGGTGATGAGCGAGCAGCCGCACCAGTTCGACGGTTGCGGGCGCAGCATCGCGCAACTGTTCGTCGAGCCCGAGACCGGGACCGGCGCAGCGCTGCGCGAGGATTTCGGCGGAAGCTCGATCACGCCGCTGCCTGGCGCGAGGGTCGCCGAACTGGCCGAGCCGCTGTTCGCGCGCATCGCGGCGACGCCGGCGGACGCGCCGATGCTCGAAGCCGCTGCAGCGGCATTGGCGGGACTGGTCGGCTGCAGCGAACCGGCACGGCGCGACGACGTGCGCGTCGTCCGTCCCAAGGCCCTGCTGCGCAGCCGACTAGCTGCGACGCCGACGCTGACGCAGCTCGCCGAGGCCGTGCACCTTTCGCCCAGCCGCCTGCGGCACCTCTTCGTCGCGCAAACCGGCTCGTCGTTTCGTGCCTACCTGCTCGGGTTGCGCCTGCACATGGCGCTTGCCGCTTTCAATCGCGGCGGGAACTGGACGCAGGCCGCGCACGCTGCCGGTTTCGCCGATTCGGCGCATTTGTCGCGCACGTTCCGCCGCATGTTCGGCATCTCGCCGGTCATGCTGGTTCTGGAGTGATCTTTGGGCTGCGCGCGGCGGCTGATCAGGTCGCCGCCCGTCGTCACGCGGCCTTTTTCGGGCGAGTGGTGCGGCGCGCCTTGCGCGGTGGATTGCGCCGGAGTCCTTCGAAGAACAGATCGATCAGCGGCGGCGCACTGGCGGCGAGGTCGTAGTCGCGCGGCGATTCGACGGCGTCGCGCATCAGCCCGCCGACGAATGCATAGAGGCCGCGCGCTGCGAGCCCGGTGTCGGTGTCGGCGGGAAGCTGGCCCCTGTTCACCGCCAGACGGAAAGCGGCGGCGCACTTTTCGATGCAAAGCTGCCGTTCGCGCAGGTGCTGCTGCTGCACCGGCAGCAAGTCCTCGGTGTACTCGCAGCGCAGGAAGACGACATCGAACACCGCGCGCGTGCGCTCGCTCGTGGCCAGATGCAGCAGTGCGCGCACGGCAAGGTCGCGCGCCTGGCCGAGCGGGTCCTCGAGCGCGCCGTCGGCAAGTTGCTCGAGCGCGGCATCCATCGGCATCTCGGCGCGCTCGACCATTGCCTTGAACAACTCGGCCTTGCTGCGGAAGTGCCAGTAGATCGCGCCGCGGGTGACGCCGGCCGCATCGGCCACTTCGGCCAGCGACGTGTGCCCGACGCCCCGTTCGCGGAACACGCGCTCGGCGGCATCGAGCAACTGCTCGCGCGTGACCAGCGCTTCCTCGCGCGTCCTTCTCGCCATCTTCTTGCTGGTTCTCTCCCCTGTGTGCCGTGACGCGACGCCCACGGCGCGCGGCCGGTCGCGTGCTGCCGCGCCGTGCACGGCGCTGCCACGAATCCGCGACCAATACATATTACAAACATTCTTGATTGTATGTATAGTGCCCGGCCGTGTGATCGCCCGATCCGGATCGAACCATGCGAAGGAACTCGACGATGCCCGACCGATTCGCGTCCGCCGACCTGCCGCGCGGACTGGCCCTTGCCGCCGCAGTTGCCCTGGTGCTGGCGGCCTGCGGCCGCGGCGGGCCGCCGCAGGGCGCGCCGGGGGGATTTCCGCCGGCGCCGGTGACGCTGCTGCAGGTCAAGGCGCAGACCGTGCCGGTTCGGTTCGAGTATGTCGGCCAGACCGCGGGCAGCAAGGAAGCCGAGGTGCGGGCCCGGGTGCAGGGAATCCTCGAGAAGCGCAGCTACCACGAAGGCGGCCGCGTGAGCGCCGGGCAGACGCTGTTCGTCATCGACCCGAAGCCGTACGCCGCGCAGGTCGAGCAGGCCGCGGCAGCGCTGGCGCAGGCGCAGGCGCAGCACGCGCAGGCCAGGCGCAATCTCGAACGCCTGGTGCCGCTGGTGGCCGGCGCGGCGATCAGCAAACGCGAATACGACGACGCGGTCTCGGCCGAGGAAGCCAGCGCCGCCACCGTCAAGCAGGCGCAGGCAAGGCTGACCGAAGCGAAGCTGAACCTCTCCTATACGACGGTGACCGCGCCGGTGGCCGGCTACGCCAGCCGGGCGCTCAAGTCGGAGGGCAGCCTGGTCACGCCCGGGGCCGACAGCCTGCTTACGACGGTGTCGCAGCTCGATCCAATGCACGTGAACTTCAGCATCGCCGAAAGCGAACGTCTCGCCATCGACCGGCAGATCGCCGAAGGCAAGCTGCTCGCCCCCGACGCGGCGCGCGGGCAGACGGTCAGCCTGAAGCTGGCCGACGGCAGCGTCTTCCCGCGCCAGGGGCGGCTGGCCTTCATCGATCCGCGCATCAATCCGGCCACCGGCGCTTTCGATGCACGGGCGCAGGTCGCCAATCCGGACGGCGCGCTGCGGCCGGGACAGTTCGTGCGCGTGATCGTCGAAGGCAGCCAGCGGCCGAACGCGATCGTGGTGCCGCAACGCTCGGTGATGGACGGGCCGCAGGGCAAGTTCGTCTACGTCGCCGGCAAGGCGGCCGACGGCAAGGACGTGGCGGCTCCGAGGCCGGTCGTCGTCGGCGACTGGGTCGAACTCGGCGAGCAGCGCATGTGGATCGTCGAGTCGGGCCTGGAGCCGGGCGAGCAGGTGGTCGTCGAGGGCATGGGCAAGATCTTCCCGGTGCCGGGCGGCGCGCCGATCGTGCTCGGGCCGCCGCCAGGGGCCGACGGCGCGATGCCGCCGTCCAAGGGCGTACCGGAGAAGAAGTGACGCCGGACCCTGGCCGGTCGCGCGCCCGATCGGAGTCGAGGGCAGGCTCGGGCGGGACTCCGGCGTCGTCGAATCGATAAGTCGCCGGGTCCCCGCCACAGCGGGGACGCCGACGAAGCTGCTGTCCGTCGTCGAACAAGGACTTGCCGATGTTCTCCCGTTTCTTCATCGACCGGCCGATCTTCGCTGCGGTGCTGTCGATCTTCATCGTCCTGGCCGGGCTGGCGTCGATGCGCGTGCTGCCGATCGCGCAGTACCCGGAGATCGCGCCGCCAGTGGTCACCGTGCAGGCGGTCTACCCCGGCGCGTCGGCGACCGTGCTCGAGCAGACGGTGGCCGCGCCGCTGGAGAACGCCATCAACGGCGTCGAAGGCATGCTCTACATCAGCTCGAACTCGGCGTCCAACGGCGTGGTGCAGATCCAGGTCACCTTCGAGATCGGCACCGACGTCGACAAGGCGGCGCTGAACGTCAACAACCGTGTCAAGCAGGCCGAATCGCGGCTGCCGCAGGAAGTCCGCCGGCAGGGCGTGGCGGTGGAAAAGGGCTCGTCGAGCTTCCTGCAGGTCATCGCCGTGTATTCGCCGGACGGCCGCTACGACGACCTGTACACGTCCAACTACGTGACGCTGAACGTTCTGGATCGCCTGAAGCGCATCCCGGGCACGACCAACGTGCAGATCTTCGGCGCCAAGGACTATGCGATGCGCATCTGGCTGCGGCCGGACCGTCTGGCGCAGCTGAAACTGACCACCGGCGACCTGATCCGCGCGATCAACGAGCAGAACGCCCAGTTCGCTGCCGGCAAGATCGGCCAGCCGCCGGTCGACAACGGCCAGGAACTCGTCTACACGATCACGACGCAGGGCCGGCTCGCCGACGCCGGCGAGTTCGGCAACATCATCGTGCGGGCGAATGCCGACGGCTCGATCCTGCGGCTGCGCGACGTGGCCCGCGTCGAACTCGGCAGCAAGGACTACGAGTTCATCGGCCGCTACAACGGCAAGAGCGCGACGCTGGTCGGCATCTTCCTTCAACCCGGGGCCAATGCGCTCGATGTCGCCAACGAGGTCAAGCGAACCATGGCCGAGCTGGCCGAGCGCTTCCCCGAAGGCCTGGCGCAGGCGGTGCCGTACGACACCACGCGCTTCGTCGAGGTGTCGATCCGCGAGGTGGTCAAGACGCTCGCCGAGGCGATGCTGCTCGTCTTCCTGGTCGTTTATCTCTTCCTGCAGAACTGGCGGGCGACGCTGATTCCGATCATCGCCGTGCCGGTGTCGCTCGCCGGCGCCTTCGCCGGCCTTTTCGTGCTCGGCTACTCGATCAACACGCTGACGCTGTTCGGCATGGTGCTGGCCATCGGCATCGTCGTCGACGACGCCATCGTCGTGCTGGAGAACGTCGAGCGGATCATGCACGAGGAGCACATGGGCGCGCGCGAGGCGGCGATCGAGGCGATGCGCGAGGTCACCGGCCCGGTGATCGCCATCGTGCTGGTGCTGACGGCGGTGTTCGTGCCGATCGCCTTCCTCGGCGGGCTAACCGGCGAGCTGTACCGGCAATTTGCCATCACGATCTCGATCGCGGTCGTCGTCTCCGGCATCGTCGCGCTGACGCTGACGCCCGCCCTGTGCGTGCTGATACTGAAGCGCGAGCACAGGCAGCCCGGCCGCTTCTTCGCCTGGTTCAACGGCGCCTTCGACCGCCTGCGCCTGCGCTATACCGGCGGCGTGATCTGGATGATCCGCCGCGGCGCGATCGCCCTGCTGCTGTTTGCCGGCATGGTGGCGATCGCCGCCGGGCTGTGGCGCTTCACGCCGGGCTCGCTGGTGCCCGACGAGGACCAGGGCTTCTACGTGTCGGCGGTGATCCTGCCCGACGGGGCCAGCCTCGCGCGCACCGACAAGGTGGTCAGCGAGGTGGTCGAGATCCTGCGCGCCAATCCGGTCAACGAGGACGTGGTGGCCTTCACCGGCTTCGACATCATCGGCGGCGGCTTCCGCAACAACGCGGCGACCATCTTCGTCACGCAGAAGCACTGGGACGAGCGAGCCGTGAAGACGCCGCAGCTGGTCGGCGAGTTCTTCATGAAGACGGCGCATATCAAGGAGGGGCTGGTGCTGGCTTTCGGCCCGCCGCCGATCTTCGGCATCGGCGGCTTCGGCGGCTACGAGCTGTACCTGCAGAACCGCGGCGAGGGCGGGCCGCAGCGGATGGCCGAGGTGACGCAGCAGATGCTCGGCGCGCTGAACTCGGCGCCGATGCTCGGTGGCGCGCAGTCGCTGTGGCGGGCGAGTGTGCCGCAGCTTTCGGTCGAGGTCGACCGCGAGAAGGCCAAGTCGCTCGGCGTGCCGATCGACGAGGTCTTCGGCACGCTGTCGGCCACGCTCGGCAGTTTCTACGTCAACGACTTCAACCGCTACGGCCGCGCCTGGCAGGTGCTGATGAGCGCCGAGCCGGCCTACCGCAACCGCCCCGACGACATCGGCCAGGTGTGGGTGCGCTCCGAGCGCGGCGAGATGGTGCCGCTGGCGGCGCTGGCACGCGTGAAGTTCTCCTCCGGCCCGGATTCGCTCGATCGCTTCAACAACCTGCCGGCGGTCAAGATCCTCGGCCAGGCGGCGCCCGGCATCAGTTCCGGACAGGCGATCGCCGAGGTCGAGCGCATCGCGCGCCAGACGCTGCCGACGGATTTCAGTTTCGACTGGGCCGGATCGTCGTTCCAGGAAAAGCGCTCCGGCGGCACTGCCGGGCTGGCGATCGGCATGGCCGTGGTGATGGTGTTCCTGATCCTGGCTGCCCAGTACGAGCGCTGGTCGCTGCCGTTTTCGGTGCTGATGGCGCTGCCGTTCGGCACCTTCGGCGCGCTGGCAGCGGTATGGCTGCGCGGTCTGACCAACGATGTCTACTTCCAGATCGGGCTGGTGACGCTGCTCGGCCTGGCGGCGAAAAACGCGATCCTGATCGTCGAGTTCGCCTCGCTCAAGTGCGAAGAAGGCTATTCGACCGCGGCGGCGGCGATCGAGGCGGCGCGCCTGCGCTTTCGGCCGATCATCATGACTTCGCTCGCCTTCATCCTCGGCGTGGTGCCTCTGGCCATCGCCACCGGCGCCGGTGCCGGGGCGCGCATTTCCGCCGGCACCGGCGTGATGGGCGGCATGCTGGCGGCCACCTTCCTCGCCATCTTCTTCGTGCCGTTCTTCTTCAAGCTGATCACCGACCGCAAGCTCGGCGAATCGCGAACGGCCGAGCAGTTGCGCGCGGAGATGGTCGAGGGCGAGCGTCGCAGCGCCGAGATGCACGCGCAGGCGGTGGCCGAACTGGCGGCGAAGTCGTCGGCAAGGGGGACGCATGAATAGGTGGAGGCTGAAGAACGACCGGCTCGATGCGCTTGTCGGTGACGGCGCCAGGGTGTCCCGGCGCTGGCCGGGACCGCATCGTGCGTTGCCGGGCCGTTCTCGGGCTGCCGGCCCGGGATCTGCCGGGACCGGTTCCGCCAGGTTGAAGCCGCTGCCGAAACTGACGATCGCCGTCGTGGCGGCGACCCTGCTCGCCGCGTGTGCCAGCGCACCGCTGCCGCCGAAGGTCGAACTGCCGGCGGCCTCCGCGCCAACCCCGGCCAACATCGAACGCTGGTGGACGCTGTTCGACGATCCGCAACTGACTGCGCTGATCGACGAAGCACTGGCCAACAACCTCGAGCTCAGGCTTGCCGTGGCGCGCATCGAGGAGTCGCGCGCTTCGTTGCGGCTGGCCCGGCAGGCGCTGTCGCCGTCGCTCGACGTCGACGCCGGCGTCAATCGCAGCCAGGTCAGCAACGCCAACACGCGGCAACTGCCGCCGCCGCTGGCGACGACCACGCACAACCTCGGCCTGCAGGCGGCATACGAAATCGACCTGTGGGGCCGGCTGGCGGCCGGTCGCGACGCTGCCGGCGCCGACCTGCTCGCGACCGCATACGCGGCGCAGACCGTGCGCATCGCGCTCGCGGCGCAGGTGGCGACCAGCGCCTTCACGTTGCGCGCGCTCGACGCCGAACTGCAATTGACGCGCGACACGCTCGCCACGCGCGAGGCCAGCGTCGAGCTGCAGCAACGGCGCTTCGATGCCGGCGTGGCCAGCGAGTACGACCTGGCGCTGGCGCGCGCCGAACGGTCGACCGTGGCCGCCGGTATCGCGCCGATCGAGCAGGCGGTGGCGCAGGCCGAATCCGCGCTTGCCGCCCTGCTGGGGCGCAGCGCGAAAGCAGTCTTCACGCCCGAGGTCAGCCGCGGCGCGAAGTCGCCTGCCGAGCCTGGCGTGGCCGAAGTGCCGGCAGGGCTGCCCTCGGACCTTCTGGCGCGGCGGCCGGACATCCGCCAGGCCGAAGCGCAACTGGCCGCCGCCGATGCGCGCGTGGCACAGGCGCGGGCGGCGTATTACCCGCGGCTGTCGCTGACCGCCTCCCTCGGCGGCGAAAGCCGCGACCTCGCCGACCTGCTGACCGCGCCGGCGCGGGTGTGGTCGATCGCCGGCAACCTGCTGCAACCGATCCTCGGCCTGAAGACGATCGAGGCGCAGGCCGACGCCGCCGCGGCCCGCCGCGAGCAGGCCGTGCTCGCTTATCAGCAGGTAGTGCAGTCGGCGTTTCGCGACGTGCACGATGCCCTCGTTGCACATCGCGGCGCACGCGACAGCCTTGCGGCGCAGGACGAGCGTCGCCAGCGGCTGCGCGAGGCGCTGCGTCTGGCGGAACTGCGCCTGCAGGCCGGCTATTCGAGCCAGCTCGAAGTGCTCGATGCGCAGCGCAACCTGCTCGATGCCGAGCGTGCGCGGCTGAACGCCCTGCGCGACCGGCAGATCGCGCTGGTCAGCCTGTACAAGGCGCTCGGCGGCGGCTGGCAGATGGCGGAACTCGCCGCTGCGCGCTGAGGCGGCGGCGCGTTGTCGCCTCAGCAGCGCTGAAGCGAAAGCGCCTCGGCGTCGAATGGAACCAGAAGCGGCTGCGCATCGGTGGCCGGATCCAGCCAGCGCGCGTAATCAGCCTCGCGCACGACGACCGGCATGCGGTCGTGCAGCGGTGCGATCGCCGCATTGGCGGCGCAGGTCACGATCGTGTAGCTGGTCACGCCCTCACCGCTTTCGCGGTCCTGCCACCATTCCCACAGTCCGGCCAGCGCGAACAGCGGCTCGTCACGCAGCGCGATGCGCCATTTCAGCCGCTGCCCCTTCTCGCCGCTCCATTCGAAGAAGGCGTTGACCGGCACCAGGCAGCGTCGTTTGCGGAAGGCGCCGCGGAATGCCGGTAGCTTCGCGACCGTCTCGGCGCGCGCGTTGATGCAGCGGTTGCCGAACTTCAGGTCCGGCGCCCAGCTCGGCAGCAGCCCCCAGCGGGCAAGCACGCATTCTCGCGCGCCGTCGGCCGCCAGCCGCACCACCGGCGCGTTGTTCGTCGGCCGCCAGTCGGCATTCGGCGCAAAGGCGGGCACCTCCGGCACGCTGAACTTGGCGCGGATCGCCGCCGGATTGTCCGACAGGTCGTAGCGGCCGCACATTTGCTGCCTGTTCCTCGCGCCCCGTTCAGCAGCGGTAGCGCGAGCGGATCACGTCGAGCGACGTCGCCCGCGCCGTGGCCAGTTCGGTATGGCCGTCGACGTTGAAGCCGAGATCGATCAGCAGTCCGTCGCGCAGCGAGTAGATCCAGCCGCTGACCGTCAGGTCGGCGTGCTGCCGCCATGCCTGCCGCACGCTCGCCGATTCGCAGACGTTCGCCGCCTGCTCGAGCACGTTCAGCTCCGCCAGCAGGTTGACCTTCTCCTCGGCGTCGGCGACACGGTCGATCAGCGCCGCGTGCCTGTGCTGCACGTCCTGCAGGTGGCGCAGCCAGTGCTCGGCCAGACCGCCGGCTGACCGCTTCAGCGCCATGCGCACGCCGCTGCAGCCGTGGTGTCCGACGACGATCACGTGCTTGACGCGCAGCAGGTCGACGGCGAAGTCGATCACCGACAGGCAGTTCAGGTCCGTGTGCACGACCAGGTTGCCGACGTTGCGGTGGACGAACACTTCGCCCGGCGCCAGCCCGGTGATCTGGTTGGCCGGCACGCGACTGTCCGAGCAGCCGATCCACAGGTACTCGGGCGCCTGCTGGCCGAGCAGCTTGGCGAAATACTGCGGGTCGCGTTCGAGTTCGTGCTGTGCCCAGACGCGGTTGTTGTCGAGCAGGCGTTGCAGACGGGAGGTCACGGTCGTCGTCGGCGGCGATGCGGATCCGCGCAGAATACGGCCAGCCGCGGGCGGGAGCCATCGCCGTCGCTTCCGGCCTGCGGCAGAATCGGGCTGCCGCACCCATCCCATGCCGGCGCCGCGGCGCGACGCCGGCCGCACAACAAGATCGGGCGCTCGCGGCAGCCCGGAACGAACTTCGAGGAGACCATGGTTGCACTGGGCAGGTTGTTCGTCGGCGCCTTGGCGCTTCTGCTCGCCACGGCGGTGCAGGCGCAGAAGATCGAGGGACCGATCAAGTTCATCGTCGGCTATCCGCCCGGCGGCGCATCGGACCGCGCCGCGCGGCTGGTCGCCGACGCGATGCGCGAGAAATTCGGCGCCACCGTGGTCGTCGAGAACAGGACCGGCGCCGGCGGCCGCGTGGCGGCGCAGGGCTTTCGCGCCACGCCGGCGGCCGAGACGGTGCTGATGATCGGCAACCCGGCGGTCAACGTCGTCGCGCCGCTGGTGTTCAAGAACGTCGGCTACGACCCGCTTGCCGACTTCGTGCCGGTGGCGCAGGTCTCGCGCTACGAGTTCGGCGTTGCCGTCGGGGCGGCCGTGCCGGTGAAGCAGTTCAGCCACCTGCTCGCCTGGTTGCGCGCCAATCCCGACAAGGCGAACTTCGGCGTGCCGGCCACCGGCAGCCTGCCGCACTTCTTCGCGCTGATGGTTGGCGAGGCGGCGAAGGTCAAGCCGGAGGTCGTCGGCTATCGCGGCTCGGCGCCGCTGCTCACCGACCTGATCGGCGGCCAGATTCCGGTCGCGGTCGATACGCTCGACACGCTGCTGCCGCAGCACGAAGGCGGCAAGCTGCGCATCCTCGCCATCGGTGGCGCGAAGCGCGTGCCGGAACTGCCCGGGGTCCCGACGCTGAAGGAGTCGGGCCTGAACGTCGAGGCGGACGGCTGGAATGCCTTCTTCGCGCCGGCGTCGATGCCGGCGGCACGCGTGCGTGAACTCGGCCAGGCGATCGAGGCGATCATGAGGTCGCCCGAGATGCAGAAGAAGTTCCGCGACGCGAGCATGGAGCCGGTGGCCGCCGGCCCCGAGGCGACAGCGAGGATGATCGCCGCCTTCCGCGCCAAGTGGGAGCCGGTCGTCAAGGCGGCCGGCATACAGCAGTGAACGCGGGCGAGGAGGCGGTGGCGCTGCTGCGCGAGATCCGCGACACGCAGAAACTGGCGCTCGACGAGCAGCGCGCCTACCGCGCGGCGTTCGAGGCGCATCTGGCCGAAAGCCGGGCGCGGATTGTCGAATCGATAGCGCTGCAGCGCGCGACGATCGGCGGGCGCGGCAGGCATCGCTGATCGTGGTGCCTCTCGTCGTGGTGCTGCTGGCCTACCTGCTGTGGCGCTGGCGCATTCTGTAGCCGAGCGGTCGAACAATGACGGGCGCAGGGATCGTGCGGTTCTGTCGTTACCGCGCCGAGGGGAACCCGGGGCGTTCCGGCTGCGGGACCACGGGTCATGGGCGCGGCGGTGGCGAACGCGGGACGAGGTCCGTCGGCTGCCTGCCGGCGTTGCAGCGAGGCGGAAGATGACGCCAGAGCGTCGCAACATCCTGTTCATCATGTGCGACCAGCTGCGCTGGGACTACCTCGGCTGCACCGGGCATCCGCGACTCGCCACGCCGAACATCGATGCACTGGCGGCGCGCGGCGTGCTGTTCTCGCGCGCCTACTGCCAGAGCCCCATCTGCGGCTCCTCGCGGATGAGCTTCTACACCGGCCGTTACGTCGACTCGCACGGCGCGGCGTGGAACAACTTCCCGCTGAAGGTCGGCGAACTGACGCTCGGCGACCACCTGCGCGCCCTCGGCGTGCGCACGGCGCTGGTCGGCAAGACGCACATGGCGGCCGACGTCGAGGGCATGGCGCGGCTCGGCATCGATCCGGCGTCCGCGATCGGCGTGCGCGTCGCCGAATGCGGATTCGAGCCGTTCGAGCGCGACGACGGCCTGCACGGCGAGGGTCCCGACGGCAAGTACGACCCGCGCGTGCCGCGCTACAACGCCTGGCTGCATTCGCTCGGCTACGACGGCGACAATCCGTGGGACGACTGGGTCAACGCCGCGGCGGACGAGGACGGCAACCTGCTGTCCGGCTGGCTGCTGCGCCACGCCGGCCGGCCGGCGCGGGTGAAGGCCGAGCACTCGGAAACGCCGTACATGACGCAGCGTGCGCTCGATTTCATCGACGAGGCCGGGGCCACGCCGTGGTGCCTGCACCTTTCCTACATCAAGCCGCACTGGCCCGTCATCGCGCCGGCGCCGTACCACGCGATGTATTCGGCGGCCGATGTGCCGCGCGCCGTGCGCAGCGAAGCGGAGAAACGCGACCCGCACCCGCTGCATCGCGAGTTCATGAAGCTGCGCGTGTCGCGCGCGTTCGCGCGCGACGAGGTGCGCGCGGCGGTGATCCCGGCCTACATGGGTCTGGTGGCACAGATCGACGACGCCATCGGCGTGCTGATGCAGGCGCTGCGCGCCCGCGGCCTGCTCGACTCGACGCTGATCGTCTTCACCTCCGACCACGGGGACTATCTCGGCGACCACTGGCTCGGCGAGAAGGACCTGTTCCACGAGCCTTCGGTGAAGATCCCGCTGATCGTCGTCGATCCGTCGCGGCAGGCCGACAGCACGCGTGGCACCGTCTGCGACGCGCTCGTGGAGAGCATCGACCTCGTGCCCACGTTCGTCGAATTCGCCGGCGGCGACGTGCCGGCGCACATCCTCGAGGGGCGCGCGCTGCAGCCGTGGCTGCACGGGCAGGCGCCCTCGCGCTGGCGCGAGGCGGCGATCAGCGAGTACGACTACTCGATGACGCCCGCGGCCGAGGCGCTCGGCGTGGCGCCGATCGATGCCCGCGCCTTCATGGTCCGCGACCAGCGCTACAAGTTCGTCTACGCGGAAGGGATGCGGCCGATGCTGTTCGACCTGGTTGACGATCCTCAGGAACTCGTTGACCGCGGCGCCGACGCGGCCTGCGCGCCGCAACGGCAGCGCCTGTTCGCGCTGCTCAACCGCTGGGCGCGGCGGCAGGCGCAGCGCACGACCATTTCCGATTCCCAGATCGAAGCGCGGCGCGGCGGCTCGGAGCGCAGGGGCATCTTGATCGGCTACTGGGACGAAGGCGAACTGGCCGACGACGTGTTGCCGCAGAAATGGCGCGCGGCGGCGCACCGGGCCGGCGGGCGCTAGGACAGCGCCGCACGAGGAGGGAGCATGGATCACGACGATTTTTCCGCACGCCTGCGGCGCAACCGACTGACCCGCCGCGACCTGCTGTGGCTGTTCGGCGTCGGCGCGGCCGCCAGCAGTCTCGGCGGTTGCGCGGTGTCGCCGGTGACCGGCGAGCGCATCCTCGTCGGCATGAGCGAGGAGGAGGAGCGCAACATCGACCGGCAGGTGGCCCCGCACCAGTTCTCGCAGGACATGGGCGCCGTGCAGGACGAGAGCGTCAACCGCTACGTCGCCGCGCTCGGCGACCGCATGGACGACCTGACGCAGCGGCCGCACATGCCGTATTCGTATCGCGTGCTGAACGCCAACTACATCAACGCCTACACCTTTCCCGGCGGGGCGATGGGCGTGACGCGCGGCATCGTGACCGAACTGGACAACGAGGCCGAACTGGCGGCGCTGCTCGGCCACGAGATGGGCCACGTCAACGCCCGCCATGCGGCGCAGCGCCAGGGCCAGGCAATGCTGGCGCAGGCGGCCGTCGTCGGACTGGCGGTGGCGACCGCGGATTCGCAGTGGGGCGGGCTGGCCGCAGTGGGCGGGCAGATCGGCGCCAGCGCACTGCTGGCCTCTTATTCGCGCGACAACGAACGCGAGGCCGACGCGCTTGGCCAGGACTACATGGTCAGGGCCGGCTATCCGGCCAGCGGCATGACGCAGCTGCACGGGCTGCTGGTGCGAGAGGCGAAGGAAAAGCCGTCGCTGCTGCAGACGATGTTCTCGTCGCACCCGATGAGCGGCGAACGGCTTGAAACGGCGCAGAAGCTGGCGCAGACGAAGTACGCGGCGAGCCTCAAGGCCAGCCCGCAGCGCGAGCGCTTCATGGACAGCACGGCGGGCCTGCGCCGGCTGAAGCCGGCCATCGATGCCTGCAAGAACGGCGAAGCGGCGATGGCGCAGAAAAAGCTGACCGAGGCGCAGGGCCAGTTCGGCAGCGCGCTGGCGGCGGCGCCGCACGACTATGCCGCCAACCTGCTGATGGCGCGCTGCCTGCTGGCGCAGGGCCGCGACAAGGACGCGATCCGATACGCCGATGCCGCGCGCTCGATCTATCCACAGGAGGCGCAAGGGCACAAGCTGGCCGGCGTGCTGAAGCTCGCCGAGCGCAATCCTGGCGCAGCGGTGCAGCACTTCGAGCAGGTCGACCGGCTCCTGCCCGGCGATCCGGGCATCGCCTTCCTCAAGGGTGTCAGCTACGAGGGCGCCGGCAACCGGCAGGCCGCGGCCGAGAACTACGCGCGTTTTCTTCGAAGCGGCGCGACCGGCAAGCCGGCCGAGTTCTCGGCGAGTCGTCTGAAGGCCTGGGGATACCTGCGCTGAACCTGACTCACGAGCCGCCTGCAGCCGAGCAGGCGCATCAGCTCGTTCGCCCCGACGGCGTGCGCATCGCCTACCGGCGCACGGCGGCGCGCCGTGCCGCCGGCCGCGCACCGGCGCTGCTGTTGCACGGGCTGGCCAGCAACATGACGCGCTGGTCGGAGTTCGTCGAGCACACCCGGCTTGCCGACATGCGCGACCTGATCCGCGTCGACCTGCGCGGCCACGGCGATTCGCCGACGCGCGGCCGCGTATCGCTCGAACTGTGGAGCGACGACCTGCTGGCGCTGCTCGATGCCGAAGGGGCCGGGCGCGCCGTGCTGATCGGCCACAGTCTGGGGGCGCAGGTGGCGCTGGCCTGTGCGGCACGGGCGCCCTCGCGAATCGCGGCGCTGGTGCTGATCGATCCGGTTTTCCGCGCCGCCTTGCGCGGCCGCTGGAAATGGCTGGCGCGCGCGGCGCCGTTGTTCGTCGCCGCGGCGGCGGCAGCGCGCGGGCTCAATGCGCTCGGCCTGCGCCGGCGAAGCATTCCGCCGCTCGATCTGCGCGCGCTCGACGAACTGGCGCGCGCCTCGCTCGGTTCGCCCGAGGCCGAGGCCGAATTCATCCGCCGCTACAGCTCCACCCGCGCCGACCTGCGCACCTTCCGAGCCGCGCACTACCTGCAGGAACTGGTCGAGATGTTCCGCCCTCTCGCCGCGCCGGAGGCGATCGATGCGCCGACGCTGGTGCTGCTGTCGACCGGTGCCACCTTCGCCGGGCTTTCGGCGATGCGGGCGCTCGCCGCGCGTTTCCCGCGCGGCGAAGTGCGCCTGATCGAATGCCAGCACTGGCCGCTGACCGAGCGGCCGGACGAAGTCCGGACAATCATCGAGGACTGGTGCGCGGACCTGCCCTGACGGCGTCACGTTGGCAGGGTCGGTGCGCTTTTCGGTGCTTTTCCCCAAGGTCACCGCCGAGTGCGACGAGCTCGCCGCGATGCCGTGCCTGAACGCAGGCGGAGCACGAGCGGCCGTCCGTCCGCGATGCCCGGTCGCGCCTGCATTCGGTCGTGACGAGGCGACGCGCCCGAATTCCTGCGCCTGACGCACGGCCGTGCGCTGTCCCACGCGACGGCCGTGTCATCTCCATTGCCCCGAATTTCCGTTGCGGAAGCGGAAAGCACGCGCCGCGGTCAACGTCCACCACCGCCAGCGCCGCCACCACCGCCAGCGCCACCACCACCGCCAGCGCCACCACCACCGGCGCCACCACCGGCGCCGCCGCCACCACCGGCGCCGCCACCGGCGCCGCCACCACCACCGGCGCCGCCGCCAGCGCCACCGGTGCCGCCACTTCCGCTACCCGGACCGTGTCCCGCCGCAGGCGAGCCTGCTTGCGATTGCGACTGTGTTTGCGCGCGCGATTGCTGCTGCGTCTGCTGCTCGGTGCGCGCGCGCGTCTGCGCCTGCTGCGGTGTCTGTTGCGCCTGCAGATGCGCGCGGTCGCGGGCCTGGTCACGGGCCTGGTCGCGTGATTGGTCGCGAGATTGGTCGCGGGCCTGATCACGCGCTTGGTCGCGCGCTTGAGTTTGGGTCTGCGCCAGGGGCGCTCCGGAGATTGCGCTGAGTGCCACAGCCGAGGCCACGAGGGCGGTCAAGAGTGTGTTGCGTTTCGTCATTTCCTTCTCCCTTTCGAGTTGCTGCCACTGATCGAAGAACGGCTGGCGCCGGAAGCCGGCGCCTGCTCACCGTTCAGACGGATTCGACGCGCGGGTGGCAGAGCCACCCGCGGCTGTCTACCTGCCTTTGCCGGCACCGCCGCGGCCGGGACCCGCGCCCGGCCCGGGCCCATAGGCCATGCCGCGCACGTCGACGCCGCGTTCCTTGGCGCGCTGCTGCACCATTTCGCGGTGCTCGACGCGGATCCGCTCGCGCTCCTGCTCGGTCTTGGCTGCGGCCATCCGCGCTCGGTACTCGTTGCGCTCCTGCGCCGTCATGAGCGGGTAGCCGTAGATTTCGCGATCGCGAATCTGTTCACGGGCGCGTTCCTGGGTCTGCTGCGTCGCCCTTTCGCGATCCCGTTGCTGAGCCGTTTGCTGTGCCGGTTGCTGCGCGCTTGCGCTTGCCACGAGCAGCGCGCCGATTGCACCGATCAACCAAGCTTTGCCTTTCATTGCTTTCTCCTGAACGTCAAGGTTTGCCCTGCTTCGCGGCGTCGTCTGGGAGGTCAACGCCCGCCGCCGCCACCACCACCACCGCCGCCGCCGCCACCACCGCCGCCGCCACCGCCGCCGCCGCCACCGCCGCCGCCAGCACCACCGCCACCGCCGCCGCCGCCACCGCCGCCGCCGCCGCCAGCGCCACCGCCACCGCCGCCGCCAGCACCACCGCCGCCAGCGCTACCGCCTGCGCCACCGCCGCTGCCGCTGCCCGATGAACCATCGCCGCCGCTGCCTGCAGCGCTGCTGCCGCGCGAGCCGATGCCGAAGAAGCCACGCGCAGGGCCAGCGACCGCCGGCAACACGACGCCGCGTTCGCGCGCACGGTCCTGCATGGCGGCGTGGTGCTCGCTGCGTATGCGAGCGCGTTCTTCATCGCTCACCGCTGCGCGCAGTCGCTCGCGAAAGGCGCTGCGTTCCTGCAGAGTCATCAGTTGCCAGCCGTAGATGTCCGAGTCGCGCGTTCGCGCGGCGGACACTGGCGGATCGATGATCGGCCCGTCGCCAGCTTGCTGCGCCGAGGCCGCGTTGGCCGCGACCAACCCGGCAAGAAGGCAGGCCTGCGCGCCGATCCGCATCGTTGTGCATTGACGTGCCATCATTGCCTGGGTGTGTTGTCGGCCTTTGCCTGCAAAGTACGCTGCAGCACTGAAGCGAAACTGAAGACGGCACGAAGCTGGACGATGCGCTTGCTGCTCGTTGAGGACGACACGACGCTGGGCGACGCGGTCCGCGAGTACCTCCGCGAGCAGGGCCATGTCGTCGACTGGGCGCTTTGCGTCGCCGACGCCCGCGCCGCGGTCTTCGAGGCGTTCGACGCGATCCTGCTCGACTGGCGCCTTCCGGATGGCTCGGGCGTCGACTGGCTGCGCCAGCTGCGGACTCACGCCGGGGTTAACCAGCACGCCGCGGTGTTGCTGCTGACCGCGCGCGATCAGCTGAACGATCGCATCGAGGGGCTCGATGCCGGTGCCGACGATTACCTGGTCAAGCCGTTCGAACTCGGCGAACTCGCCGCGCGCCTGCGTGCGGTGACACGACGATCTGCCGCCCAGTCGCAGGCGGTGCTGCGCGCCGGAGCCATCGCGCTCGATCCGGCGGCCCGCTCGGTTGCGGTGTCGGGGCAACCGGTCGAACTCACCGCACGTGAGTACGCGTTGGCCGAGGCGCTGATACGGCGGTCCGGACGCATCGTTTCGCGCGCCGACCTCGAGCAACTGCTGTACGGCTACGACAGGGAGATCGGCAGCAACACGGTCGAAGTGCATATGTCGAGCCTGCGGCGCAAGCTCGGGCGCGAAGCGATCGAAACGGTTCGGGGCATGGGCTACCGGATCAGGCGCTGACGACCAATGCCTGTCGGTCGCCTCGCGCAGCGCGCTCCGTCGATCCGAAGCCGGCTGCTGCTCAGCGCGCTTCTGAGCGTGCTGCTCGCTGCCTTGATCAGCGCCGCGGTGGCGGCGTACGCGGTCAGCCTCGTTGTCGAGGAACTGATGAAATCCTCGCTGGAGGAAACCGCACAGGCATTGGTCGTGCTCGCCGAGGACGAAGGCCGGATCGCGGGCCTGGCGCAGGGCGGTGCCCTTCCGGCGGCGCCGCACCAGGAAGCGATCACCTGGCAGTTGCGCGCTGCCGAAGGACACCTGATTGCCCGATCGCACGACGCTCCCGTCCGGGCATGGCCGGTGCCGTTGTTCGAGGGCCATCAGCAGGTCGAAGGACTTGCTGTGTTCACCATCGCCGGCCAGCGGCTATGGCTGCAGGTGGCACAACCGCTGTCGCAGCTGCGTCGAGCGCAGATCCGCGCGGCCAGCCAGGCCGGCGCTGCCGTGATGCTGGTCAGCGTTCTCGCGGCAGCAGTGCTGGCCTGGCGTGTCCGAAGCGAGCTGCGGCCGGTGGCGCAGATGGCCGTCGAAGTCGAAGCGATCGACCCGGCGCCGATCGTGCCGGGCCTGCCGCGTTCGCCGCGGCGCGAGCTCGAACCGGTCTACGGCGCGCTCGAAGGGCTGCTGCAGCGCCTGGCGCAGAAGCTGCGCAGCGAGCGCGCCTTCGCCACGCATGCGGCGCATTCGCTGCGCACGCCACTGGCGGGACTCAGTGCGCAGATCGAAGTGACCCGCCTGCGGGCGCCGGACGAGCTGCTGCCCCGTCTCGACTTGATGCAGGAATCAGCGCGACGTTTGACCGGTGTCGTCGAGGCGCTACTGACAATGACGCGGGCGAGCAGTCCCGCGCAATGGCGCCGTTTCGAGGCGCAGACGCTCGCGCGCGTCGCGCTTGCCCGGCGCATCGAGATCGACGCTACGCGGCTGGCCGACGCGCCGCAACTGGAGGGCGATCCGGACCTGCTGAGCGTCGCCGTCTCGAATCTCGTCGACAACTCGGCGCGGCATGGCGCCGCACATGTACGGATCGGCGCCAGCCGCGGTCCCCGGATGCAGTGCATCGAGATTGCCGACGATGGCCCCGGCGTCACGGCGGAGCGCCTGGAGGCGCTGCGCAAGGGGCTGGCCCGCTTCGATGAGTCGGGCGAGATCGACCCTGCCCTGGGCCTAGGGTTGACCTTGGCCGCTGCCGTGGCGCGAGCGCATGGCGGTCGCGTCGATCTGGACTGCACGAGGACACCCGCGCCGGGTTTTTGCGCGCGACTGTGCTGGCCGACGGTGCCACCTGCCGACAGCGCATCGAGCGGCAGTTCGTGACGCGCGCGACAATCCCGCCCGGTTTGTCGCGGCTGGCGCGCAGCGGACCGGCTCAGCGTGCGGCGGCGGCGCCGGTCTGTTTCCGCAACAGCGGCGCCAGCGCCCGCAGACCGAGTACCGGACCTATGGCCAGCCAAGGCAGCACCATGGCCATCGGCAGGTGCTGTGCGAGCCTGGCGAACAGCTCGATGCTGACGATGCTGATCGCGAAGCCGATGCAGTTGACGAACGTGAGCACGCTGCCGACCGCGTCGCGCGGCGAATTCAGTGCCGTGAGCGCGGAGAACTGCGGCGAATCTCCGACCACCGTCACGCCCCAGACGAGCAGCCAGGCGGCAAACAGCGCCAGCGGCGCGTCGAGCAGCAGCGGCGCCAGCACGCAGGCCAGGCCGCTCGTGGCCAGCTGAGCCGCGGCCACGCTCGCACTGCCGAAGCGGCGCACCAGCAGGCCGCCGACGGCGCAGCCGAGGAATCCGGCGCCGATCACTGCGAACGAGGCCAACGACACCTGCGTCGCCGGCAGGCGCGTGGCGACGATCAGCGGCACCAGCACCCAGAACGCATACAGCTCCCACATGTGGCCGAAATAGCCGAAGGCCGACGCGCGCACCTTGCGGTCGGTCCAGATCACCGCCAGCGCCTGCGGCCGGATGCGCGCGGCGCGCGGCGCCGAGGGACTGTCCGGAACCAGCGCATACATCAGCAGCCCGCCGGCGGCGGCGATGGCCGATACCGACCACATGACCGTCTGCCACGGCCACTGCGCACCTAGCGCGCGCAGGCCGTGCGGTGCGGCGGTGCCGAGCACCAGCGCGCCGACCAGCAAACCGAGCGCCGCGCCGAGCCCATGCGTGTACCAGCCGGCGGCGATCTTCATCCCCACCGGATAGATGCCGGCAAGAAAGAAGCCGGTGGCGCAACGCAGCAGCAAGAGCGTCATGTACTGCCCGTCGAGTAGCGCCCCGGCCGCGTTGCAGCCTGCGCCGAGCAATGCGCAGAGCAGGAACACCTGCCGCGGCGAAAAGCGGTCGGCGATGGTCAGCACCGCGAAGACCAGCGTGCCGCCGATGAAACCGAACTGCACCGCCGAAGTCAGCGTGCCCACCGCCGCCGCGGGCAGTTGCCAGTCCCGCTGCAGGTCGGGGATCACCGCATTGATGGCGAACCACAGCGACGTGCCCGCCAGCTGCGACAGCACGATCGCGGGCAGGATGCGCTTGGCGACGGCAGGTTCCTGGCTCATCGCGGAAAATGGCGCCCGCAGGCATCTGCCGCGCGAAGATGAGCGAGCGCGCGGCCGCTCGGCCCATTCAGGCGCCGAAGACGAAGCGCGTGCCGGTCGACGAGCGGATGAACTTGTCCGGCAATTCGCTTTGCACGATGTTGACGAACGCCTCGCCAGAGCAGTGCATCGGGATCACGACGTCCGGGTTCAGCTTCTTCAGCTCCGCCGCTGTCTGCCTCTGGTAATCGATCGCGTGTGGCGCCAGGTGGAAGCCGCCGAGGATGGCGTGCACCCTGTCGGTGCCGGCCACCCGCATCGCCGCCCGCACCGAGTTGACGATGCCGCGATGGCCGCAGGAGGTCATCACCACCAGGCCGCGGCCCTTGACGTGATAGGCGGTGGCCTGCTCGTGCTCGAAATCGTCGGGCACCAGTGTCAGGTTGCGCTTGGCCTCCGGCAGTTTCTCCGGCGCGCAGCCGAGCGTGCCCTGGATGCCGACCGACATCCGCGTCGGCGACAGTACGCGTTCGAACGACTCGTTCGGGATCCGGCCGGTGGAAAAGCCATGGTCGGCGATCACCGACGGCCGCTCGGCGAACGTGACGGTGAGCCCAGCGGCGCGGATCGCCTCGCGGTCCAGCGCGCCGAAGCTGCCGGCTTCGCCGGGAACGTTCAGTTCGCGCGTGCAGAAGCACTCTTCGCTGCCGAGGTAAAACGGCAGCCCGCTCTTGAGCTTGCCCTTGTTCGCTTCGAGGAAGCCGACCATACCGCCGAAGTGATCGTAGTGGCCGTGGCTCAGTGCCAGCGCGTCGAGCTTCGAGGCATCGATGCCGGCGAGCAGAAGGTTGTTCAGCAGCGCCTCCGGCGTGTAGCCGAAGTCGAACAGCACCTGCCGCGTCTCGGTGCCGCGCATCGACTCGATGTGCAGCGACAGACCCCACTCGTTCTGCAGCGTTCGCCGCGGCGGCGTGCGCGGCGCCACCGCGAAGCCGAGCCGCTGCGCCTGTACGCCGTTCACCGTGACGCGGCGCTCGAAAGCGTGATGGTAGGAGTCGGTCACTACGCGTACGGCCAGGCGGTCGACGAGTGGTACCGCTGCCGGCGATTCAATCGGCTTGGCTTCGGCGACACGGCCGGCGAAAAGCCCACCGGCGGCCAGGGCGGCGAGCGAGCCGGCGCCGGCGCGGAAAAGCCGCCGGCGCTGCGGGCTGCCGAGATAACTGCCGATGTCCCGTTCGGGCGCGGTGCGGTTCATGGCTGTCTCCGAGTGTTGATCCTCTTGGGGTCGCCCAATCTGCGGCCGCCGTCGAGAGGATGTCAAGCGCCTGAGCAGCATCGCCATCGCGAGGACTTGTGATCGCCGACCCCGGAAGCATTTCGCGCGGCGCCTTGCCGACCTGCCGCCTTCGGTCGGCGGCTCGCCGGCAAACGCCGCCGCGTTTGCGCGAGTCCGCGCGCGCTTTCGGCGCCGATCGCGGCGGATCGCTTGCGCGCGGACCGTATGCTTGCCGCGATGAGAGAGATCGCGCCTGCCGACATCGTCGTCATCGGCGCCGGCATTGCCGGTGCCTCGGTCGCGTACGAACTTGCGGCAACGCGCCGTGTGCTGCTGCTCGAGCGGGAAAGCCAGCCCGGCTACCACACGACCGGGCGCTCGGCGGCGCTGTTCACCGAAACCTACGGCAACGCCGTGATGCGCGCGCTCACGCGCGCCAGCAAGTCGTTCCTGCGCCAGCCGCCAGCGGGTTTTGCCCGCACGCCCCTGCTCACGCCGCGCGGCACGCTGCTGCTGGCGCAGGCGGCGCAAATGGAACGGCTGCGGCAGGTGGCCGACGAATGCGCGGCGCTGGTCGACAACCTCGTCTGGTGGTCCGGCGACGAAGTCCGGCGCCACGTGCCGTGCTTTACAGCGCAGCAGGCCGCCGCCGGATTGCTCGAGCCCGATGCGATGGATATCGATGTGCACGCGCTGCACCAGGGTTTCCTGCGTGGGCTGCGCGCGCGAGGCGGCGCACTCGTGTGCGATGCGGAGGTGCGGGCGCTGCAGCGAGGAGGCGGCGGCTGGCGGGTGTCGACGCCGGCCGGCGAGTTCGAGGCCGCACTGGTGGTCAACGCGGCCGGCGCGTGGGCCGACGAGATCGGGCAACTGGCCGGCGCGGGGCCGATCGGCCTCGCGCCGAAGCGGCGCACGGCGATCACCTTCGATCCTCCTGCGGGGACGAGCATCGAACGCTGGCCGGCCGTGATCGACGTCGACGAGCAGTGGTACTTCAAACCCGATGCCGGCCGCATCCTCGCCTCGCCCGCGGACGAGACGCCGTCACCGCCGTGCGATGCCCAGCCCGACGAATACGACGTCGCCGTGCTGGTCGACCGGCTGGCGCAGGCGAGCACTCTTGCCGTGCCGCGGATTCACGCGCGCTGGGCGGGCCTGCGCTCGTTTGTCGCCGACAAGACGATCGTCGCCGGCTTCGACGCGCGCGCCCCCGGATTCTTCTGGCTGGCCGGCCAGGGTGGCTACGGCATCCAGACGGCGCCCGCCGTGGCGCGGGCCGCCGCAGCCCTGATCGACGGCACTGCAATCCCGGCGGACATCGCCGATCTCGGCGTCGACGCCGTGGCGCTGTCTCCGGCTCGACCGACGCTGGCTTCGGCCTCGACCCCGAAATAGGGCCGCGCCGAGCGAATGCGCCGCCTACCGGCGGTTCGGCAGCAGCCGGATGCGCGACACCGTCCAGCGCGTGACGTCTTCTTCCGGCTCGTCGCCTGCCGTGGCGGTGAGCGGCAGCGCCAGATTGGTCACGAACATTTCGCGGCCGATGAGCGCAATGCTGGCGGGAAACAGCAGCCCGACCGGCGCGCCGTCGGCGCCGATCCGCTCGAAGCCGCCGATCTTCGCCACCACGCGCCCCCTGTCGTTGAGCCCGACGATCTCGTCGGCCTGGTTGGCGGCGACCCAAAGGATGCCGCGGTCGTCGAAGGCGATGCCGTCGGCGCCGTTGATGCTCTCGGCGAAGACCGAGATGCGACCAGTGGCCAGATCGACCTTCAGCACGCGGTCGTCGCCCGTATTGGCGACGAACAGCGTCTGCTCATCGTGGCTGAGCGCCAGCCCGTTGGCGCCGAAGGGTGGAAAACCTGCGGTCGCGAGCAGCGGATCGTGCGCCACGACGACCCGGCTGCACGGGCAATGCTGCGCGTGGTCGATGCGATAGATGGCGCCCTGGAACGAATCGGAGACGTAAAGGTTGCCGGATCGGTCGAAGACCATCGCGTTCGGCGCCGGGAAGTTGTTGGAGCCGAAGACGATCGTGTCGACGCTGCCGTCGGGATTGTTGGTCTCGACGCGGTTCGCCGGTGCGCCGACGGGCGGCAGCAGGCTCGCCACCTCCTCGATCGCGCCGCCGAGGTCGGCCCGCACGCGCTGGATCGACGAGCCGAAGAAGTTGGTGATGTACACCTTGCCGTCGTCCGGACCGAAGGCGAGGCCGAGCATCGGCGAGGCGAACTCGATCGAACCGAGCAACTGGCCGTGCCGGCTGTAGCGCAGCAGCTTGTTGACGTTGGGGCCGAAATCGAAGGTGGCGACGTAGACATCGCCGTTGGCCGGATTGGCGGCGATGCCTTCGGCAAAGCGCACGCCGGCAGGCAGCGTGGCGAAATTCGCCACCGTGTCGTGCCAGCGCTGCTGGGCCGAGGCAGGTCCGGCGGCGTTCAACGCGACCAGCAAACAGGCGATCAGCCAACGGTTCATGGTGCTCCTCCCTTGTGTTGTCGGCCGTCGGGCGCGGTCGGCCTTTGGATGCGGACGGCCAGTCTGGGAGCGGCGCAAGGTGAGTGTCAATAAACATCGGCTGCCGCGCCAGTGGCCGATCGGAGCGCCTGACTGCGCCGGCGCGTGGTCCGAGCGACCGGATAATCATCGCCGGTCGCCTTCGGTGCGGCCGCTTTGGTAGCGCGGCCCGTCCGCGTTTGCTGATGACCGGTCCTGCCAACACTACCCCGCCCGGCGCGTCGCCGGCACGCATCCCGCCGGCAATCTGGGCGCTGGGATTTGTCAGCCTGCTGATGGACGTGTCGTCGGAGATGATCCACAGCCTGCTGCCGGTGTTTCTGGTCACCGCGCTCGGCGCCGGCGCGCTGACGGTCGGGCTGATCGAGGGCGCGGCCGAGGCGACGGCGCTGGTCGTGCGGGTTTTTTCCGGCGCGCTGAGCGACTACTGGCGCCGGCGCAAACCGCTGGCCGTGCTCGGCTACGGCCTAGGGGCGCTGTCGAAGCCGTTGTTTGCGCTGGCGACGACCGGTGGCCTGGTGCTGGCGGCGCGGCTGATCGACCGCATCGGCAAGGGCATCCGCGGCGCGCCGCGCGATGCGCTGGTCGCCGACCTGGCGCCGCCGGCCGTGCGCGGCGCGGCCTTCGGTCTGCGCCAGTCGCTCGACACGGTCGGTGCATTCGTCGGGCCGCTGCTGGCGATGGGCCTGATGCTCGTCTGGGCGAACGATTTCCGCGCGGTGTTCTGGGTCGCGGTCATCCCGGGTGTCCTGGCTGTTGCCCTGCTGCTGTTCGGGGTGCGCGAACCCGAAAGCCCGGCCGATGAGAAGGCGGTCAATCCGATCCGGCGCGAGCACCTGCGCCGGCTCGGCAGCGGCTACTGGTGGGTGGTCGGCATCGGTGCGCTGTTCACCCTGGCGCGCTTCAGCGAGGCCTTCCTGATCCTGCGCGCCGGGCAGGGGGGCCTGCCGATCGCGATGACGCCGCTGGTGCTGATCGGAATGAACGTCGTCTACGCGATTTCCGCCTATCCGTTCGGTCGCCTGTCGGACCGGATGCGGCACGACAGGTTGCTGGCGCTCGGACTGGTGGTGCTGATCGGCGCCGACCTGCTGCTGGCGCGCAGCAGTCACTGGACCTGGGTCTGGGCCGGCATCAGCCTGTGGGGGCTGCACATGGGCATTACCCAGGGCCTGCTGGCGACGATGGTCGCCGGCGCCGCGCCGCAGGATCTGCGCGGCACGGCCTACGGCCTGTTCAATCTCGTCGCCGGCATCGCGATGCTTGCCGCCAGTGCGCTGGCCGGACTGCTCTGGGACCGCTACGGTGCGTCGCTGACCTTCATCGCCGGTGCGGTCTTCAGCGCGATGGCGCTGGCGGTCATCCTGCTGCGGCCGTGGCCGCGCGCCGGAACCAGAAGCGTGGCTTAGCGACGTCAGCTTCGGCGCGCCGAAGCGCCACGCTCCTCCTGCGCCAGGTTGCGCAGGTATTCGGCGAACTGCGGATCCTCGCCGCGCAGAAGTTCGGGCAGGCGTTGGTAGAAGTCGTCGCGGCGCACCCACTCGCGCATGAAGTCCTCCCACGAGTTCCAGCGCCGCTTCTGCGCCGGCGTCATGTCCGGCGACCAGGCGGTGAGGTAGGCGCGCTCGAGCAGCGAGATCAGCATGTCGAAGATCGCCAGCATCCGTTCGCGCTGCTCGGGCGACAGGTCCGGCGTCGCCTCCTTGGTGCGCAGGCGCAGGTCGGCGTTGTCGATCACCACCTTGAGGAAGTCGTTGTAGGCGTTGGCGAGCAGCTGGTAGACCTCGTCCTCCTCGTTCGCGCGCTCCTTGCGCTGCTCGTACAGGAACACGGCGATCGCCAGCGGCAGGCCGATCACGGTCACTACATAGCTGGCCAGTTCCCAGGTGTCGCGGTCGAACATCGAGCACTCCGGATTGCCGGCGGGTCGCAGCGCGGCGGCGGCGCGACGCGACACCGCCGTCAGGTCATCGCCAGCGGCTGCTTGCGCGTCGGCGGCGGAAACGCCGCATCGATCTGCGCCAACTCGGCCGCGGTCAAGTCGATCGACGCCGCCGCCAGGTTGTCGGACAGGTGGGCGGGCCGGACCGCTTTCGGGATCGCCACCACGTCGCGCTGGCGCAGCACCCAAGCCAGCGCGACCTGCGCCGGCGTCGCGCCGCGCTCGCGCGCAATCGCCCGCAGGCGCGCGTCGCGCGCCAGCGCGCCCTGGTCGATCGGGCAGTAGGCCATCACCGGCAAGCCGTGCTGTCGCTGCCAGGGCAGCAGGTCGAATTCGATGCCGCGCTGGCCGGCCGAGTAATAGACCTGGTTGGCGGCGCAGCCGTCGCCGCCGTCGGCATCCCACAGTTCGCGCAGATCGTCGACGTCGAAGTTGCTCACGCCCCAGTAGCGGATCCTGCCGCGACTGCGCAAATGCTCGAATGCGGCGACGGTCTCGGCAAGGGGCACCGAGTTGCGCCAGTGCAGAAGGTACAGGTCGATGCGGTCGGTGCGCAGGCGCTTGAGGCTGCGCTCGCAGGCGGCGAGCGCGCCATTGAAACTGGCGTTGTGCGGATAGACCTTGCTGACGAGAAAGACCGCGTCGCGCCGCACCGGCCCATCGGCCAGCGCCTCGCCGACGATTTCCTCGGCGCCGCCTTCACCGTACATCTCGGCGGTGTCGATCAGCCGGTAGCCGATTTCGAGTGCGTAGCGGACAGCATCGAGTTCGGCGCGGCGGCTGCGCGCCGATTCGCCCATGCGCCAGGTGCCCAGCCCGAGCGCGGGGACGAGTTCGCTGGCGGGCAGGGCGACGGTCTTCACTCACCGGCTCCGGCGGCATCTGCGGCATCATCGCCGGCGGCGCTGCGCTGCGCTGGCCGCATCGCGCGAAGGCAACGGGAGTTCGGCATGGCGTTCAGCATGGAAAAGTCGACTGTGATCGGCCCGCGTGCCGCGATCATGACACCGGCCAGGACGGACCGGAACGCAGGCCGCGGCGATGCTCGCTGAGATCCTTTTTCCCGCCGGCTGGCAGCACTACCTGCTCGGCGGGCTGTGGATCGGGCTGGCCATGGCGACGCTGTTCGTGCTGACCGGGCGTGTCGGCGGGATGGACACGGTGTACACGGCGGCCTGGTCGAACGTGTCGCGCGCGCCGTATTTCCGCCAGCCGCGGTTTGCCTCTGGCCGGCGCTGGCGGCTGGCCTTTGCCGCGGGCGTTCTGAGCGGCGCGGCGCTGTGGTGGTGGCTGGCCGCGCCGCGCGCGTCGATTGCCACCGGCCTGCCCTGGTGGCAACTGCTGGCCGGTGGTTTCATTGCCGGTTTCGGTGCGGCAAAGAGCAACGGCTGCACGTCCGGACACGGCCTGTGCGGGCTGGCGTCGCTGCAGTTGCCTTCGGCTCTGGCCGTGCTCACCTTCCTCGTCACCGCCGTCGGCGTGGCGCGGCTGACCTGGTGGTTGTGGGGACGCTGATGAGGCCATTGTCCCTGCTCGCGGTGCTCGCGTGCGGCGCCATGTTCGGTTTCGGGCTGGCGCTGTCGACGATGGTCCAGCCCGAGATCGTGCTGAACTTCCTGCGCCTGCACGACTATGGCCCGCTGCTCGTTCTCGGGGCCGCGCTGGCGGTGACCCTGGCGGCCTATCAACTGGCGCCGCGATCGATGGCCGGCCCGGTGCTCGAACCGGTCTTCGACCGCCATGTGCCGGCGTCCAATCGAGACACGATCATCGGCGCGGCGATCTTCGGCGCCGGCTGGGGAATGTCCGGGGTCTGCCCCGGAGCGGCGCTCGCCGGCCTCGGCGCCGGCAACTGGCCACTGGCCTGGGCGGTGCTCGGCCTGGCTGCCGGCGTTCTCGCCTACGGCCGCTTTTTCGGCCGGCAGTGAGGGCTAGGAACCGTAACGGCGCAGGCCGTCCAGATCGTTGATCACGATCGCGCCGTATTCGACCCGCAGCAGGCCCGCCTTCTGCAGCGTCTGCAGCGCCTGGTTCACGCGCTGCCGGGAGATGCCGGCGAGATAGCCGATCTCCTCCTGCGAGACCTCCAGCTTCTTGTCGATGCCCGGGTACAGGATCGGGTTGAACAGACCCGCGACGCAGCGGGCCGCGCGCGCGTCGGGATCGTGCAGCCGCTGCGCCTCGAGCATGCCGATGAACTGGCCGAGGCGCTCGTTCAACTGCACGAGCATGAAGCGGTTGAACGGGATGCTGGTGTTCAGCAGCCATTCGAAGGTCCGTCGCGGCACGCGCGCGATGCGCGACTCGCGCAGGGCGATGACGTCGTAACGGCGCGGTTCGGTCTTCAGCAGGCTGCCCTCGCCGAACCAGCCGCCGGCCGGGATGCTGGTGAATGTCGAGGCGCGGCCGGAGGGCGTCGAAATCATCATCTTGACCATGCCGTCGAGTACACCCAGCCATGCGTCGACCGGCTCGCCGCTGCGGCAGACATAGCCATTGGCGGGCACCGCGATCTCGGCCGATTCGGCGGCGACGCGGGCGAGCTGGTCGGCCGCCAACGAAGCGCCCCAGCGGGTGGCGCGCAGTGCCTGTTCGAGAGTCTCGGCTGCCATCGCGGGATTGTCGCCCAGATGACAGCGCCGGGCGCGTTCGGCCGGTACCTTGATCCGGCGCAGAGGACGCGCTGCCCGAGGTTGCCGGGCGGCGGCCATCGTGTAGATTTCCGCGCGCAGGACACAACAAGAGGCACGGCCGGCAACTTCGCCGCGCTGTGCCCGCGGGGCAGACAAGGAGACAACGTAATGGCGCAGGCCGAGGCCTCGTTGCCGGACACCTTTCCGCGGCTTCTGCTGTACCACGCGCACTGGCGCGACAAGCACCCGGCGCTGCGCGAGAAGGATCTCGGCATCTGGCAGACGTGGACTTGGGCGCAGGTCGCCGACGAGGTGAAGAAACTCGCCGCCGGCCTGCACGTGCAGGGTTTCCGCCGCGGCCAGCACCTGGCCATCATCGGCGAGAACCGGCCGCGGCTGTACTTCGCGATGATGGCGGCGCAATGCCTCGGCGGCGTGCCGGTGCCGATGTACCAGGATGCGGTCGCCGGCGAGATGGTCTACGTGTTCCACAACGCCGAGATCGCCTACGCGATCGTCGAGGACCAGGAGCAGGTCGACAAGCTGCTCGAAATCCGCGAGCAGCATCCGCCGCTTGCGCACATTTACTACGACGACCCGCGCGGGCTGCGCCACTACACGCAGGAAGGACTGCTGCCGTACGAGGAACTGATCCGGCTCGGCGAGGGCCTGCTGTCGGTGCAGCCGAAGTTCATCGACGAGGAGATCGCCAAGGGCTCGGCCGACGACACGGCGGCGCTGTTCTACACGTCGGGCACCACGGGCAAGCCGAAAGGCGTCGTGCAGACGCACCGCTCGCTGATCGATCGCGCCCGCGCCTGCACGCAGATGGAGGGCCTGACCGTCTACGAGGACGTGCTCGCGTATCTGCCGATGGCCTGGATCGGGCAGAACATCTTCTCCTACGCGCAGGCGCTGGTCACCGGCTATACGGTGAACTGCCCCGAATCGCCGTCGACGGTGACCAACGACATGCGCGAGATCGGCCCGACCTATTACTTCGCGCCGCCGCGGGTGTTCGAGGGCCTGCTGACGCAGGTGATGATCCGCATGGAGGATGCGGGCGCGCTGAAGCGGAAGATGTTCCATTACTTCATGGCCGTGGCGAAGAAGGTCGGCGGCCAGATCCTCGACCGCAGGCCGGTCGGCCTCGGCGAGCGCATCCTGTACTGGCTCGGCGACCTCTTCGTCTACGGGCCGCTGCGCAACGTGCTGGGCATGAGCCGCGTCAAGGTCGCCTACACCGCCGGCGAGGCGATCGGGCCGGACCTGTTCAGCTTCTACCGCTCGATCGGCATCAACCTGAAGCAGCTGTACGGCTCGACCGAGACGGCGGTGTTCGTCTGCGTGCAGCAAAACGGCCGCGTCAAGCCGGACACCGTCGGCCCGCCGATCGCCGGCGTCGAGCTGAAGATCAAGGACACCGGCGAGATCCTGCTCAAGAGCCCGGGGCTGCTGAAGGAGTACTACAAGAACCCCGAGGCGACGCGGGAGGTGCTCGATGAGGAAGGCTGGTATCACACGGGCGACGCCGGCTTCCTCGACGCCGACGGCGACCTGAAGATCATCGATCGCGCCAATGACGTCGGCAAGCTCGCCGACGGCACGCTGTTCGCGCCCAAGTACATCGAAAACAAGCTGAAGTTCTTCCCGTTCATCAAGGAAGCGGTCGCTTTCGGCCACGGGCGCGAGCAGGCCACCGCCTTCATCAACATCGACTTCGAGGCGGTGGGCAACTGGGCCGAGCGGCGCGGACTGCCGTACGCCGGCTACATCGACCTGGCCGGCAAGCCGGAGGTTCTCGACATGGTCAACGAGTGCGTCGAGAAGGTCAACGCCGATCTGGCCGGCGACGAAAGGCTCGCCAACTCGCAGATCCACCGCTTCCTGATCCTGCACAAGGAACTCGACCCGGACGACGACGAACTGACGCGAACGCGCAAGGTTCGTCGGCGCTTCATCCAGGACAAGTATTCGGTGCTGGTCGATGCGCTGTATTCGGGCATGAAGGAGCAGTTCATCGAAACGCAGGTGAAGTTCGAGGACGGGCGCACGGGCAAGATCAGCGCCACGCTGAAGATCCGCGACGCCAAGGTGTTCAAACCGATGGCCAAGGCGGCCTAGCGGAGCGGCCGCGGATGAGCGGAAAGAACTGGCTCGCGCTGCTCGCCCTGGTCGGCGGCGTGCCGCTGGCGGCCTGGGGCTTCGCCAACGGCGCGCTGCTGCTCGGGCTGGCCGGCATCGCGCTGGTGCTGCTGTTCTGGGTGCTGGTGCGGCAGTGGATTGCCGGCGCCAGCAAGCCGATGGGCGCCGAAGGAAAGATCAGGCCGGCGGCGAACGCGGCCTGGTCGATGAAAGACGAGCCGGTCAGGCAGGTCGAACAGAACAAATGACGAACCGCGAACGCCGCATCGGCGAGGTCATCCTGCGCGTCGACAACATCTCGTTGTCGTTCGGCGGCGTCAAGGCGCTGACCGACATTTCCTTCGACGTGCGCGAGCACGAGGTGCGGGCCATCATCGGGCCGAACGGCGCCGGCAAGAGCTCGATGCTGAACGTGATCAACGGCGTGTACACGCCGCAGCGGGGCCGCATCAGTTTCCGCGGCACCGACGGCAAGTCGTTGTCGTTCGACCACATGAACCCGCGCCGCGCCGCCGAGATGGGGATCGCGCGCACGTTCCAGTCGCTGGCCCTGTTCAAGGGCATGAGCGTGCTGGACAACATCATGACCGGCCGCAACCTCAGGATGAAGAGCAACATCCTGCTGCAGGCGGTGCGGGTGGGGCCGGCGCTGGCCGAGGAACTGCAGCACCGCGCCTTCGTCGAGCAGATCATCGACTTCCTCGAGATCCAGGCCTACCGCAAGACGCCGGTCGGTCGCCTTCCGTACGGCCTGCAGAAACGCGTCGACCTCGGCCGCGCGCTGGCGATGCAGCCGCGGCTGCTGCTGCTCGACGAGCCGATGGCCGGCATGAACGTCGAGGAAAAAGAGGACATGTGCCGCTTCATCCTCGATGTGAACGACGAGTTCGGCACCACCATCGTGCTGATCGAGCACGACATGGGCGTGGTGATGGACATTTCCGACCGCGTCGTGGTGCTCGACTACGGCAAGAAGATCGGCGACGGCACGCCCGACGAAGTGCGAGCGAACCAGGCCGTGATCGACGCCTACCTGGGCGTCGCGCACTGAACGAGGCGGGGCGATGGGCAATTTGAGAAAGAACTGGCCGATCATCACGCTGATCTTCGGCATCCTCGTCGGCATGGCGGCGCCGCTCGTGCTCGGGCTGGGCGCGCCGGGCTTCTACGTCGAGGTGCTGCTCGGCGGCCTGATGTCGGGCGTGCTGTATTCGCTGGTGGCGCTGGGCTTCGTGCTGATCTTCAAGGCCTCGGGCGTGTTCAACTTCGCCCAGGGCGCGATGGTGCTGTTCGCCGCACTGGCGATGGCGCGCCTGGCGGAGTGGATCCCGCCGCTGCTCGGCATCGAGAGCCGGCTCGTCGGCAACATGATCGCCTTCCTGATTGCGATGGGATTGATGGTGGGCTTCGCCTGGCTGGTCGAACGGCTGGTGCTGCGCCACCTGGTCAACCAGGAGGGCGTGGTGCTGCTGATGGCCACGCTGGGCATCACCTATTTCATCGACGGCGTCGGCCAGACGGTGTGGGGCAGCGACATCTACGAGATCAACCTCGGCCTGCCGAAGACGCCGACGATGATCGGCGAGGGTCTCTTCCAGGGTGGCATCCTGATCAACCAGGAAGACCTTGTCGCTGCACTGGTGGCCGGCTTGCTGGTGGCCGTGCTCGCCGTCTTCTTCCAGAAGACCGCCACCGGCCGCGCGCTGCGCGCCGTCGCCGACGACCACCAGGCGGCGCAGTCGATCGGCATCCCGCTGAATACGATCTGGGTCATCGTCTGGGCGGTGGCCGGCGTTGTCGCGCTGGTGGCCGGCATGATCTGGGGCTCGAAGCTTGGCGTGCAGTTCTCGCTGACGCTGGTGGCATTGAAGGCGCTGCCGGTGGTGATCCTCGGCGGGCTGACCTCGGTGCCGGGCGCGATCCTCGGCGGGCTGATCATCGGCGTCGGCGAGAAGTTCGCCGAGGTCTTTCTCGGCCCGGTGCTGGTCAAGGCCTTCGATCTGGCCGGTGGCGGCATCGAGAACTGGTTCGCCTACGTGCTTGCACTGGCCTTCCTGCTGGTGCGGCCCGAAGGATTGTTTGGTGAGAAACATATCGATCGTGTCTGACGATCGATATGTTTTCGGCGAGGCGAACGTGAGCGAAACGAACGTTAAGCGAGCGCAGCGAGCGGCCGGAGCCAGAAACATATCGACCGCGTCTAGCGTCGGTTGAGGACAGAACTCGCGGGCGCGCTTCGCGCGTGACGCAAAGACTGTCTTCAAGAGGAAGAGAATGCTTTACAGAGAAAACGGCCAGTTCAAGACCACCTACAGGTCGGACCAGCAGCTGCTGCCGATCACGCAGGACCGCTTCTTCGTCTGGGGCGTGGTGGTGCTCGCCTTCCTGGTCGTGCCGCTGCTGGCCAGCGACTACGCGTTCCGCGCGCTGATCATCCCGTTCCTGATCCTGACCGTGGCGGCCATCGGCCTGAACATCCTCGTCGGCTACTGCGGCCAGATCTCGCTCGGCCACGCCGCGTTCATGGCAGTGGGTGCCTACGCCGCCTACAACCTGGTGATCCGCGTGCCGGGGGTCAACTTCCTTCTGGTGCTCGTGCTGGCGGGGTTGATCGCGGCGCTGGTCGGCATCGCTTTCGGCATTCCGAGCCTGCGCATCAAGGGCCTTTATCTGGCGGTGGCCACACTGGCGGCGCAGTTCTTCATCGACTGGATGTTCGCCCGCGTGAAGTGGTTCACCAACTACTCGCCGTCGGGCTCGGTGTCGCCGGCCGATGTCGAACTGTTCGGCTGGGTGATCGACCAGCCAGCGGAGAAGTACTGGTTCCTGCTCGGCGTGCTGGTGGTGATGACGCTGCTGGCCAAGAACCTGGTGCGGTCGCACATCGGCCGCTCGTGGATGGCGATCCGCGACATGGACGTCGCGGCGAGCGTCATCGGCATTCGCCCCCTTTACGCCAAGCTTTCGGCGTTCGCGGTCAGTTCGTTCTTCGCCGGGGTGGCCGGCGCGCTCTGGGGCTTCGTGCACCTCGGCGCCTGGGAGCCGCTGGCGTTCAACATCAATCTGAGCTTCAACCTGCTGTTCATGATCATCATCGGCGGCATGGGCTCGATTCTTGGCGCCTACTTCGGCGCCGCCTTCATCGTCGTGCTGCCGCTGCTGCTGAACCAGTTGCCCACCATGCTCGGCATTCCTCTGTCCACGGCGATGATTTCGCATCTGGAGTTCATCATCTTCGGCGCGCTGATCGTGGTTTTCCTGATTGCCGAACCGCACGGTCTGGCGCGATTGTGGGCAATCGGCAAGGAGAAGCTGCGGCTGTGGCCGTTCCCGCACTGACTTTTTCAAGCGCTCGGGCAATCCACCCAAGCAACGACCATCGATAGGAGGCAGGCAACATGAAATTTGCGACATCCAAGACCCTCGCGGCCGCGGTGAGCGTCGTTGCGCTACTTGCCAGCGGCGCAGCATTCGCACAGGACAAGGGCAAGGCCCCGGCGAAAGCGCCGGCCAAGGCCGCCGCCAGTGGCGGCGAGCAGTTCTTCCCCGCGCTCGTGTATCGCACCGGCGCCTACGCGCCCAACGGCGTGCCGTTCGCCAACGGCTATGCCGACTACCTGAAGCTCATCAACGCGCGCGACGGCGGCATCAACGGCGTGAAGATCCTCTACGAGGAATGCGAAACCGGCTACGCCACGGACCGTGGTGTCGAGTGCTACGAGCGGCTGAAGGCCAAGGGCCCGACCGGGGCGGCGCTGTTCCAGCCGCTGTCCACCGGCATCACCTATGCGACCACCGACAAGACCCCCGCCGACAAGATCCCGCTGATCACCGCCGGCTACGGCCGTGCCGACTCGGTCGACGGCGAGGCGTTCCCGTACAACTTCCCGCTGCTGGGCACCTACTGGGATGCCGCCGACATCCTGATCCAGCACATCGGCAAGCTCAACGGCGGGCTGGACAGGCTCAAGGGCAAGAAGATCGCGCTCGTCTATCACGACTCGCCCTATGGCAAGGAGCCGATTGCGCTGCTGCAGGAGCGCGCCAAGATGCACGGCTACGACCTGCTGCTGTTGCCCGTCACCCACCCGGGCGTCGAGCAGAAGGCAACATGGCTGCAGATCCGCCAGCAGCGGCCTGACTACGTCTTCCTGTGGGGCTGGGGCGTGATGAACTCCACGGCGATCAAGGAGGCCGTGGCCACCGGCTATCCGCGCGACAGGATGTTCGGCGTCTGGTGGGCCTCGGCCGAGCCCGATGTGGTGCCGGTCGGCGCCGATGCCAAGGGCTACCAGGGCGTCACTCTGCAGCATGGGGCCGGCCGCGCCAAGGTGCACGAGGACGTCATCAAGCATCTGCACGACAAGGGCCAGGGCACGGGGCCGAAAGATGAGGTCGGCACGGTGCTGTACAACCGCGGCCTGATCAGCGCCATGCTGGGCGTCGAAGGCGTGCGCAGGGCACAGGAGCGTTATGGCAAGAAGCCGCTGAAGGGCGAAGAAGTGCGCTGGGGCCTGGAAAACCTCGCCCTCGACCAGAAGAGGCTCGACGCGATGGGCTTCGGCGGCATGCTGCGGCCGATCTCCACGAGCTGCAAGGAGCACGGCGGTGCCCACTACGGCCGCATCCACACCTGGGACGGCAAGCAGTGGAACTTCACCTCCGACTGGTATGAAGCCGACCAGCAGATCATCCGGCCGATGATCAAGCGTTCGGCCGACGCCTATCTTGCCGAGAAGAAACTGCAGCGCCGCGACTGCGCCAAGGAACTGACCGCCGGCTGACTGACGCCGGATCGAAGCGCCCGCGCGTGAGACGTGGGCGGCTTCACCGAGGCGACGGCCTGTCGCCTCGGCGAAGCCGAAGGTAACCGACAGGGGACGAACGTGTCATCGCTGCTGACCGTCAACGGCATCGAGGTCATCTACAACCATGTGATCTTGGTGCTCAAGGGCGTGTCGCTGACCGTGCCCGAGGGCGGCATCGTCGCGCTGCTCGGCGCCAACGGCGCCGGCAAGACCACCACGCTGCGCGCGGTGTCCAATTTGCTGCATGGCGAACGTGGCGAGGTCACCAAGGGCTACATCGAATACGAGGGCGACCGCATCGAGGCGCTGACAGCCTACGATCTGGTCAAGCGCGGCGTGGTGCAGGTGATGGAAGGGCGACGCTGCTTCGCCCACCTCACCGTCGAGGAGAACCTGCTGACCGGCGCTTATTCCCGCGGCACCTCGCGCAGCGAGATCGAAAGCGACCTGGAAAAGGTCTATGCCTACTTCCCGCGGCTGAAGCAGCGCCGCGCCTCGCAGTCGGGCTACACCTCCGGCGGCGAGCAGCAGATGACGGCAATCGGCCGGGCGCTGATGGCGCGGCCGAACATGATCCTGCTCGACGAGCCGTCGATGGGCCTGGCGCCGCAGGTGGTCGACGAGATCTTCTCCATCGTCAAGGACCTGAACGACAAGGAAAAGGTGTCGTTCCTCCTGGCCGAGCAGAACACCAACATCGCCCTGAAGTACGCGCACTACGGCTATATCCTCGAAAGCGGCCGCGTGGTGATGGACGGTGCCGCCAAGGACCTGGCCGAGAACGAGGACGTCAAGGAGTTCTATCTCGGCATTTCGCGCGAGGGACGCAAGAGCTTCCGCGATGCCAAGTTCTATCGCCGCCGCAAACGCTGGCTCGCATGAGGCCGGCTTGCGAGGACGCCGCTCAGCTTTGTTGCGCTCGCTCGCCGTACTCGTATGTACTGTCTTCGCTCGCGCGTCGCGCTGGGCGACATCCTCGCAGGCCGGGTTGTGATCCATTGCCTTTCGAAGCCAAGGCAATGACGGCGACTGCACGCACTCGTGCCGCGTGGATCGCCGCTTGTGCGGCCTTGTTCGTGCTGCTCGCTGCCTGCAGCCCGCAGCGCGACACCACACCGCTGCCGACGAAGCAGACGACGATCGATCCGGTGCTGAAGAAACTCGACGCAGCGGGCGCGCAGGAGCAGAAGCGGCGCGAGGACATGGAAGCGGCATCGAAGTGAGCGCCGCCACGGAGACAGCATGACGAGCGAGCACTTCGACGCGCGCGAGACGCGCAGCCCGGCAGAGCGCAGCCGCGACCTGTTCGAGCGGCTGCCTGGACTGATCGCCGCTGCGGTCAGGGCGCCGGGCTGGCGCGCCCATCTCGGCAACATCGACCCGGCGGCAATCAGCTCGGCCGATGCGCTGGCGCGGCTGCCGGTGCTGCGCAAGGGGGCGCTGCCGGCGATGCAGAAGGAGTCTCCGCCCTTCGGCGCCCTGCTTCCCGATGCAACGCACGCCTTCGGCCGCATGTTCACGTCGCCGGGGCCAATTTACGAACCCGAGGGCCGCCAGGACGATGCGTGGCGCGCCGCCCGCGGACTGTTCGCCGCCGGTTTCCGGCTCGGCGACATCGTGCTGAACACGTTCTCGTATCACTTGACGCCGGGAGGCTTCATCCTCGATTCCGGCGCCAGGGCTGTGGGCTGCACGGTGATCCCGGCCGGCCCGGGCAATACCGAGCAGCAACTGGATCTGATCGAGCACCTGCGTCCCGTCGCCTACAGCGGCACGCCCGATTTCCTGAAGATCCTTCTCGATGCCGGCGAGAAGGCCGGCCGCCCGGTGGAGTCCATCCGCAAGGCGGTTGTCTCCGGCGCGGCCTTTCCACCTTCACTGCAGGCCGAGATCCGCGACCGTGGCATCAGCGCCTACCAGATCTATGCGACCGCCGACCTCGGCTGCATTGCCTATGAGACGCCGGCGCGCGAAGGCATGGTGGTCAACGAGGACGTGTTGCTCGAAATCGTCCGTCCGGGCACCGGCGAGCCTGTGGCGCCGGGCGAGGTCGGCGAGGTGGTCGTCACCTCGTTCGACCCCCACCACCCGTGGATACGGCTGGCGCTGGGCGACCTGTCGGCGGTGCTTCCGGGGGCCTCGCCTTGCGGCCGCACCAACACCCGCATCCGCGGCTGGATGGGCCGTGCCGACCAGAACACCAAGGTCAAAGGCATGTTCGTTCGGCCGGAGCAGATCGCCGAGATCGGGCGGCGGCACGATGAACTCGGCCGGCTGCGGCTGGTCGTGACGCGCAGCGGCGAAACCGACGCGATGACGCTGAAGGCGGAATCGCGGTCGCTGGACGCATCGCTGGCGGCGGCGGTCGGTGAAACGCTGCGCGCGGTGACCAAGCTCGGCGGGGCCATCGAACTCGTCGCGCCCGGCAGCCTGCCGAACGACGGCAAGGTGATCGACGACGCGCGCAGTTACAGCTGACCGCGTGCCCGTCCGGTTCTAACGACTGCCTGTCGGCGCAGGCTTGCGGGCTCGGTCGGCAGGCGGCCGAACTCGGCGTGCGGCGCCGCGTGATGTCCCCGGGCCGCGCTGCCCCGCCCCGTTGGCGTGCGGGAAACGGAACGCCCGACCCGGGCGATCAGCGCTTTTTTGCGGACTTCGCGGTCTTCTTGGCGGTTTTTCTTGCCGGAACCTTGACCACGGCCGCCTTCTTCGCGGCGGCCGGTTTGGCGGCAGCCTTCGGGGCCGGCTTGGCTGACGGCTTCTTGGCGGCAGTGGCTTCGACAGCCGGCTTGCCGGCCGCTTCGGCCTCTCCTTCCGCACCCGGCGGCGGCTTGGTCGAGATCACCTGGTAGCCCGGAGGCGGTGCCGCCTTTTCCTCGTTGATGGCCCAAAGCTTCAGCGCATCGGCCTGTGTCGGTACAGTACCGGCGGATACGCGCGACCGCCGCGCGGCCACCGAGTCGCGCACGATCTTCTCTACCACGTCGAGCGGCAGCCGCGTCAGATCGGAGAACTTGATGAAGCTGCGCTGCGCGTTGATGCCGGGCAGGGCATCCTTGTGCTTGACGATCACTTCCTGTTCGGCGACGTACAGCGACATGTGACGCCGGCCGGATTCGAGCGCGAACAGCGGCCCGTCCAGTTCGTAAAAGGCCAGGCCATAGCGCATGCTCTCGCGCACGCCGCGCGCGGAACGGCGGATCATGCTGCAGACCCGTGCCATCGCGACCCTGCGGTCTGGCGGCAGATCCCTGAGGTAGGCGCCGACCGTCGTTGGGGTCATGTCCATTCTGACTTCCTCCGGCTTCTGCGTCCGAACAACACGCAATTTTAACCGACTGGCCTACCTCGATAGAGGATGGGCATCGGGGCATGCCGTGGGTGCCGGCTGCGCGTCGCCGAGGGTCGGGCCGCGCAGTAGAAAGATTCACCCCTTATCAGGGCTTCCTGCGGTCGCGGCTCTGCAATTGCCGCATCGTTTCCTCGCGGTCGGGAAAACGCGTGCAGTCGACCTGGTCGATGGCCGCGTCGACCAGCTTGCCGCTGCGCCGGTCGACCCGAAGCGCCGACTTGGCGCTCGCCAGTCGAAGCGCGCCCTGGGCCTGGCGCCAGGTGGCGCCGATGACCGCAACGCCGTTCTCGGATCCGCGTCGGGTCGCGCATTGCACGCTGACCGTCTCGCCGGCGGTTTCGCCCGGCAGCTTGCGCTCATCGAGAATCTGAAAGCGCAGCCGGGCGCGGTTGCTGCGGTCGTATTCGAGGACGCCGCGGCGGACCAGCCACACGTGCGGCTGCAGCGCGCATTCGACCACCCACAGTTCCAGATCCGAGTTGGCCAGCCGCGCCCGCCAGGTCGGCTCGAACGAGCAGCCGGGCGGCAGGGCGATGCCGGCGCCCGGTTCGCTGTACACCGGCCGGCCGACATGGGCGAAAGCCGACGCCGATAGCGCCAACAGGGCTGCGGCGAGGCGGGCGCGATACATAACGTGGCGTCGGCTCATCCGCGCGGCCGGTAGAAGACGAAATCGGCGCTGAAATCCACGCGCAGCAGGCGATTGGCCTGGCTGGCAGGGCACCCCTGTGGCGGCATGCCGCCGCTGGTGTTCACCCGCTGCACGTAACTGATGCCGGAGAACTCGCCCTTGCCGAAGCTTTTCGTCGAAAGCAGCAGCCAGGGCAGCGCATCGGCCGCGCCCGCCCTGTCATGGGCGACCACTGTACCGAGCAGGCGGCTGCCGTCGCGGTGCTCGAACGAAAAGTTAGCCCCGTGCCGCGCCATCGCCTGGCCCTGCGCATCGAACAGATCGGCCTCGGGCAGCCGGAAGCGCCAGTCGAAACCGTTGCCCTCGCGCTCGCAGCGGAAGATCTGCACGCCCTTGGCGGCGAGCTGCAGCACCGGCTCATGGCCGTCGGGAACCCGGATCCGGCTGAGGAACCCCAGTGTCGGCGCCTGCGCCCTGGGCGGCGCGCCGGGGCGATCGGGCGCGACGACCGGTGGCGCGGCGCAGGCGGCCAGCAGCAACGACAGCAGGAGCAGGAGGGCGCGCGGCATCTAGTCGCGATTGTGCAGCAGGCCGCCGGCGATTTCGGCGGCGCCGGCGCGGACCAGTTCCGCGACGTGTTCGTCGAGCATCTCGGCAAAGGCCCGGCGGGCGAAGTAGCGCTGATGGATCAGGCGCAGATACTCGGTCTGCGCGAAATGCCGGTGCAGCGACTCCAGCGTCGTGCTGCGCACGTCGAGCAGCCAGAACTTGATCAGCACTTTCGAGCCGTGGCGCGCGTTGCGCTGCGGATCGCTGCGCAGGTATTCCAGGCGCCGCATCGCTGCGTCCAGCGCCGCGCCGACCTCGGTGAACGGCGCGCCGTGGCCGGGAATGACCAGCCGAGGCGCAAGCCGGTCGATGCTTTCGAGCACCGCCTGCTGCTCGGCAAAGCCCGAGGCGCCCTCCAGCTCCGGGAACAGCACGCCGAAACCGTTGCGCCACAGCGCGTCGGCCGACAGCAGGATGCGCTCGTCGGGATTGAACAGCAGCACCATCTCGCGGTCGTGGCCGCCGCCGTCGAGCAGCTGCCAGTCGAGCCCGCCGAGCCGCAGCGGCTGCGCCGGGTCGAGCAGCGCGTCGTAATCGAAGCGGGCACAGCGCTGTCCGGTCGCGGCGAAGTTCAGGCGCTGCTCGTCCCATTGGCGCACGGCCTGCGCCAGGCCGGGCGGAATGATGATCGTCGGCTGCAGGTGCGACTTCAGCGCCGCGTTGCCGCCGACATGATCGGAGTGCAGGTGCGTATTGACGATCCGCGCCAGCGGCCGGCCGCGCCGGACCTGCTCGATCAGTTGCACCAGCAGTGGCGCATGTGACACGTAGCCGGTGTCGACGACGCTGATCTGGCCGCCGTCGTCGAAGACGATGGAATTGGAGCTGAGCCAGCCGCGCTCGAGCACCTGCATCGTGCCGGGCAGCCGGACCGGGCGCATGCCGCGCAATGGACTACCCTCGCGCTGCGCTCAAAGATTCACCCTTGGGGCGGCCCGGCGCCTCATGCCCTGTACGCCTGCGCGATGCGCGCGAAGGCGGCCAGCAGTTCCGGCGATCCGCCAAAGAAGAAGCGGAAGCGGCCGTTGGCGGTGCGCACCATCAGCCGGCGCGCGAACGGTGGGCCGAACAGGCGCGCGCTGTGCAACTCGTGCCACGCGACCTTCTTATCGGTCAGGCCGCTTTGGCGGATACCCTGACCGTCGATGATGGTGGTCGAGCGCATCAGCACCCAGTACGACGCAAGCAGCGCCAGCATGCCGATGCCGAGGATCCAGTAGCCCTGTGCCGCCTGCACGTCGTCCGGCAGCAGCAGCGTGGCGCGCACGGCCATCGCCAGCACGCCGAGTACCATGGCCGTGGCGAGCAGCCGGAAGAAGCGGCCGTACGCCGGGCCGGAGACAGGCTGCGAGAAATCCGGCGGCGTCATCGCGCTGGCTGCGCCGGCCGCGCGAAGTGCGCACCTCGTACCGGCGCGTCTGCGGTCATCGGGCTTCCCCCCCGGGTGGTTTCCCGTCAGCGATGGAACGCGGCGGGTTCATGGCATGCGGTCCATGACCAGCAGCGTCGCGGTGGCGGCCAGCACCACCTGGTCGTGCTGGTTGCGCGCTTCGCCATCGAGCCAGACCAGGTCGCCGCCGAGCGATGCCTTCCACTGCACACGAGTAACGGTCCAGGCCAGTGCCAGCGTATCGCCGGCATACACCGCCTTGTGGAAGTGCAGCTTGAATTCGAGGCCCAGCGGTTGCGCATGGCGCGAGAAGTGCGACGCGGTCAACGCCATCAGCAGCGAAGCGCTGTGCGTGCCGCTGGCGATCAGCCTGCCGAAGCGCGATCGGGCGGCGACCGCCTCGTCGTGATGCAGCGGATTGCTGTCGCCGACCGAATGGGCAAAGGCGCGAATCGAATCAGCGCTGAGGTGCGCCGTGCCGGTGAAGCGCTCGCCAACCGTGGCCCGGATCATTGCCGAAGGCCGCGCCGCTGCTCGCCGGGGGGCAGGTCGGCGGCGCGACGCATCTCGGAGCCGGCAAACACCGGCGCGTCGCGCAGCCAGTCGGCGAGCATCGGCAGCGAATCGAAGCCCCAGATCACGCGTACGCCGCGCGCCGTCTGCGCCACCGCAGTCGGCACGCCGAAGACGCCGGCGGCGATTGCCGACTCGCCGTTGGCGCGCAACGCTGCTTTCACTTCCGGCGCGTCGAGGGCGGCGGGCGCCAGGCCGAGTGCTTCGAGAAGCGGCGCGAAGGCGGCTTCGTCGGGCAGGCTGCCGTCGCGCCAGACGAAGCGGAACAGGCGCTCGATCACGCTGCGCCCGCTTCCGGCCGCAATCGCCGCGCGCAGCAGCGGCAGAGGGTTGAACGGGTGATGGCGCGGCGCGCGCATCGGGATGCCGTGCCGGTCGGCCAGCCAGGCGACCTGTTCATAGGTGAAGCGCCGCTTCGGTGGCACCTCCGCCGGGCCCATGTGGCCCCAGTGGTTCAGCAGGCCGGCAAACAGCACGGGTCGATAGCGCACCCGCGGCGCGGGATCGATGCTCGCCAGCGTCGCGGGCAGCGCCTCGAAGGCAAGGTACGAATACGGCGAGATGAAATCGAAATACCAGTCGATCTCGGCGGCGCTTGGATGGGCTGCGTTCATTTCGGTCGCGCTCCGCGATGACCCAGTTCGGCCCAGATCGCCCGCTTCTCGTCATCGTCGAGCAGGCCCCAGTGCGCGATCTCGTCGATCGTGCGCCGGCAACCCTCGCACCAGCCGCTGCGCGGATCGATGCGGCACACGGAGATGCACGGCGACGGCACTTCGGTCGCGGCAGAAAGCGGAATCGTGCTCGACATCGTTGCGGCGGTGGCGGACTTTGCTGCGTGGCCGGATTTTCGCACCGTTGCCGCAGTGCAATTTCCTGGCAGGCCGTGAGCAGATACCTGCGTGCGCAGCGGGGTTTGCGTGCCTGCCCTGCCGGCCTTCGTGTCAGGCGCCGGCAATGACGCAGCGGCGCCTGCCGACTGTCGGAAGGGGCGATCGATGAACTGATCAGGTCCGGATTCTCCTGCGTCGACTCCCGAGGCGCCACGCGCTTTCGGCCGCCTGCCCCGCCGAGCAGGCGAGGCTCACGCCGCGGTCGCCTCTTCGAGCTGAAGCGGCGCGTCGGTTTCGAAGCGGAAGCGGCCGCGCCCGGTCTTGACGATGCGCAGCCGCGGACAGCGCTCCTGCAGACGGCGCGCCAGCAGGATCAGGCGCGCCTCGAGGTTGTCGCTGATGTCGGGAAGATGCAGCGCCGGATCGAGGCGCAGCTCGCGGTTGCTGAAATCGGCCCGCCGGCCGGCGGCATGCTCGCGCGCCAGCTTCCACAGGATCGCCCCGGCCACGCCTTTGATCAGGTATTCGTTGTCGATGAAGATGCTGTCGTTGACCGGATAGCGGCGCACGAGCACCGGCGTGTCGGTGGTCGGCCGCTGCGCCGGCAGAGACTCGGTCGCGGGTTCCTCCTGCGCTTCCGCGGCCAGCCGCAGCAGGGCGATGGTGGCGCCCAGTTGCGAGGCCAGCCCCACCAGAAGGTCCTCGTGCTCGAACGAAAAGCGCTTGTCCTCGGTGCTCTCGGCATAAAGCACGCCGACGACCTGGTCGGCGACCACGATCGGCACGGCCAGCTGGCTGCGCGGCGCCGCCAGGCCGGGCAGGGGAATCTCGCTTTCCAGTTGCTCGGCCAGTCCGGAGGCGCGGATCTCTTCGCGGATCGCGCGGCCGTAGCTGTACTCGGCGGTGAAGTGCGAGATGCGGATCGGCGTGCGCTGTGCCGCCGCCACCCCGATCACGCCGTGGCCGAGCGGAATTTCCGAGCCGAGCCCCGAGGCGTCGTAGCCGTGGCTGGCCACCATGAACAGCCGCGCCGCGCGGCGGCCGCCGGCGTCGACCAGCAGCAGCATCGAGTGCGAGATGTGCAGTTCGGTGTCGAGCGCGGCGAGCGTGTCGTCGAGCAGCGTGGCGAGATCCGCATGCGCGGCGATGCGGCTGGCCAGCGGGCGCAGCAGCGTGAGCGGGCTGCACTCGGGCTGCGCCGGCGCAACGACCGGACCCGGCACGGCTTCGATCTGCAGTACGCGATACACGTCCGAGCCGCGCAGACGGAAGACACCGGCCATACCCGTGTGTGAGGCGATGCCGGCCAGGCGCGCGCGCATCGATTCGAACAATGGCCCGGAGTCCTCGGTGCGCAGGTAGCGCAGGTGCAGGCGCCAACGACGGCCGGTGCGCGGATCGGCCACCAGGGCGACCGCATAGGGATGTTCGAGAACGTTCTCGCGCGTCTTGTTGAAGAACTGGAAGCTCAGCGCGACGTGTTCGGCGTCGACGTAGTGCACCTGCGACACGTAGGTGACGTTCGGCGTGCCGTCGAGGCTGCAACTGGCCAGCAGCGACGGGAGCTCGCCTTCGAAGCAGGCGCGCAACGCGGCCAGCGGCGGACTCATCCGGCGATCCGCTCGCCGGCGCGCGGTCCCGGCGTCTGCGCGAATACCGCGGTCGGGGTGAAGCGCACTGCGAGCAATGCCTCCGGCGTATAGCTGAAGAACACGCGCAGCGCCGCTTCGGCGTAGCCGAGAGGCACCAGATGCTCGACGATGGCATCGACGTGCATCCGCACCCGCACCTGCTGCGTCGGCGTCGCCGCGGTCACGGTCGCCCGCATGCCCTTGATCTGCACCGTGCGGTGCGTGGCCGGAAGCGAGTAGACCACCGCGACCGGGCTGCCGCCGGCAATGTCGGAGGCGATGCGCGCCGACTGCTCGCCGTCGATCATCACCGTCACCACCCGCCGGTCGGCGCCCAGCAGGCAGCCGAGCGCCTTGCCCACCGTGGGCAGCAACTGCGCATCGCGCGTGGCGATCGACATCGACGTGACGCCGGTAATGAACTCGGCGGTCGCCGGGTCGAGCTGCACACCGGAGGCCGGATCGGCGGCTGACAACGCGATACCCTCGGTGCGGGACAGGCGGGCGATTCTACGAGCGCGCCGCGCAACGGCAAGCGGTCAGCGTCGCCGCAGCGCACCGAGCAGCGCCGCCGCAGGCAGTGCCGAGCGGGCGGCATATTGCATCCGCCAGAGGCCGCCGTGGTGCGCGGCGTCGGTCAGCAGCAGCAGCGGATGCGCCAGCGGCGTCGCCGGGCGGGCAACTGCCTCGGCGTGGCGCAGGTCATGCACCAGCAGCGCCGCCATCAGCGCGCTGGCGGTTTCCGGAGCGAAGGCCTCGACGCCGAACAGCCCCGCGGCGCGATAGGCGGCAGCCATCAACCGGTTCTTCAGCACCGAACCGGTCAGCGACGGCGGCGCAACGTGCAGCGAGACGCGGCAGCCGTCGGCGCGCGCCGCGAGCGCGCGCCACTGCTGCAGGCGCTTGGCCAGCGCGTAGTTCGGCCCCTGCTGCACGACGAGTGCGTCGACGATGCCGAATCCGGCGGTCGTGGGATCGACGTTGCGCGCGAACAGCCGCCCGCCCGACAGCCAGTGAAGCGGCTGCTGCCAAAGCCTCGCCGTGGCCGGGCGCTGCGCATGGCGGGCGTGGGCGCCTTGCATCACCTCGGTCGGCACGGCGCACAGGTCGGTGGGTGTGGCCAGCATCGCCAGCGTGGTGTCGCGGCGGGCCGCGCAGCACTGCGCCTGGATCGCGTCCATGGCGATGGCCACACGCAAATGCTGCGCGCCGTCGAGATAGGCATAGGCGCCGACCGTCATCGGCGCCGAGAACTGTTGCAGCCAGTCGGCGATTTCGGGTGTCTCGGTCAGCAGGTCGGCGCCGGCGTGCTGCGCCAGGACGTCGTCGCCGGCCGACGCTTCCACGCCTGCATGCAGCGGCAGGTGCAGCGTGCCGTTGCCTGCGCGGGCAGTGGCGATCAGCCGCTGCCAGATCGCCGGGCGGGCGATGTCGACGGCGACCAGTCGCGCGCGCCGGCGTGCCAGCCACGCGAACGGCCCCAGTTCGGCACCGGCGCCGAGCAGCACGAGATGCTGGTCGGAAAGATCGAGCCAGTCGGGATGGTCGTGCACACGGCGAATGGCCGCCGCGAGCGACGGCTCGGCCAGTCCACGAGCGCACCAGTCGTCGACCTGACGCAGCAGCGCGTCGCCGGCAAGCAGGCGACCGCCATAAGGCACCGCGAGCGGCTCCGGCGCGCCGCCGCGGCCGCTGACGGTGGCTGTCCGCAGCGCACAGGAGCGGGGCGAGGCCATCGCCTCGGCGAGGCTGCTCTCGGCGCCATCGCGCGCGAAGCGCATGACCGCAGCGGCCGCCGCGAGTCCAGCGCGGGCGATGACCAGCGGTCTTTCATCGTCGGCCAGCGCCGATTCGACCAGCTGCCGCAGGTGGCGCGGGTAATTGCTGCGCCAGTTGCGTTCGGCGCGGACGGCCGCTGCGGCGGCCGGTTGCGCATCGTGCAGGGCGGCCGCCACGATTTCGCGGCCGGTCGCGCTCGAACTGCGCTCACCATCGGCGGCGCGCGGAAAGACGATGCCGAGATCCTGGCCGTCGTGGGGCATCGGTCGCCCGCAACAAGAAGAGCAACAATCTACGGTACCGGGGGCCGCCCGTTAAGCTCCGCCGCATCATGACCCCGACCCGCCTGCCGCTGGATGGGCGCGCCTGCACGACGCTGCTCGTCTGCACCATGCTGTGGGGACTGCAGCAGGTGGCGATCAAGGTCGCGCTTCCTTCGGTGGCGCCGCTGACGCAGGCGGCGATCCGCTCGATCCTGGCCACCCTTCTGCTGCTCGGCTGGGCGCAGCTGCGCCGCATTCCGCTGTTCGACCGCGACGGCACGCTCGTCGCCGGTGTGCTCGCCGGGGCGTTGTTCGCCGCGGAGTTCTGCTTCATCTACAGCGGGCTGGCGCACACGACGGCGTCTCGGCTGGTGGTTTTCGTCTATCTCGCGCCGGTGCTGACCGCGCTCGGACTGGCGCTGCTGGTCCCCGGCGAGCGGTTGACGCCCCCACAATGGGCGGGCGTCCTGCTCGCTTTCGCCGGCCTGGCCACGGCCTTCGCCGACGGCTTTGCCGCGCCGGACCGCGGCACGCTGCTCGGCGATGCCTTCGGCGTGATCGCCGCTGCTCTGTGGGCCGCCACCACCGTGCTGATCCGCGGCTCGACGCTGGCGCAGGTGGCGGCGGAGAAAACGCTGCTCTATCAACTGGCGGTCTCGGCGCTGCTGCTGCCGGTGGCGGCGCGCCTGCTCGGCGAGTCCGGCCTCACGCGTGTCGATGCGGTGGTCGTCGGCAGCCTGCTGTTCCAGGGCGTGGTGGTGGCGTTCGCCAGCTATCTGGCGTGGTTCTGGCTGCTGACGCGCTACTACGCGGCGCGGCTGGCGGTGTTTTCGTTCCTTGCGCCGCTGTTCGGCGTCGCCTTCGGCGTGCTGCTGCTCGGCGAACGGCTGAGCCCGGCGTTTGCGGTTGCGGCGCTGATGGTTGGCGCGGGCATCGGACTGGTCAACGTGCGACGCCGCGGCTGATGTCCGCAGGCAGCGACGGTCCGCTGAACTCGACCTGCCGATTTCGGTCACTGCATCGATGAGACGGCGAGACTTCCTGAAGCTCGTTCCGGCCGCGCCGGTGCTGGCCGGCGCTGCGTCGGCGGCGGACGACGGCACGCTGCGGCGGCCGATCCCGCGCACCGGCGAACGGATCAATGCCGTCGGACTCGGCACCTGGCTCGCCTTCGACGTTGGCGAGGAAGCGGTCGCGCGCAGGCGCCGGCTGCAGGTGCTGCAGGCGTTTTTTGCCGCCGGCGGCGGCATGATCGATTCGTCGCCGATGTATGGACGTGCGGAACGGCTGCTCGGCGATCTGCTGCCGCAGGTCGAGCACGGCGGCCGGCTCTTTGCCGCGACCAAGGTCTGGACCGCGTTCGCCCGGGTCGGGCCGACGCAGATGGCCGAATCGCTGCGGCTTTGGGGGCAAGGCATCGATGGCCGCGTGCCGGGGCGCGAGCCGCGCCGCTTCGACCTGATGCAGGTGCATAACCTGCTCAACTGGCCCGAGCACCTGAAGACCCTGCGGGCCTGGCGCGATCAGGGCCGGCTCCGCTACATCGGCGTGACCACCTCACACGGCCGCAGGCACGACGAGATGGCGCAGGTACTGCGCCGCGAGCCGGTCGATTTCATGCAGATCACGCTGAACCTCGACGACCGTTCGGCGCTGCCGCTGATCGAGCTGGCGGCCGAGCGTGGCGTGGCGGTGATCGTCAACCGGCCGTTCGACGGAGGGCTGCTGTTCAATCGCGTCGGCCAGCGGCCGCTGCCGGACGTGGCGCGCGAACTGGGGTGCGCCAACTGGGCCCAGCTTTTTCGCAAGTGGATCCTGTCGCACCCGGCGGTGACCTGCGCCATCCCGGCGACGACCAACCCGGCTCATCTCGCCGAGAACATGGGGGCGCTGCGCGGGCCGGTGGCCGACGCTGCGCAGCGGCGGCGCATCGGCGCTGCCTTCGACGCGCTCTGA
>CAZDXQ010000005.1:0-135913 GCA_964509545.1 uncultured Burkholderiaceae bacterium | reverse complement strand
GACCAACATGATGGCAGCCCGCAAATATTCAAGAGCAATGTTGCCGGATCAATAACCGGTCTTCGGACCGCCCTGTTGCGCGGATCTCACTTCGCCGCGGCGGACCCAGAGGCCGCGGCCCTCGCAGTGAAGAAGCTCGGTGCCGCTGCGCACATACTGGCCGATGGAATAGGCAACGCCGTTGAAGTAGCAGCAGCCGGTCTCCTCTTCGAGATCGAGCGCGTATTCGTCGTCTTCATCGAAGATCGGTGACGTCCGCTTCTCCGGATCCGGCGCGCCGACCTGCGGGATGCGATCCGTCATGATTTCTCCAGGGACCGTCAGCGATTGAGCTGCCTTGCGAATCAGTGCAGCGGCGCGGCCGGCTGTTCGCTGACGTCCTCCGGCGGCTCGGCGTGCACCGCGTGGCCGGCGGGGTTGGGGAACATCGGCGCGCCGCAGTCGTCGCAGTATTCGAGCGGGAAGCGGTGCTCGTGCGCCGTGATCTTACCGATGCCGAGCTGGCGCAGCGCCGCGTCGATCTCCTCCCGCGCCCGTTCCTCCTCGTCGCCGAGCAGCGGCCAGACCACGCCTTCGATGATCGCGTCGTCATCGGCGGCGCGGCCGATGCCAATGCGGATCTCGTCGACACGCTTGTCCTCGAATGCGGCCACCGTCGCCTGCAGCGTTCCCGGCGCCAGGTCGTAGGCCAGCTTCAGGTACGCCACCGCGGCCTCGAGCGAGAACTCGCGCAATTCGCGGTCGGCCTGGCGCAGCGCCGCGTGGAAGGCGTTGGCCGCGAGCACGCGGTAGCGGCAGCCGGTCATCAGCGGCGCCATCGCGCTTCCGACCTGCTCGCAGAAGGCGGCGAGCGCTGCCGTCTTGGCGTCGGGGTCGACCCCCGTCTCCTGCCAGTGATAGATCGGCGCGCCCTGCGGCGCGATGATCGCCGCCAGAACGTAGCGGGTGTCGGCCAGCATCATCACTGGCTCGCGCAGGCCCTTGCCGTCGATCTTCAGGCGCTTGCCGGCGCTGGCCGCGGCAAACAGCCGCTGCGCGGTGTCGTAGACCTCGCCGAAGGTTTCGGGCAACTGGTCGATCGAATACAGGTAGTCGGCCACCGCGATGCGCGTACCCCGTGCCGCCATGTGGCCGGCGATCTGCGCGCCGATCGCGTCTACAAGCGACGGCGACAGCGATGCCGCCGGCAGCCGGTAGCGCGACCAGGCCAGCAGCGGCACGGCGAGCAGCAGCGCGTCGTGCGGCTTGCCGTCGATGTCGATGCCGGCGCTCTCGGCGCAGGATTCGGCCAGATCGGCAAGGTCGTCGTAGGCACGCGGCTGCGTGCGCGACAGGTCCTCGAGCGCGGTGTCGATGTCATCGGCAAAGCCGCGTGCCAGCCGGTCGTTCAGCGCCTCGACCAGGCGCCGCTCCCACAGCCGGTCCTCGATGCGGCTGCCGGACTCCGAAAGCCGGCGCGCCAGCTTGGCCAGCGTATCCGCATCGGCGGAACTGCGGGCGCGGGAAATGAGGCGATTGCGACGCATGAAAGGACTCTGCGGAAGAACAACGGGAATTATCGCACCGGCGGCGCCGCGGCCGCGGCGCTGCGCCGGCTGATGCGCGGCTGCGTGTCGACCGGCAACGGCTGCTGCGCCGAGCGTCGACGCAGGTAGTCGGCCAGCGCGTCGACGTCGAGCGGCCCGCCCGTGGCCTCGGTGCCGTCGAGGAAGAGCCGGAACCGGTCGCCGCCGGCGGCGAGGTAACTGTTGACCGTGACCCGGTAGCGGGCGTCACGTTGCCACGGCCGGCCCTCGACGGTGATCGACTCGCCGATGACGCGGCTGCCGGCAGGCGCATCGTCGCGCCAGGCGTAGTTCAGGGTCGAGGAAGGTTGCAGGAAATGCGGCTGGCCATTGGCACGCCACTGCGATTCGAGCAGTGCCTTCAATTGTGCGCCGCTGAAGGTGAGCGTGACCAGCGCATTGCCGAACGGTTGCATCGTGAACACGTCGCCATAGGTGACCACGCCATCCGGCTGCCGCGGTCGAAGATTGCTGCGGATGCCGCCGGTGTTGGTGAAGGCGATCTGCGCGCCGTTGCCGCTCGTCGCAGCCAGGTGCGCATCGGCGATCAGCCGCCCCGCCGGCGAATCGCCCTGGTCCGCGGGCAACCGCTCGAAAGTGGCGGCGATGCGGCCGACAGGCCGGTCCGCGAGCGGCGCGACGCTGCGCCGGTAATGCTCGACGAGCGCAGCGATCTGCGCATCGGCGGGGTAGGGCGGAAAGCGCGCGTCGCTGGCGCCGTTGCCCAGGCCGTTGACCACCGGGACATTGCGCGCGCGCGTCTGCGCGCGCAGCACGGCGCCGCTGGCGCGGTCTATGGACATATCGACCACCGACAGCAGGCGGCCGAAAGAGGCGCCCTGGATCACGACGCGGCCGTCGATCGTGCAGCTGTAGCCGCGGTGCGTATGCGCGCTGAGCACGACGTCGATCGCCGCGTCCAGGCTGCGCACGATGTCGAAGATCGCACCGCGCGGGTTGTCGCAATCGTTGAAGCCGCCGTCGGTCTCGCCGCCCTCGTGCACGACGGCGACGATCGTGTTGACCCCGGCCGCCTTCAGTTCGCGCGCAAAGCGGTTCAGCGCCGGCGCCTCGGCGGTGAAGCGCCAGCCGCGGATGCCTGACGGCATGACGATGCCGGGCGTGGCGCGCGTCACGGCGCCGATGAAGCCGATGCGAACGCCGCCGATCTCGCGCACCACGTAGGCCGGCAGCAGCAGGCGGCCCTCGGAGTCCTCGACGTTGGCGGCGAGAAACGGGAAGCGCGCGCCTTCGTAACGCCCGCCCGGAGGGGCGCAGCTGACAGCGACCCCTCTCGGCGTGGCGGCGCAACCGCCGGCGATCAGCCGCCGCAGTTCGGCGACGCCGTGATCGAATTCGTGGTTGCCGGCGGCATTCAGATCCAGTCCGAGCGCGTTCATCACCTCGATGGTCGGCTCGTCGTGGAACAGGGCACTCGCCAGCGGCGAGGCGCCGACCAGATCGCCGGCGGAAATCAGCACGCTTGCCGGCTGCTCGGCGCGCAGCCGTCGCACGGCGGTAGCCAGATACGCGACGCCGCCGGCGCGCAGCGAAACGGACCGCGTCGGATCCTTCGCGTCCGTCACGGCGATGCTGTTGTCGCCCGGCTCGAGATGGCCGTGCAGATCGTTGAAGGCGATCAGGCGCACGGCGACGCGTTCATCCGCATGCAGCGGGCAGGCGCACAGCAGCGCGACAGCGGCGAGCAGCGGCCATGCCAGGGAGCGGCAGAAGTGCCTGCGCAAGTCGTTCAGTCTGCTTCGATTCACTTCGCTTCGGTGCCGGTGCTGCTGCGATGGCGCAGCCTGCGCCCATTATCGGCGCAGCATGCCTTTGCTAAATTCGGCGCCATGGACGCTGCGCGGGTTGCCGACGCGAACAGGCGGGACGCCGAGGTCATCGGACTGATCGGGCTGGCCCACGGCACGTCGCATTTTTTCCACCTGATGCTGCCGCCGCTGTTTCCGTGGCTCATGGCGGATTTCTCGCTGTCGTTCACGCAGGCCGGCTTCCTGATGACGTTGTTCTTCGTCGCCAGCGGCATCGGCCAGGCTCTGGCCGGCTTCGTGGTCGATCGCATCGGTGCGCGCCCGGTGCTGCTGTTCGGTGTGGCCACGCTGGGCGTGTCGGCGCTGCTGCTTTCGGCGGCAGTGAGTTATGGGGGATTGGTGGTGGCGGCGGTCGTGGCCGGTATCGGCAATTCGATCTTTCATCCGGCCGACTTCACGTTGCTGAACCGGCGTGTGTCGAGCGCGCGCCTCGGCCATGCATTCTCGGTACACGGGTTGACCGGCAACCTCGGCTGGGCCGCGGGCTCGGTGGTGATGGCCGGCGTGGCCGCTGCGAGTTCGTGGCGCACGGCGGCGATCGTCGCGGCGCTGATCGGCTTCGCCGTGCTGTCGCTGCTGCTCGCGCGGCGCAGGAGTCTTGCCGACGCCGCGCCGGCCGTAGCCGCTCCGGCGAGGGCCGGTGCGGCGCAGGCGCTGCCCGGCGCATTCGCATTCCTGCGCAGCGGCGCGGTCTGGCTGTGCTTTGCCTTCTTCCTGATCACCACCGCGGCCTTCGGTGTGCTGCAGAACTACGCACCGGCGATTCTGAATGCGGTGTACGCGCTGAGCCTGCCCGTGGCGAGCCTGGGACTGACGGCTTACCTGCTTGGCAGCGCGGCCGGCATGGTGCTTGGCGGTTTTTTTGGCGGGCGCTTTGAGGACAGCGACTTCGTGATCGCACCGGCGCTGACCGTGTCGGCACTGACCGCAATGCTGCTGGCCTCGGGCATGGCGCCGTCGGTTGCCGTGCTGCCGCTGATGGCGCTGATCGGCCTCGGCGTCGGCGTGGCCGGGCCGAGCCGCGACCTGCTGGTGCGGCGTGCGGCCACCGCCCAGTTCGGCGCGACGGCCTACGGGCGCGTCTATGGATTCGTCTATTCGGGCCTTGACATCGGCCTGGCCAGCGCACCGCTGCTCTTCGGGCCGATGCTCGACGCCGGGCGTTATGCGGCACCGCTGCTCGGCGTGGCCATCCTTCAAGTGGCGGCGCTGCTGCTGGCAGTGGTGGTGGGCAGCGGCACGCGGCGCCTGCGCCAGGTGCGTTCGGAGATGCAAACATGAGCGAGTTTCCACCGACCACCGATCTGTGCGACACGCACGAGGCGCTGTTCGAAACAGGAGAACTGCAGGTCCTGCCGGGTCTGCTCGCCTTCGGTGGACGGAAGCGGTTCTGCGGCGAGGCGCGGACGATCAAGCTGTTCGAGGACAACTCGATGCTGGCGCAGGCGGTGAAGGAACCGGGTCATGCACGGGTCTTGGTGGTCGACGGCGGGGGCAGCACGCGCTGCGCCGTCCTTGGTGGCAATCTGGCGCGCAGCGCGGCCGAGAACGGCTGGGCGGGAATCGTGATCCATGGCGCCGTGCGCGACGTCGACGAAATCGATGCCTTTGACATCGGCGTGCGCGCGCTCGGCGTCACGCCGCGTCGTTCGGTCAAGCGCGGCGAAGGCCAGCGCGATCTCGTGGTGACGGTTCTCGGCGCCCTCGTGCGCAACGGCGACTGGATCTACGCCGATCGCGACGGCGTGCTCGTCAGCACAAGACGTCTCCATCCCTGACCGCGGCCGCCGCGCAGGCGTCGCGCGGCCGGCGCTGAACGCGAAGATGGCCGCGACTTGGGCGCTTGCATCCGGGCGCGGGCGAGCTGCCATTTCATTTGGACTGACTGTATTCCTCATCGTGAAAACGCGCTGCTGCGCAGCAGCACATGCGATTTCACCGGATTGATTTCTGTTTCGTAATGCGTAACGACGTGTTTAACTGATTGAATATATGAAGTTGATAAATATCTCTTCTATAAGATATTTGACTTGTCGCGCTGCAGACTGGCGCCTACGCTTCGCTTCAATGCCACGCTGGTGTTCGGCCAGCGGCGCAGCCCCAAGCGAACCCTGTCGAGAGGAACCGAGAACATGACCGCACGCAAGCTCGAGGCCCAACGCCTGCAGAAAGACTGGAACGAAAACCCGCGCTGGAAGGGCATCAAGCGCGGCTACGCGGCCGACGATGTCGTCCGCCTGCGCGGTTCAGTGCAGGTCGAACACACGCTGGCCAAGCGCGGCGCCGAGCGGCTGTGGAGGTCGATCAACGAGGAACCGTTCGTCAACTCTCTCGGCGCGCTGACCGGCAACCAGGCGATGCAGCAGGTCAAGGCCGGCCTGAAGGCGATCTACCTGTCGGGCTGGCAGGTCGCCGGAGACGCCAACCTGGCCGGCGAGATGTACCCGGACCAGTCGCTGTACCCGATTAACTCGGTGCCGGCGGTCGTGCGCCGGATCAATAACGCGCTGACCCGTTGCGACCAGATCCAGTGGATGGAGGGCAAGAATCCCGGCGACCCGGGCTACATCGACTACTTCGCGCCGATCGTCGCCGATGCCGAGGCCGGCTTCGGCGGCGTGCTCAACGCCTTTGAACTGATGAAGGCGATGATCGAGGCCGGCGCGGCCGGCGTGCACTTCGAGGACCAGCTGGCGTCGGTGAAGAAGTGCGGCCACATGGGCGGCAAGGTGCTGGTGCCGACGCGCGAAGCGGTGTCCAAGCTGATCGCCGCGCGGCTGGCCGCAGACGTGATGGGTGTGCCCACTGTGCTGCTGGCGCGTACCGACGCGGAGGCGGCCGATCTCGTCACTTCCGATGTCGACGAGAACGACAAGCCGTTCATCACCGGCGAGCGAACGGTCGAAGGCTTTTTCCGCACCCGCAACGGCCTGCAGCAGTCGATCAGCCGCGGCCTGGCCTATGCGCCTTATGCGGATCTCATCTGGTGCGAAACCGGCAAGCCGGATCTGGCCTTTGCCAGATCGTTCGCCGAGGCGATCCAGAAGCAGTTCCCGGGCAAGATGCTCGCCTACAACTGCTCGCCAAGCTTCAACTGGAAGAAGAACCTCGACGACGCGACGATCGCCAACTTCCAGAAGGAGCTCGGCGCGATGGGCTACAAGTTCCAGTTCATCACGCTGGCCGGCTTCCACTCGCTGAACTACTCGATGTTCAACCTCGCCTACGGGTATGCACGTAACCAGATGAGCGCGTTCGTGGAACTACAGGAGGCCGAGTTCGCTGCTGCCGAGAAAGGTTTCACGGCGGTCAAGCACCAACGCGAGGTCGGCACCGGCTACTTCGACGCCGTGACGACGACCATCGAGTCGGAGGCGTCGACGGCGGCATTAAAAGGCTCGACCGAGGACGAGCAGTTCTTCGACGAGCAGCGCAAGAAGGCGGCCTGATTTGTCGTCAGGCCGACACTTGCGTTGCACTGCCGCTTGCACCCGCTTGGCTGCCTTCGTATGCTCGCGCGCCGATCGTGATTGCGGTCACGGTGCGCGATAGCGCGGAAAAGCACAAAGGGTGAGGCAGTAGGAGACGACGCTGCAAGAAGAAGCCAGATAAGAGCAAGAAATCCTTCGAGCCGCCGTTGTGCGGCTCTTTTTTTCGCCCGTCGCCGGCGGCGTCCGCGCACCGCGAGATCGGCGCCATGATTGGCACCTCGATCTGTCGCCGTCGTACTGCGGGCGCCGTTTCGGCACTGAAGGAAGGCCGAGCGGCAGGCCAATATACTCAGGCCAATCGACGACAAGGGAAGAGGGAGACGGCATGTCGATCCGTGCAGTCCTGTTCGATGTCTTTGGCACGCTGCTCGACGTGCAATCGGTCGCTGTCCGCGCCGATCAGTTGTTTCCGGGCCATGGCCAACGGCTGGCGCAGCTGTGGCGCGAGAAGCAGATCGAGTACACGCGGCTGCGTACGCTGTCGTCGCGCTACGTGCCGTTCACGCAGGTCACCGAGGACGCGCTGCAGTTCGCCTGCGAGGCGCTGGCGCTGCCGCTGGACGCAGCCGCGCGCGGCCTGCTGATGCACGAGTACACACAACTGTCGCCTTTTGCCGATGTCGTGCCGGCGCTGAAGCGGCTGCAGGAGACCGGAACGACGATCGGCGTGCTCACCAACGGCGATCCGGGACTGATCGAGGACGTGCTGCACGGTGCGCAGCTCGCCGATTACTTCGACGTGCTGCTTTCGGCCGACCAGGTGCATGCCTACAAGACCGCGCCGTCGGTGTACGAACTGGGGCCGCTGACGCTCAAGCACCCGGCGCACGAACTGCTGCTCGTCTCGAGCAACTGCTGGGACGCCATCGGCGCCAAGTGGTACGGCTACGTCAGCTTCTGGGTCAACCGCAGCGGTGGCCCGATGGACCGGCTCGGTGCGCGGCCCGACGGCAGCGGTCGTTCGCTCGACGACGCGGTGAACTTTCTTCTGCAACAACGCAAGCATTAGGAGCACGCAATGAACCTGCCCCAAGGCGTCGAGATCCGCGCTCCGTTGAAGCCGGGTTTCGAGGCGATCCTCACGCCGGAGGCGCTGGCGCTCGTCGCCAGGCTGCACCGCAGCTTCAATCCGCGCCGCCGCGAGCTGCTGGCCCGGCGTACCGAGCGGGCGAAACGGCTCGACGCGGGCGAACGCCCGGATTTCCTCGCCGAAACGAGGCAGGTCCGCGAATCCGACTGGAAGATCGCTCCGGTGCCGAAGGACCTGCAATGCCGGCGCGTGGAGATCACCGGCCCGGTCGAGCGCAAGATGATCATCAACGCGCTGAACTCGGGGGCGGATGCCTACATGACCGACTTCGAGGACAGCAACGCGCCGAACTGGGACAACCAGATCACCGGCCAGATCAACCTCGTCGACGCCGTGCGCCGCCGCATCACGCTCGAGCAGGGCGGCAAGACCTATCGATTGAACGAGAAGATCGCGACGCTGGTGGTGCGGCCGCGCGGCTGGCATCTCGACGAGAAACACGTCTTAGTCGACGGCGAGCGCGTCTCCGGCGGCATCTTCGACTTCGCGCTGTTCATGTTCCATAACGCGAAGGAACTGGTCGCGCGCGGTTCGGGGCCGTACTTCTATCTGCCGAAGATGGAGTCGCACCTGGAGGCGCGGCTGTGGAACGACATCTTCGTCGCCACGCAGAAGGAGCTCGGCATCGCGCAGGGCACGATCAAGGCGACCGTGCTGATCGAGACCATCGTCGCCGCCTTCGAGATGGACGAGATCCTGTACGAGCTGCGCGAGCACTCGGCCGGGCTGAACGCCGGCCGCTGGGACTACATCTTCTCGTGCATCAAGAAATTCAAGGTCGATCGCAACTTCTGCCTCGCCGACCGGGCGCGGGTGACGATGACGGCGCCGTTCATGCGCGCCTATGCGTTGCTGCTGCTCGCCACCTGCCATAAGCGCAGTGCGCCGGCGATCGGCGGCATGAGCGCGCTGATCCCGATCAAGAACGATCCGGCGGCCAACGAAAAGGCGCTCGCCGGCGTGCGCGCCGACAAGGCGCGCGATGCCACCGACGGCTACGATGGGGGCTGGGTTGCGCACCCGGGGCTTGTGCCGATCGCGATGGAAGAGTTCGTCAAGGTGCTTGGCGACCGACCCAACCAGATCGACAAGCGGCGCCCCGACGTGAACGTGACGGCGGCCGACCTGCTGAACTTCCAGCCGGAGACACCCATCACCGAGGCCGGCCTGCGGATGAACATCAATGTCGGCATCCATTACCTCGGCTCCTGGCTGGCCGGCAACGGCTGCGTGCCGATCCACAACCTGATGGAGGACGCGGCCACCGCCGAGATCAGCCGCTCGCAGGTCTGGCAATGGATCCGCTCGCCCAAGGGCGTGCTCGACGACGGGCGCAAGGTCAGCGCCGACATGGTGCGGGCGCTGATCCCGGAGGAACTGGCCAAGGTGAAGAACGAGGTGGGCGGCGACACCCGCACCTACGATCGCGCCGCGCAGATCTTCGAGAAGATGAGCACGCAGGAGGCGTTTGCCGAGTTCCTGACGCTGCCGCTGTACGAGGAGATCGAGTAGGGCAGTCGGGCGCCAGCGCTGGCGACGTGCCCGGTCGGTCTACGCCGCCGGAATTGCTGCTCGCTCGTCGCGGTTCAGCCGGTACAGCACGTGCCGCTGCAGCCGATGGCCGGGCAGGGCCGGATGGTCGAAGTCGTCGAAAGGATCGCGCCGCATGCCGAGGCGCTCCATCACGCGGCGCGAGCGCGCGTTGTCGACCGCGGTGAACGAGACGATCTGCGGCAGCTGCAGGACGTCGAAACCATAGGCCACCGCCAGCCGCGCCGCCTCGGTGGCGTAGCCGTGGCCCCATGAGTCGAAAGCGAGGCGCCAGCCGATCTCGACGCACGGCGTGAAATGCGCCGCAAAGCGCGGCCGGGCCAGACCGGTGAAACCGATGCAACGACCGGCCAGATCGACCGCCCACAGGCCCCAGCCGTGCGCGTCGATATGCGCCTGCATGCGGTCGATCGTCTGCGCGGCTTCCTGGCGCGACAGCGGCGCGGGCAGGTACCGCATCACGCGCGGGTCGGCATTCAGCCGCGCAAACGCGTCGAGGTCTTCGTCCCGCCACGGGCGTAGCAGGACGCGGGGACCGCGAAGACCGGTCATACGATGAGGCCGACGATGGCCGCGGTCAGGCAGGTCGACAGCAGGCCGGCCAGCACCGACTTCATGCCGAGTTCGGCCAGTTCGGTGCGCCGCTCCGGCGGCAGCAGTGCGGCGAGGCCGCCGAGCATGATGCCGAGACTGCCGAAGTTGGCAAAGCCGCACAGCGCGTAGGCGAGCAACAGACGGCTGCGCGGCGACAGCTGGTCGGCAGGCAGGTGCGCCAGGTCGAGATAGGCGATCAGTTCGTTCAGCACCGTCTTCTTGCCGAGCAGGCTGCCCGCCACCGCGGCCTCCTGCGCCGGAATGCCGATCAGCCACGCCAGCGGGGCAAAGACCCAGCCGAAGATGCGTTCGAGCGACAAGGCGGCGCCAGCCACCGGCGGCAGCAGCCCGAGCGCGGCGTTTGCCAGCGCCACCAGTGCGACGAAGACGAGCAGCATGGCGACGATGTTCAGCAGCAACTGCAACCCTTCGAGCGTGCCGCGCGTGACCGCGGCAACGGCGTTGGCGTCCTCACTGTGCAGCCGCACGTCGCTGGCATCAGTCAGTGGCGAAGGCACCAGCAGGGCCGCGACCGCAATGGCCACCGGCGTGGCGACAAAAGAGGCGACGAGCAGGTGGCCGAGCGCGTTGGGCACCACCGGCGCGAGAAAGGTCGCGTAAAGCACCAGCACGGTGCCGGCGATCGTCGCCATCCCGCAGTTCATTACGATGAACAGTTCGCCGCGCGACAGTCGCGCCAGGTAAGGCGCGATGACCAGCGGCGCCTCGACCATGCCGACGAAGACGTTGGCCGCGGCCGAGACGCCGACCGCGCCGCCGACGCCGAGCGTGCGCCTGAGCAGCCAGGCGAAGGCATGCACGACCACCGGCATCACGCGCCAGTGAAACAGGAGCGCGGAAAGCGCTGCGATCACCAGCACCAGCGGCAGCGCCTGGAAGGCAAGGACGAAGCTGGCCTGCGGGTGCGTCGGCGCAAAGGGCAGCTCGCCGCCGCCGACGTAACCGAAGACGAAGGAGGTTCCGGCCTGCGTCGCGCGGTTCAGCGCGTCCACTACGGCATTCAGCCGCTGCAGCAGATCGGCGAGCGGTGGCAGTTTCAGCAGAGCCGCGGCGAGCACGAGCGCCAACAGCACCGCGCTGGCCACCGTGCGCCATGCAATCCGCCGCCGGTCCTCTGAAAGGGCCCACGCCAGAGCCAGCATGGCACCGATGCCGAACAGTTGGTGGAGGACCGTCATCGACGAAGTTGGGCGCGCGGACGCACTTTGCAGCAATTGACGCGTTGCGGCAAGCATCCGCGGAGCGCCCGCGGAGACGAAGTTCCCGAACAGTTAGTGCGATTGCTCGGCAACGGCAGTGGCCTTCGGCGGCTAACATCGGTTTGTGATTTCTCGTCGCCGATGCGCTGATGAAACCGAACGACGCCCCGACCGACCTGCAGTCGATGTTCGAACTGCAGCGCGCTGCCTTCGCGCAGCATCCGCATTCGCAATGGCCTGAACGGCGCGACCGCCTGCAGCGGTTGCGCCGCCTCGTCTGCGAGAACGAGGACGAGATCGAACGCAAGATCGACGCCGACTTCGGCGGCAGGCCGTCGATCGAGACGCAGATCGCCGAGATCTATCCGTCGCTGGCCGAAATCAACGGCGCCCTGCGCTCGGGCAAGCGGTGGATGACGCCGGAACGCGTCTGGGTGTCGAAGTGGTTCCTGCCGGCGCGCGCCGAGATCCAGCCGCGGCCGCTGGGCGTCGTCGGCGTCATCGTTCCGTGGAACTACCCGCTTTATCTCGCCATTGGGCCGATGGTCGGCGCGCTGGTGGCGGGCAACCGCGTGCTGGTGAAGATGTCGGAGTTCACGCCGAACTTCTCGGCTTTCTTCAAGACGCTGTGCGACAAGTACTTCGCCCCCGAGGAAGTGGCAGTAATCACCGGTGATGCGGAGGTGGCGCAGGCGTTTTCCGGTCTGCCATTCGATCATCTGCTGTTCACCGGCTCGACGGCGGTGGGCAAGCGGGTGATGGCGGCCGCCGCGGCCAACCTGACCCCGGTGACGCTCGAACTCGGCGGCAAATCACCGACCGTGGTCGCGCCCGGCTACCCCGTGCGGCGGGCAGTGACGCGGATCCTGGCCGGCAAGCTGCTCAATGCCGGGCAGACCTGCGTCGCACCCGACTATGTGCTGCTGCCGCGCAAGTTGGTGCAGCCCTTCGTCGAGGAGGCGAAGCTGCGCGCGCGCAAGATGTTCCCGGCGGGGCTCGTCAACCGCGACTTCTGCGCCGTGGTCAACACCCGGCACTACGCGCGACTGACCGGTTATCTCGACCAGGCGAAGGAGGCCGGCGTTCGCATCGAGAATCTGTTCGAGGGCCGCGCCCGTGACGACGCGCGTCACCGCCTTGCGCCGGCACTGCTGATCGATCCGCCGGCGGCGCTCGACGTGATGCGCGAGGAGATTTTCGGCCCGCTGCTGCCGCTGCTGCCCTACGACCGGATCGAAGATGCGGTGGCGAGGATCAATGCGCTGCCCAAGCCGCTGGCGCTGTACTGGTTCGACAACGACGGCAAGCGAACCGACTGGGCGCTGCACAACCTGCAGGCCGGCGGCGTGTGCATCAACGAGACGCTGATGCATGTGGCGCAGGAGGAACTTCCTTTCGGCGGCGTCGGCCCTTCGGGCATGGGCCATTATCACGGCCGTCACGGCTTCGAGACCTTCAGCAAGATGACGCCGGTGTTCCTGCAGTCGCGGCTGAACGGCATGGGGCTTTTCATGCCGCCGTACAGCTCGCTCGTGCGTCGCGTTCTCGAGCTGATGAAGCGGTTCTGAGGGCCGCGGCGGCAGGCGGCGGCGAAACCGCGACACGGCCGGCCGCGCGCCGCGATGCAGGCGCGCTACCGGCGCGTTTTCAGTCGAGCATTGCCAGCGGCAGCGTGTCGACCCTATCGCCGTCCGCATAGGCGCACTGCGGTCCGAGGGCGATCAGCGCGTCGGCGTCGACAACGGTGCGCAGCATCGCCGATCCCTGCTCACGCAGCGGCTGCACGCGCAGCCGGCCCTGCGCGTCGCGAACGAAACGCGCGCGTCGATAGTCGACGCGACCGCCACGCAGCCGCACGTCGCCGGCCAGCGGCAAGGGTATGAACTGCGGAAGCCGCGCCTCGGCGCCAGCCAGATGCAGCAGCAACGGGCGCGCCAGCACATGGAACATCACGAACGCGGCCACCGCGTTGCCGGGCAGGCCGAGCATCAACATGTGCGCCCCGTCGCCGTCGATCCGCGCCACCGCGATGCCGCGCCCGGGGCGGATGTTCAGCGGCACGAAACGTACGCCGTCGGCCGCACGCACGACATCAGCATCGCCCTGGGCGGCGCCGCCGCTGACAAGCAGCGCATCGAGTCGGAGTTCGTGGCCACGCGCCAAGGCCGCGTCGAAGGCCTGCGCGGTATCGCCGCAGATGCCGAGATCATGAATGACGAAGCCGGCGCGCCGCAGGCTTGCCTGCAGCAGCGGCCGGTTGGCGTCGTAACTGCCCGCTCTGACCAGCGGCTGCGGCGCGTCGGCAAGCTCGTCACCGGTGGACAGCACGCCAATGCGCAGCCGCCGGTACACGGTCAGCTGGCTCGCCCCAACGGCAGCCGCCAGCCCGATTTCGGCCGCTCGCAGTACGCGGCCGGGATGCAGGACGATATCGCCGCAGCGGATGTGTTCTCCCCGCCGGCGGATGTTGGCGCCGGCGGCGGGTGGCTGTTCGACTCGGACCGTCGTGCCGTCGGCGGTGACATCTTCCAGCATGACCACGGTGTCGGCGCCGGCTGGCAGCGGTGCGCCGGTCATGATGCGCACACAGGTTCCGGTTTCGACGCGGCCGGCGAAGCCGTGGCCGGCGTAGGCGCGGCCAATCTCGTGCAGCCAGTGTCCGGGCTGCAGGTCGGCTGCGCGCAGTGCATAGCCGTCCATTGCCGAGTTGTCGAACGCCGGCAGGTCGACGGTCGATGCCAGCGCCGTAGCCAGAACCCGGCCTGTCGCTGCCGCGAGGTCGACGGTCTCGGACTCCCGTACCGGCGCGAATTCGCGCACCAGCGCGTCAAGCGCCTGCGCCGGCGTCAGCTCATTCACGGCCATTGCGGGCGCGCAGTTCCTGCAGCGTGTTGAAGTTGGCGAACGTTTCCGCGACAAGAAAGACCGCCGGCGCGGCGCCGACGCTGCGCAGCCAGGCTTCGGTGCGCCGTTCGCCGTTCGCGAGCGCGGCGGCGAGGTCGTCGGCCAGGTCGACATGCAGCAGGCAGAACACCGGCTCCATCTTGTCGCCGACATGCGCGACGGCGGCACGGGCGCCGGCCAGCGCCGCGGCCAGGTGCGCAACGAGATCTGCCGGCAGGAACGGCGCGTCGCAAGGCACGACGGCGAGCCACGGCGTCGTCGCCGACCGCAAACCAGCGAGGATTCCGGCCAGCGGCCCGGGAAAAGGCTCGAGCCCGTCGTCGGCATCGAGCAGCACCGGATGGCCGAAGCCGCGGTAGCGGTCGAGATTGCGGTTGGCGCTGATCAGAGCCGACTTCACCTGCGGCTGAAGCCGCTCGATCACCCTTTCGACGAGCGTGCGGCCGCCGAACTCGACCAGGCCCTTGTCAACGCCACCCATCCGCGCACCGCGTCCGCCGGCAAGCACCAAGCCGGTGATTTCGTCGCGGGTCGGCGGACTCAAGGCAAAGGCGGCGGCGGATCAGCCGCCGATGTAGGACATCTCGATCTTGCGCAGGCCGGCCGTGGCCTCGGTGCGCATCTCGGAGTAACGGTCGCCGCGGTTGCGCCAGATACGGCCGATCGCATCGCCGATCTGCGCGTCGTCGGCGCCTTCACGCAGCATGCCGCGCAGGTCGTAACCGCCGGTGGCGAACAGGCACAGGTATAGCCGGCCCTCCGTCGACAGCCGCGCCCGCGTGCAGCCGCGGCAGAACGCCTGAGTGACGCTGGAGATCACGCCGATCTCGCCGCTGCCGTCTCGGTAGCGCCAGCGCTCGGCGACTTCGCCGGCGTAGTTCGGCTCGACGGCTTCGAGCGGCATCTCCGCATCGATCCGGCGCACCAGCTCGCGCGACGGAACCACGTCGTCGAGGCGCCAGCCGTTAGAACTGCCGACATCCATGAACTCGATAAAGCGCACGATGTGTCCGCTGCCCCTGAAGTGGCGCGCCATCGGCAGGATCTCGTGTTCGTTGACGCCGCGCCTGACGACCATGTTCACCTTGACCGGGGCCAGCCCGGCAGCAGCGGCGGCGGCAATGCCGTCAAGGACGTCGGCGACCGGAAAGTCGACGTCGTTCATCTGACGGAACACAGCGTCATCGAGTCCGTCGAGCGAGACGGTCACGCGCTTCAGCCCCGCGTCGGCAAGAGCGCGGGCCTTGCGCGCAAGGATTGAGCCGTTGGTGGTCAGCGTCAGGTCGAGCGGCCTGCCATCCCGCGTGGTGAGCTGCGCCAGCATCTCGACCAGCTTCTCGATGCCCTTGCGCAGCAGAGGTTCGCCGCCGGTCAGCCTGATCTTCTCGACGCCGTGTTCGATGAAGATGCGAGCCAGCCGGGTGATTTCCTCGAAGGTCAGCAGTTCGGCATGAGGCAGGAAGTGGTAGTCCTTGTCGAACACCTCCTTCGGCATGCAGTAGGTGCAGCGGAAGTTGCAGCGATCGGTCACCGAGATGCGCAGGTCGTGCAGCCTTCGCCCGAGGCGGTCGGCCAGGCGGCCATCGACCGCCACCGGCGCGCCGAGTGGAACGCGCAGCGCGGCGCGGGCATCGAGCACGGGAATGATGCGGTCGGTCATCGCTTTGGCATCCGATCGCTGCGATGTTACCGGTGTGCCGGCGGTGTGGCGCTTGCCTGCCGACGCGAATCAGCCCGCGTTGTGCGACGACCCCGCGCTGCGCCGGGTTTCGACCTGGATCAGCGGACCGCTGTCCAGCGGCGGCAGCGCGGGCCGCTGGCGCGGCACCCGTTCCGGTCTAGGCTCACGCGCGATGCGCGCCAGCACGTCGGCGAGCTTCATCGGCTCGGTCTGCACCAGCGTCAAGCCGGCCTGATCGAGAAGCGGACGCAGTTCTTCCATCGACATCGGTGCCGGTACGGCGGCCGGCGGACGGCTGATGACGATGGGCGTCGACGTCGGCCGCGGCTCCGGCATCGGCGAGGGGACCGTTACCATGGACGGAGTCATGGGCAACGGCGCCGCAGCGATGGCCTCGGCCGCAATTGCCTCTTCGGCGGCCTTTTCGGCGGACTCGTCGGCGCCGGTCTCGGTCACCGCGGATTCGCGGCCCTCGCCTTCGCTGCGTCCGCCCCGGCCGCGGCGCCGACGTCCGCGCCGGCGACGGCGCTCTTCTCCGGCACCGGCTTCCTCGGTCATCCCCGCAGCGCCCGGGGCCTCGACGGCGACGGCGACGGTTGGCCCAGTCTCGGCTGCAGCGGTCGGCGGAGCAACGCCGGCCGGTTCTGCCGTTTTCTCCCGGGGCGGACGGGCCGGGCGCTCGCGCCGTCCTTCGGCGCGCTCGCGCCGTTCCGACACTGCAGCGACAGCAGGTCCTCCCGCCGTCACAGGCGTGGCCTCGGGGCCAGCCGGACGCGGTTTCGGTTCCCTTGCTTCCGCGCTCTCGCGATCACGACGTTCGCCGCGCTCCGGTCGCTCGCCGCGTTCGGGCCGTTCGCCGCGTCCCGGGCCGCGGCCACCGCGGCGATGGTCGCGACGGTCGCGACCGCGTTCGCCGCCGCGCTCGGCGCGTTGCGGTCTGGATTCGGCCGCCGGCGCCGCCGCAACGGGTGCGACGACGATCTGTTCGGGCTCGCGGCGGCCGGTGAGCAATCCCCACAGGCGCGCCATCAGCGATGGCCTGGGCGCGGGTGCAGCGAGGCCGGCGGCAGCGGGGGCGGGTGCCGGCATCTCGGCCGGGGGTGCCGATGCGGCCACCGGCGCCGGCGTCTCGTGCACGATGCCACGCACGACGGCCTCCTGCTTCGGCTTGGCGCGTTCCGCTGCCGCAGCCGCGGTGTACGGCGTATCCACGGCAGGCGACTCGGCGCGCTCGTAGCTCGCCTTCGCCTGGTCGAGCCGCTCGTCGTCGTGGCGCAGGCGCTCGATCTTGTAGTGCGGCGTCTCCAAGTGCTTGTTCGGGATCAGCACGATCGATACGCGCAGGCGCGCCTCGAGCTTGGCGATGTCGACCCGCTTCTCGTTGAGCAGGAAGGTCGCCGCCTCGACCGGCACCTGGGCGTGGATCGCCGCCGTGTTCTCCTTCATCGCCTCTTCCTGGATGATGCGCAGGATGTGCAGCGCGGAGCTTTCGGTGTCGCGGATCACGCCCACGCCGTTGCAGCGCGGGCAGGTGATGTGGCTGCCTTCGGACAGCGCCGGCCGCAGGCGCTGCCGCGACAGTTCCATCAGGCCGAAACGCGAGATCTTGCCCATCTGCACGCGGGCACGGTCGTAGTGCAGCGCCTCCTTCAGCTTGTTCTCGACCGCGCGCTGGTTCTTCGACTCCTCCATGTCGATGAAGTCGATCACGATCAGGCCGCCGAGGTCGCGCAGGCGCAGCTGGCGCGCCGCCTCGTCGGCCGCCTCGAGGTTGGTGCGCAACGCCGTTTCCTCGATGTCGGAGCCCTTGGTCGCGCGGGCCGAGTTGACGTCGATCGACACCAGCGCTTCGGTATGGTCGATGACGATCGATCCGCCCGAGGGCAGCTGCACGATGCGCGAATGCGCGGTCTCGATCTGGTGCTCGATCTGGAAGCGCGAGAAAAGCGGGATGTCGTCCTTGTAGCGCTTGACGCGGCCGACCATGTCCGGCATCACGTGCGCCATGAACTGGCGTGCCTGCTCGGCGATGTCGTCGGTGTCGACCAGGATCTCGCCGATGCTCGGATGGAAGTAGTCGCGGATCGCGCGGATCACCAGGCTCGATTCCTCGAAGATCAGGAACGGCGCCGGGTTCAGCCGCTTGTTTTTCTTGCCGTCGGTCACCGGCTCGGCCGTGGTTTCTCCGGCCTCGGTGCGGTACATCGGCGAGGCGGCGTCTGCCACCGCGTGCCAGAGCTTGAGCAGGTAGTTCAGGTCCCACTGCAGCTCAGAGGCCGCGCGGCCGATGCCGGCCGTGCGCGCGATCACGCTCATGCCAGGCGGCAGGTCGAGGCTCTCCATCGCCTCGCGCAACTCCTGCCGATCCTCGCCCTCGATCCGTCGCGACACGCCGCCGCCGCGCGGGTTGTTAGGCATCAGCACCAGGTAGCGGCCGGCCAGCGAAACAAAGGTTGTCAGCGCCGCGCCCTTGTTGCCGCGCTCCTCCTTCTCGACCTGGACGATCAGTTCGTCGCCCTCGCGCACCGCCTCGTTGATCTTGGCCCGGCCGACGTCGACGCCCGGGCGGAAGTAGCTGCGCGAGATCTCCTTGAAGGGCAGGAAGCCGTGCCGCTCCTCGCCGTAGTCGACGAAGCAGGCCTCCAGGCTGGGCTCCACACGGGTGATGACGCCCTTGTAGATGTTCGACTTGCGCTGCTCGCGGCCCTCGGTTTCGATATCGATGTCGACCAGCCGCTGGCCGTCGACGATCGCCACCCGAAGTTCTTCCGGATGGGTGGCATTGAAGAGCATCCTCTTCATCACAACACTCCATGCGCCATGACGGCGCCGTTGTGCCGGACCGAGGACGCCGCGGGCAGGCTCAGGCGGAACGTGCGGCGCACCCTCGCCGCGGCGAATCCGCCGCGACGTCGCGGCCGCTGCCGATGCCGCGCCGGTCGGGCGCGGGAAGGCAGACGGACACCGAGGGGAGCCTGAACACGAGACGCCTTGTTCCTGTTTGGGACAACGCCGGTGCTCCCGGCGCGCTGCGACGAATCCGATCCAGCCGAGCCGGCCACACCCGAAGGCGGCGCAGCTCCTTGTTCTTGCCCATCCGGCAACCGGCCCGTTCGTCGAGCCCGCTGCCGCTTGCTTCGCCCGGCGGCGGTGGCATTCCCCACCGCGCGCCGCCGCGTTCGGTTGGCAACTGGCGACCGGGCAGAGGTTCGGGCTCGCCGGCGGTCATCGTTACAATCGCCACCCTGCAGGTGCTCGGCGACCCGGTCGGAGCGTCGTTGCACGTTCCGACAGGTCTGCAGCGGTACTTGAACCGCCACTTCAACAGCGCCGCCTAAGTCCTGCGCGCGCAAGTATAACGGCACGATGAAGGACACCGCCAAGGGGCGCCCGGCCGCGCGCGTGTTGCGGCTGGCCGCCGATCAAGTCAGCTATGTGACGGTGGGGCCGGAGTCCGCAGGGCAGCGGCTCGACAACTTCCTGCTGCGGCTGGCCAAGGGTGTGCCGCCAAGCCATGTCTACCGGATCGTCCGCAGCGGCGAGGTGCGCGTGAACCGTGCCCGCGCCGCCGTCGACCGGCGCCTCGCCGAAGGCGATCAGATCCGCGTGCCGCCGCTGCGCCTTGCTGCGCCGAAGCCACCGCCAGTGCGGGCGCAGATGCCGCCGGTGCTGTTCGAGGATGAGCACCTGCTGGCGGTGGACAAGCCGGCCGGACTGGCGGCGCACGGCGGCAGCGGCATCGCGCATGGACTGATCGAGTGTGTGCGTGCGGTACGGCCGAACCAGCCCTTCCTGGAACTGGCGCACCGACTCGATCGCGAAACCTCGGGCATTCTTCTGCTTGCCAAGAGCCGGCGCGCGCTGCTCGGGCTGCATGAGCAGTTGCGCGAGGGACAGGTCGACAAGCGCTATCTGGCGCTGGTGGCCGGCGACTGGGTCAATGACCGGCAGCACGTGCGGCTGCCGTTGTCCAAGCGCCAGCTTGCCAGCGGCGAGCGGCGCGTGTCGGTTGACGAGGACGAGGGTGCCGCGGCACACACGGTGCTCAACCTTCGCCAGCGCTATGGCGAATTCTCGCTGCTCGAGGCGGAACTGAAGACCGGCCGCACGCACCAGATTCGCGTGCATCTTGCCCATGTCGGTTTCCCGATAGTCGGCGACGACAAGTACGGCGACTTCGAACTGAACCGACGCGTCGCGCGCGGCGAATTCGGCGCAGTCCTGAAGAGGATGTTCCTGCACGCGTGGGCGATGCGCTTTCGTCATCCGGTCGGCGGCCAGCCGATCGAACTGGAAAGCGCGCTGGACCGCGAGTGCAGCGATTTCCTGAAGGCGCTCGGCCGTGCTTGAGCATTTCGACCTCGTCGTCTTCGACTGGGACGGGACGCTGAGCGACTCGACCGCGGCGATCGCGCGCGCCATCCAGGATGCCGCCGCCGACCTCGGCCTGCCCGTTCCCGACGACGCTACCGCCAGCCATGTGATCGGGCTCGGGCTGCACGAGGCGCTGGCGCGCGCGGTCCCGACTTTGGCGCCGGAGAGGGTTCCCGAGTTTTCGGCGCGCTACCGCGTGCACTACTTCGCGCGCGAGGCCGAACTGGTGCTTTTCCCTGGCGCACGCGAACTGATCGCCGAGCTGCGCGCTGCCGGCGCACTGCTGGCGATCGCCACCGGCAAGTCGCAGCGCGGGCTGCAGCGGGCGCTGCAGGCGAGCGGTCTGGCGGGCGAGTTCGTCGCCAGCCGCTGTGCCGACCAGACGCACCCGAAGCCGCATCCGGCGATGCTGCTCGAACTGACCGAGGAGCTGATGGTCCAGCCTGCGCGCACGCTGATGATCGGCGACACCACGCACGACCTGCAGATGGCCGAAGCGGCGAAGACGGCGGCGGTGGGGTTGACCCAGGGCGCGCATCCCCATGATCAGCTTGCGGCCTGTCGCCCGCTGGCGCTGTTCGACTCGCTGCCGGAGCTGCATCGATGGCTGATGCCGCGCCGTTGATCGCGCTGTGCCCGTCGGCTCAGCTTGCCGACGGTGGTGCCGGCCACCGATTCGAGGTCGACGATGGCGGCGAGGTGGTCGGTGCATTCGTCGTTCGCTATCGCGGCGCGGTGTTCGGCTATCTGAACCGGTGCACGCACGTGGCGATGGAGCTGGACTGGATTGCCGGCCAGTTTTTCGACAGCGACGGCGAGGTCCTGATCTGCGCGACGCATGGCGCCACCTACGACCCTGCCGGCGGGCGATGCCTCGGTGGACCCTGCGCCGGCGGTGGCGGGCTGAGAAAACTGCAAGTCCTGGAGAGCGACGGTATCGTCTACTGGCGGCCCGAGTCGGGCCTGCGGCCGCGTGCGGTCGCGCCCTGCGGTCGCTGAAGCAAGCCGGCGAGCAAGGCGAAGACCGCCGGCCGGCGCGCGAGCCTGGGGCGCGTTGAGGCGTCCAGTTTTCTCCAGTCGGCAATGGGCAGCGACACGATCTGTTCGTCAGCCGTGGTCAGGTCGACGGCGACGGCAAGCTGCGTGTCGGCCCGTCCGTGCTCGAGCAGGGCCTGCAACAGCTTTTCGTTGCGATAAGGCGTTTCGATGAAGAGCTGCGTTTCCTCGCCGCCGCTGGCCCTTTCGAGTTGCGCGATTGCCGCAATCAGTTCATGCCGGTCCTGCGGCAGATAGCCGACGAAACGGAAGCGCTGCCCGTTCATGCCCGAGGCCATCAGTGCCATGAGCAGGCTGCTCGGGCCGACCAGCGGGCGCACACGCAGTCCGAGCTGGTGGGCGCGGGCGACGATGCCGGCGCCGGGGTCGGCGACGGCCGGGCAGCCCGCTTCCGAAAGCAGCGCGATGTCGCTGCCGTCGGCTAACGGCGCCAGCCACGCGTCGAACTGGCGGGGCTGCGGCGCGTGACCGATCTCGATGACGGTCAGCCCGGCGATCGGCTGCGGATGGGCGATCGCCTTCAGGAAGGCGCGTGCACTCCTGGCGTTTTCGGCCAGGAACATGGTTGTGGCGCGGGCAAGCGACAGCGTCGAGGCGGGCAGCACCTCTTCCGCCCGGGTGTCCCCGAGCAGCGTCGGCAGCAGCAGCAGCGTGCCCCGCCGCCCGCTCATTGGCGCCGTGCCGATGCGCCGCGCGACCTCAGGCGCGCCGTCATGCCGCAGGCAGGACGATGCCGCAGGCGGCGAGCATCGTGGTCAGGCGGATCAACGGCAGTCCGATCAGCGCCGTCGGATCGTCGGCTCGCACCGACTCGACCAGCGTGATGCCGAGCGACTCGATCTTGGCGGCGCCGGCGCAGTCATACGGCTGCTCGGCACGCAGGTAGGCCTCGAGCTGCACCTCGGGCAGGCGACGGAAGCGTACGACCGTCGGCACGACATCGACCTGCTTTGCGCCATCGTTGCCGACGACGGCCAGCGCCGTATGGAAGACGACGTCGCGGCCCTGCATGCGGCGCAGTTGTTGAAGCGCGGCAGCATGCGTTCCCGGCTTCGACAGCGGCTCGCCATCGACGTCGGCGACCTGGTCCGAACCGATGACGATCGCGCCGGCGTGGCGCGCGGCCACGGCCTCGGCCTTGGCTAGCGCCAGACGCCGTGCCGTTGCCGCCGGCACCTCGCCGCGCAGCGCCTGTTCGTCGACGCGCGGCGAATCGATCGTGAACGGCAGGCGCAGCCGCTGCAGCAGTTCACGGCGATAGGGGGAAGTCGAAGCGAGTACGATCGCTGCAATGGTCATCGAGATCTCCGGGCGCGGCCGAGTTTAGCGAGGCGCCCCGCCGACGATGGATAACGCCGCGATCGCACCCTGCGACGTCTGGGAACTGGCCCGCCGGCGCGGCGAGGTCGAAGGCGATCTGCAGCTGCGGGATGCGCCGCGCCTGGCTGCGGAACTGGTCGACACCGCCGGAGCGCTGCATTTCCGCATGTCCGGGCTGACCGACGAGCGCGGCCGGCCGGCGGCACGGATGCAACTAGACGGCGAAGTAAAGGTGCGTTGCGATCGTTGCGGCGAGGCGCTGGCGGTGCCGATCCGCGAGCGGGCGGAATTCTTCTTCGTCGAGGACGAGGCGACGCTCGCGCGACTGCCGGTCGACGAAGCGCCCGAGGAACCGCTGCTCGGTTCGCACCGCTTCGACCTCGCTGCGCTGATCGAGGACCAGGCGCTGCTGGCGCTGCCGATCTCGCCGCGACATGCCGCATGCGCCATTGGCACGGCGCCGGCAGAAGAGGGCGAAAATGGCCAGACGCATCGGCCGTTCGCGGCGCTGGCGGCGTTCAAGCCGCGGCGGCGCTGAAAGCAGTGGCGCCGGCGGTTTGCCGGCGTCGTGGCTGACCGTTCAAAGCCCCGACTCCGCTACAATCGTCCGCTGACTCTTTCTGACTGGCGAGGCAGCCATGGCAGTTCAGCAGAACAAGCGGTCGGCGTCGAAGCGCAACATGCGCCGCGCGCACGATTTCGCGACCAACCCGCCGCTGGCGATCGAGCCGGGCACCGGCGAAGTCCACCGCCGCCACCATGTGAGCCCGACCGGCTTCTATCGCGGCAAGAAAGTCGTCGCGACCAAGAACGACGAGTAGAGCATCGCGGCCACGCCATCGGCCGCATTCCGCGATTCGTCGCAACGCGTTCGGCAGCGGCCACCGGTGACCGTTCGCATCGCCATCGACGCCATGGGCGGCGACCACGGTCCTGCGGTGACCGTCGCCGCGGCGGCGTCCTTCGTTCGTCGTCACGACGACGTGCGGTTGCTGCTCGTCGGCCGCCAGGCCGAGATCGAGGCGCAACTTGCCGCCGACGTCCGTTCGCGGGCCGAGATCGTGCACACCGACGAGGTCGTCGCCATGGACGATCCGCCGGCGATGGCGCTGCGCGGCAAGCGCAGTTCATCGATGCGGCTGGCGGTGAACGCGGTCAAGGACGGTCGCGCAGACGCCTGCGTCAGCGCCGGCAACACCGGCGCACTGATGGCGATCTCGCGCTTCGTACTGAAGACGCTGGACGGCATCGACCGGCCGGCGATCGCGACCGTGCTGCCGAATATCAGGGGTGGCGTGACGACGATGCTCGACCTGGGCGCGAACGTCGACTGCACTGCCGAGCATCTGTTTGAGTTCGCCATCCTCGGCGCGGCGCTGGTGGCCGCGGTGCAGGAAAAGGAGCGGCCGACCATCGGTCTGCTGAATGTCGGGGAAGAAGTGATCAAGGGCAACGACGTGGTCAAGCGTGCCGGCGAGATGCTGCGCGCCAGTGCGCTGAACTTTTCCGGCAACGTCGAGGGCGACGACATCTACAAAGGCACAACCGACGTCATCGTCTGCGACGGTTTTGTCGGCAACGTCGCGCTGAAGACCTCGGAGGGGCTGGCGCAGATGCTGGCGACGATGGTGCGGGAGGAGTTCACCCGCAGTCCGCTGGCCAAGGCGGCTGCGCTTCTCGCCTACCCGGTGCTGAAGCGCTTCCGCCGCCGCGTCGATCACCGCCGTTACAACGGCGCAAGCCTGCTCGGCCTGCGCGGCATCGTCATCAAGAGCCACGGCGCCGCCGATGCGCTGGCGTTCGACAATGCGATCGGCGTTGCCTACGAGGCCGCGCGGCACCGGCTGCTCGAGCGCACAGTGGCGGCGATGCAACCGTTCCTGGCGCAGCTGGCGCACGAGCAGCGGCCGTCGACCGCCGCGGCCTGAAGGCGATGCAGCGCATCTGGTCACGCATCACCGGAACCGGCGCCGCCCTGCCGAAACGTGCCGTCGACAATGCCGAACTCGTCCGCGATCTGGCTGCGCGCGGGGTCGAAACCTCCGATGAGTGGATCGTCGCGCGCACCGGCATCCGCCAGCGCTACCTGGCCGATGTCTCGCTGACGACGACGGCGCTCGGGGCGCAGGCGGCGCGGCACGCGCTCGCGGCAGCGGGCCAGCAGCCGGCTTCGATCGATCTCATCATCCTGGCCACCTCGACGGCCGACCAGATCTTTCCCAGCACCGCCTGTCTGGTGCAGGACGAATTGGGTGCTGCCGGCGCCGCGGCCTTCGACGTGCAGGCCGTCTGCAGCGGGTTCGTCTACGGACTGGCGGTGGCCGATGCGATGATCCGTACCGGCGGCTATCGGCGCGCGCTCGTGATCGGCGCCGAGGTCTTCTCCCGCATCCTGGACTGGAATGACCGCAGCACCTGCGTGCTCTTCGGCGATGGTGCCGGTGCGGTGGTGCTCGAGGCCGCGGATGCGCCGGGCATCCTCGCGGCTCGCCTGCATGCGGACGGATCACAGGCGCGCATCTTGTGCACGGCCGGGCGCGTGGCGCAGGGCAGGGTGCAGGGCGATCCCTTCCTGCGCATGGACGGCCAGGCGGTGTTCAGGCTGGCGGTCAATGTGCTCGATTCGTCAGCGCGTGAAGTGCTCGCCGATGCCGCGATGGGCATCGAGGCGATCGACTGGCTGATCCCGCACCAGGCCAACGTCCGCATCCTCGGCGCCACTGCGCGCAAGCTGGGCCTGCCCGAAGACAAGGTGATCGTCACCGTCGACCGGCACGGCAACACGTCGGCGGCGTCGGTACCGCTGGCGCTCGACGTTGCCGTGCGCGACGGGCGCATCCGCCGCGGCCAGAACCTGCTGCTGCAGGGGGTGGGCGGCGGCTTCACCTGGGGCTCGGTGCTGGTTCGTTATTGACCATCGAAGTCGACCGACAATGAAGATCGCTTTCGTCTTTCCCGGACAAGGTTCGCAGTCGGTGGGCATGCTCGATGCGTTCGCCGCCGACGCCGCAGTCCAGGACGTTCTTGCCGGCGCCAATGCGGCGCTTGGCGAGGATCTGCGTCGGCTGATCGCCGAGGGCCCCGCAGAGCAGCTGAACCTGACGGTCAACACGCAACCGGCGATGCTCGCTGCCGGCGTTGCGATCTACCGCGCCTTCATCGCCGCAGGAGGGTTGCCGCCAACGATAATGGCCGGACACAGCCTCGGCGAGTACAGCGCGCTGACCGCAGCCGAAGCGCTGCCGCTCGACAGGGCCCTGCGCCTCGTCCGTTTCCGCGCCCAGGCGATGCAGGAGTCGGTGCCGGCCGGCACCGGCGGCATGGCGGCGATCCTCGGATTGAGCGATGAACTGGTGGCGCAAGCCTGCGTCGAAGCCGCGCAGGGTGAGGTCGTGGAGGCGGTGAACTTCAATGCGCCGTCGCAGGTGGTGATCGCCGGGCACAGCGCCGCGGTGGCGCGGGCCTGCGAGGCGGCCAAGCGACTCGGCGCCAAGCGCGCGCTGCCATTGCCGGTATCGGCGCCTTTTCATTCGTCGCTGCTGGCGCCGGCCGCGGCCCGGTTGCGCGAGCGACTGCGCGACGAGCCGCTGACGGCGCCGCGCGTGGCGGTGATCAACAATATCGACGTCGCTGTCGAGCAGGATCCGGAACGCATCCGCGATGCGCTGGCGCGTCAGGCCGCCGGTCCGGTGCGCTGGGCCGAGATCATCCGCCGGATGGCCGACGACGGCGTCACGCATGTTGTCGAGTGCGGCCCCGGCAAGGTCCTCGCAGGCCTGACACGGCGGATCGCGCCCGGTGTGGAAAGTCTGGCCCTGACTGACCCGACGAGCATCGCCGATGCCGTAGGCCGTTTGCGGGGATGACGATGGACCCGACTCGGGTGTTTTCAGGCGATGCGCTATCCGGCGAAGTGGCACTGGTCACCGGCGCGTCGCGCGGTATCGGCGCGGCAATTGCCGCCGCCCTGGCGCGCTGCGGCGCGGTCGTGATCGGTACAGCGACCGGCGAATCCGGCGCGGCCGCGATCACGCAGCGGCTGCAGCAGGCTGGCCGCGGCAGTGGCATGGTGCTCGACGTGGCCGATGCGTCTCGCTGCGAGGCGGTGATCGACGAGGTGGCGCGGACGCACGGCAAGCTGTCCATCCTGGTCAACAACGCGGGGATCACGCGTGATGGCCTGGCGATGCGGATGAAGGACGAGGACTGGGACACTGTGCTGGCAACCAACCTGTCGGCCGTGTTTCGTCTCTCGCGCGGCGTGCTCCGCGGCATGATGAGAGCGCGGCATGGCCGCATCATCAACATCACCTCCGTCGTCGGCGCAAGCGGCAACGCCGGCCAGGCGAACTATGCGGCAGCCAAGGCAGGCGTGGCCGGAATGACCCGTGCCCTGGCGCGCGAGATCGGAAGCCGCGGCATCACCGTCAACTGCATCGCGCCGGGGTTCATCGACACCGACATGACTCGCGCTCTCGGCGAGCAGCAGGCACAGGCGCTGCTGGGCCAGATTCCGCTCGGCCGGCTCGGACAGGCCGACGAGGTCGCCGCGGCGGTGGTGTTTCTGGCTTCGGCTGCCGCCGGCTATGTCACCGGCAGCACGATTCACGTCAACGGCGGCATGTACATGACCTGAGCGGTCGGCGGCCGCAAGGTGCTGCTCTGCTAGACTTTTGCGCAGTATGGGCTCGTCGTCCGACCAGTGAAGCGGGTCGGCGGGAGCCCTAGCAGTTTCGAGGAGGGGTGAATGGAAAACATCGAACAGCGGGTCAAGAAGATCGTTGCCGAGCAGCTTGGCGTGAACGAGGCGGACATCAAGAACGAATCCGCGTTTGTCGAGGACCTCGGTGCCGATTCGCTGGACACCGTCGAGCTGGTGATGGCACTGGAAGACGAGTTCGAATGCGAGATCCCCGATGAGGAAGCGGAGAAGATCCGCACCGTCGCCCAGGCCATCGATTACGTCACCACCCACCTGAAGAAGGCCTGAGCGGCGGCGGCATCGTCCGCCGTGCATCGGGCTGCGAGCTCATGAGCGAACGCCGACGTGTCGTCGTCACAGGCCTCGGCATCATCAGTCCGGTCGGCAACGATGTTGCCACCGCATGGGGCAACCTGATCGCCGGCAGATCCGGCGTTTCCCGCATCACCCGCTTCGACGCGAAGGACTTCCGCGTCCAGATCGCCGGCGAAGTCAGGGATTTCAACGTCGAGTCGTACATGCCGGCGAAGGAAGCGCGCCGGATGGACACGTTCATTCACTACGGGCTCGCCGCCTCGATCGAGGCGATCCGCGACTCGGGCCTCGAGATCACTGATGCCAATCGCGAGATGATCGGCTGCATGGTCGGCTCCGGCATCGGCGGGTTGCCGATGATCGAGGACAACCACCGCGAGTTTTCCACGCGCGGGCCGCGGCGCATCTCGCCATTCATGATCCCGGGCGCGATCATCAACATGATCTCGGGCAACCTGTCGATCATGTTCGGGCTGAAGGGGCCCAATCTGGCGATCGTCACCGCCTGCACGACCGGCCTGCACTGCATTGGCCAATCCGGGCGCCTGATCGAGCACGGCGACGCCGACGTGATGATCGCCGGCGGCGCCGAGTCGACCGTCTGTCCGCTCGGCGTCGGCGGCTTTGCATCGATGCAGGCGCTGTCGGTTCGCAACGACGACCCGGCCACTGCCAGCAGGCCCTTCGACCGCGATCGCGACGGCTTCGTCCTCGGCGAGGGTGCGGGCGTGCTGGTCCTGGAGGAGTACGAGCACGCCCGGCGGCGTGGAGCGAAGATCTACGCCGAACTGACGGGTTTCGGCATGAGTGCCGATGCCTACCACATGACCGCGCCGGACGTCGACGGCCCGCGTCGCTCGATGCTCAATGCGCTGCGCAGCGCACGCGTAAACGCGGATCAGGTCAGCTACCTCAACGCGCACGGCACCTCGACGCCCCTGGGTGATGTCAACGAGACCAACGCGATCAAGCTGGCGCTCGGCGACGCCGCGCGCGGGATCGTCGTCAATTCGACCAAGTCGATGACCGGCCACCTGCTTGGCGGGGCGGGCGGCATCGAGTCGGTGTTCACCGTGCTCGCCGTCCACCATCAGATCTCGCCGCCGACGATCAACATCTTCAACCAGGATCCAGAGTGCGACCTCGACTACTGCGCCAACGAGGCGCGGCAGATGAAGATCGATGTCGCGCTGAAGAACTCCTTTGGCTTCGGCGGTACCAACGGCACCCTCGTCTTCAGGCGTGCCTGAAACCGCCGCCTTCCGCGTCGATCTGAAGCCATCGCGCCGTGCGCGGTGGCTGCGCGTCCTGGCGCAGGTGCTTTGCGCGGTCGCCACTCTGGTCTGCGCCACGGCGCTGGTTGTCGAGCCGACCGCTGAACGGACGGTGGCGGCGCTGCTGGCCGCAGCGGCGCTGTTGGTGACGCTGCGCCCACGGGCGCACCGCGACCTGCCTCGGTTGGGCGTCGGCGCCGACGGCCGGGTATATGTCGGCGCCGCAGCCGATGGCACATCTGCGGCGGCGGCAATGTGTTACGTGGGCGAGGGCTGCGTCTGCCTGCAGACCTCGGGCGGGCGTCAGTTGATCTGGCCGGACCAGCTGCCTGCCGGGGCGTGGCGCCGGCTGCGGGTGGCGGGCCTGTGGCAGGCGGGGGCGGACGGCGCGGCATCGGCGCCCGACGGTGATCGAACTAAATGAAGCGGGCCTTGTCTGAGCAGGCGGGCTGGCCGGCGCCGCAAGCCGCCGATCGATGAGTGAACGTGATGTCGATTGGCAGTTGGTCGAGCGGGTCCAGCGCGGCGACAAGCGGGCGTTCGACCTCCTGGTCAGCAAGTATCAGCGCAAACTGTTCCGGCTGCTGTCGCGGCTGATCCGCGACCAGACGGAGATCGAGGACGTGGCACAGGAAGCTTTCGTCAAGGCATACCGGGCACTGCCCAATTTTCGAGGCGAAAGCGCGTTCTACACATGGCTGTACCGGATCGCGATCAACACGGCGAAGAACTACTTGGTGGCGCAGGGACGCCGCGCGCCGACGCAGACCGAGACGGAGATCGAGGACGCCGAGAACTTCGACGACGGCGACTCGCTGCGCACCGAGGACACGCCCGACCGGATGCTGCTGTCGAAGCAGGTGGCCGAGGCGGTGAACCGCGCCATCGAGCGGCTGCCCGAGGACCTGCGTACAGCGATCGTCCTGCGCGAGCTCGAGGGTCTGACCTACGAGGAAATCGCGGCGTCGATGAACTGTCCCATCGGCACGGTGCGCTCGCGCATCTTTCGTGCGCGCGAGGCGGTGGCCGAGGAATTGCGGCCGATTCTGGAAACAAACAAGGACAGGCGCTGGTGAGGTAGCAGATGAGCGCGAGACGAAACGAAACGAGCACGGCCGACGGTCCGTATTTGGGCGGCGGCGATGACTGCGGCCAGCGCCTGTCAAGTTTGCTCGACGGCGAACTGGAGGCCGGCGAATGCCGCGCGCTTCTCGAGCGACTGCGCATCGACGAGGATGCCTGTCGCCGGTGGGCGATGTTCAGCTGCGTCGGCGACGCGCTGCGCTCGGCCGACGTCGCTTCCTGGCATGTCGCCGGTTTCACGGCGCGCGTTTCGGCCGCGGTCGAGCGCGAACCGACGGTGCTGGCGCCGGGCGCTTTGCCCGCGCGGCCCAGGCTGCTTCGGTGGCTCGTGCCGGGTGCCGGTGCGGCGGCGGCCGCGGCGGTACTGATCGCCATCGGCCTGCCGTCGCGCCAGACCAATTCGCCCGAGGCGGTCGCCGCGCTGAGTCCGCCGGCCGTGCCGGCGGTGTCTACGGACGGCAAGGCGCTGCAGATCGACCGTTCGCCGCTGCTCGAACGCTATCTCGCGGCGCATCGCGAATTGGCGCAACCGACGCTGATGCCTTACTCGACGCCGTACGTGCGCACCTCCGGTGCGCTGCAGCTGCAGGAGGCGCGCTGATGCAGGGCCTGGGGCTGCTGCGCTGGCGCTGGCTGGTTTCATCGCTGTGCCTGCTCGCTCTGGTCCCGGCGCTGCAGGCGCAGGAGCGCGCCGGCATTGCCCGCGACGCAGCCGACGGCCGCACACCCGAGCAATGGCTGCAGATGGTGCAGAAAGCCGCGCGCCAGCTCGATTACGCCGGCACGATGGTCTACCAGCAGGGCAACGACGTGCGCATGTCGCGCGTCGTCCATGTATTCGACGGGCAGAACTCGCTCGAGCGGCTGCAGCCGATGGACGGCCGGCCGCGCGAGTTCATCCGTGAGGCCGACGAAGTCAGGTGCCTGATTCCCGAGTCGCGCCGCGTCGTGGTCGAGCGGCGGGCACGGGCGGAGTCGTTCCCGGCGCTGGCCAGTGCCGCCACCGGCGAACTGCTTCAGCATTACGCGGTGCAGATCATCGGTCGCGAACGCGTCGGCGGCTTCGACTGCCAGGTTCTCGAGATCCGCCCACGGCAGGGTGACCGCTACGGTTATCGGCTTTGGGTCGATCGCGACAGCGGACTGCTGCTGCGATCGCAGACGCTGAACGAACGCGGCGAGGTCCTCGAGCAGATGGCCTTTGCCGAGGTGCGCATCGGCAGCGTCGACCGTCAGCAGCTGAAACCGTCGTGGTCGACCGACGGCTGGAAGATCGACGAGACGGCGCACCGGCCGGTCGACCTGCGCGAGCAGGGTTGGCGCGTATCGCCGCCAGGCGGTTTCAGGCCCCTTTACGCGGTGCGGCGGCCGATGTCGTCGGGGCCGGCGCTGCAGGCGGTCTACTCCGACGGCCTCGCCACCATGTCGGTGTTCATCGAGCCGGCGTCGTCGTCGGCGCGCGATGAGTCGCTGCCGCAGCGCGGTCCGATCAATGCCTACGTGCGACGGATCGGCGATGCGGCGGTGACCGTCGTCGGCGAAATCCCTTCGAGCACCGCGCGTGCCGTCGCCTACGGGGCCGAACGGATCGCTCGCTGAAGTGCAGTCCGACTCATCCTCGAAACAAGAGCTCGAATGATGACCACGCTGATTTCCCGTGCCCTGCTGCCCGTCCTCATGGTACTGGGCTTCGTTCCACTGGCGCTGCAGGCGCAGACGACTGCGGCGCAACTTCCTGATTTCGCCGACCTGGCCGAACGGGTCGGTCCGGCGGTGGTGAACATTCGCACGACGGCTCGCCTGAGTTCCGTTCACGGCCGCGGCGGCACGCCGCAGATTCCGGGGCTCGACGAGAACGATCCGTTTTACGAGTTTTTCCGCCGTTTCTTCCCCCAGCCGCAGCCGGGCCAGCCGCAGCCGCGTCCGGGTCCGCGCGGCGACCGGCCGGTGCCGCGGGGCTTGGGCTCGGGTTTCATTATCTCGGCTGACGGCTATGTGATGACCAATCACCACGTCGTTGACGGCTCCGAGCAGATCACCGTGACCCTGGCCGACAAACGCGAGTTCAGCGCCAAGCTGATCGGCTCCGACCAGCGCACCGACGTGGCGCTGCTGAAGATCGAGGCGAGCGGCCTGCCGGCAGTGAAGATCGGCGATTCGAACCGGCTTCGCGTCGGCGAGTGGGTGATCGCTATCGGCTCGCCGTTCGGGCTCGAAAGCACGGTGACGGCCGGCATCGTCAGCGCCAAGGCGCGTGAGACGGGCGAATTCCTGCCCTTCATCCAGACCGACGTCGCCGTGAACCCCGGCAATTCGGGTGGCCCGCTGATCAACATGCGCGGCGAGGTGGTCGGCATCAACTCGCAGATCTTCACGACGTCCGGCGCGTTTGCCGGCATCTCGTTCGCCATTCCGATCGACGAGGCGATGCGCGTTCAGGATCAGTTGCGCGTCTCCGGCCGCGTCATCCGTGGCCGCATCGGCGTGACGATCGGCGCCGTCTCGCGCGAGGTGGCCGAGGCGATCGGACTGTCGAAGCCGCAGGGCGCGCTGGTCACCAACGTCGATCCGGACGGTCCGGCCGCCAAGGCAGGCGTCGAGGCCGGCGACGTCGTGCTGCGCTTCGACGGGCGCGCGATCGAGAGCCAGTCCGACCTGCCGCGCATCGTCGGCGGCACCAGGCCGGGCAGCAAGGCGACGATGACGGTCTGGAGGAAAGGAACGCAGCGCGACCTGCAGGTGACCGTAGTCGAGATGGCCGCGGAGCAGCAGGTGGCACGGCGCGGCGAACCGTCGCCGCGCAGCACTGCGCCGGCGAACTTCCTTGGCCTGACCGTTTCGGACCTGCCGCCGGAGCGGCTCAAGGAACTGAAGCTCAAGGGCGCGGTCCAGGTCGAGGCGGTGGAGGGGCCGGCAGCCAATGCCGGCGTGCGCACGGGCGACCTGATCCTCGCGGTGAACAATGTCGACGTGGTCAACGCCAAGCAGTTCAACGAGCAGGTGGCCAAGATCGACCGCAAGCGCAATGTCGCGCTGCTGGTGCGACGCGCCGATTCAACGCAGTTCGTGATCGTCCGTCCGGCTGAGCGCTAGTCGCGGGGTCAAGGCGCGGCCACGCTAAAATGCGCGCCGCGGCCTGAACATGGGGGGTGTCGCCGGGAGCGCACCCCCTTTGCTTTGCCTGTTCGGATCCGGAAACGGCGGCGAAGCAGCCGCCGGGCGGAGTTCGGGCAACGCCGCCCATCCAGGACCTCGATGCAACACATTCGCAACTTTTCCATCATCGCCCACATCGACCACGGCAAGTCGACGCTGGCCGACCGCCTGATCCAGCGCTGCGGCGGTCTGGCGGAGCGCGAAATGGAGGCGCAGGTCCTCGATACGATGGCCCTCGAGCGAGAACGGGGCATCACGATCAAGGCTCAGACCGCGGCGCTGGAGTACACCGCCGCGGACGGACAGCGCTACAACCTGAACCTGATCGATACGCCCGGGCACGTCGACTTCTCCTACGAGGTCAGCCGGTCGCTGTCGGCCTGCGAGGGCGCGTTGCTGGTGGTCGACGCCTCGCAGGGCGTCGAGGCGCAGACGGTGGCCAACTGCTACACGGCGATCGAACTCGGCGTCGAGGTGCTGCCGATCCTGAACAAGATGGACCTGCCGTCGGCGAATCCCGAGCAGGCGCGGGAAGAGATCGAGGACGTGATCGGCATCGACGCGGACGACGCGGTGCTGGCCAGCGCCAAGACCGGGCAGGGCGTCGACGAGATACTGGAACGGATCATCGAGCGCGTGCCGCCGCCGCAGGGCGATCCGGCTGCGCCCCTGCAGGCGCTGATCATCGACTCCTGGTTCGACAACTACGTCGGCGTGGTGATGCTGGTGCGCGTGGTCAACGGGACGATCAGGCCGAAGGAGCGCATCCTGCTGATGGCCACCGACGCCAGCCACCTGGTCGAGCAGGTCGGCGTCTTCACGCCGAAGTCGCGCAGCCGCGAGCAACTTTCGGCGGGCGAGGTGGGCTTCATCATCGCCGGCATCAAGGAACTGCGCGATGCTCGCGTCGGCGACACCGTGACCCACGCGCCGAGCCAGTCGACCAGGCCGGCCTTGGCGCCGCTGCCCGGCTTCCGCGAGGTCAAGCCGCAGGTCTTCGCCGGGCTGTACCCGGTCGAGTCGAACCAGTACGAAGCGCTGCGCGACGCGCTCACCAAGCTGCAGTTGAACGACGCGGCGCTGCACTTCGAGCCAGAGGTGTCGCAGGCGCTCGGCTTCGGCTTCCGCTGCGGCTTCCTCGGCCTGCTGCACATGGACATCGTGCAGGAGCGGCTCGAGCGCGAGTACGACATGGACCTGATCACCACTGCGCCGTCGGTGGTCTACGAGGTGCTGCTGCGCGACGGCACCGTGGTGCAGGTCGAGAATCCGTCGAAAATGCCCGATCCGGCGAAGATCGAGGAGATCCGCGAGCCGATCGTGCACGTGACGATCTTCGTGCCGCAGGAGTACGTGGGAGCCGTGATCACGCTCGCCACCGGCAAGCGCGGCGTGCAGACCAACCTCGCCTACCACGGCCGCCAGGTGCACCTGCACTACGACCTGCCGCTGGCGGAGATCGTGCTCGACTTTTTCGACAAGCTGAAGTCCGTCTCGCGCGGCTACGCTTCGATGGACTACGAGTTCAAGGAGTACCGGGCGGCCGACGTGGTCAAGGTCGACATGCTGATCAACGGCGACCGCGTCGATGCGCTCAGCGTGATCGTCCACCGCAGCAATTCGCAGTACCGCGGCCGCGAGATCGCCGCCAAGATGCGCTCGATCATCCCGCGGCAGATGTACGACGTGGCGATCCAGGCGGCGATCGGCGCCAACATCATCGCCCGCGAGAACGTCAAGGCGCTGCGCAAGAACGTGCTGGCCAAGTGCTACGGCGGCGACATCACGCGCAAGAAGAAACTGCTCGAGAAGCAGAAGGCCGGCAAGAAGCGGATGAAGCAGGTCGGCACCGTCGAAATTCCGCAGGAAGCGTTTCTCGCCATCCTGCAGGTCGAGGACAAATGAACTTTGCGCTGATCCTGTTCATCCTGCTCGCCGCGAGCTTCGTCATGTGGCTGCTCGATGTGCTGTGGCTCAAAAAGCAGCGGCAGGCGGCGGCGGTGGCGGCCGTGGCGGAGTTCGATGCGCGCAATGCCGGCAAGGTCGGGATCAATGCCGAGGCGCTGGCCAGCGAGCGGGCCGCGCTTACCGCCCGCCTGACGCAGCGGCCGTGGTACCTGGAGTACACGGCGAGCTTCTTTCCGGTGATCCTGATCGTCTTCGTGCTGCGCTCGTTCCTGTTCGAGCCGTTCCGCATCCCGTCCGGCTCGATGATTCCGACGCTGCAGATCGGTGACTTGATCCTCGTGAATAAGTATGAGTACGGGATTCGGCTCCCTGTGCTAAACAAGAAGATCATTGAAATGGGTTCGCCGCAGCGCGGTGACGTCATGGTGTTCCGTTTTCCGCACAACCCGTCGCAGGATTACATCAAACGCGTGGTCGGTCTGCCGGGCGACCGGGTGGAGTACGCTGACCGGCGCCTGGCGATCGACGGCCAGTCGGTGCCGCTGCGGCCGCTGCCGCGCTACTTCGAGGAGGAACGGGTGCAGTATTACGCGCAGTACTCCGAGAAGCTGGGCAACGTGGAGCACCGCATCATCCTGAGCGAGGGGCCGGGGGTGCCGCCCATGCGGGCGTTCGTGCACACGCACCCGCAGGCGTGCCAGTACACAGCAGAGGCCGTGCGATGCACGGTCCCGGCTGGGCACTACTTCGTGATGGGCGATAACCGTGACAACAGCGAGGACAGCCGGTTCTGGGGCTTCGTTCCGGACGAGAACATCGTCGGCCGCGCCTTCTTCGTCTGGATGAACTTCGGCAACATCAGCCGGATCGGCAGCTTCCATTGACCGGCGCGCTGGCTTTCAGAGATCAAGGGGGATTCGAATGACAGGTACGTTCGGCACAAGAAAGCGGCAGGGCGGTCTGGGGCTGATCGCGCTGATCTTCGTCGGACTGATCATCGTTGCCCTTTTGATCATCGGCGCCAAGCTGGTGCCAGCGATCACCGAGTACCTCGCCATCGAGAAGGCGGTGAACCGGATCCGGCAGGATGCGGACACGGTGCCCGAGTTGCGCAAGGCGTTCGATCGCTATGCGCAGATCGACGACATCAAGTCGGTGGCCGGCAAGGATCTGGACATCACAAAGGAATCGGACAAGATCGTGATTTCCTACGCCTACTCCTACCAGATCCCGATCACGGACAGCGTGCGCCTGGTGATCGATTTCTCGGGTAGCAGCAGCGCGCGGCCGCGGGTGCAGTAGGGTCCGGACAGGGCGGCGCGCGTGATGGAACTGGGCGAACTGGAGCAACGCCTCGGTTACGAGTTCGCCGACCGCGAACTGCTGGCACAGGCGCTGACCCACCGCAGCCACGGCGCGGTGCATAACGAGCGGCTGGAGTTCCTCGGCGATGCCGTGCTGAACTGCACGATCGCGCAGTTGCTGTTCCAGAAATTCTCGCGGCTGAACGAGGGCGATCTGTCGCGGCTGCGCGCCAACTTGGTCAAGCAGCAGTCGCTGGCCGAGATCGCCGAGCGGCTCGAACTGAGCCAGTTCCTGCGCCTTGGCGAGGGCGAGCGCAAGAGCGGCGGCTTTCGCCGGCCGTCGATCCTCGCCGACACGCTCGAGGCGGCAATGGGCGCGGTGTTCGTCGACCGCGGCTTCGAGGCCGCGCGCGCGGTGATCACGCGTCTGTTCGAACCGGTCGTGAAGTCGGTCGATCCGAAGACCCTCGGCAAGGACAGCAAGACGCTGCTGCAGGAGTATCTGCAGGGCAAGCGGCTGCCGCTGCCGCAATACGCGGTGGTCGAAACGCGGGGGGCGGCGCACAACCAGGAGTTCGAGGTCGAGTGCTCGGTGCCGAAGCTGGACATCAGCGTGCGCGGCAGCGGGCGCAGCCGACGCGCTGCCGAGCAGTCCGCGGCGAAGCTGGCACTCGATGCCGCACTCGCGGCCGCGCAGGCGGCTCGGCGGGCCAAACGCAAGGCCGCGGCCGAGCAGGCGGAGGCCGCGCGCTCGGGCGAGGGGAACGCCGCCGAGGTCGCCGCGGAGGCGGGCAGCGGCGCGCAGGCGCCTGCCGAAGCGGGGGCCTTGGCTGACGCCGATCGCGCCACCGCGCCTCCGCGCTGACCGATGCCGGCCGCGATCGAGGCTGACGCGGCGGGCCCGCGCACGGGCTTCGTGGCGATCGTCGGCCGGCCCAACGTCGGCAAGTCAACACTGCTCAACGCCGTCGTCGGCGAGCATGTCTCCATTACCTCGCGCAAGCCGCAGACGACGCGGCTGCGCGTGCTCGGCGTGCTGACGCGTGGGGTGCCGCCGGCGACGACTCAGTACATCTTCATCGATACGCCGGGCCTGCAGCGCCGCCAGCGCTCGGCGCTGGCCAGGCGCATGAACGAGAGCGTGCGCGCCGCGCTTGCCGATGCCGACGTCATCGTGCTGGTGATCGACGCGCGCGGCTTTTCCGCCGAGGACCAGGCCGTTGTCGACCTGCTGCCCGCCGATCGCGGCAACGTGATCCTGGCGCTGAACAAGACCGACCTGCTGGCCGACCGCAACCTGCTCCTGCCGCGCATCGCCGAGGCGTCGGCGCGCTATCCGTTTGCTGCCGTCGTGCCGGTCAGCGCCGAGAAGCGGCGCCAGCTCGACGACCTGCTCGACGAGGTCGGCCGGCGACTGCCGCCGGGCGAACCCTTGTTCGAGGCCGATGAGTTCACCGACCGCAGCCTTCGCTTCCTCGCGGCCGAGGCGATCCGTGAAAAGGCATTTCGCCTGCTCGGTGACGAGCTGCCTTACGGCATCGCGGTGACGATCGATCGCTGGAACGAAGACGCCCGGCGCGCCGAGATCGTCGCTACCCTGCTCGTCGAGCGCGATGCGCACAAAGCGATCGTCATCGGTGCGGGCGGTGCCAAGCTGCGCGAAATCGGCCGGCTGGCGCGTCTCGATATCGAGGAACTGCTCGGCAAGCCGGTGCACCTACAGACCCATGTCAGCGTGCGTCGCGGCTGGAGCGACGATGCGCGCGCCCTGAAAAGCCTCGGTTATGAATGACGGCGGGCAGGCTGCCGTGGCCTCGCGCCGTCGCGGCGGTGACGCGCGGGTCGAGCACCAGCCGGGGTTCGTGCTGCACAGCTACCCGTGGCGGGAGACGAGCCTGATCGTCGAGGCGCTGACGCGCGACCACGGCAGGGTGGCGCTCGTGGCGCGTGGGGCGAAGCGGCGCACGTCGCAGCTGCGCGGACTGCTGTCGCCGTTTTCGGCGCTGTCGCTGGCCTGGTCTGGCCGTGGCGAGGTCAAGACGCTGGTCCGCGCCGAATGGACCGGCGGGCTTGTGCCGCTGCGCGGCGACGCGCTGCTGGCCGGCTTCTACCTTAACGAACTGATCGTCCGGCTGCTGGCGCGCGCCGACGCTCATCCGCAGTTGTTCGCCGCCTACATGCGCGCGCTGCGTGCCCTGGCCGATGACGATGCGCGGCTGGGCGCAGCGCTTCGCGCCTTCGAGTTCGAACTGCTGCGCGAAATCGGCTATCTGCCGTCGCTCGAGGTCTGCGCCGACGGCCAGCCTGTGGCGCCGCAGCTGCGCTATCGCGTCGACCCGCAGCGCGGGCTGGTGCGGCTCGACGGCGACAGTGACGGGGTCAGCGTTGCCGGGACTACGGCGCTGGCGATGGCGGCGGGCGAATTCGCCGCTCCGGCGGTGGCGGTGGAAGCGCGCGCGATGCTGCGCCTGATCATTCGCTACCATCTCGACGGTCGGCCGCTGAACACGCGCCGCATCCTGCGGGACCTGAAGGAGCTGTGACGGAAGTGACCGCGCTGAGCGTCAATCTGAACAAGATCGCGCTGGTGCGCAACACGCGCGCGCTGGGCATTCCGAGCGTGACCAGGTTCGCCGCCATCGCGCTTCAGGCCGGTGCCGACGGCATCACGGTGCACCCGCGGCCCGACGGTCGCCACGTGCGCGGCGACGACGTGCGCGAACTGGCGGCGCTGCTGGCCAACTGGCCGGCGGCGGAGTTCAACATCGAAGGCAATCCTTTCCATCAGTTGATGGAGTACGTGCGTGCGGTGCGGCCGCAGCAGTGCACGTTCGTGCCGGACGAGACGGGCGCCTTCACCTCCGACCATGGCTGGGACCTGGCGCTCGACGGCGACCGCTTGCGCCCGATGATCGAGGAGGCCCGCGCGCTCGGCGTGCGGGTCAGCCTGTTTATGGATCCGGTCGCGGAGGCGATGCAGGCGGCGCGTGCGCTGGGCGCCGACCGGGTCGAGCTCTACACAGAGCCCTATGCGAAGGCCTTCGGCACGGCCGAGCAGGCGGTGCAGCTTGCGCGGTACCGGGCGGCCGCCGAGGCGGCGCAGGCAGCGGGGCTGGGGGTCAATGCCGGGCATGACCTGAATCGCGACAACCTGCCACCATTTCTTGCAGCCGTGCCGGGCGTGCTCGAGGTGTCGATCGGCCATGCGCTGACCGCCGATGCGCTGGAGTTCGGCATGGCGGCGACGGTACGCATGTACGTGGCGGCGATTCGTAGCGCCGAGGTCGCGACGCGCGAGACGGCGTGATCTACGGCATCGGCACCGACCTGGTCGAGATCGAACGCATCGCCGCGGCGCTCGATCGTTTCGGCGAGCGCTTCGTCGAGCGCATTCTCGGCCCGCAGGAGCGGCTGCGTTACGAGGCGCGGCGCAGGCGTTCGGCGCGCCGCGGCGTGGCGTTCCTCGCCACCCGCTTCGCGGCGAAGGAGGCGGTGTCGAAAGCCATCGGACTGGGCATGCGCGCACCGATGAGCTGGCGCGCCGCCGAGATCGTCAACGCGCCTTCGGGCCAGCCGCAGCTTGTCGCGCACGGCGCGCTCGCCGACCTGCTGCGCGACAAGCGGCTGCGCCTGTCGGTGTCGGTGACCGACGAGCAGACGCTGGCGATGGCCTTCGTCGTGGCGGAAGTCGTCGACGCAACAGCAACGGCGGAGGATTAGATGCTCGGACCGGTCGTTGTCGATGTCGAAGGCACGGCGCTCACCGACGCCGACCGCCGCCGGCTGCGGCATCCGCGGGTCGGCATGGTGATCCTTTTCGCCCGCAACTTCGCCTCGAGCGAGCAGCTTTGCGCGCTGACGGCGGAGATCCGCGCCCTGCGTTCGCCGCCGCTTCTCATTGCCGTCGACCACGAGGGCGGGCGCGTGCAGCGCTTCCGCGCGTCGCCGTTCACCCGCATCGCACCGATGGCGCGGCTCGGCGCGTTGTGGGACGAAGACGCGCTGCGCGCCTGCCGCCTCGCGCTGGCCACCGGCTACGTCATCGCCGCCGAGTTGCGTGCGCATGGCGTCGACCTGAGCTTCGCGCCGGTGCTCGACCTCGAGTGGGGACGCAGCAGCGTGATTGGCGACCGCGCGCTGCACCGCGACCCGCGCGTCGTGGCGCTGCTGGCGGCGCAGCTGACACATGGGATGGCGCTCGCCGGCATGGCCAACTGCGGCAAACACTTTCCGGGACATGGCTGGCCAGCGGCCGACTCGCACACCGCGGTTCCCGTCGACGAACGCCGGCGCGACGAAATCCTTGATGCCGACGCGGCGCCATACCGCTGGCTCGGCGTTGCGCTCGCCGGCGTCATGCCGGCGCACGTGGTCTTCCCGCATGTGGACACCTTGCCGGCGGGCTTCTCCGCGCGCTGGATCAAGGGCGTGCTGCGCCGGCAGCTCGGCTTCACCGGCGCCGTTTTCAGCGACGACCTGTCGATGGAGGGCGCGGCGGTTGCCGGGGGTATCGTCGAACGCGCACAGGCGGCGCTCGATGCCGGCTGCGACTTCGTCCTCGTCTGCAATGCCGCGGCCGCCGCCGACGAACTGCTTGGGGCGATCCGCTGGCGGCGCACGGCGGCTTTCGGGCAGAGGCTGGCACGCATCGCGCCGCGCGGAATGCCGCCATCGATCGAGGAACTGCTGCGCGAGCCGCGTTATCTCGCCGCCCGCGACGAGGTCACCGCGCTCAACGCCGCCTCCTCCGCCGCGTAGGGGCGGTCAGCCGAGCACGCCTTTGGCGCGAAGGTCGGCGATCGCCGCATCGGCAAGGCCGAGTTCGCGCAGCACCGCATCCGTGTCCTGTCCCAGGTGGGGCGCGGCCGAACGCAACGTCCCCGGGGTCGCCGACAATTTGGGCACCACGCCCGGGACGTCGAGCGACCAGCCGTCGCGGGTCTCCTGTTGGACGATCATTTCGCGCGCTCGATAGTGCGGATCCTCGTGGATGTCCTTCGCCGTGTACACCTTGCCGGCCGGCACCCGCGCCGCCGCCATCGCTTTCACCGCGCCGTCGACCGTTCGCGTCTCGGTCCAGTGCTCGATCGCGGCATCGATCTCGGCAACGCGGGCCACCCTGCCGACATTGCCGGCCAGATCGGGAGCGTCCGCCAGATCCTTGCGGCCGATCGCCTCCATCAGCCGCCTGAAGATGCTGTCGCCGTTGCCCGAGATCAGCACATAGCCATCGCTGCAGCGGTAGGCATTCGACGGGGCGATGCCGGGAAGCGCGCTGCCGGCCGCTTCGCGCACGGCGCCGAAGACGCTGTACTCGGGGATCAGGCTTTCCATCACGTTGAATACCGCTTCGTGCAGCGCCACGTCGATGACCTGCCCGGCGCCGCCGTTTGCCTTGCGGTGATGCAGGGCCATCATGACGCCGATCACGCCGTGCAGCGCCGCCAGCGTGTCGCCGATCGACACGCCGACGCGCACCGGAACGCGCCCGGGCTCGCCGGTAAGGTGGCGCAGGCCACCCATCGCTTCGCCGATGGCGCCGAAGCCGGGCAGGTCGCGATACGGACCGGTCTGCCCATAGCCGGAGATGCGCAGCATCACCAGGCCGGAGTTGATGGCGCTCAGCTGCTCCCAGCCGAGACCCCAGCCTTCGAGCGTGCCGGGCCTGAAGTTCTCGATCAGGACGTCGGCGCCGGCGATCAGGCGGCGGGCGATTTCCTGACCGTCGGCCAGTCGCAGATCGAGCGTGACCGATCGCTTGTTGCGCGACTGCACCTGCCACCACACCGACGTGCCGTCCTTGAGCATCCGCCACTTGCGCAGCGGGTCGCCGTCGCCCGGCGGCTCGATCTTGATCACGTCGGCGCCGAATTCGCCGAGCATCTTGCCGGCGAACGGCCCGGCGATCAGCTGGCCCATCTCGATCACGCGCACGCCGGCCAGCGCGGCCGGCGTCGACGGTGCAGGCGATCGGTTCATCAATCGGCTCCGCTGCGAATGAGGTGCAGCGCCGCGCCGCGCACGACTTCAGGCGCGCTCGATGTACGAGCCGTCGTCGGTGCTGATGCGGATCTTCTCGCCGGTATTGACGAACGGCGGCACCTGCACCGTGATGCCGGTTTCCAGCTTGGCCGGCTTGAACGACGTCGTGGCCGTCGCGTTCTTGATGCCGGGCTCGGTTTCGATCACTTCGAGCACGACGCTGGTCGGCAGCTGGATGCCGATCGGCCGCTCATTGTGAAAGTTGATCTCGACCTCCATGTTCGGCAGCAGGTAGTCGGATTGCCCTTCGAGGAAATCGGCGCCGAGCGACAGCTGCTCGTAGGTCTCGTTGTCCATGAACACGTAGTTGCTACCGTCCTGGTACGAATAGGTCATCGTGCGCCGATCGATGAACGGGCGCTCGACGCGTTCGTCGGTCGACAGGCGCTCGTTTCGCTTCTGCCCGCTCTCGACGTCCTTGATCTCGATCTGCATGTAGGCGCCGCCGCGGCCGCCGACGTGCACGTGGTGCGATTTCAGTACGCGCCAGATGCGCTTGTCGAGCTCGAGCAGATTGCCGGCGCGGATTTCGGTCGCGAGGATCTTGGCCATGATTCGGTGTCCTGACAGTGACGTGCCCCCGCGCCTCGTACAATCGCCGGCGGCATCAAGTGCTTGAAAAGCCTGCAATTATAGAGCCGGCCGACGGTCGAAGCAGCGTGTCATCCTCGGAACAATCAGGCAGCGGCGCAGCCGCCGCGTTCGATCCGCGAGCGACGGTCGACGGCCTACCGCACCTTCCCGGCGTCTACCGCATGCTCGATGCCTCGGGCCACGTGCTGTACGTCGGCAAGGCCCGCGATCTGCGCCGGCGCGTCGGCTCCTACTTCAGCCGGGGCGTCGGGCCGCGCACGGCACACATGCTCGAGCGTGTCGCCGCGATCGACACGACCGTGACGCGCTCCGAGGCGGAGGCGTTGCTGCTCGAGAACAATCTGATCAAGCAGCTGGCGCCGCGCTACAACATCCTGTTCCGCGACGACAAGTCGTATCCGTACCTGAAGTTCAGCGCGCACGCGTTCCCGCGCATCGCCTACTTTCGCGGCGCGCCCGACCGCCGGGCGCGGTTCTTCGGGCCGTATCCGAATGCCTGGGCGGTGAAGGACAGCATCCGCGTGCTGCAGAAGGTGTTCCGCCTGCGCACCTGCGAGGACACGGTCTTCAGCAACCGTTCGCGGCCGTGCCTGCTGCACCAGATCCAGCGCTGCAGCGCCCCCTGCGTCGGACTGATCGGTGCCGACGCCTATGCGGCCGACGTCGATCGCGCGCTGCGCTTCCTGCGCGGCGCAAGCGACGAAGTGACGGCCGAGCTCGAAGCGAAGATGCAGCAGCTGGCCGCCGAACTGCGCTTCGAGGACGCCGCCGCTGTGCGCGACCAGCTCGGCAGCCTGTCGCGCGTGCTGCACCAGCAGGCAGTCGATACCACGGGCGGCGACACCGACGCCGACGTGATCGCCGTCGTGATCGAAAACGGCCTGGCCTGCGTCAATCTGGCCATGGTGCGCGGCGGCCGTCATCTCGGCGATCGCCCGTTCTTTCCGGCGCGCGCCGCCGAGGACGCCGCGGCCAGCGAGGTGCTCGAGGCCTTCGTCTCGCAGCACTACGCTGATCTTTCGGCGCCGCCGGTGCTGATCGTCAATGGCGAGCTCGATGCCGACGAGCTGACGCCGATGATCCGCCCGGCAGGCGAGCGGCTGCAGGTTCTGCGCCAGCCGCAGGGCAGTGGACGGCGCTGGCTCGAAATGGCCGAGGCCAACGCCAGGCTGGCGCTGGCGCGTAGGCTGGCCGAAGAGGGTTCGCAGCAGGCACGCACGCGGGCCCTGATCGAGACGCTGGCGCTGGACGTGCCGGACGGCGATCCCGCCCGTCTGCGCGTCGAGTGCTTCGATGTCAGCCACACCATGGGCGAAGCGACGCAGGCGGCGTGCGTCGTCTATCACGACCACGCGATGCAGCCGGCCGAGTACCGCCGCTTCAATATCGACGATGTCGCGCCGGGCGACGACTACGCCGCGATGCGGCAGGCGCTCGCACGGCGCTATCAGCGCCTCGCACGCGGCGAGGGGACCCCGCCGTCGCTGGTTCTGATCGACGGCGGCGCCGGACAGGTCGAAACGGCGCGTCAGGTCTTCGCCGAGCTCGGGCTCGACGCGGGGCTGCTCGTCGGCGTGGCCAAGGGACCCGAGCGCAAGGTCGGCCTGGAGGAGTTGGTGTTTGCCGACGGCCGCGCGCCGATGCACCTTGGCCGGGAATCGCAGGCGCTGCTGCTGATTGCGCAGATCCGCGACGAGGCGCATCGCTTCGCCATCACCGGCATGCGTGCCCGGCGCGCCAAGCCGCGCCAGAGTTCGCAGCTGCAGGACATGGAAGGCATCGGCCCGAAGCGCCGGCAGCGCCTGCTGGCGCGCTTCGGCGGACTGCGCGGACTGATGTCGGCCTCGATCGAAGACATTGCCCAGGTCGATGGTGTTTCCCGTAAGCTCGCCGAGCGCATTCACGCGCAGCTGCACGGACAGGGCGGGTAGCATGAGGCGCCCGCTTACCGTGTTTCCTTCCCCCTGAAGACGATCGCCCCGCGCCCCGCGCCAGTTGCGCTGATCCGCCATGCCGATGAACCTGCCGATGTTCCTGACCTGGGCGCGGATCGCCATGATCCCGATGGTCATCGGCGTGTTCTACCTGCCGTCATCGGTCTTTCCTGCGCACTGGCAGAACGCGACCGCATGCGCGCTGTTCACGCTGGCGGCGATCACCGACGGCTTCGACGGTTATCTGGCGCGCAAGTACAAGCTGATCACGCGCATGGGCGCGTTTCTCGACCCGGTGGCCGACAAGCTGATGGTGTGCGCGGCACTGGTCGTGCTGCTGACGCTCGGTCGCATCGACGAGTTCGTCGCGCTGGTGATCATCGGCCGCGAGATCACGGTCTCCGCGCTGCGCGAGTGGATGGCGCAGATCGGCGCGTCGGCGAGCGTCGCCGTCAACTGGCTGGGCAAGCTGAAGACGATCATGCAGATGGTCGCCATCCCGGTACTGCTGTATCACGATCCACTGTTCGGCGTGATCCCGATCGCGGCCATCGGTACGGTGCTGATCTACATCGCCGCCGCGTTGACCGTTTACTCGATGTTCTACTACCTGCGCCTGGCCTGGCCGCATCTTGCCGGGCGCGACGCGGCATAGGGCCTCGTGTTTTGACAGGGCAGTCTCGCCCGATATAATTCGCGCCTTCGCGGGAATAGCTCAGTTGGTAGAGCGCAACCTTGCCAAGGTTGAGGTCGCGAGTTCGAGACTCGTTTCCCGCTCCAGATTCAAGCAAAAAGGGGAAGCCCGTCGGCTTCCCCTTTTTTCGCGGCTCGTCACCGAAGCGTCGCTACAATCGGTCAGCTTCGGGCGGGGTGGCAGAGTGGCCATGCAGCGGACTGCAAATCCGTGTACGCCGGTTCGATTCCGACCCCCGCCTCCAGATCGTCTTGATCCGCGCGCCTGCTGATCGGTGCGCGGCCGCGCCCGATCGACGCGCGCCGCGGTGGTGAAATCGGTAGACACAGCGGACTTAAAATCCGCCGGACGATCAAACGTCCATGCCGGTTCGAGTCCGGCCCGCGGCACCAGCATCCACCTTAGGCCGACAGTGAAGGTCTACAACCTCAACTGCGACAAGCAGCACGCCTTCGAGGGCTGGTTCGCCTCGGCCGAGGCGTTCGATGCGCAACTGGCAGGCGCTCAGGTGCAATGTCCCGTGTGCGGCTCCACGACGGTCGCCAAGGCGCTGTCGGCGCCGCGGCTGAACCTCGGCGCCGAGGCCCCGCCGCAGCGTCAGGTGGCGGCGATGCCGACTGCCGAACAGATGCAGGCACTGTTGCTGAAACTGGCGCGCGAGATCGTCGCCGGCACCGAGGATGTCGGCGAACGATTCGCCGAAGAGGCACGACGCATCCACTACAAGGAAGCGCCCGAGCGCGGCATACGCGGCGTCACCACAAAGGACGAGGCCGAAGCGCTGGAGGACGAGGGCATCAAGGTGATGCCGATGCCCTTCGCCAATCTGCTGAAGGATCCGTTGCAGTAGCCGCCGGCGTGGCCGGCGCCGTTCAGTGCCGCGCGTACTGCATGGCGCCGAACAGGTTCTCCCGCGCCTTGTCGTCGATCAGCGGCTTGCGCCGGTTGGCCAGCACCTGCACGCCGCGCTGCACCGCCGGCCGCGCGCCGACCGAATCGAACCAGCGCCTGAAGTTGGGATAATCGGCGAGGTCGACGCCTTGTCTTTCGTGCGAGCGCGTCCACGGGAAGATGGCAATGTCGGCGATGCCGTACTCGCCGGCGAAGTAGGGAACGTCCGCCAGCCGCTTGTCCATCACCGCATACAGGCGCCGGGCCTCGTTGGTGTAACGGTTAATGGCGTACTCGATCTTCTCCGGCGCGTAGAGGCGGAAGTGATGGGCCTGGCCGAGCATCGGCCCGACGCCGCCCATCTGGAACATCAGCCACTGCAGCGCGACGTACTTGCCGCGCACATCAGCAGGCAGGAAGCGGCCGGTCTTGCCGGCCAGGTAGAGCAGGATCGCCCCCGACTCGAACAGCGAGATCGGCTTGCCGTCGGGGCCGTCCGGGTCGACGATGGCCGGGATCTTGTTGTTCGGGCTGATGGCCAGGAACTCCGGCGTGAACTGGTCGCCGGCGCCGATATCGATCGCATGCACCCTGTACGGCAGGCCGCACTCCTCGAGCATGATGTGGACCTTATGGCCGTTCGGTGTCGGCCAGCTGTACAGATCGATCATTGATGCGTTCCTTCGTCGGTCGTGGTGGCAGCGTGACGCGCGATCTCCTGCTTGGCGATCGCGTTGCGGTGGACTTCGTCGGGGCCGTCGGCCAAGCGCAGGGTCCGGGCCAGCGCATAGGCATAGGCCATGGGAAAGTCGTCGCACATGCCGCCCCCGCCATGGGCCTGGATCGCCCAGTCGAGCACCTTGCAGGCGACGTTCGGCGCCACGACCTTGATCATCGCGATCTCGGCTCTTGCCGCCTTGTTGCCGACCGTGTCCATCATCCAGGCGGCTTTCAGCGTCAGCAGCCGCGCCTGCTCGATCATGCAGCGGGCCTCGGCGATACGCTCCTGCCACACCGTCTGTCGCGCGACCGGGCCACCGAAGGCCGAGCGCGCGGCCAGGCGCCGGCACATCAGCTCAAGGGCGCGCTCGGCCAGGCCGATCGAGCGCATGCAGTGATGGATTCGGCCGGGCCCGAGACGGCCCTGCGCGATCTCGAAACCGCGGCCTTCGCCAAGCAGGATGTTCGTCGCCGGCACGCGAACGTGGTCGAAGACCGTCTCCATGTGTCCGTGCGGGGCGTCGTCGTAACCGAAGACGTTCAGCGGACGGACGACGCGCACCCCCGGCGCATCGGCCGGCACGAGGATCATCGACTGCTGCTGGTGCTTCGGCGCCTGCGGATCGGTCTTGCCCATCACGATGTAGATGCGGCAGCGGGGATCGCCGGCGCCGGACGTCCACCACTTGCGCCCGTTGACCGTGTAATGATCGCCGTCGCGCGTGATCCGCGTCTGGATGTTGGTGGCGTCGGAAGAGGCGACCTCGGGCTCGGTCATCGCGAAGCCGGAACGGATCCGGCCTTCGAGCAGCGGTTCGAGCCACTGCCGTTTCTGTTCCGGCGTGCCGTAGCGCTCGAGCGTCTCCATGTTGCCGGTGTCCGGCGCGCTGCAGTTGAATACCTCGCTGGCCCACGGCACCCGCCCCATCAGTTCTGCCAGCGGCGCGTATTCGATGTTCTTCAGCCCGGCGCCATGCGTCGAATCCGGAAGGAACAGATTCCATAAGCCGGCCACGCGCGCCTTGGGCTTCAGCTCCTCGACCAGCCGGGTCGGTGTCCACCGCCGTCCCTGTCGCGTGTTTTCTTCGACTTCCTCGTGGAAGCGCCGCTCGTTCGGATAGACATGCTCGAGCATGAACGCCTGCACGCGGCGGCACAGGTCCTGCACCTTCGGCGAATGGTCGAACTGCATGGCTCTCCTTGCGGATGCCGCAGAATAGCGCAGCGCTGCCACTGCCCCTGCGGGGTGCAGCTTCACCGAGGAGGACCGATGAAAGCCATCCAGTGCACGGAGTGGGGCACGCCGGACAGACTGCGGCTCGTCGAACTGCCCCTGCCCGAACCCGGCGCCGGCGAAGTGCGCATCCGAGTCGCCGCGGCGGGCGTCAACTTCCCCGATGCGCTGATCATTCAGAAGAAGTACCAGATGCAGCCGCCGCTGCCTTTCGTGCCCGGCACCGAGGTGGCCGGCACGGTCGATGCAGTGGGCAGCGGCATCGCAAGGCTGAAGCCGGGTGACCGCGTCGTCGCTTTCGTCGGCATCGGCGGCTTCGCCGAGTTCGTCTGCGCGGCCGAGGCACAGACGGCCGCGCTGCCGGCAAACGTCGATATCGCCGTGGCCGCTGGATTCACGCTGACCTACGCGACCTCGCAGCATGCACTCGCCGACCGCGGCCGGCTGCAGCGAGGCGAGACGCTGCTGGTGCTTGGTGCCGGCGGCGGCGTCGGACTGGCCGCGGTCGAACTGGGCAAGCTCGCCGGCGCGCGCGTGATCGCCGCTGCCTCCACGCGCGAGAAGCTTGACGCTGCGCGCCAGCTCGGCGCCGACGGACTGATCGACTATTCGTCGACCGACCTGCGCGAGGCGGTGCGGGCGATGACCGACGGGCAGGGCGTGAACGTTGTCTACGACCCGGTCGGCGGCGCCTATACGGCGGCAGCGCTGCGGGCGCTGGCGTGGCGCGGCCGGCTGCTCGTGATCGGTTTTGCGGCTGGCGAGATCGCGCAGATCCCGGCCAATGTGCTGCTGCTGAAGGAGGTCTCGGCGGTCGGCGTCTACTGGGGCGAATTCGCCAAGCGCGATCCGGCTGGCAACCATCGGCTTCTGGCGCAACTGTTCGGCTGGCTGGGCGAGGGCAGGCTCAGGCCGCTGGTGTCGAGACAGTATCCGCTCGCGGAAACGGCGCAGGCGCTGCAGGACCTGCTTTCGCGGCGCGTGGTCGGCAAGCTGGTGATCCGCCCTTGAAGCGGCCCGTCGGCCGTTGACCGCTCCGTCGGGCCGGAATTGCAGCAGCCGATCCGGCGCGAACTGTCGCCGCCCTGCGTTCGTCGTCCGTCTCGAACGCCACGCCGGCCTGCCGCAATCCGCGCGGGGAACCCCGGGGACCGGGGACTTGCCGCTTGACGGCGCGCGGACACGAAGCGACAGGGGTCGTCCAAAGTCCCGACGTGCTCTTCGCCGAGCCGGCACGGAGGCCGCCGACAGCGCGCGCCAGGCGGGTCGGGGCGGTCGATTCGAACTTCCGTTCCGTGGCGAAACCGTCGGCTGCGTCGGTGCCGCTCGCCAGCGATTCGCGCGGGCGGCGCCGTCGCCGGCACGAGAATGAAAAAGGCGCGAGCGCCGACGCGGATTGCGCCTGCGACCGCGGCTGGGGATCGGGCGTTTGACATTTGGTAACCTTTGGGTTACCGTAACCGCATGGTTTCGAAAAGAACGTCTTCGGTCGCGCTCTCGGCCGCCGGCTTTGCCGCGCTGGCCGATCCGACGCGGCAGAAAATCGTCCGCCTTCTGCTCGATGGCGAACGCTCGGTCGGCGAGATCGCCGAGCGGCTGCCGGTCAGCCGGCCGGCGGTGTCGAAGCACCTGCGGCTGCTGGCCGGTTCCGGGCTCGTCAGCGCGCGCTCCGAAGGCACGCGCAACGTGTTCGCGATCGAGCCATCGGCGCTGGCGGCGCTGCGCGACGAACTGGACCGCATGTGGGAGCGCGCGCTGGCGCGTTACGCGCTGGTGGCCAACATCAGGAGGAAGTGAGATGACCGAGACGATCGCGGGCATCGACAAACGCCTGCACGTGAAGCTGCCGCCGGCGGCGGCCTTCGCGCTGTTCACCCGCGACCTGGCGCGCTGGTGGCCGCTGGCCAGCCACTCCTGCGGCGGCGCCGACGCGATCGGCGCCAGCTTCGACGAGCGGATCGGAGGCGCGGTGACGGAAGTCACGCGCGACGGCCATCGCCACGTCTGGGGGACGCTGCTGGCGTGGGATCCGCCGCATCGCTTCGCAATGAGCTGGCACCCGGGGAACGATCCGGCGCAGGCGACCCGCGTCGAGGTGCGTTTCGCGGCCGCCGCCGACGGCGGCACGATCCTCCACCTGCGCCATGACGGCTGGGAGGCGCGGCCGGACGGCGGCATCGCCTGCGGCCGCTACGACAGCGGTTGGGACATCGTGCTCGGGCGATTCCTCGCCCTGGCCGGCGCGGCGGCGCAATGAGGCGCGCCGCATCGTTGCTGCTGGCCGCCGCTGGCCTGTTGCCGTCCTTGCTGCCGGCAGTCGCGGCGGAGCGGGCGATCGACAAGGAGGTCGTGATCGCCGCCGGAGTCGACCAAGTCTGGGACGCGTGGACGACGCGCGAGGGCATCGTCGGCTTCTTCGCGCCGGACGCGCGCATCGAGGCGAAGCCCGACGGGGCCTTCGCCATCCACTTCGATCCCACCGCGCCTGACGGGCTGAAGGGCGCCGACGGCATGCGGTTTCTCGCGCTGCAGCCGAAGAAGATGCTGTCGTTCACCTGGAACGCGCCGCCGCACCTGCCGCAGGCGCGGGCGCAGCGCACCGTGGTGATCGTGCGCTTCGAGACGGTCGGCGAGAGACACACGCGCGTGAGCCTGCATCACACCGGCTGGGGCGACGGCGGCGAGTGGGACCAGGCCCATGCTTACTTCGAGCGCGCCTGGGGGTTCGTGCTCGACAACCTGAAGAAGCGCTTCGACCAAGGACCGATCGACTGGAGCGGATGGCTGGCGCAGCTGCGCCAGGCGCGCGAGCAGGAGGCGCAGAAGAAGTAGACAATCCTGGCGCGATACCGCTGCGACGACTGGCAGCCGGACCGCGCCACTTTCCGGAGTTGACCGCCGTGAACAGGAGTCCATTTCGCCTGACCTATTCGACGATGTTCGACCCGCCGCCGGAACTGCACGAGCGCTTCGACTCGGCCCTGGCGCAGGTCCGCGCCCGGCTGGGTCGCGACTATCCGCAATGGATCGACGGCGCTGCGCGTGCGGGCAGGACGCAGTTCGAGGTCCGCTCGCCGATCGACCGCGACTGGCTGCTCGGCCGCTTTGTGCGCGGCTCGGCGCAGGACGCCGCCGATGCCGTTACGGCGGCAGTCGGTGCCTGGCGCGGCTGGGCCGCGACGCCCTGGCGCGAGCGCGTCCGGCTGCTGCGGCGGGTGGCGGCGCTGATCGAGGAGCGTGTCTACGAGATCAGTGCGGCGGTGGCGCTCGAAGTCGGCAAGAACAGGATGGAGTCATTGGGTGAAGTCCAGGAGACCGCGGACCTGTTTTCCTGGTACTGCGACCAGATGGAGGCGAACGAGGGCTTCGATCGCGCCTTGCCGAACGATCCGCTCACCGGCTTTGTCAGCCGCAATCGCACGGTGCTGAAGCCCTACGGCGCCTGGGTGGTGATCGCCCCGTTCAACTTCCCCTTCGCGCTGGCGGGGGGGCCGATCGGCGCCGCTCTGGTGGCGGGCAACACGGTGGTGTTCAAGACCGCCAGCGACACGACCTGGAGCGGCTGGCTGCTGCTCGAAGTGCTGCGCGACGCCGGCCTGCCGGCGGGGGTGGTCAACTACGTCACCGGCGCGGGAAGCGAAATCGGCGCCGCGCTGATCGCAGATCCTCGCATCGCCGGTGCGACCTTCACCGGGTCGTACGAGGTCGGCATGCAGATGGTGCGTCAGTTCGCGCAGGGCACTTGGCCGCGTCCGTGCATCGCCGAGATGGGCGGCAAGAACGCGGCGATCGTCAGCCGGCGCGCGGATCTGGAGCGCGCCGCCACCGGCATCGTGCGCTCGGCCTTCGGTTTGCAGGGACAGAAGTGCTCCGCCTGCTCGCGCGTGTATGTCGAGCGGCCGGTGGCCGAGTCACTGCGCGCGCTGCTGGTCGAGAAGACGCGGCTGATCTCGATCGGCGATCCGACGCTGCGCCAGCACTGGATGGGGCCGGTGATCAACGAAGCGGCGTTTGATCGCTACCAGAAGTGCGTCGACAATCTGCGCCAGCACGGCACGGTCTTCGCCGGTGGCGAGGCGCTCGATTCCGGTGCGCTGGCCAATGGCTGGTTCGTCGCGCCGACGGTGGCCACCGCGCCCCTTGACTACCGCCTGTGGCGCGAGGAGAAATTCATCCCGCTGGTCCTGGTCGGCGAGGTTGACTCGGTGGCGCAGGCGATCGATCTGGCGAACGCCAGCGATTACGGCTTGACCGCGGGTTTCTATGGCGGGCCGGAGGAGATTCCGCTGTTCCTCGACCGGATCGAGGCTGGCGTGACATACGTCAACCGGCCGCAGGGCGCGACCACTGGCGCCTGGCCCGGTTACCAGCCGTTCGGCGGCTGGAAGGCCAGCGGCACCACCGGCAAGGCAATCGGCTCGTTTTACTACCTGCCGCAGTACCTGCGCGAGCAGTCGCAGACGGTGGTCGAGTAGGGCGCAGGCCGATTCAGCTGAGCATGTAGGAGGCGGCTGCGGTCGCGATCAGCGTCCCCGCATCGTTGACCAGACGCATCTGCGCCGAGCCGACCCGCCCTCCCAGCCGCAGCACCTCGGCGCTCGCGGTGAAGTGCTCTCCCAGCCCGGGCCTCAGGTAGTCGACGCGCAGGTCGATCGTGCCGAGCCGTGCGAAGCGGTGCATCACCTGCTCGGCCGATTCGTCGGCATGCTTCTCGCCGAGGGCAACCATGATCGCCAGTCCGGCCAGCGCATCAAGCGTGGCCGAGATCACGCCGCCGTGCAGGCGCCCGTACTGGTAGTGGCCGACCAGTTCGGGCCGCATGTCGAAGCGCAGTTGCGGCCCGCCGGGGCCGATGCGGAGGACCTTCAGGCCAAGCGTCCGGTTGAAGGTGATTTTCTGTTCGAACAACTCGGTCAGCGCGGCATCGAGCTTGCGCTGTTCGGCGGCGCTGCGGCGAGGTGCCGGAAGATGGGCGCTCATGGGGGTGAGGCAGCGCGGCAGCCGCGCCGGCTGCACACGTACTACAGCGGTTTCTTGATGAGGTGCGCGATCTCGCCGACGATGCCGCGGCGGAAGGCGAGCACGCAGACGACGAAGATCAGCCCCTGAACGACCGTGACCCAGGCGCCGAGTTGTGCGAGGTAGTTCTGCATGGTGATGATCACGGCCGCGCCGAGCACCGGGCCGAAAATCGTGCCCAGGCCACCCAGCAGCGTCATCAGCACCACCTCGCCCGACATCGACCAGTGCACGTCGGTCAGCGAGGCAAGCTGGAATACGAGCGCCTTGGTCGCGCCCGCCAGCCCGGCCAGGCCTGCCGACAGCACGAAGGCCACCAGTTTGTACCTGTCGACGTCGTAACCGAGCGAAATCGCGCGGCTTTCGTTCTCGCGGATCGCCTTGAGCACCTGGCCGAAGGGCGAATGGACGATGCGGTAGATGAACAGGAAGCCGCCGAGAAAGACGGTCAGCACGACCAGGTACATCGAGAGCGGCTTGGACAGGTCGATGACGCCGAACAGATGTCCGCGCGGCACCGCCTGGATGCCATCCTCGCCGCCGGTGAAAGGCGCCTGCAGGCAGAAGAAATAGACCATCTGCGCCAGGGCAAGCGTGATCATCGCGAAGTAGATGCCGAGGCGGCGGATCGCCAGCGAGCCGGCGACGAAACCGAGGGCGGTGGCGACAACGGTGCCGGACAGGATCGCAAGTTCCGGCGTCAGCCCCCAGACCTTCGCGGCATGCGCCGAGACGTAACTCGCCATGCCGAAGAACATCGCGTGGCCGAAGGACAGCAGGCCGACATAGCCGATCAGCAGGTTGAAGGCGCAGGCGAACAGCGCAAAACACATCACCTTCATCATGAATACCGGGTAGACCACCAGCGGCGCGACCGCCAGCACGACGGCCATGAAGATGAACACCTTGCGCTGGTAGGGCAGCGTGCCCGCCGTCGTCGAAAGGGGGGTCGCGGCCATCTACTTCTGCGTTCCGAAAAGCCCGGCGGGACGGATCAGCAGCACGATGGCCATGATGATGAAAATCACCGTGCTCGACGCCTCCGGATAGAAGACCTTGGTCAGCCCCTCGATGATGCCGAGCGCGAATCCGGTGAGGATCGCCCCCATGATCGAACCCATGCCGCCGATCACCACGACCGCGAAGACGACGATGATCAGATCGGCGCCCATCTGCGGGCTGACCTGATATACGGGGGCCGCCATCACGCCGGCCAGCGCCGCCAGCCCGACACCGAATCCATAGGTGGCCGTGATCATGCGCGGCACGTTGATGCCGAAGGCCTGCACCAGTTGCGGGTTCTCGGTGGCGGCGCGCAGGTAGGCGCCGAGTTTGGTCCGCTCGATCACGTACCAGGTGGTCAGGCAGACGACCAGCGAGGCGAAGATGACCCAGGCCCGGTAGTTCGGCAGGAACATGAAGCCGAGGTTCTGCGCGCCCTGCAGCTGCTCCGGGATCTGGTAGGGCAGACCGGCGGAGCCGTACTCCTGGCGAAAGAGGCCCTGGATGATCAGCGCCAGGCCGAAGGTCAGCAGCAGGCCGTACAGGTGGTCGAGCTTGTACAGGCGCGACAACATCGTGCGCTCGATGATCACGCCGGTGGCGCCGACCAGGATCGGCGCGAGCAGCAGCGCCCACCAGTAGCCGATGCCGAATCGGCTGAGCAGGATGTAGGCGACGAAGGCACCCATCATGTACTGGGCGCCATGGGTGAAGTTGATGATGTTGAGCAAGCCGAAGATCACCGCCAGACCGAGCGACAGCAGCGCGTAGAACGAGCCGTTGATCAGCCCGATCAGCAACTGGCCGAAAAGCGCCTGCGAGGGGACGCCGAAGATTTCCACGTTGCTCTTGTCGGAAGGCGTTGTTTCGGGAAGCGTCGCCCCGGCGCAGGCCGGGGCCCAGTTCGTCTGCATTCAACCTGGATCCCGGCCTGCGCCGGGACGACCTGACGCCGCGCTCGCGCGGCGTCAGGTCACTTCTTCACCAACGGGCAATCGCTTTCCGCCAGCGGACGGAACGCCTGATCGGCCGGGATCGTGGCGCGGATCTTGTACAGATCCCACGGTCCCTTGGACTCGGCGGGCTTCTTCACCTCGACCAGATAGGCCGGATGGATCTTGCGGCCGTCGGCACGGACCACGCCTTTGCCGAACAACGGATCGTCGGTCGGCATCTTCTTCATCTGCTCGATGACCTTGGTCCCGTCGTCGGTCTTGATCGCTTCCACCGCCTTCAGGTAATGCAGCACCGCCGAGTAAACGCCGGCGTGAATCATCGTCGGGTAGTTGTTGCGTGGCGCCTGGGCCGAGAAACGCTTGGCGAACGCGCGTGAGGCGTCGTCGCGATCCCAGTAGAACGTCTCGGTGAAGATCAGCCCTTGCGCAACCTGCAGCCCGAGCGCCTTGACGTCGGTCAGGAACACCAGCAATCCGGCCAGGTTCTGCCCGCTCTTGGTGATGCCGAATTCCGACGCCTGCTTGATCGAGTTGATCGTATCGCCGCCGGCATTGGCCAGACCGATGATCTTCGCCTTCGACGTCTGCGCCTGCAGCAGGAAGGAGGAGAAGTCCGAGCCGGGGAACGGATGACGGACCTTGCCGAGGACTTTGCCGCCGTTCTTCAGAACCACGGCTTCGGTGTCGCGCTCCAGCGCGTGGCCGAACGCGTAGTCGGCGGTCAGGAAGAACCAGGTATCGCCACCGGTCTTGACGATGGCGCTACCGGTGCCATTGGCGAGGTTCCAGGTGTCATAGGTCCAATGGATCGTGTTCGGCGAGCAGGCCTTGCCGGTCAGGTCGGAGGTGGCTGCACCGGACACCAGAAAGGCCTTGCCTTTCTCCCGCGTGATCTGGTTTACCGCCAGCGCGACGCTGGATGTCGGCACATCGACGATCACGTCGACCTTGTCGGTGTCGTACCAGGTGCGGGCAATCGTCGAGCCGACGTCGGGCTTGTTCTGGTGGTCGGCGCCGACGATCTCGACCTTCATGCCCTTGGCCGCTGCCCCGAAATCCTCGACCGCCATCCTCGCCGCGACCACCGAGCCGGGCCCGGTCAGGTCGGCATACAGGCCGGACATGTCGTTGAGCACGCCGATCTTGATGATGCCGTCCGAGATCTGCGCCTGGGCGCTGCCCGCGCCGAAGGCGAATGCGGCCGCAACCAGGGCCGATAGGAACTTGCGTTTCATCTTGCCTCCTCTCATTGGGTCAGGCGGGTGGGGAAGGAATTTCAGACACCGAGGTATTCGTGCAACACGCCCATCCTGGAATCCAGTTCCGCGGCGCCGAACCCCTCAACGATACGGCCGTGCTCCATCACGTAGAAGCGGTCGGCGAGCGGCGCGGCGAAGCGGAAGTTCTGTTCGACCATGACGATGGTCAGGCCCTTTTCACGCAGCATGCGGATCGCGCGGCCCAGCGCCTGAACGATCACCGGTGCCAGGCCCTCGGAGATCTCGTCGAGCAGAAGCAGACGGGCACCGGTGCGCAGGATACGGGCAACCGCGAGCATCTGCTGCTCGCCGCCCGATAGTCGCATGCCGGGACTGGTGCGACGCTCCTTCAGGTTCGGGAACATCGTGTAGATCTCGGCGAGCGACATGCCGCCGCTGGCCACCGCGGGCGGGAGCAGCAGGTTCTCTTCGCAATTCAGGCTGGCGAAGATGCCGCGTTCCTCCGGACAGTAGCCGATGCCCAGCCGGGCGATCCGGTGCGGCGGCATGGCGACGGCCTCTCGGCCATTGACCATGATCGAGCCCGTGCGCTTGCCGACCAGGCCGAGAATGCTCTTCAGCGTCGTCGTTCGTCCGGCACCGTTGCGGCCGAGCAGCGTCACGACCTCGCCGCGGTTCACCTGCAGGTCGACGCCGTGCAGGATGTGCGATTCGCCGTAGAAGGCGTGCACGTCGGTCAAGCGAAGGAACTCGACGCCCTTATCCATGCGCGCCCTTCAGCTCCGTCTCGGCGCTGCCCATGTACGCCTCGAGCACCTGCGCGTTCTTCGACACGACTTCGTATGGGCCTTCGGCGATGATCTGGCCCCGCTGCAGCACGGTGATCGTGTCGGCGATCTTCGCCACCACGTTCATGTTGTGCTCGACCATCAGGATCGTGCGGTTGGCTGAGACCTTCTTGATCAGGTCGGTGACCCGCTCGACGTCCTCGTGGCCCATGCCCTGCGTCGGTTCGTCGAGCAGCATCAGTTCCGGTTCCATCGCCAGCGTCGTGGCGATCTCCAGCGCCCGCTTGCGGCCGTACGGGAGTTCCACGGTGATGTAATCGGCGAACTCGGTCAGGCCGACGGTGTCGAGCAGCTGCATCGCGCGCGGCGTGAGCTGCTCGAGCGTCGTGTCCGATTTCCAGAAATGGAACGACGTGCCGAGCTGGCGCTGCAGGCCGATGCGAACGTTCTCCAGCACCGTCAGGTGCGGGAAGGTGGCCGAGATCTGGAACGAGCGAATGATGCCGCGGCGGGCGATCTGCGCCGGTTTCGCCAGCGTGATGTCATTGCCCTTGTACAGGATGCTGCCGCGGGTGGGGATGAGGAACTTCGTCAGCAGGTTGAAGACCGTGGTCTTGCCGGCGCCGTTCGGTCCGATCAGGGCGTGGATGTGCCCCCGCTGGACGCGCAGGTTCACGTCGCTGACCGCGACGAATCCCTTGAACTCCTTGACGAGACCGCGTGTCTCGAGGATGCAATCGCCGGCCAACTCTGTTCCCGGGCCGCGTGCCGCGCACGCGAACCCTCTCCTCCTGATCGCGGCGCATTATGGGCAAAGCGACCGCCGCTGGCAAACGCGGGTATCACCTACTGATCGGCCTCAGTGCCGATGGTTCACCGGCGCCGGCGCCCGGCGTCGCCGGGAAGAATGCGGCTTGATGAATCAGGCGCGCTGCGCGTAGCGCCAGCCGATCTCGGCAAGGGCCCTGGCCCTGTCGCCGGCGGCAGCCGCATCGTCGGCGCTTGCCATGCCGTCCAGCGCCCGTTTGTACACGCCCTGCAGGATGGCGGCGATGCGGAACAGGTTGTAGGCGAGGTGGAACTTCCAGTGTTCGATGGCGGTGCGTCCGGTACGTTCGCAATAGCGGTGGATGAAACTCGCCTCGTCGGGAATGCCAAGACGTACCAGGTCCAGGCCGGCGATACCGCGGAACGCGCCGGGCGGAATGTGCCAGCCCATGCACAGGTAGGAAAAGTCGGCCAGCGGATGGCCGAGCGTGGACAGTTCCCAGTCGATCACCGCCAGGACGCGCGCCTGCGTCGGATGGAAAATGAGGTTGTCGAGGCGGAAGTCGCCGTGCACGACGGATGTCTCGTCGCCTGCCGGCACATGTCCGGGCAGCCAGTCGATCAGCCGGTCCATCGCCTCGATCGGCCCGGTCTCCGAGGCGCGGTACTGCTTGCTCCAGCGGCCGATCTGGCGTTCGAAATAGTTGCCGGCACGGCCGAAATCGGCCAGCCCGGCTGCGGCCACGTCGACCCGGTGCAGCGCTGCGATCACCCGGTTCATTTCGTCATAGATGGCGCCGCGTTCCGCCGGCGACAGGCCGGGCAGGGCGGGGTCCCACAGCACACGGCCGTCGACGTGCTGCATGACAAAGAAGGCGCGGCCGATGATCGATTCGTCCTCGCACAGCAGCAGCACCTGCGGCACCGGCACGCCTTGAGTGTGCAGCGCGCGCATGACGCGGAACTCGCGCTCGATGGCGTGCGCCGAGGGCAGCAGCCGCGCGACCGGACCGGGCTTGCTGCGCATCACGTAGCGGCTGCCCGGCGTCTCCAGCAGATAGGTCGGATTCGATTGCCCGCCCTGGAACTGCCTGATCTGCAGCGGTCCCTCGAAGCCGGGCAGTTCGCGCTGCAGGTACTGCTGCAGGCGCGCGCCGTCGAAGCGATGCCTTTCGGTGACTTCCTGCAACTGACTCATTGTTCCTCCGGAGCGGCGCGGCCGCCATTGCGGCGCAGGTACTGCTGCAGCAGTTCCTCCATCGTCGAGGCGCGCGTCTTCATCTGCAGCGGTTCGAGAGGGCAGAAGTTGACCACCCGCACCACCGTGTGCGCCGGCGTCGGGCCGACGTCGATGATGTTCAGGCAGCCGGGATCCTGCGCCAGGCCGCCGAGGAAGAGTCTCTGTCCGGTGAGGAACCACGACAGCAGCGCCCGGTTCACCCCGCCGTGGGCGACCAGCAGCGACGTGTCCCAGTCGGCCTGCGCCAGCAGCCGCTGCAGTTCCGGCAGCACGCGCTCGATCATTTCGCCGATGGTCTCGCCGCCGAGAAAGCGGGTCGTCAACGGCACCGCGCCCTGGAACGGCGCGATGAAGGCGTCGCGCAGGCGGTCCTGGGCAATGTCGGCCAGTCGGCCGGGACGGATCTCCTCGAATCGCGGCCAGTGCTCGACCTCGATCCGCCGCCCCATGGCGTCGAGCACGTGCTCGGCCGTGGCGCGCGTTCGCGGCAGGCCGCTGGTCCACGCGCGGTCGATGCGCACGCCGGCCTCCTGCAGCATGCGCCCGATCGAGCGCGCCTGAGTGATGCCGGCGGCGGTCAGCGGCACCTCGGCTGCGGGCAAAGGCCGGCCGTCGGCGGTGAAGTACTCCACGGAGCCGTGGCGCATCAGCAGCAGGCGGCGGCGTTCGATCACCGATCGGCTCCTGCCGCGCCAATGGCCAGTACTTCGGCGATGGCCGTGTCGTCGAGGCCGAGTTCAGCGAGCAGTTGGCGTGTGTGCTCGCCGGCGCGCGGCGCCCGTCCTTGGGCGATGCCGTGATCGTCGAGCCGCGCCAGCGGGCCGACGGCCGTCACCGCGCCACGACGATGCACCAGGCCGCGCGCGTGATGATGCGGATGGGCCAGTGCCTCTGCCGGCGTCAGCACCGGCGTCGTGCACGCATCGACCACGTCGAAGACTGCCTCCCAGTCGGCCTGCGTCCTGCTGCGCATGCGTTCGGCCACCTTCGCCGCGACCTCGTCCGACGCTTCGCTGCCGGGCGTCAGGCCGCGCGTCCAATGCTGCTCGCGCAGGTCGGCGAGTCCGGCCGCGTCGCAGAATGCCTGCCAGAACTTCAGCTCCAGCGCGCCGACGGCGAGATGCCTGCCGTCGGCGGTCTCGTAGAGCCGATAGCACGGTGCGCCGCCGGTGAGCAGGGTCTGTCCGGCGATCGGGGCGTGGCCGGCGTCCAGATCGCCGTGCGGAAAGATGTGGTGAACCAGCAGGCCGTCGGTCATCGCCACGTCGACACGGCTGCCCTCGCCGCTGCGATTCGCGCCGAGCAGTGCCGCGAGCAGCGCGGTCGCTGCGGTCAGCGTGCCGCCGAGCAGGTCGCCGATCTGCAAATTGGGCATTGTCGGCCGGCCGTCGGCGCGGATCTGGTCGAGCACGCCGGTCATTGCGCAGTAATTCAGGTCGTGGCCGGCGGCAAGCCGCAGCGGCCCGCTCTGGCCGTAACCGGTCAGCGAGCAGTAAACGAGCTTCGGGTTGCGCGCGTGCAGCGATTCCCAGCCGAGATCGAGGCGATCCATCACGCCGGGGCGGAAGCCCTCGATCAGCGCGTCGGCGCCATCGATCAGGCGCAGCAGCAGATCGCGCCCGCGAGGCTGTTTCAGGTCGAGACGGATCGAGCGCTTGCCGCGGTTGATGTTCTCGAACGCGGCGTTGATCTCGACGCCCTCGGCATTGCGTGCCAGCGGCGGAAAAGCGCGCATGTAATCGCCTTCGCCGGTGTCCTCGACCTTGATCACGTCGGCACCGAGGTCGGCCAGATGCATGCTCAGCGCCGGTCCGGGCAGCAGGCGGGTCAGGTCGAGCACGCGGATGCCGGCAAGCGGCTTGCTGCTCACGTTAGTGCCCCCATTTCATCGTGCAGCTGCAGCCAGCGCGACTCGAGCTGATCGAGCTTCGCTGCCAGCGTGCCGCGGTTGCGCAGCGCTTCGGCAACGTCGTCGCCTGCGCCGTGATAGAAATCCGGCGCCGCCAGCTTCGCATCGAGCTCGCGCAGCTCGCTGCTCAGCCGGGCGATGTCCTGCTCGAGCCGGTCGATCTTCTGCTGCAGCGGGCGGCGCGCGCTTGCCAGGCGCTGTCGCTCGCGCGCCGCCTCGCGGCGTTCGTCGCGGCGGTTTGCGCCGTCAGCGGCGGCCGGACGTGCGTCGCCGTCGCGCGCAACCTTCCGGCTGGCCAGCACCAGCGCCGCGTATTCGTCGAGGTCGCCGTCGAAGCTCGCCACCCGTCCGTCGTGCACCAGCCAGAGCTGGTCGGTCGCGGCGCGCAGCAGATGCCGGTCGTGCGACACCAGGATCAACGCGCCGCCGAACGACGACAGCGCCATCGTCAGCGCCTCGCGTGTCTCCATGTCGAGATGGTTGGTCGGCTCGTCGAGCAGCAGCAGGTTGGGCCGGTTCCAAGCCAGCAGCGCCAGCGCGCAGCGCGCCTTCTCGCCGCCGGACATCGGTCCCACCGGACGGGCCGCCAGTTCCGCGCCGAAACGGAACTGGCCGAGAAAGTTGCGCAACTCCTGCTCGCGCGTCTGCGGATCCGTCTCGGAGGCGAGGCGGCGCAGATGCTGCAGCGGCGATTCGTCGGGTCGCAGCTGGTCCAGCTGGTGCTGGGCAAAATAGCCGATGGCCAGGCCGTTGCCGCGTCGCAGATCGCCGCCGGCAGGCGGCAGCTCGCCGGCGATGCTCTTGACCAGCGTCGACTTGCCGGCGCCGTTGACGCCGAGAACGCCGATGCGGTCGCCGGAGCGGATCAGGAACTTCACCTGATCGAGGATCGTGCGCGGGCCATAGGCCAGGCGCAGGTCCTCGGCGTCGAGCAGGCGCTCGGGCAACCTGCGCGGCTCGGGGAACTCGAAGCGCCATTGCCGGCCAGCGCGCGCCGGTTCGACCGCAACCAGCCGTTCGAGCATCTTGATCCGGCTCTGCGCCTGCCGCGCCTTGGTCGCCTTGGCGCGAAAGCGGTCGACAAAACTCTGCAGGTGCGCCGCCGTGCGCGCGTAGGCCCGGGCGGCCGCATCCTGCTGCCGCTCGCGCTCGGCCCAAGCCAGTTCGAAGGCGCTGTAGTTGCCGGCGTAGCGACGGATCGTACCGTCCGCGATGTGCCAGGTGACCGTGGCACAGCGGTCGAGAAACTCGCGGTCGTGCGAAATGAGCAGCACGGTGGCCGGTTGCTTCCTGAGCCAGGCTTCCAGCCAGATCACCGAATCGAGATCGAGGTGGTTGGTCGGCTCGTCGAGCAGCAGCAGATCGGCAGGGCGCAGCAACGCCCGCGCCAGCGCCAACCGATTGCGCCATCCGCCGGAGAACTCGGCCACGGCGCGCGGCAGATCGGACTGGGCGAAACCGAGGCCGTTGAGCACTCCGGCGGCCTGCGCCACGATCGCCCCTTCGTTCGCCTCCGCCAGCTGCGCGTGGGCGTGCGACAGCCGCAGGTCGTCGCCTGCCGCCTCGGCCGCTGCCAGCTCGGCGCGCGCCGCCATCAACGGCGCGTGGCCGGCGAGCACGTAGTCGAGCGCCGACGCGCTGCTTGTCTCGATGTCCTGCGCGACGTGGGCGATCCGCGCCGATGCCGGCGCCTCGATCCGGCCGGACTCCGGCGCCAGTTCGCCGAGGATCAGCGCGAACAGCGTCGACTTGCCCGAGCCGTTGGCGCCCGTCAAGCCGATCCGTTCGCCGGGCGGCGCGGTGAGAGAAACGTTCTTGTAGAGGGTGCGGACGCCGCGCGCGGCCGCCAGATCAATCAGGCGCAGCATGCGCCGAGTTTATCGATGACCTGCGCCTGGTGATGGGCGAGGGGCGCGACAGACGCGGCCAGCGTGCGCCGGGCCGGGCCCGCCCGTCAACAAGGCCGGCGCCGGCGCCGCGTTGTGCGACTGCCGCCTTCCCGGCCGTGTCTACGGCAGTTCTTCCTGCTTGGCCATGAACACCGTGCTGTCGCCGTCGCTGGTGGCGAGCCAGGTTAGCGGCACGTCCTTCAGTGCCTGCTCGGCAGCCGCGCGGCCGCCGCCGACTTCGACGAACAGCATGCCGCCGCGCTTCAGGTAACCGCGGGCGCCGCGAACGACGCGACGGACGATCGTCATCCCGTCCGGGCCGCCTGCCAGCGCCAGCTTCGGCTCCTGCTGGTATTCGCGCGGCAGCGCCGCCATCGACTCGTCGGTGACGTACGGCGGATTGCACAGGATGATGTCGTAGCGCTTGGGCGGCAAGTCGGAGTACAGATCCGATTGCACCGGGATGACCCGCTTCGCCATCTGGTAATCGCCGATGTTGCGCTTGGCCACGGCCAGCGCATCGGGGGAGACATCGACCGCGTCGACCTGGGCGGCCGGGAACACGTCGGCAGCCATGATCGCCAGGCAGCCGGACCCCGTGCACAGGTCGAGCACGTCGGCGACCGCTTTGGCGTCCTGCACCCATGGAGTCAGGCCGTCCTTCAGCAGTTCGGCGATGAACGAGCGCGGGATGATCACGCGCTCGTCGACGTAGAACTTGTATCCCTGCAGCCAAGCCTCGCGCAGCAGATAGGCCGCCGGCACGCGCTTGCGCACGCGCTGGTCGATCGCCTGGATCAGCGAATTGATCTCGGCATGGGTGAGGAAGGCGTCGATGAACAGGTCGGCGCGCTCGACCGGCAGATTCAGCGAACGCAGCACGAGGAACAGCGCCTCGTCGACCGCGTCGGCCTGGCCGTGGCCGAAAAAAACGCCGGCCTCGTTCATCCTCGTCACCGCGTAGCGCAGCACGTCGCGGATCGTGCGCAGATTCGCCTGGGCATCGATACTCATGGCATTCCTTCCGTCAGCAGCAGTTCGAGCGTGCGCCGATAGGCGTCCTTGAGCGGTTCAAGGTCAGCCACGCGGATGCACTCGTTGACCTTGTGAATGGTCGCGTTCGGCGGTCCGAACTCGACCACTTGCGGGCAGACGGCGGCGATGAAGCGCCCGTCGGACGTGCCGCCCGTGGTCGACAGCTGCGGCCGGCGCCCCGTCGTCTGTTCGATCGCACGGCTCAAGGCATCGCTGAGGTGGCCCGGTTCGGTCAGAAAGGGCTGCGCACCGACCGTCCAGGTGACCTCGTAGTCGAGCCGATGCCGGCGAAGCAGGTCCTCGATCCGCTGCATCAGATCGTTCGCGGTCGATACCGGCGCGAAGCGCAGGTTGAAGTCGATCTCGCAGGTTCCCGGTATCACGTTCAGCGCGCCGGTGCCGGCGCGGATGTTCGAGATCTGGAAAGTGGTCGGCGGGAAATGGGCGTTGCCCTGGTCCCAGCTCTGGGCCGCCAGTTCGGCCAGCGCCGGAGCGGCCTGGTGTACCGGATTGCGTGCCAGATGCGGGTAGGCGACGTGCCCCTGGATGCCCTTGACAATCAGCCGGCCGGACAGCGAGCCGCGGCGGCCGTTCTTGATCACGTCGCCGAGGTGGTCGACCGAGGTCGGTTCGCCGACGATGCAGTAGTCGATCGCCTCGTCGCGGGCGGTCAGCCGCTCGACGACCGCGATCGTGCCGTCGGTGGCCGGGCCTTCTTCGTCGGACGTCAGCAGCAGCGCGATCGAGCCGGCGTGGTCAGGGTGACGGCGCACGAACTCCTCGGCGGCGACGGCAAACGCGGCGATCGAGCTCTTCATGTCGGAGGCGCCGCGGCCATAGAGCACGCCGCCGCGCAGCGTCGGCGTGAACGGATCGGCGCTCCACTGTTCGCGTGGACCGGGAGGGACGACATCGGTATGGCCGGCGAACACCACCGTTGGCCGCGCCCGGCCACGGCGCAGCCAGAGGTTGGTGGTGCCGTTGCGCTCGATCGTCTCGGCGCGAAAGCCGAGCGCGGCGAGCCGCGCCGCGATCAGCGGCTGGCAGCCGCCGTCTTCGGGCGTGACCGAGCGGCAGGCGATCAGTTGTTGCGTCAGTTCGAGAGTTGCCGACATCGGTGATTCGCCATGACGCTGCCGCGGATCGCGCTGGCCGTTGGCGGGACGCGGCGCCGCGCAGCCCCGAGATCGCCGCGATATTAGATGTTCAGCGTGAATTCGGAGAATGACGCCGGTTCGGGTTCCTTTTTCACCACAGGCGCCGGCGCCGCCGGCACCTTGCCGGCGTTGTTGATCATCCACAGCAGGTTGTTCTTCGAGTCGGCCGCGGCCAGCGCGTCCTCGCGCGTGATGAGATCCTTCTGCAGAAGCGTATAAAGGCTCTGCTCGAAGGACTGGCTGCCGGGCGCCAGGCTTTTCTCCAGCGCCTCCTTGATCGCCGGCACGTCGCCGCGCTCGACCAGTTCCGTCATGTGGCCGGCGTTCATCAGGATCTCGACCGCCGGCATGCGGCCACTCCTCTTCGCCCGCACCAGCCGCTGCGAGACGATCGCCTTCAGCGACGCGGCAAGGTCCTGGAACAGTGCCTGCCGCGTCTCCGGGCTGTAGAAGCTGATCACGCGGTTCAACGCGTGCGAACTGTTGGTGGCGTGCAGCGTGGCGACCACCAGATGACCGCTCATCGCGTACGCCAGCGCCGCGCCCATCGTTTCGCGGTCGCGGATCTCGCCGATGAACATCACGTCGGGCGCCTGTCGCATGGCATTTTTCATCGCCACCTGCAGGTTCACCGCGTCGGCGCCGATCTCGCGCTGGTTGACGATCGACTTCTTGTTGCGGAACAGGAACTCGATCGGATCCTCGAAGGTCAGGATGTGTCCGCTCATCAGCTCGTTGCGGTGATCGATCATCGAGGCGATGGTGGTCGACTTGCCCGAGCCCGCCGCGCCGACCACGAGGACCAGTCCGCGCCGTTCCATGATCAGGTCCTTGAGCATTTCGGGCAGGGTCAGCGTGTCCAGCCGTGGGATGTCGTAGGGAATGAAGCGGATCACCGCCGACGGCGTGCCGCGCTGCAGGAACGCGCTCAGGCGGAAGCTGCCGAGGCCCTGCATGGGCAGGCCAAGGTTCAGTTCGCGCTTTTCCTCCAGCTCGCGGAAGTGCGCGTCGGTCAGGCGCTCGGCGAGCAGGCCGACGACCTGCTCCGGCATCAGTTTTTCCTGGTTGACCGGGACGCAGACGCCGTTGATCTTGATCGTGACCGGCGAGCCCACCGAGATGAACAGGTCCGAGGCATTCTTCTCGGCCATCAGGTTGAACAGCTTTTCGAGCGCCATCGTTCCTCCGTGCGCGGTCCGCGCGGCAGCCCGATTAGCTTAAGCAGAGGCTGGGGGGAGCGATAGCCGCGCGAGTCCGGTGAACGGATGAATCCGAACCGCCCAGCGGCGAGCGCTCAGCCGCCGTCGGCAGCCAGGCGCAGCAGCTCGTTGATCCCGGTCTTGGCGCGGGTGCGGGCGTCGACCCGCTTGACGATCACGGCGCAGTAAAGGTTGCAGTTCGACGACGGTAGCGATCCGGCGACCACCACCGAGCCGGCCGGCACCCTGCCGTAGGAGATCTCGCCGGTTTCACGGTTGAAGATCTTCGTGCTCTGGCCGATGAACACGCCCATGCCGAGGACCGAGTTCTCCTCGACGATCACGCCCTCGACCACCTCCGAGCGGGCGCCGATGAAGCAGTTGTCCTCGATGATCGTCGGATTGGCCTGCAGCGGTTCGAGCACGCCGCCGATGCCGACGCCGCCCGAGAGGTGAACGTTCTTGCCGATCTGCGCGCACGAGCCGACAGTGGCCCAGGTATCGACCATCGTGCCTTCGTCGACATAGGCGCCGATGTTTACGTACGAGGGCATCAGCACCACGTTGCGCGCGATGTAGGCGCCGCGTCGCGCCACCGCCGGCGGCACCACGCGGACGCCGGAGAGCCTGAACTGCGCCTCGCTCCAGCCGGCAAACTTGGTCGGCACCTTGTCGTAGAAGCGAAAGGGATCCTCGCCGCCGAAGCCCATCGGCTGGTTGTCCGACAGGCGAAACGACAGCAGCACGGCCTTCTTGGCCCACTGATGCACCACCCACTGGCCGTCGCGCTTCTCGGCGACGCGCAGCTCACCGGCATCCAGGCGCGCCAGCGTGCTTTCCACCGCCTCGCGGACGGGACCCGTCGTGCCCGGGCCGAGGTTGGCGCGGTTCTCCCACGCCTCGTCGATGAGTCTTTCGAGCGACATGGCTTCCTCAGAGTGAACGTCCGAATTCGGCGATGCGGCGCGCCGCTTCCAGCACCTCCGGCGCCTCGGCCACCAGTGCGATACGCACGAAGCCGGCGCCGGGGTTGGCGCCATTGCGGGTGCGCGACAGGTAGCTGCCCGGCAGCACGGTAACGTTAAATTGCGCGTGCAGCTTTCGCGCGAATTCGGTGTCGTCGATCGGCGTTCGCGCCCATAGATAGAAGGCCGCCTCGGGCATGCCGGTCTGCAGCACCTGCTGCACGATCGGGGTGGCTTCGCGGAACTTGGCCGCGTACTTGCGCCGGTTCTCGACCACGTGCGCTTCGTCGCGCCACGCGGCCACACTCGCCGCCTGCACCGCCGGACTGGGCGCGGTGCCGTGGTAGGTGCGGTAAAGGAGGAACTGCCTGAGGATTGCCGCGTCGCCGGCGACGAAGCCGGAGCGCAGCCCCGGGGCATTGGAGCGCTTCGACAGGCTGCCGAAGGCGACGAGCCGCTCGAAGCCACGGCGCCCGAGCAGCGTTGCCGCCTGCAGGCCACCCAGCGGCGGCGCGGCTTCGTCGAAATAGATTTCCGAATAGCATTCGTCGCTGGCGATGATGAAGTCGTGGCGGTCGGCCAGTTCGAACAGTTCCCGCCACTCGGCCAGCGGCATCACGCGGCCGTGCGGATTGCCCGGCGAGCAGACGTAGATCAGCTGCACCCTTGACCAGGTGGCCGCGTCGACGGCGCCGAAGTCCATGCGGAAGCCGTTCTCGGGGGTGCACGGCAGGAACAGCGGCTCGGCCCCGGCGAGCAGCGCCGCGCCTTCGTAGATCTGATAGAAGGGGTTCGGTGCCGCCACCAGCGCCGGCCGGGTGCGATCGACCACCGTCTGCGCGAAGGCGAACAGCGCTTCGCGCGAACCGGCCACCGGCAGCACCTGCGTGGCGGGATCGATGTGCGCAAGCGCGTAGCGGCGCGCGAGCCAGGCGGCGATTGCCTCGCGCAGCGCTTCGATGCCGACCGTGCTCGGATAACTGGCCAGCGTCGGCAGCGCCGAGATCAGCGCGTCGAAGATCAGCTGCGGTGTTGCATGCTTGGGCTCGCCGATCGACAGGTTGATATGCGCGAGCGACGCCGGCGGCGTGTTGCCCGCCAGCAGCCGGCGCAGCCGTTCGAACGGATACGGCTGCAGGCGCGCCAGATCGGGATTCATCAGCGCACGCTCGACGAAGGTTCGAAGCGCGGCAGCTCCACGTGCGGCGCCGCCTTCCAGCCGCGCCTGCGGTGCTCGGCCACCACCGTGGTGAAGATGCCGCCGCGCACGTACCAGCGCGCGGTCAGGCGCATGAAGCGAGGTTTCAGTGCGCGCACCAGGTCGTCGAGGATCCTGTTGGTCACCGCCTCGTGGAAGGCGCCCTGGTCGCGATACGACCATGCGTACAGCTTCAGGCTTTTCAACTCCACGTTGCGCTTTTCGGGAACGTAGTCGAGGACCAGCGTGGCGAAATCCGGTTGCCCGGTCAGCGGACACAGGCAGGTGAATTCCGGAATCTCGATGTGGACCAGGTAATCGCGCTCGGGACTGGGATTGGGGAAGGTGTCCAGCGTGGCTGCGGGACGGGTGGCCATCGGCGCGCCCTGCGTCGGAGAGTGATGGGAAGCTGCGCGGTATTATACGAAGTCATCGCGACAGCTCCGACGCGTCCGTTGATCCATCTGCAGGTCGCGCGTCGTCTTCCCGGGAAAACTCATCGTGCACCTTCGGCAGATCAAGCTCGCCGGATTCAAGTCATTTGTCGATCCAACTCAGATCGAGGTCCCCGGCAGCCTGGTCGGTGTCGTCGGGCCGAACGGTTGCGGCAAGTCGAACGTCATCGACGCCGTGCGCTGGGTGCTCGGCGAATCCAAGGCCGCGGAACTGCGCGGCGAATCGATGCAGGACGTGATCTTCAACGGCTCGGTGAACCGCAAACCGGCCGGTCGCGCCAGCGTTGAACTGGTGTTCGATAACGCCGATGGCCGCATCCAGGGCGAGTGGGGCCGCTTCAGCGAGATCGCGGTCAAGCGCGTGCTCACGCGCGACGGCGCCTCCAGCTACTACATCAACAACCAGAGCGTGCGCCGGCGCGACGTGCAGGACATGTTCCTCGGCACCGGGTTGGGCCCGCGCGCCTACGCGATCATCGGCCAGGGCATGATCACGCGCATCATCGAGGCGCGGCCGGAGGAGCTGCGAATCTTCCTCGAGGAAGCGGCCGGCGTCTCCAAGTACCGCGAGCGGCGACGCGAGACCGAAAATCGGCTCGGCGACACGCGCGACAACCTGACCCGGGTCGAGGACATCCTGCGCGAGCTTGAGGCGCAGATCGACAAGCTCGAGGGCCAGGCTCAGGTGGCGCAGCGATATCAGCAACTGAAGGCGAGCCACGACGAGCAGCAACGGCTGCTATGGCTGACCCGCAAGCGCGATGCGCGTGCCGAGCAGGAGAAAGTGGCGCGCGACATCGACAGCCGCAGCCTCGCGCTGGAGGCGCACCTGGCCAGCCTGCGGGCCGCCGAGCGGCGGCTGGAGGAGGCGCGCGAAGCGCACTACGCCGGCGCCGATGCGCTGCATGCGGCGCAGTCGCAACTGCTGCAGGTCAATGCCGAGATCGGCAGGCTCGAAGCCGAACTTCGCCTCGTTGCCGAAAGCCGCGAGCGGCTCGTCGCGCAGGTGGCGACGCTCGCGGCGACGCGCGAGCGCAGGCTGACCGAAGAGAACGATCTGCGCCGTCGCGCCGAGGATCTTGCGCGGCAGATCAGCGACGGCGAGTCGCGGCTGGACGAGGCGCGCCAGCGCCTGGCCGCGCACGAGGCTGGTCTGCCGGACATCGAAGCGGCGTATGCCGCGGCGCGCGATGCGCTCGGCGCGGCGCGCGCGGCAGCGGCTCAGGCCGAGCAGGCGATCGACGGCGCCGGTGCCGAACAGCGCAGTGTCGACCGGCAACTGGCGAATCTGGCGCAGCGGCGCGAACGGCTGCATGAGGAACGCAGTCACCTTGGCGCACCCGACGAGGAACGGCTCGCAGCGCTGAGGACCGAAGTTGCGCGCCTCGAAGGCGAGCTGGCGACGGTCACCCAGACGCAGGAGTCTCTGCGCCGCCAGCTGGCGCAGGCCCAGGTCGCGCGGCAAGGGCTGCTGGACGCCCGGACACGGGAGACCGACACGCTGGCGCGGCTCGAAGCGCGGCTGCACGCGCTGCGCGAACTGCAGGCGAACGTCGAAGCCGACGAGAAACTCGATCCGTGGCTGCGCGAGCAGGGCGTCGATGCGCTGCCGCGGCTGTTCCGCCGCATGCAGGTCGACGCCGGCTGGGAAGTGGCCTTCGAGGCGGTGCTGCGCGACCGCATCGAAGCACTCGAAGTCGGCCGGCTCGATACGCTGGCCGGGCTCGCCGGCAATGCACCACCGGCGCGGGTGGCCTTCTTCACAACCGCGGGGGCCGTGGCGCGCGAACCGGCGGCGCTCGCCGGTTTTGCGCGGCTCAGTGACAAGGTCCGTGGCCACGATGCCGCGCTGGCAGTGGTGCTCGGTGACTGGATGGTCGGGGTGTTTGTCGCCGACGATCTCGCCCAGGCGCTGGCGGCGCGAGAGCAGCTGCCGCCCGGCGGGCAGTTCGTCGTGCGCGGCGGACATCTGGTGTCGCGTTATGGGCTGCGCTTTTATGCCGCCGACGACCGCAAGGCGGGCCTGCTGGCGCGGCGACAGGAGATCGAGAACCTGGAGAAGGAGCAGCGCGCGCAGAAGCTGCTGGTCGAGCACGCGATGGGCGAACTGGCGCGATGCGAGGCACAGCTGCGCGAGGCGAGCACCGCCGAGCAGCGCGAGCGGCAGGCGGCCGAGCAGCTGCGGGCGCAGTTGCATGCGCGGCAGCTCGAGGCTGTGCGGCTGGCCGAACTGGTCGAACGCGTTCGCCACCGTGGCGGTCAGATCGAGGCCGAACTGGGCGAGCTCAAAGCGCACGAGTCGGAACTGCAGGCGCAGCGCGAGGCGGCGGAACGGCGCTTCGGCGAACTCGACCAGGCGCTGGCGGAGAGGCAGCAGGCGCTGGAAGAGGCACGCGTGGCCTACGAGAACGCCGAGGGCGCGGCGCGTGAAGGACGCGAGGGGCGTTCGCGGCTCGCCGCCGATGCACAGCGCCACGAATTCGAGGTCGGCGCGGCGCGGGCGCGGCGCAGCGATGTGCTGCACGCGATCGATGCTGCCGTGGCCGATGCGGCGCGGCTGCTGGCGGACCAGCAGGCGGCGCAGGCGCAGCTCGCCGGGCTGGACGACACCGCGGCACGCACGGGGCTCGACGGCGGGCTGGCGCAGCGGGCGCAGGCCGAGGAGCGGTTGCGCGAGGCGCGCAGCCGGCTCGATGAGCTGGCGCAGCAGATGCGCGCCATCGACGAGGAGCGGATGCTGCTCGAGCGCGATGTGCAGCCGCGGCGCGACAGGATCACCGAGCTGCAGCTTAAGGAGCAGGCGGCGCGGCTTGCCGTCGAGCAGTTCGCCGAGCTGCTCGCCGACGCGCACGCCGACGAGGCGACGCTCAACGAGAAGCTGCAGGCGGCACCGGTGCGCGCCTCGGCGCTGCAGGGCGAAATTGCCCGGCTGGCGGCGGAGATCGAGGCGCTTGGCCCGGTCAACCTGGCGGCGCTTCAGGAGCTCGAGTCCAGTCGCGAACGCAAGGGCTTCCTCGATGCGCAGTCGGCGGACCTGAAGGCGGCGATCGACACGCTCGAGGACGCGATCCGCCGGATCGACCGCGAGACGCGCGAGCTTCTGCAAAGCACGTTCGACCAGGTGAATGTGCAGTTCGGGCAGTTGTTCCCGAAGCTGTTCGGCGGCGGCGAAGCGCGGCTGCTGATGACCGGCGAGGAGATTCTCGATGCCGGCGTGCAGGTGATGGCGCAGCCGCCGGGCAAACGAAACAGCACGATCCATCTGCTGTCGGGCGGCGAAAAGGCGATGACCGCCACCGCGCTCGTCTTTGCCCTGTTCAAGCTCAATCCGGCGCCGTTCTGCCTGCTCGACGAGGTCGATGCGCCGCTGGACGATCCGAACACGGAGCGCTTCTGCGCCCTGGTGCGCTCGATGACCAGCCGCGAGTCGTCGCCGGGCACGCAGTTCCTGTTCATCACCCACAACAAGATCGCGATGGAAATGGCCGAGCAGCTGATCGGCGTCACCATGCAGGAGCAGGGCGTCTCGCGCATCGTCGCCGTGGACATCGACAGCGCGGTGCGCCTGACCGCGGAAGCCGCCTGAGGCAGGCGCGCCCGCCCGAGGCGATGACCGAACTGCACTTCGCCCTGCTTGCCGCTGCCGCGGTGCTGCTGCTGTTGCTGGCTGGCTGGAGCAAGTGGCAGGAAAGGCGGCAGATCCGCCGCCTGCGCGAGAAGCTGGGCGGCCCCGAGCAGGATCCGCTGCTGCGGCCAGCCGCATTCGCGCCAGCTGAGCGGATCGAACCGACGCTCGGCGAAGCGGCGGTCGCGCCGGCCGGCCTAACCAGCCCCTCGCCGGACGAAGAAGCGCACCCGCGGCCGCAGCTGCCCGGCTGGAGCGAGGATCCGCTGCTCGACTGCGTTCTGGAACTGCGCTGCGCGCACGCCGCCGACGGCGTCGCGGTCATCGATGCCGCCGCGCCGCTGCTGCGCCTGGACTGCGGGCTGCCCGTGCACGTGGTGGCGTGGGACGCGCGCTCCGAGCAATGGGTGCTGCCCGATCGCTTCGGCTTCTACGGCGAACTGCTGGCGGCGATCCAGCTTGCCAACCGCAGCCACGTGCTCGGCGACATCGAGGCGTCGAAATTCATTGCCGCCGTGCAACAGGTTGCGGTGGCATTGGACGCGGATTTCGATCCGCCCGAGGTGCCGCGACTGCGCGCGCGGGCGGCGCAGTTGCAGGCGAAGATCGCGCAGTTCGACGTGCAGATCGGCCTGACGCTGCAGCCCGGCGAAGGCGTCTTCAATCCGGCGCAGGTCGCCCGGACGATGGGCTCGCTCGGCCTGCAGGCCGACGGCGAGCGTCGTTGGATCAGGCGCAGTGAGGACGGCCAGACGCTGTTCACCCTGCGCCTGACGCCTGAATTTCGCCTGTTGCTGGAGCTCGACGTGCCCGTTGCGCCGCCTGCGGCGCAGCCGCTGCGGACGATGTTCGCCGTGGCAGCGGAACTGGCGGCGCTGCTGAACGCCCGCGTGGTCGATGACGACGGCCGGCCGATCGCACCCGGCTCGATCGAGGCAATCGAGCCGCCGCTGCAGGCGCTGTACGAGCAGATGCGCAGCGCGGAGATCGAGCCGGGCTCGGAACGCGCCCGCCGCCTGTTTGCCTGATAGGCGGCCGACGATGACGGTCAGCACGGGCCTGCGCGAACGTGCGCGGCAGCTGCGCGAGGAGATCGCGCGCCACGATCACGCGTACTACGTGCTCGATGCGCCCACGATTCCGGATGCCGAGTACGACCGGCTGTTCCGCGAACTGCAGCAGCTCGAGGCACAGTATCCGGAACTGATGGTGCCGGACTCGCCGACGCAGCGTGTCGGCGGTGCCCGCCGCGCCGACCTGCCGGCCGTCCGTCATGCGGTGCCGATGCTGTCGATCCATACCGAAACCGACAGCGGACCCGCCGGCGCGGTCGCCTTCGACGCCCGCATCCGTCGCAAGCTCGGGCTAGCCGACGGCGATCCGCCGGTTGAATACGCCGCCGAGCTGAAGTTCGACGGCGTCGCGATCAGCCTGCGCTACGAGGACGGTGTGCTGGTGCGTGCGGCCACGCGCGGCGACGGCGAAACCGGCGAGGATGTGACGCCGAACCTGCGCACGATCCGCAGCGTCCCTTTGCGGCTGGCGACGAAGCACCCGCCAGCAGTGCTCGAGGTGCGCGGCGAGGTGTTCATGCATCGCGACGCGTTCGAGCGGCTGAACGAGCGCCAGCGCGCCGCCGGCGAGAAAGTGTTTGTCAATCCGCGCAACGCGGCGGCGGGTTTCGTGCGCCAGCTCGACCCAGCTGTCACCGCCAGCCGGCCGCTGACGTTCTGCGCTTACGGTCTCGGCGAGGTGTCGGGCTGGACGCTGCCGCCGACGCACTCGCGCGTGCTCGATGCGCTGGGCGAATTCGGTCTGCCGGTGCCGGCGCAACGCGCCCGCGTCGCTGGCGCGCAGGGACTCGTCGATTTTCACGCGCGCATCGCGGCCGAGCGCGACCGCCTGCCGTTCGACATCGACGGCGTTGTCTACAAGGTCGACTCGCTGGCGTTGCAGCGGCAGCTTGGCTTCGTCTCGCGCGAGCCGGTGTGGGCGGTGGCGCACAAGTTCCCGGCGCAGGAGGAACTGACGCGGGTCGAGGGCATCGAGGTCCAGGTCGGCCGGACCGGCAAGCTGACGCCGGTGGCGAAGCTGAAGCCGGTGTTCGTCGGCGGCGTGACGGTCAGCAACGCGACGCTGCACAACGAGGATTTCGTGCATAGCCTCGATCTGCGCGTCGGCGATACGGTGACCGTGCGCCGGGCCGGCGACGTGATCCCGCAGGTCGTCGCCGTGCTCGCCGAGCGCCGGCCGCCGGGGACTAAGCCATTCAAGATGCCTACGCGCTGTCCTGTGTGCGGCTCGGCGGTCGAGCGCGACGAGGCGGAAAAAGACCATCGCTGCAGCGGCGGCCTGTACTGCCCGGCGCAGCGCAAGCAGGCGCTGCTGCATTTCGCCGGGCGCCGCGCGCTCGATATCGAGGGCCTCGGCGAGAAGCTGGTCGACCAGCTGGTCGACGGTGGGCTGGTTCACTCGCCGGCCGACCTGTTCAGGCTCGACGCCGGCGCGCTGGCGTCGCTCGAACGAATGGCTGAAAAATCGGCCGCCAACGTGGTCGCTGCGATCGACAAGGCGAGGTCGACGACACTGGCTCGGTTCATCTTCGCGCTCGGCATCCGCCATGTCGGCGAAGCGACGGCGCGCGACCTGGCCAGCCACTTCAGTACGCTCGACGCACTAATGGCGGCCGACGAAACGCAGCTGCTGGAGGTGGCGGACGTCGGCCCGGTGGTGGCGGCATCGGTCGCGCACTTTTTCGCCGAACCGCACAATCGCGAGGTCATCGGGGAGTTGCGCGCCGCCGGCGTGCACTGGCCGCAAGGGCGGCGCCAGGCCGCAGCGCCGCGCGGGCCGCTCGCCGGCGCCACGGTCGTGCTCACCGGCACGCTGCCGACACTGACGCGCGAGCAGGCAAGTGAACGGATCGTCGCCGCGGGCGGCAAGGTGAGCGGCTCGGTGTCGAAGAAGACGGATTTCGTCGTCGCCGGCGAGGCTGCGGGAAGCAAGCTGGAGAAGGCACGCGCGCTCGGCGTGCGCGTGATCGACGAGGGCGAACTGTTGCGGTTGCTCGGGGAGGTCTGAAAGATGTACGCGATCATCGGCGGCAGTGGCCTGGCAAAATTGTCCGCGCTGCAGAACACGCGCCGGCAGGTGATGCGCTCCCCTTATGGCGAGCCGTCCGGCGCGATGACCTTCGGCGAGCTTGGCGGCCGCGAGGTGGTGTTCCTGGCGCGGCACGGCTACGGCCACACGATCGCGCCGCACGAGATCAACTACCGCGCCAATATCTGGGCGCTGAAGGAACTCAAGGTGCAGGGTGTGTTCGCCGTGGCCACCGTGGGCGGCATCCGCGACGACCTCGGCCCCGGCACGCTGGTCGTGCCCGACCAGATCCTCGATTACACGCACAGCCGGAAATCGACCTTCTTCGAAGGCGCCGAGGCACGGGTCACCCATATCGACTTCACGCTGCCGTATTCGGTACGTCTGCGGCAGATGCTGCTGCAGGCGGCCATGGCGGCAGGCGAAGTGATCGTCGACGGCGCCACCTACGCCTGCACGCAGGGGCCGAGGCTGGAGACGGCGGCGGAAATCGAACGCATCGCCCGCGACGGCGGTGATCTGGTCGGCATGACCGGAATGCCGGAAGCGGCGCTGGCGCGCGAGGCCGGCCTGGACTACGCCGCGCTCGGCGTGGTCGTCAACCATGCTGCCGGCCGCGGCGACAGCCGGCAGCAGATCAAGCTCGAGGACCTCGAGGGCGTGATGCGCGCGACGGTGATCCGCGCGGTGCGCATTCTCGAGGCAGTGCTGCGGAGCGCGTCGTGATCCGGCCGATCCTGCGCATGGGCGATGCGCGGCTGCTGCAGGTCGCGCAGCCGGTGACGGCGTTCGGTACCGAGGAACTGCAGGCGCTGATCGCGGACATGTTCGATACCATGCGCGCCGCCGACGGCGCCGGCCTGGCTGCACCGCAGATCGGCGTGCCGCTGCGCGTCGTGATCTTCGGCTCGGCCGCCGGGCTGCCCAACCCGCGTTACCCGACCGAGCCACCCGTGCCGCAGACGGTCCTGGTAAACCCGACGCTGCAGCCGCTGGGCGAGGACATGGAAGAGGGATGGGAGGGCTGCCTGTCGGTGCCCGGCCTGCGCGGGGTGGTGCCACGCTACCGCCGGCTGCGCTACTGCGGCTTCGATCCCGCGGGCCACCCGATCGAGCGCACGGTCGAGGGCTTCCACGCTCGCGTGGTCCAGCACGAATGCGACCACCTCGACGGCATCCTGTACCCGATGCGGGTGCCTGATTTTTCCCGATTCGGCTTCACCGACGTGCTTTTTCCCGACCTCGTCGGCCAGGTCGACGACTGAAAAGCCTGCGGCCGGCGCGCCGCCGGCGCTCAGGGGCTGATCGCCTCGAGCAGGTCGCGCTCGAGCTGGGCCTGGCCGCGTTCGTCCTCCAGCATCGCCCCGTCGATCAGGAACACGTCCTCGACGCGCTCGCCCAGCGTGTTGATCTTCGCCGTGTGCACGTTGACATCGTGCGTGGCCAGCACGCGCGTGATCGCGTAAAGCAGGCCGATGCGATCGGTCGTTGTGATCGACAGCAGGTACTGCCGGCCGCGCTCGCCGGCGGCCAGCGTGACATTGGGCGCGACCGGAAAGTGCCGCGAATGGCGCGACAGCCGCCCCTTAACCGGCGGCGGCAGCGGCGTGACCGCTTCGATCCACGCGGCGAGCTGCTTGTTGACCAGCGCCAGCAGTTGCCGGTAGTCGGTGCGGCCGTGATCGGTGATCAGGAACGAATCGAGCGCATAGCCGTGCCGCGTGGTGTGGATCTTGGCGTCGAGAATCGACAGGTTGCGGCTGTCGAAGTAGCCGCAGACACGGGCGAACAGGTCTTTCTGGTCACGGACGTAGATCAGCACTTCGACTGCGTCGCCGGTCGGCGCCAGGCGCGAGCGCACGATCGCCCTGTCGGTGTTCAAGTGCACCAGCAGCGTGCGCGTATGCCAGGCGATCTCGCGCGCGCTGTTGCGCATGAAGTAGACGACGTCGAGCTGCTGCCACAGCGGCTCGTGCGCCGCCGCCGAGATGCCGTACAGGTCGAGGATGCGCCGCGCCTCGGTCGTGCGCCGATCGAGCACGGCAGTGGCTGGCAGCGCGTCGCCGCCGAGCCGGCGCCGTGTCATGCGGAACAGGTCCTCGAGCAGCTTACCTTTCCAACTCGTCCAAACACGCGGACTGGTGCCGCGGATGTCGGCCACCGTGAGCAGATACAGCGCCGTGAGGCGGCGCTCGGTGCCGACCAGCCGGGCGAAGCGGCCGACGACCTCCGGGTCGGCGATGTCCTGCTTCTGCGCCACCTGCGACATCGTCAGGTGGTGGATGACGAGGAACTCGACCAGCGCTGCGTCGTCGCCGCCGATGCCGTGCTGGCGGCAGAACAGGCGCGCGTCACGCGCGCCCAGCTCGCTGTGGTCGCCGCCGCGGCCCTTGGCGATGTCGTGAAACAACGCGGCGACGTACAGCAGCCAGTGCCGGTCGAACTCCGAGATCAGCTGGCTGCACAGCGGATACTCGTGCGCGTACTCCGCCATCGTGAAGCGGCGCAGGTTGCGGATCACCTGCAGGATGTGCTGGTCCACGGTGTAGACGTGGAACAGGTCGTGCTGCATCTGGCCGACGATGCGGCGGAACACCGGCAGGTAGCGGCCGAGCACCGACCACTGGTTCATCCGCCGCAGGCCGTGCACGATGCCGCGCGGCTGCTTCAGGATGGCAATGAAGGTCTCGCGGTTGCGCGGATCGCGCCGGAAGTCGGCGTTGATCAGGAAGCGCGCGTGCCACAGCGCCCGCAGCAGCCGCGCCGTCATCCCCGTCAGGTCGGGGTGCTGCTGCAGCACGAGGAAGCCACGCAGCAGCGCGTTCGGATCGCGGGCGAAGGCGTCGTCAGCGACCAGGTCGAGCATTTCGCCGCGCGCCACGAAAGTCCCGTCGATCGGTTGCGGCTGCGGGTCAGCGCGCGGAAACAGCCGCTCCTCGACGTTCTGCAGCACGATGGTGTTCAGCTGGATCACCGCCTTGGCCGCCCAGTAATAGCGCTGCATCAGCACTTCGCTGGCGCGGCGCGCGGCAGTCGGCTGCACGCCTTCGGCCTCGGCAATGGCGCCCTGGACGTCGAAGAGCAGGCGGTCCTCGCGGCGGCCGGCGAGGATGTGCAGGCGCGCGCGCAGCTGCTTCAGCGTGCGCTCGTTGCGGCGCAGCCACCGACCCTCCTCGGCTGTGAGCAGACCGCCCCGGACCAGTTCCGACCACGAACTGCCCAACCCGGCCGCGCCGGCGACCCAGAGCAGCGTATGCAGGTCGCGCAGGCCGCCGGGGCTTTCCTTGCAGTTCGGCTCGAGGCTGTATGCGGCCTCCTGGAACTTCAGATGGCGCTGCTGCTGTTCAAGGACTTTCTCACGGAAAAAACTCTGTGGGTCAATAGCTTGCGAAACAATTCTGACAAACTGCTCGAATAGCGCGGCGGGACCGGCAACGAGCCTGGACTCGATCATCGAGGTCAGCACGGTGACGTCGCGGGCGGCGTCCTCGCCACATTGGGCGGCCGTGCGCACGCTGTGGCCGATGTGCAGGCCAAGATCCCAGAGCATGCCGACCAGTCCTTCGATCGCTTCGAGTTCCGCGCCGCGGGCGTCGTCGGGCACGACGATCAGCACGTCGACGTCGGAATGAGGGAACAACTCGCCGCGCCCGTAGCCGCCGACGGCGACGACGGCCACTCGTCGGGTGATGCCCTGGCTGCGCGCCAGCTGGCTCAGCGTGCGGTCAACGCAGCGGGCAAGGCCGTGCAGCAGCCGTTCGACCGGTCCGCCGGCGTTGAAGGCAGTGATCAGTTTTTCGCGCTCGGCGCGAAGCACGCCGCGCAGCGCGAAGCCGATGTCGTTCATCGACGCAGGCGATCAGGCGGCGACGGCGCTGCGGCCATCCGCGAGGGCGATCCGCGCCGGTGGCGGCGGCATCTGCGCCGAAACCGTCAGCACCTCGAATCCGCTGTCGCTCACCAGCACGGTGTGCTCCCACTGCGCCGACAGACTGTGGTCCTTGGTGACGATGGTCCAGCCATCGGCGAGTTCTCGGATCTCGCGGCGGCCGGCATTGATCATCGGCTCAACGGTGAAGATCATGCCGGGCGCCAGACGATCGAGCGTGCCCGGCTTGCCGTAGTGCAGGACCTGCGGTTCCTCGTGGAAGCGGCGGCCGATGCCGTGGCCGCAGAACTCCCGCACCACCGAGAAGCCGTGCTTTTCCGCCAGGGTCTGGATCGCGTGCCCGATGTCGCCGAGATATCCGCCGGGCCGTACCTGCGCGATGCCGGCCCACATGCACTCGTAGGTGACCTCGCATAGCCGTCGTGCGGCCACGGAGGGCTCGCCGACATAGAACATGCGGCTCGTGTCGCCGTGATAGCCGTCCTTGATCACCGTGACGTCGACGTTCACGATGTCGCCGTTCTTCAGCACCCGGTCGCCGGGAATGCCATGGCAGACCTGGTGGTTGACCGAGGTGCAGATCGATTTCGGAAACGGCCGGTAGCCGGGCGGGGCGTAGTTCAGCGGCGCCGGGGTCGTGCCCTGGACTCCGACCATGTAGTCATGGCAGAGGCGGTCGAGTTCGGCCGTGGTCACGCCCGGACGGACATGTGGGGCGATGAAGTCGAGAACCTCTGCCGCAAGGCGGCCGGCCACGCGCATCCGCTCGATGTCCTCGGGGGTCTTGATCGCGATGGCCATGCTCAAATGCACCCGTGCGGGCGGCTCGGCGCAAAAACGTATAATAGCGGGCTGCCTCGGAATGACCGGGGCAAATCGCGCGCACTGCCACCAAGGTGCCCGCCGGAAGGCGTTGTTCGCCGGCGGGCCTGCTGCGGTTGCGTTGGACTCAACCTTGGATAGGAAGACTCAATGTCCGTGACCATGCGTCAGATGCTGGAAGCGGGTGTCCATTTTGGCCACCAGACCCGCTTCTGGAACCCGAAGATGGCGCCGTACATCTTCGGCCACCGCAACAAGATCCATATCGTCAACCTCGAGCGCACGCTGGAGAACTTCCAGGCGGCGGCGAAGTTCGTCCGCCAGCTGACGGCCAACCGCGGCACGTGCCTGTTCGTCGGCACCAAGCGCCAGGCGCGCGAGATCGTCGTCGAGGAGGCGCAGCGTGCAGGCCAGCCGTACATCGACCAGCGCTGGCTGGGCGGCATGCTGACCAACTTCAAGACGATCAAGACCTCGATCAAGCGCCTGAAGGAAATGGAGCAGACGATCGAGGAGGGCGGTCTGGAGCGCATGTCCAAGAAAGAGGCGCTGACGTTCCAGCGCGAGGTCGACAAGCTGAACAAGTCCATTGGCGGCATCAAGGAGATGAACGCGCTGCCGGACGCGCTGTTCGTCATCGACGTCGGTTATCACAAGATTGCCGTGGCCGAAGCCAACAAGCTCGGCATCCCGGTGGTCGGCGTGGTCGACACCAACCATTCACCCGACGGTATCGCCTACGTGATCCCGGGCAACGACGATTCCAGCCGTGCGGTGCGACTGTATGCGCGCGGCATCGCCGACGCGGCGCTGGAAGGCAAGGCGCAGGCGCTGCAGGGCGTGGTGCAGGCGGCCACCGGCGAGTTCGTCGAGATCGAGGAAGAAGAGGAAGCGGAAGGCTGAGCGCCAGCGCCGCCTGCCGGGTTCGAGAAGGGGCGCAAGCCCCTTTTTTCTAGCAAGTTTCGGCAATCCAGGAGTCTGAAAGTGGCGGAAATCACCGCAAGCATGGTCAAGGAACTGCGCGAACGGACCGACGCGCCGATGATGGAATGCAAGAAGGCGCTGGCGGAAGCCGGCGGCGACATGGCCAAGGCCGAGGAGATCCTGCGGGTGAAACTTGGCAACAAGGCCAGCAAGGCCGCCAGCCGGATCGCGGCCGAGGGCATCGTCGCCGTCAACGTCAGCGGCGACGGCAAGCTGGCGACGATGGTCGAGGTCAACTGCGAGACCGATTTCGTCGCCAAGAACGACGACTTTCTCGCCTTTGCGCGCAATCTGGCGCAACTGGTGGCCGAAAGAGCACCGGCCGACGTTGCGGCACTGTCTGCGCTGCCGCTGGGTGGTGGCACGGTCGAATCGACGCGCACGGCGCTGGTCGGGCGCATCGGCGAAAACATGTCGATCCGTCGCTTCGCGCGCATGCAGGGCAAGGGGCGCATCGCCAGCTACGTTCATGGCGGCTCGAAGATCGGTGTGCTGGTCGATGTCGCGGGCGGGGACGCGGAACTGGGCAAGGACCTGGCCATGCATATCGCCGCCAGCAAGCCGAGGTCGCTCGATGCGTCCGGCGTGGCGACCGACCTGATCGACGCCGAGCGGCGCATCGCGATCGAGAAAGCGCGCGAGGCGGGCAAGCCGGAAGCGATGCTCGACAAGATCGCCGAGGGGACGGTGCAGAAGTTCCTTAAGGAAGTGACGCTGCTCGGCCAGGTCTTCGTCAAGGCCGAGGACGGCAAGCAGACGATCGAGCAGCTGCTCAAGGGCAAGGGCGCGAAGGTCGAGCAGTTCGTGCTGTACGTGGTCGGCGAGGGCATCGAGAAGAAGAGCTCTGACTTCGCCGCCGAGGTCGCTGCGCAGGCTGCCGCGGCGCGCGGCTGACGGCGGGGTCCACGTGGCGGCGCCGAAATACCGGAGGGTCTTGCTGAAGCTGTCGGGCGAAGCGCTGATGGGCGGCGACGCCTTCGGCATCAACCGCGATACGCTCGAGCGCATGGTGGCCGACATCGGCGAGGTTGTGGGCCTCGGCGTCGAGATGGCGATCGTCATCGGCGGTGGCAACATCTTCCGCGGCGTGGCGCTCGGCGCGGCGGGAATGGACCGGGCCACCGCCGACTACATGGGCATGATGGCCACAGTGATGAACGCGATGGCGCTGCAAGACGCCATGCGCCGTGCCGGCCTCGAGGCGCGCGTGCAGTCGGCGCTGAACATCGAGCAGGTCGTCGAGCCGTACATCCGCCCGAAGGCAATGCGCTACCTCGAGGAAGGCAAGGTCGTCATCTTCGCCGCCGGCACCGGCAATCCGTTCTTCACCACCGACACGGCGGCGGCGCTGCGCGGCTCGGAAATGGGGGCGCAGATCGTGCTCAAGGCGACCAAGGTCGACGGCATCTACTCGGCCGATCCGAAGAAGGATCCTTCGGCGACGCGCTACGCCAGCATCAGCTTCGACGAGGCGCTCAGTCGCAAGTTGCAGGTGATGGACGCCACGGCCTTCGCGCTGTGCCGCGACCAGAGACTGCCGATCAAGGTCTTTGATATCACCAAGCCGGGCGCGCTGCGCCGCGTGGCGCTGGGCGAGGACGAAGGCACGCTGGTGCACGCCTGAGCGCGTCGCTGGCCGGCGTCCGTCGGTGGCGCGGGGCGCGCCGGTGCAAAACAGCCTGGGGCGGACGGGCATCGCGAGAGGCCGCCGTGTTGTAATAGGGTGCTGAAGGGAGAGGACGATGGCGATCGCCGACATCCGCAAGGCAGCGGAACAGAAGATGCAGAAGACCGTCGAGGCGCTGAAGCACGACCTGGCCAAGATCCGTACTGGCCGGGCCCATCCGGGCCTGCTCGACCATATCCATGTCGATTACTACGGATCGATGGTGCCGCTGTCGCAGGTGGCGCAGGTCGGACTCGGCGATGCGCGGACGATCACCGTGCAGCCATGGGAGAAGAAGATGGTGTCGGTCGTCGAGAAGGCGATCCGCGACTCCGATCTGGGGGTGAACCCGGCCTCGCATGGCGACGTGATCCGCGTGCCGATGCCGCCGCTGACCGAGGAACGGCGCAAGGAACTGACCAAGGTGGTTCGCCATGAGGGCGAGAACGCGCGGGTGGCGGTGCGCAACAGCCGGCGCGATGCGATCAGCCACCTGAAGGACATGCTGAAGAAAAAGGACGTGTCCGAGGACGATGAACGGCGGGCGCAGGACGACGTGCAGAAACTCACCGATCGCTACACCGCCGAGATCGACAAGCTGGTGGCCGAGAAGGAGAAGGAGGTCCTGACCGTTTGACGCGACGCGTGGACCGTGTGCCGACAATGAACAGGAACGCTCGCTCCGGTGCGCCCCGGCACGTGGCCATCATCATGGACGGCAACGGCCGCTGGGCCACGGCGCGCCACCTGCCGCGCGTGGCCGGCCATTCGCGCGGCGTCGATGCGGTGCGCGCGGTGGTCGAGCAGGCCGTCCGGCGCGGGGTCGAATATCTAACCCTGTTCGCCTTCAGCTCGGAGAACTGGAAGCGCCCGCAGGACGAGGTCAGCACGCTGATGCGGCTGTTCGTGGCGGCGCTGCAGAAGGAAGTGGGCAAGCTGGGCGAAAACGGCGTGCGCCTGCGTGTGGTCGGCGAGTTGCAGGCCTTCGATGCAAAGCTGCAGGCGCTGATCGGCGCCGCGCAGCGCGACACGGCGCACAACACCCGGCTGCAGCTGACGGTGTGCGCCAGTTACGGCGGGCGCTGGGACATCGTGCAGTCGGTGCGCGGCCTGATCGCCGCGGCCGCCGATCCGCGAGCGCTGGCGCAGTCGCTGTCCGAGGCGCAACTGGCCGAGCACCTCGGCCTGTCGTTCGCGCCCGACCCGGACCTGCTGATCCGCACTGGCGGCGAACAGAGGATCAGCAACTTCCTGCTGTGGCAGTGCGCCTACAGCGAGCTTTACTTCACCCACACGCTGTGGCCCGACTTCGACGCCGCCGCCTTCGATGCGGCGCTCGCCTGGTACGCCACGCGCGAAAGGCGTTTCGGGCAGACCAGCGCTCAGCTGCGGCCTGCCGTCGCCGAAGACCTGCGTGCTTAAGCAACGCGTCATCACGGCGGTCGTGCTGCTGGCGCTGCTGATCGGTGCCGCCGCGGCCGGGCGGCTGGCGCTCGATGCGCTGCTGGCGGCGATGATCGGCGCGGCCACCTTCGAATGGCTGCGCCTGGCGCAGTGTTCGCTGCCGCTGGGCCTGTCGGCCGCGGCCGCCTTCGGCGGCGGGCTGTTTGCGGCCGAGGCGCTGTCCGTCCGGCTGCCGATCGAAGGGCTGCTGCTGCTTCTGGCGCTGGCCTTGCTCGCCTGGGCGATGATCGCGACCCTCGTTCTGCAAGGCGCCCGTCGCGGAGCGCGCATCGCGCAACCGTTGTCGGCAACGCTCGCCCTGTTGCTGCTGGCGGCGGCATGGTCGGCGCTGATGCATCTGCTCGACGCCGGCATCGTCTACCTGCTGTCGGTGCTCGTCATCGTTTGGCTGGCCGACATCGCCGCTTACTTCGCCGGCCGCAGGTGGGGCCGGCGCAAGCTGGCGCCAGCGATCAGCCCGGGCAAGACCTGGGCCGGCGTGGGCGGCGCGGTCGCTGCGGTACTGCTGGCGGCGATCATCGCCGCCCGACTGGGGCCGGGCTTGCCGGTATTCTCGACACTGTTGCAGGAACGGCTGCCGCTGGGCGGAGCGCTGGCGGTGCTGGCGGCGCTGGTGGCGCTGTCGATCATTGGCGACCTGTTCGAAAGCCTCCTCAAGCGCCAGGTCAGCGCCAAGGACAGCGGCCGTTTGCTGCCGGGGCACGGTGGCGTGCTCGACCGCGTCGATGCACTGATTGCGGTGTTGCCGGCGGCAGCCCTGCTCGATTTGTGGCTGCGTCGATGAACTCGATCACCCTGCTCGGAGCGACCGGATCGATCGGTGCCAGCACCCTCGATGTCGTCGCCCGTCACCCCGACCGCTTCATGCTGCACGCCGCCACCGCCGCGAACAGCGTCGAGGCGCTCGTTCGCGTCTGCTCCAGATTCCGGCCGCAAATTGCGGTCATTGCCGACGAGGCGAAGCTCGGCGCGCTGCGCGACGGACTGCGCGCCGCCGGGCTGCCGACGATCGCTCTAGGCGGTGCGGCGGGACTGGTCGAGGTTGCCTGCTCGGCTCAGGCTGACACCGTGGTGGCCGCTATTGTCGGGGCTGCCGGGTTGGTGCCGACGATCGCCGCGGCGCGTGCCGGCAAGCGGGTCCTGCTGGCGAACAAGGAGACTGTCGTCTGCGCGGGTCGCCTGCTGATCGACGCCGTGCGCGCGGGCGGCGGTCAACTGCTGCCGGTCGACAGCGAGCACAGCGCCATTCATCAGTGCCTGGCCGGGGCGCGTTTTGCCGGTCGAGATGTGCGCAGGCTGATCCTCACCGCCTCGGGCGGTCCGTTTCGCAACCGTGCCGACTTGTCCGCCGTCACGCCGCAGGAGGCCTGTGCTCATCCGAACTGGGTGATGGGGCGCAAGATCTCGGTCGATTCGGCGACGCTGATGAACAAGGGTCTGGAGGTGATCGAGGCCAGCTGGCTGTTCGGCTTCCCGGCCGGCCGGATCGACGTCGTCGTGCATCCGCAGAGCGTGATCCACTCGATGGTCGAGTTTGTCGACGGCTCTGTCGTGGCGCAGCTCGGCACGCCTGACATGCGCACCCCGATCGCCTATGCGCTCGCCTATCCCGAGCGCATCGACAGCGGTTCGACGACACTCGACTTCACGCGCCTCGGGGCGCTGAGCTTCGAGGCGCCTGACCTGCAGCGGTTCCGTTGCCTGGCGCTGGCCTTCGAAGCGCTGGCCGGCGGCACCGCCCGCACCGCGGCATTGAACGCGGCCAATGAAATCGCTGTCGAAGCCTTTCTCGACGGGCGGCTGCCTTTTTCCGAGATCGCCCGCGTGATCGAGCAGACGCTGGACGGCATGGACGCGCAGGAGCCGGAGTCGATCGAGGCGGTGCTCGACATCGACGCGCGTGCCCGCCGCCTGGCGGCGCGACACGTCGGCGAGGCGATGAAGGCGGTTCATTGATGAGCACCCTGACGACACTGGCGGCCTTCCTGGTCACGCTCGGCGTGCTGATCGTGATCCACGAGTTTGGGCATTACTGGGTAGCGCGCAAGTGCGGCGTGCGTGTGCTGCGCTTCTCGATCGGCTTCGGGCGGCCGCTGTGGAAGCGGGTCTACGGGGCCGACCGGACCGAGTGGGTGATCGCGGCCATTCCGCTTGGCGGCTACGTGCGCATGCTCGACGAGCGCGATCCCGATGCGCCGCCGGCGGCTCTAGCCGACCTGTCGCGCGCATTCAACCGCCAGCCCGTGGCCAAGCGGATCGCCATCGTGCTTGCCGGGCCAGTTGCGAATCTGCTGCTGGCCGCAGGCGTGTACTGGGTCCTGAACGTCAGCGGCACACTGGAGCCGCGCGCCGTCCTCGCTGCGCCGGCGGCGGGCACGATCGCTGCACAGGCGGGGATCGCCGCAGGCGACGAAGTCGTCGCCGTCGACGGTCGCGCAGTTCGCGCCTATGGCGAACTGCGCTGGAAGGTGCTTGAACGCGCGGTTGACCGCGACAGGATCGAACTGACCGTACGACGGGTCGGCGGCGCCGAGCGCGCCGTGCACCTCGATCTGGCGCAACTCGGGCCGGGCGAGATCGACCAGACGGTATTCGGGCGCATCGGCATTGCGCTGTCCGAGCCGCAGCCGGTGGCGCGGCAGTTGACGCCCGATGGCGCGGCAGCACTTGCAGGAATGCAGGTCGGCGACCGCTTCCTCAGCATCGACGGTTGGCCGGTGACGCGCTCGCGCGACGTCAGCGACGCGGTGCGCGCGGCGGCGGGACGCACGCTGCAGGTCGTGATCGAGCGCAATGGCAGCCGGCAGGCACTGGCGCTGCGGCCGATCGCGGTTCAGGTCGACGGCGAGACCATCGGCCGCATCGGCGTGGATTTCCGCGACCTGGTCGAGGTCCGTTACGGCCCCGTCGAAAGCATCGGCCTTGCCTTCGGCCGCACCTGGGATACGGCGATCTTCTCGCTGCGCATGCTCGGCAAGATGATCACCGGCGAGGCCTCGTGGAGGAATCTGTCGGGTCCGGTCACCATCGCCGATTACGCGGGGCAGACCGCGCGCATCGGCATGGTGGCTTATCTGAGTTTCCTCGCGCTGGTGTCGATCAGCCTCGGCGTGCTCAATCTGCTGCCGATTCCGATGCTCGACGGAGGGCACTTGCTGTACTATCTCGTCGAAATTCTGAAGGGCAGCCCGCCGGCCGACTGGGTTGTCGAGTGGGGACAGCGCGCCGGAATCGGCGTGCTCGTGATGCTCACCGCGCTGGCGCTATATAACGATCTGACCCGGCTGCTGGCGTAACTCCTCGATCGTCGTGAAGGCTTCATCGTTGATGCGCCGTGGCGCGCGCGGGCCGCGCAGTGCCTTTTTCGCGTTGCGCGTGGCCGTCGCGGCGCTGCTGGCCGGCTTCGGCGCCGGCGCGACGGCGCAGGAATTCGTGATCCGCGACATTCGTGTCGAGGGCATCCAGCGCACCGAGGCCGGCACCGTCTTCAGCTACCTGCCGCTGCGTGTGGGCGACCGCTACGACCCGGAACGCGGCTCGGCGGCGATCCGGGCGCTGTTCGCCACCGGGCTGTTCAAGGACGTGCGCTTCGAAGCCGAAGGCGACGTGCTGGTGGTGATCGTCGAGGAGCGGCCGGCGATCGCCGAGATCAAGCTCGACGGTGTCAAGGAATTCGACAAGGACGCCGTGCTCAAGTCGCTGCGCGAGGTCGGCCTCGGCGAGGCGCGCGTGTTCGACCGCTCGCTGCTCGAACGCGCCGAGCAGGAGATGAAGCGCCAGTACCTGAGCCGCGGCCTTTACGGCGTGGAGGTCAAGACCACGGTGACGCCGGTGGAGCGCAACCGCGTCAATGTTCTGATTTCCGTCGACGAAGGCGAGACGGCGCGCATCCGCTCGATCCGCTTCACCGGCAACAAGGCGTTTTCCGACGGCACGCTGCGCGACCAGCTCGAACTGTCGACGCCCGGCTGGCTGACCTGGTACACGAAGCGCGACCAGTACGCGCGGCCGAAACTGGCCGGTGACCTGGAGACGCTGCGTTCGTTCTACCTGAACCGCGGCTACCTGGACTTCAACATCGAGTCGACGCAGGTCTCGATCAGTCCCGACAAGCGAGACATCCACATCACGATCAACGTCGTCGAGGGCGAGCGCTATACGGTCTCGAAGGTCAGGATCGCAGGCGAACTGCTCGGGCTGGACGAGGAACTGCAGGCACTGATCGACGTGAAAGCGGGCGAGACCTACAACGCCGAGCGCGTCAACGCGGTGTCGAAACGGATGACCGACCGGCTCGGCGCCCTCGGCTACGCCTTCGCCACCGCCAATGCGGTGCCCGAGGCCAATCGCGACAAGCGCGAGGTCGCGTTCACGTTCTTCGTCGATCCGGGCCGGCGGGTTTACGTGCGGCGGGTGAACATCGCCGGCAACGCGCGCACCCGTGACGACGTCATTCGCCGTGAGATCCGGCAATTCGAGAACGCGTGGTTCGACGCCGACAAGGTGCGCCTGTCGCGAGACCGGGTCGACCGGCTCGGCTACTTCGAGAAGGTCGAGGTCGAGACGCCGGCGGTGCCCGGCAGCTTCGACCAGGTCGACGTCAATTTCTCGATCACCGAGCGGCCGACCGGACAGATCCAGGCCGGCGCCGGTTTTTCCAGCTCGGAGAAGCTGGTGCTGCAGGCGTCGTACTCGCAGCAGAACGTGCTCGGCACCGGGCACGCGATCGCGGTGGAGATCAACACCAGCCGCGCCACGCGCACGATCGCCGTGACGCATACCGATCCGTACGTCACGCTCGACGGCATCAGCCGGACGATCGAGCTGCTCGAGCGCAAGTCCGACCTGGCGCGGCTGAATCTTGGCTCAGTCGACCTGGCCACGCAGGCGGCGGCGATGCGCTTTGGCGTGCCCTTCACGGAGTTCGACACCGTCTTCTTCGGCCTCGGCTACGAAGGCACGCGCATCGGCCTGACGGATTTCAGCCCGCAGGTCTACAAGGACTACGTCCGCGATTTCGGAGATTCTCCAGCGGCGGTGAACGCGACGATCGGCTGGTCGCGCGACAACCGGGACAACATCCTCGTGCCGTCGCGCGGCACGTACCAGCGCGCCTTCCTCGAAGGCGCGCTGCCGGCCCTCGACCTGCGCTACTACCGGCTGACGTACCAGCACCAGCGCTTCATGCCGCTGACCAGCCGCTTCACGCTCGCCTTCAACGGCGAGGTCGGCATCGGCGGCTCGTACAGCGGCAAACCGTATCCGATCTTCAAGAACTTCTATGCCGGCGGCATCGGCAGCGTGCGCGGCTACGATGGCGGCTCGCTCGGCCCGCGCGACAGCCTCGGCAATCCGCTGGGCGGCACGCGGCGCGTGAATTTCGCCGTCGAGGCCCTGACACCGTTGCCCGGCGCCGACCGCACGCTGCGCATGATCGCCTTCGTCGACGGCGGTCAGGTTTTTGGCAAGGATGAAAAGGTCCGTTTCGGCGAACTGCGCTTTTCCACCGGCTTCGGGATCGCGTGGATCTCGCCGATCGGTCCGATGAAACTCAGCTACGCCTTCCCGATCAAGGACAAGCCGGGCGACCGGCTGCAGCGGTTCCAGTTCCAGATCGGCACCGGTTTCTGAGCCGCGCGCGCGGTTGCCAAGGCGCTATAGAATTTCTCGCAGTGTTTGGGACGATGCGTACGATGAGACTGCCTCCGAAAGCCGCATTGCTCGCGGCAGTGTTCGCCTGCTGCGCGACCGTCCTGCCGGCAGCGGCGCAGGAACTGAAGCTCGGCTACGTCAGTTCCGAGCGCATCCTTCGCGATTCGGCGCCGGCGAAGGCCGCGACGCAGAAGCTGGAAGCCGAGTTTTCGAAGCGTGATCGGGAACTGCAGGATCTCGGCGCCAAGCTGAAGGCCTCGGCCGACCGCTTCGAGAAGGATGCTCCGGTGCTCAGCGAATCCGATCGCGCCCGCCGCCAGCGCGAGCTGACCGAACTGGATCGGGACCTGCAGCGGCGGCAGCGCGAGTTCCGCGAGGACCTGAACCAGCGGCGCAACGAGGAACTGCAGGGCCTGCTCGAACGCGCGCAACGCATCGTGCGGCAGATCGCCGAGCAGGAGAAATTCGACCTGATCGTGCAGGATGCGGTCTACTTCAGCCCGCGCGTCGACATTACCGACAAGGTCCTGCGCGCCTTGAACAATCCGAAGTAGTCCGGCGCGCTCTGCGATGGCGGCCGGCTACCGGATCGACGCACTGGCCGATGCCGTCAGCCGTGCCACGCAAGGGCGCCTGAACGCAAGCCTCCTTGGCGATGCGCAGCGCCGGATCACCGGCGTCGCGCCGCTGGCCGAGGCCCGCGACGATCAGCTCAGCTTCCTTGCCAATCCGCGCTATCGAGCGGCGGTGTCGGACTCGCATGCCGGCGCGCTGGTCCTCTCGCCGGCCGACCGGCGGCTGCTCTTTCCGCAGGCGCCGACCGCGCGGGCCCTGATCGAGTGCGCGAATCCCTACGCCTGGTTCGCCTTCGCCGCACAGCTGCTGGCGCCTTCGGCGGCGCCCGCGCCCGGCGTGGCCGCGGGCGCGCACGTGGCGGCGCAGGCGCAGATCGACGCTTCGGCGCGGGTCGACGCCGGCGCCGTGATCGAAGCCGAGGCGGTCATCGACGCACGTTGCTGGATCGGCGCCGGCGCCTATGTCGGACCGGCGGCGCGCATCGGCGCCGACGCGCGGCTGCATCCGGGCGCGAGGGTTCTGGCGGGCTGCGTGATCGGCCGGCGGACGATCGTGCACAGCGGCGCGGTGATCGGCGCCGACGGCTTCGGTTTCGCGCCGCTCGACGGGCGGTGGATCAAGATTCCACAGACCGGACGCGTGCTGGTCGGCGACGATGTCGAGGTCGGCGCCAACACCACGATCGACCGCGGCGCCATGGGCGACACCGTGATCGAGGACGGTGTGAAGCTCGACAACCTGATCCAGGTGGGCCACAACTGCCGCATCGGCGCCCACTCGGTGCTGGCGGGTTGCGTCGGCATCGCCGGCAGCGCCAGCATCGGCCGCGGCTGCCAGATCGGCGGCGCGGCGATGATCGCCGGCCATCTTTCGATCGCCGACGGCACGCTGATTGGGCCCGGCACGCTGGTGTCGCGTACGATCAGAGAGCCGGGCCATTACACGGGCTTTTTCCCGCTGATGACCAGCCGCGACTGGGAGCGCAACGCCGCGGCGCTGCGCCACTTGCAGGAACTGCGCAGCCGCGTCCGCGCGCTGGAGACGCAGCTCAGGAAGAAGAGCCCGCCTGAGGAAGGTTGATGGACATCCACGAGATCATGCGGCGCCTGCCGCACCGCTATCCGATCATCCTCGTCGATCGCGTGCTCGAGATCGAGCCGGGCAAACGCATCGCGGCGCTGAAGAACGTCAGCATCAACGAGCCGGTGTTCATGGGCCATTTCCCGCACTATCCGGTGATGCCCGGCGTGCTGATCATCGAATCGCTGGCGCAGGCGGCGGCGATCCTGTCGTTCGTCACCTTCGACAAACGCGCCGACAGGAACTCCGTCTACTACTTCGCCGGCATCGACAACGCGCGCTTCAAGCGCCCGGTCGGCCCGGGCGACCAGCTGAGGCTGGAGGTCGAACTGCTGCGCGAGATGCGCGGCATCGGCAAGTTCAGCGCCCGTGCGCTGGTCGACGGACAGGTGGCCGCCGAGGCGGATCTGCTCTGCGCCTATCGGCAGATTGCGCCGACGGCCGCGGCGGCAGCCGACGGCGGCACGATGCGCGTCGGCGAAAGCTGATGGCTCGGATCCACCCGACGGCGCAGGTCGACGCCGGCGCAACGCTCGACGATGGCGTCGAGATCGGCGCCTACGCGGTGATTGGCCCGAAGGTACGGATCGGCTCGGGAACGTCGGTCGGCGCGCATACGGTGATTGGCGGTCGCACCACCATCGGCCGCAACAACCGCATCCACTCGCATGCGGCCATCGGCGGTCCGCCGCAGGACAAAAAGTACGCCGGCGAGGACACGGCACTGGAGATCGGCGACGGCAACACCATCCGCGAGTTCTGCACCTTGAACACCGGCACGGTGCAGGGCGGTGGCGTCACGCGCATCGGCTCGGACAACTGGATCATGGCCTACGTGCACGTCGCCCACGATTGCCGCGTCGGCGACCATTGCATCCTCGCCAACGCCGCCACGCTCGGCGGACACGCCGAACTCGGCGACTGGGTGATCCTCGGCGGCCTGACCGGCGTGCACCAGTTCGTCCGCATCGGCGGCCATGCGATGACCGGCGGCGGTACGGTGCTGCTGCAGGACCTGCCGCCCTACGTGATCTGCAACGGCAACCCGGCCAGCGCGCACGGCCTGAACACGGAAGGCCTGAGGCGACGCGGCTTTGCACCGGAGGCGATCACGGCCCTGCGCCGGGCATACAAGGCGATTTACAAGGAGGGGCTGACCGTGGCTGCCGCATGCGAGCGGGTCGAGCGCATGGCGGTGGAGGCGCCTGGCTGCGCCGCCGAGCTGCAAGCGCTGGTCGATTTCGTCCGGAGTTCGACACGCGGCATCGTGCGTTGAGCCGATGGTAGTGATCGGTTTCGTTGCCGGCGAGGCCTCGGGAGATCTAATTGCCGCGCCGGTGATCGACGCGCTGCGGCTCACGCTGCCGCAGATCGAGTGCGCCGGAATCGCCGGCGACCGGATGGTCGCGGCCGGCGCGCAGGCCTGGTGGCACGTCCGCGAACTGTCGGTCCGCGGCTACGCCGAAGTTCTGCGCGAACTGCCGCGGCTGATCCGGCTGCGCAGCGCGCTGCGCGAGCGGCTGCTGGCGGCGCGCCCGGCCGTGGTGGTCGGCGTCGATTCGCCAGACTTCAACCTGCGCCTTGAGATTCAACTGCGCGCCGCCGGCGTGCCGACGGTGCACTATGTCAGTCCGTCGATCTGGGCCTGGCGACCGAAGCGCATCGAGAAGATCCGTCGCGCGGCCGACCGCGTGCTTCTGGTGTTTCCGTTCGAGCAGAAGATCTATGACGACGCCGGCATCACGGCCACGTACGTCGGCCATCCGCTGGCCTCGAGCATTCCCCGACAGTCCGATGCCGAAGCTGCGCGTCTTCGGCTCGGCCTGCCGGCGTCCGATCCGGTCATCGCACTGCTGCCCGGCAGTCGCCGTGCCGAAGTGCAGCACATCGGCCCGCCTTTCGTCGAAGCGGCGGCGCTGATGCAGCGTCGGCATCCGCGGCTGCGCTGCGTGCTGCCGGTGGCCGAGCCGCGCCTGCGCGAAGTGCTGGCGCCGGCATTGGCCTCGATCGGCGCCGCGGCCGAACGCATCGCGCTCGTCGACGGCCGCTCGCACGACTGTCTCGAAGCCGCAGACGGCGTGCTGGTGGCCAGCGGAACGGCGACGCTGGAGACGGCGCTTTTTGGCAAGCCGATGGTGATCGCCTACCGGATGCCGGCGGTCTCGTATTGGATCATGCGGCAGATGGGTGAATTGACCTTCGTCGGCCTGCCCAATATCCTCGCTGGCGAGGCTCTGGTGCCCGAACTGCTGCAGCACGACGCGACACCGCCGCGGCTGGCCGAGACCCTGCTCGACATACTCGACGACGCGCCGCGCTGCGCCCGGCTGCGCGAGCGCTTCGCATCGATGCACGAAGCGCTCGCCCGCGACACGCCGCGGCTGGCCGCCGAAGCGATCATCGAGACAATGCGGCGATGAGCCGAAGGAGACGCTCGCCATCGTCGGTGCATGACGATCTGTTTGCCCGCGCGCCGCGTGGCCCACTGGTCTGCGGGGCTGACGAGGCCGGTCGCGGGCCGCTGGCCGGGCCGGTGGTCGCCGCCGCCGTCATCCTCGATCCCGAGCGGCCGATCGCAGGGCTGCGCGACTCGAAGACGTTGTCGGCGACGCTGCGCGAGCAACTGGCGCCGGTTATCCGCAGCCGGGCGACGGCATGGGCGGTCGCCGAGGCCAGCGTCGAAGAGATCGATCGGCTCAACATCCTGCAGGCCAGCCTGCTGGCGATGCGGCGGGCGATCGAAGCGTTGCAGCCGGCGGCCGATCTCGCGCTGGTCGACGGCAACCAATTGCCGCGGCTGCGCATCGAGGCGCGGGCGGTGATCGGCGGCGACGCGCTGGAACCGGCGATCTCGGCGGCATCGATCCTCGCCAAGGTCCATCGTGACCGGCTGATGACGGAACTGGACGCAGCGTTTCCCGGCTACGGTTTCGCCGAGCATGCCGGATACCCTACGGCCCGGCACCTCGATTGCCTGCGCCGGCTCGGACCGTCGGCGGTGCATCGCCGCTCCTTTCGCCCGGTGCGTGCGCTGCTGATGTCGTCGCGATGAAGTCGATCACTTCGTCGGCCAATCCGACGTTTCGCGCCTGGTTGCGCCTGGCCACACAGCCGCGATCGGCGCGCAGTCAGCGCCGCGCACTGGCCGAAGGGCTGCATCTGGCTCAGGCCGCGCTCGAAGCACGGGCGCCGATTGAAGCGGTGCTGCTGCGCCGGGGTGCGCGCGATCCGGCCACGGAGCCGGTTCTTGCCGCGGCGACGGCGGCGGGGGCGAGTGGTTACGAGTTGACGCCGGCGCTGTTCGATCGGCTGTCGCCTGTGGAGCACGGCGCCGGCGTGCTGCTGGTGGTCGGCCTGAGCGAGGCACCGCTGCCGGCAGGCGCGGCACACGATCTCGTCTACCTCGACGGCGTGCAGGACCCGGGCAACGCGGGCGCATTGCTGCGCACCGCCGCGGCGGCCGGCGTGCGCGAGGTGCTGGCTGGACCCACGACGGCGGCACTGTGGGCGCCGAAGACATTGCGCGCGGCCCAGGGGGCGCATTTCCGCCTGCGCTTGCGCGAGCAGGTCGCGGTCGAAGAGTTGCCGGCCGCACTCGACGGCCCCTGGTTCGGCGCGGACGCCCGCGGCGGACGGCCGCTGTGGTCGGTCACGATGCCGGCCGGCGCACTGGGCTGGATCTTCGGCGCCGAGGGCAGCGGTCTGTCCGCCGCCGCGCGGGCAACGTGCCAGACGCTGGTTTCGGTTCCGATCGATTCGGCGGTGGAGTCGCTGAACGTCGCCGCCGCGGCCGCGATCTGCCTTTTCGAGCGTCGCCGGCGGTCTTCCCCATCCCCGTGATGCGCTAGCAGCGATCCCCTTGGCACTGTGCGGCGCATCCGCAAGAATGACTGCGCAACTGCCATGGAGGATGGTGATGTGGGGTGAAAGCTTGCTGAAGCGGGCGTCGGACAAGGTGGTCGGAAAGATCGCCGGTTCGCAACTCGTCAAGCTGGCCGAGGACGCCCGCGCCAGCGGCGGCCTGCCGTTGCGCGTGGTCCTGCCGGGCGGCGAGAGCATCGACTTCGGCGCAGCGCCACATCTGACGCTGACCGTCCGCGATCGGTCGGTGCTGGGTCGCTTTGCCCGCCCGACTCTCGGCGGCCTGGCCGAGGCGTTCGTCGAGGGCAAGATCGACATCGACGGCGACATCGCCGAGGCGATCTCGATCGCCTCCCGCCTCGTCGAGGCCGCCGGCGTTCCCGTCGCCGATCGGCCGGACGCGGTTCCTGCGGAGCACCAGCCTCAGACCGACCGCGCCGACATCAGCCATCACTACGACGTCGGCAACGACTTCTATCGCCTGTGGCTCGACGAGCGGATGGTGTATTCCTGCGCCTACTTCGAGACCGGAGCCGAGGACATCGATACTGCGCAGCGGGCCAAGCTCGACCACATTTGCCGCAAGCTTCGCCTCGCGCCCGGCGAACGTTTCCTCGACATCGGCTGCGGCTGGGGCTCGTTGGTCTTTCACGCCGCGCAGCACTACGGCGTATCGGCCGTCGGCATCACGCTGTCCGAGCAGCAGGCGCTGCTGGCGCGAGAGCGCATCGCCGCGGCCGGATTGCGGGACCGCGTGCAGGTCGAACTGCTCGATTACCGCGAACTGCCGGGGCGCTTCGGCGAGGGGGCGTTCGACAAGGTGGCGAGCATCGGCATGTTCGAGCACGTCGGACTGCGAAATCTGCCCGTGTACTTCGCCACCGCGGCGCGCATGTTGCGCGACCGCGGCTTGATGCTCAACCACGGCATCACCAGCAGCGACGTCGCCAGCCGGCCGATCGGCTCCGGCGCGGGCGATTTCATCGACAAGTACGTTTTCCCCAATGGGGAACTGCCGCACCTGCACCTGGCGGTGCGCGAAATGTCGACCGCGGGGCTGGAGGTTGTCGACGTCGAAAGCCTGCGCCCGCATTACGCACTGACGCTGGCGCACTGGTCGCGCCGGCTCGAGCAGCGGCTGCAGGAGGCGGGCCAGCAGGTCGCCGAACGCACGCTGCGGGTCTGGCGCCTTTATCTGCCGGGATGCAGCCATGGCTTTGCGCAGGGCTGGATGAACCTTTACCAGATCCTCGCCAGTCGCCAGGTGGCCGACGGCTCGACGCAGCTGCCGCTGACCCGGCACTGGATCTATCGCTGAGCGATACGGTAGCCGCCGCAATCCTCGACTGTGCGCCGCGAAGAAGGGCAGACCCGCCGGGTCAGTTGAGCCGGTACTCGATCAGTTCGACGCTGGTCGCTTCGCGCAGCACGCCTCCGACGCGTGCGGTGACCGTGTGCTTGACGAAGCGTCTTACCTCGGGGCAGTACCAGATCGCGTGCTCGACGTTGATCGCGCCCATGCCGCGCGCCTGCGTCCGGCCGCGCAGCACCATCTTGATGGCGCGGAAGCGACCGGCGGCGACGGTGATCTCTTCTTCGCCTTCGAACCGTCCCTTCAGCGGCACGGCTGCGCGGTCGATTTCGCGCCGTTGCTCGGCAATGCTCTGGCCGACGCGGGCCAGGCCCGTGGCCAGCAAGTACGGCGCGAACTCCGGCGGCGTCAGCGACCAGGCGGGCAAGGCTGAGAAACCCGCCTCGACTGGAACGATCGTCGTGCGGACCTTGGCATCCGAGGTCGTCGACCAGGTCTCGGCTACGCCCTCGCTGGTCACGTCGGCCACGGTCGCCGTGAGAAAAAGATCGCCGATGCGGAACTGGTCCTGCACGCGGTAGCGCCAGGTATCGCCCGGTCGCGGCAGCAGGTCGGGACGACCGGCCTTTAGCGGCAGCTGCGAGGGCGGCGGCGTGATCGACGCAACGGTCGCTGCTGTCGTCGCGGCGGAAGTACTTTCGCGGCCCGAGGCCGCGAGCCGCGTCCGGGCGAGCTCGGCGAAACGTCCTTGCGGGTACTGACGCAGATAGGCGCGGTATTCCTCGGCCCGTGTCGATGCCTGGATGCTGTTCCAGAAGGCCAGTTCGCCTGCGGCCTCCTGCTCCGCATTCGATGCCACCGGCGCGGCCAGTCCGGGCACGAACGCGAACTCGCTCATCAGCGACGAGCTTTCCCATGGCACCTGCCGGCGCTCGGTGCCTTCGACCACGGCCTCGCGCACCTTCTTGAACAGCGATTCCACCGGCATGCCAGGCGTGGCCAGGTACTTGGCCAGATTCAGCGTGTACAGGCTGTTCGGTCCGGGTCCGTCCTCGGCCACCTTGCCGGGCGCCGTGGCGAAGGCGAGCAGGGTGCCGACCGGTGCATCCATCTGCGCCAGGCCGCGCGCTGGCCGTGTCTTGCCGGCAAATGGATTGTTGCGACAGGCATCGAGGATGACGATGTTGACGCGGCTTCGCGCGTGCGACATGCGGCCGAGGATGAAGCCGACATCGAGGCCGACCACCGGGATCTCGTCCTCGCTGCGCGGCTCGACATCGACCGGAACAAGATAATTGTTGTCGCGCACTTGCAGCGCGTGGCCGGCGTAATAGACGACGGCAACCGTCCGTTCGTTAAGGCGATCGCCGAAATCACGAAAAGCGTTGACCATGCCGCTGCGGCCGAGGTTCTCGTGCTTGGTGACCGTGAATCCCGCAAGCTGCAGCGCGTCGGCGATCATCCTTGCGTCATTGACCGGGTTGTCGAGCGGGCTCGACGGATACGCTGCGTTGCCGATGACCAGCGCCAGACGCTGCTCATCGATCGCTATACCACGCGTGCGCTGCGCCGCAGCGCCGTCGACGGCCGGCAGCAGCGCCAGAACGACGGCAAAGCAACGGATGAGAGTCCAGGCTCGTTCGGTCATCCCTGTCCTGCAGCGACCGGCGGGTGCAAGGTCTCGTCGGCTATCAACGCGGCAAACGCATCGTCTTCAGGCAGCGCCGGCACACACAGGAACCGTGCGGGTTCGTTGGCATCGCCCTGCCACCAGACGCTGCAATTGCCCATCCCGGTCGCAGTGCGATCAGTGTCCGCGCATTGCGGCATCGGCGTCAACGACCGCAGCAGTTCGGCGGCGAGCGCCTCGGCCGATTCTCCGCTGGCTATCCCGACAGAGACCGCTGCGGCAGCATGGGCAAGCTCCTGCTCCATCTGCTCGACCGGCAGACGGTGCTCAACGGTTCGACGGGCGAGATCTTCCATGGCGGCATACCAGTCCGGCGCGTTCAGCGCCGCCGCGAGGCTCGATGGTTCCGGTGCAAGGGGCGCGGCGATGGTCAGCGGAAAGCGTCTGCCGACGCGATCGAAGCTCGGCGCGATGACTCCGGCCCAGCTCGCCGCAGACAGCAGCCGAGGCCCGATCCAGAAGCGATGCACGGCGAACTCGCAGCGTGCATTGCCGCGCGACTGCTGCAATCGCGCCAGGCTCCGCTCGAGCCATTCGTCCCAGATGTTGACGAACCCGTCCGGCAGCCGGCGCGAGGCGAAGTCGCCGAGGCTAGGCACCTTGCCGTACCAGCCGGGAAGCGTCTGCGCCGCCGAGCAGGTCATAGCTTCTGCGGGCACTGAAACTGCTCCAGCGCCGGCAGGCGCAGCGGATTGACGCCAGTGGCGCTCCTGATCTCGAAGCGCGCGCGCTGCCCCTCGACGTCGAACACCGCCAGTATCCGGTCGGGCGAGGGGCTCGCCTCGATGCGCACGCGCTCGAACAGGCGCAGCAGCGCCCAGGGTCCGTCGAAGGCATGCTGCGTGCCGCTGCGCGTGGCGGCGGTGGCGATGCCGAGCCGGACGCGCTGCACATTTGCCTCGGCGGAAGGCCAGCGTACCGACAACGCGCCGCGCGTGTCGCGGGTGAAGCGCATCATCTGGCCGTCGACCTCGATTTCGAAACTGCTCAGCCCCGCGTCGAGTTCGAGCAGCCTGAATTCGAGACGGACGCCCAGCGTGCGGCCGCCATCGCTGAACATCGCATTGCGGATCAGCTGCGCGCGCTGGAACGGCTGCAGCGTCTCGGCTGATTCTGCGCTGCCGTCGGCCTTCGGCAAGGTCCAGCCGCGCGTCGATACGTCCACGTAGGGCGCTAGCTGGCGCTGGAAGAATCCGTCGATCAGGCCGCCGCCGGCGAAGGTGCTGGCGAAGTCGGCTCGCGATATGTCCTCGCGGCCGGAGCGGGCGACGGGATAGCGCCCCTGTATTGCGCGCGAGCAGGGGCCGCCGACCTCGACGGCGAGCTGGCTTTCCAGGGTTGTGCGACGCGCGGCGAAGATCTGACCCGTGCTCTGCTGCGCCAGTTGCTGCAACATCGTCTGCAGCGGCTCGGGCAGGCGCGAGGCCAGGGCCGAGAGCTCGCGCGTGACGGTGCTCGCGGGCAAGGTGGACTTGCGCTTCAGCGCGTCATCGACGGCTGTCAGGTAGGAAGACAGCTTGCCGACGAGGTCCATCGCCTCGTCCAGCGTCGAGTCCTTGTCCGTGACGAGTTGCTGCAGCGCCGCAAGTTGCGCGAACGACTTCGGCTCCTGCTCGGCAATGGCGCGCGATCGCCGATCGCCTTCACGCGGCAGCCGGTCCAAGGCGAGCTCGCGTGCAGCCGCGGTCAACAGGGCCTTCAGCGGCGAGTCCGTACGGGCCAGGATCTGCGTCAGCTGCGCGTTCTGCGCCAGATCGGCGGCCGAAGCGAAGCGCAGGTCGCGAATGAACTCGGACCAGTGTCCTGCATACTCCGCCAGATAGCGCTGTTCGATCTCGGCGTGCAGTCGATCGATCGACGCCGCGTCGAGGGGTGCGGCGGCGGTGCCGAGCACCCAGTTCGACTCGGCGCCGAGCTGCTGCAGCGCCGCTTCGCTCAAGCGCCGCAACTGGCCATGCACAGCGCGCGTGTAAAAGGCCGGCACCCCCTGCGAGATGGGTCGACCGCTTTGGCGCGCGAACAGCTGTCGCGCCGCGGAACCCGCTGCACTTTCGACGGTGAAGTCCTGCGCCGCCGGCACGGGCAGGCTGCGCGGGTCGAGATTCTGCAGGCGAATGTAGGCGCGCTGCACCAGAGGCACGCCGGCGACGAGGCTGCGGGCATGATCGATCAACTGCTGGTCGGCGAGCATGGGCGCGCCGACTTCGCCGCTGGCGACCAGGCGCTCGAAATGGCGGCGCAGGCCGGCGCTGGCCTCAGCGCTGACCGTCGCCGGCAACGTCAGATCCCAGTCCGATCGGAGATAGCTCGACAAAGACTGGCGGTCGAAGTTCTGGCCGCGAAACAGCATCAGGTAGGCCTTCAACGCCTCGTAGATCGTTTCCACGTGTTCCTTCGCGCCGGCACGCAGCCTCGCCTCCAGCCGGACGGCAATACGCGGCAGCAAGGCATCCTGCAGAAGGCGCAGGTAGGCGTCCTGGCTCGCGGCGTTGATCCTCGGTTGCTGATCCAGCGAAAAAAACCAGCGGCCTGATCTGCCGTCCTGCCGGCTCGATCCGTGTTGCGACTGGCCGAGACTTGAGACCGAGTCGAGCACGGGAAGCAGCGGCAGCAGTTCGGTCGGCTCCGACGACCTCGCGGTGGCGACATGGCGTTCGATGTCGGTGAGCAGCGTGTCCACGTCGGCCAGATAGACAGAGTTGCTCACGTACGCACGCCACAGCACGGCGAGACCGACGCCAGCGACGGCGACGGTCGCCGCGACTGCGCTCCATTGGAGCAGCGCGCGCTGTTTCTTCCAGCGCAGATTCGAACCCGCCAGTCCGGCTTCGGCGAAGACAACCTCGCGCAGCAGCCGTGTGACGAAGAACGATTTGCCGCTCGGCCGTGCCGCAGGCACGATGCGGCTGGACAAGCCGAGCGAGCGGGCCAGGCCACCGATGGCGCGATCGATCGGCGTTCCTTCCTGGGTCGCGCTGGTGAAATAGATGCCGCGCACGAGAGGTCGGGGCTGCGCCGGCACCTCGGCAAAGGTCATCTGCAGGAATTCCGCGAGCGTTTCGCGCAACACACGCCACTGCTGTGGAAAGGCATAAATCGCGGCGCGACGTTCGCGGTCGGCCTCGCCGTGAAGCCGTTCGAGCAGGCGTTCGTCGAGCCGCTTTTCGAGGGCCACAAGCTCGCTCGGCGCGCGCGCCAGCGGATCGCCAGCCGTGGCGCCGGGGTCGTAGGGGAAAGTCACCCCCCAAACCTGCGCGCGCTCGTCCTTATCGAAATCGGCGAAGAATTCAATGAAGCCGGCGAGCAGGTCAAGCTTCGTCACCAGAACATAGACCGGAATACCGGCGCCCAGGCGGGTCTGTAGCTCTTCGAGCCGTTCACGCAGCCGCCGCGCATGCGCGCGCTGCTCGTCGCGGTTTGCGCTGAGCAGGTCGCCGACGCTGATCGTCAGCAGCACGCCGTTGATCGGCCGGCGTGGTCGATACCTGCGCAGCAGATCTAGAAAACCAAACCAGGCGGCCTGGTCGGCAGCGTGGTCGCTGTCCTGCGTTGTCAGGCGTCCGGCGGTGTCGATCAGCACGGCGTCGGCGGTGAACCACCAGTCGCAGTTGCGCGTGCCGCCGACGCCGCGCACGCCTCGCTTGCCCAGTTGCGCCGCTAGCGGAAATTCGAGCCCGGAATTGGCAAGGGCCGTGGTCTTGCCTGCTCCCGGTGCGCCGATGATCACGTACCACGGCAACTGATACACGAAAGGCCGGCCGGCGAGGGCGTCAAGCAGGCGCCGCCTGCCGCCGATGCGGCTGCGTTTCAGCACAGAGATCGCGTCCTCGAAGTGCTTGCCGATCGCCGCCAGATCACGTGCGCCGGGCGCAGCGCCTGGCTTGGCCGGCGCCTTGTCGGCAACGAGGCCGTCTAGCAGGCGGCGGTTGCGCTGCGCCTGCCGCGCGCTGCTGCTGGCCGCATAGGCGACTGCCAGTACGGCCCAGACGGTGATCACGAGCCAGCGTGACCATTCGCTTTCCAGCGGACGGACCGGTCCGATTGTCATAAGCGGTCCGAGAAACCAGATCAGCGCGTTGGCGGCAGCGAGCCCGATGGCCACCAGCAGCGGCCGGTTGAACGCAGCCTGGACGACGCGCCTCATCGCTGATCCGCAGGTCGTTTAGCCTTCGGGTCGGGGCAGCAGCAGTTCGATCTCGATGCGCCGGTTGCGCCGGCGGCCTTCCGCTGCATCGTTGGGTGCGACCGGCTGCGCCTCCGCGCGGCCCTCGGCGCGCAGCCGTTTCGCGAGCGCGCCATGCCGGGCCAGCGCCTGCACCACGGCCGAGGCGCGCGCGAACGACAGGTGCCAGTTGGAGGGAAACTGGACCGAGTTGGCGGCCTGGTCGTCCGTGTAGCCGACCACTGCGACCTGCCCGGGCTGCGCAGCCAGGGCCGCTGCGATCCGGGCGAGCAGATCGCTGCGTCGTTCATCGAGCCGGGCGGATCCGGCGACGAACAGCGCATCGCTGGGCAGGACGACGACCGAGCGCAGCGCCTCATCACGGACTTCGATTTCTCCCGATTCGATGTCGGTACGCAGCGCCGGCGTCAGGCGTGGCCGCGCAGCGACCGACGAGCGGTTCAGCAGGTCGCTGCGAAGCGCCGGGGCCAGGGCGAGAATCCGCTGGAAGATCGGGTCGGCCTGCGAATTCAGCCGCGACTGCAGTGCCAGCGTGGCAGCGACGAGGCAGAGTGCGCCGAGCGCAAGCACGACCCACAGCGGCAGCGCCGAGGCGTCGCGGTCGCGCACCGTCACGCCGTTCCAGCGCAAGGACAGCGTCCGCAGCCCCGGCTCGGCGGAGACCGGCCGCAGCGTCTGCAGCAGGCGCGTTGCGATCGCGTCCAGTTGCGCGCGGCCGTTGGGTTTGCCGCGAAAGCGCCCCTCGAACCCCAGGGCAAGGCAGACGTAGAACAGCTCAAGCAGGTCGGCGTTGGCCGCAACGTCCTCGCCCATGCGTTCGAGCAACTTGAACGCCTTCTCGCCGCCCCAGGCTTCCTCGTGGAATTCCTGCAGAAGCGTGCGCTCGGCCCAGGCTCCGCTGCTGCCCCAGGGTGTTGCGGCGACGACCTCGTCGATGAATGTGCACAGCACGTAGCGCGCCGCGACGACCTTCGGATGCGGCAGCCCGGCGGCACGGGCATTCGCCTCGAACTCGGCGATTCGCGCCAGCAACTGCCGCTTGAGCTCACGCGGATCGGCATGCGTCGTCGTCGCCCGCAGCTTTGCTGTCAGGGCAAGCAATTCGCTGGCCGCGCCGAGCAGAGGATTGATCCCGGCGACCAGCCGCTGCAGTTCGGTGCTTGCCGCCGACCGTCCGGGCCTTGCCTGCCGCTTGTGTTCGTCCGCTGCGCCCGGCCCCAGCCGAGGCCTGTCAGTGGCCTGACTGCGGGCGGGGCTGCTGGCGGGCATTGAATGCTTCCTTGCGGTCGCGTCGTCGGTCGGCGGACAACGTACGCTCAGGCAGGCGCAAGGCGCGCCTGGCGCCGTCAGCTGCTCAGCGCGCCTGCCTCGCGAAGAAAGCGCTCGCGCTGCGCCTCGCTGTCGAGACTCTGCGCGACCCTGGAAAAGAACTCGCGCCGACTGACGCCTTCGCCGGCGGCTCGTTTGGCGACAACCTTGGCAATCGGCCCGATGTAGGTCGTCAGCAGCTGCGTCGCCCGCTCCAGATCCTGCGCCGTCAGCGCGGGACCGGCGGTCGGTGGCGCCGACCGGTCCGTGGGGCCGATGGCGCCCTGCGACGTCGGCATCACCGTGCGCCGGCCGGTCATCGCGATGCAGAAAGTTTCCCGGTCCTGATGCCCTTCGATCGATGCGGACACGGCGGCGACCAGAGAATTCAGGTCGTGGTGCTCGCGCGCGGCACGGCGGACCAGGACCTTCGCCACCGGACCGACGAACCTGGCGAGCTCGACCTCCACCTTCGACAGAACGGTGGCATCCCAGCCGGTCGGTGGCGGCACACTGGTGCCAAGGACGTTCGTCTTCTGCTGCGACGGCAGGCTCTGTTCGACCGTGGCCGGCCGGGCTCTCGTGGCGATGATCGTCGCTTCGGAGATCGCCTCACTGACCGGACGGGCGTAGGCAGCGAGGATCGCCGAGCGGAACTCTGCCGCGCTTTCAAATCGCGCCGCCGGGCTCTTGCTGATCGCGCGGGCGACGATGGGGTCGTACTTCGGCCAGCGATGCAGCGGGTCGAGCGCTGACGGCGGCTCGGGATCGACGTAGCAGACGTCGTGCATGATGGCTTCCGGCCGTCCACGGAAAGGCGCCTGACCAGCGAGCAGGACATAGAAGAGCACGCCGGCCGAGAAGATATCCATTCGGTGGTCGGTCGGCTGGCCGAGATAGTGTTCGGGCGCGATGTAGCCGGGCGTGCCCATGACGACGCTGGCGTGCGTCCGATCCGGCGATTCGATGCGTGCGATGCCGAAATCGGCCAGCTTGATCCGGCCGTTGGCCATGACGATGATGTTCGCCGGCTTGATGTCGCGGTGCCAGATCGAGTGGCTGTGGGCGTAGTGAAGCGCATCGAGCAACTGCGACATGATGCTGACCGTGTCGCGCTCGTCGAAGGTGGCGCCGCGGGCAAGGTAATCGCGCAGCGAATTGCCCTCGACGCACTCCATGGCGATGTATGCGTACCGGTCATCCTCGCCGTACTCGTATATCGCAACGATTCCCGGATGATTCAGTGCGCCGGCTGCCTGTGCTTCCTTGCGGAATCGGCCGGCCATCGACTCGGCCCGCTCGTCTTCGTCGATCAGTTCCTTGCGGATGGTCTTGATCGCTACAGGCCGTTTGATCACGGGGTCATAGCCGCGGTAAACGGTTCCCATGGCGCCCTTGCCGAGCACGCCGATGATCGGATACTTCCCGAGTCGTTCGGGCTGGTTCGAGCGAAGTTCGGCCATGGCGCGGGCTGACAAGGCCGCGATCTCAGGCTTCGAGCATCTTCATGGCCTGAACCATGCTGGTGCGCATGCGCCCGATCGACCGCGCCAGCACGCCGATTTCATCGCCTGCCGTGCGCTTGAACTCGGGAATCTCCAGTTCACCGAGGCTCACCCGGTCAGCGAACTGCGACAGCTTGGTGACCGGTCGGATGACCATCAGCCATAGCATCAGGTTGAGCACGACGCCAATGGCCAGGAACACGATGGTGACCGACGTCATGAACACCTTGAAGGCCTCATTGGCGCGGGCAAGCGGGACGCGCGTCGGCACCGAGATGATCTGCGCACCGACGATCTCGTTCATTTGCCAACCGAAGCCGTTGGCGGGGCCATAGCGCTCGACCATCGTCTTCGGTGCCGCATCGACCGTGCTGTGGCAGTAAAGGCAGGCCTCGTTGGCCACGCGCAGCGGGCGCGCGACGTAGAACGAGCCGCCCGTGGGCGTCTCGCGCGTGCCGAGGATCTCCGTGGCCTCTTTGCTGCCGCGGAACTGGTTGACGATGTCAGCCTCCCACTCGACCGCGCGGTTGCGCGGGTTGGTCGGATTCAGCACCGCCTCCTTGTAGCTGTACTCGGCGTGCTTCTTGCGCAGGTCGTTGAAGATCTCGGTCGCCGAATACGCCGGGACGCCCTGCGGCAGGAAGCTGTATTTCAGTTGCGTCTGCAGCAGCGGATTGATCTGCGACGACGTGTACGTCCGCGCTGCAATGGCGGTGTCCATCAGCAGGCGGGCGTTCTCTGCGATTTCCGCCTTGGCGTTTCTTTCGAGCAGCGTCCAGGACACGTAACCGGTGGCCGCAAGGCCGGCAGCAAAGACAAGCAGAAAGACGAGATTGAACTTCAGCAGAAGTTTCATCTTGGCCTCATTGACGGACGGAGGGCTGGGCCGCCGGGGCGGCCACTGGAGGAGGAGTCAAATCCTTAGGCTTGGGCGGGTCTTTTGGCAGATACTTTTCGGGAAACAGGATGGGATCCCATTCGGGGTGCGATGAAAGATTGGCCACGAGCGCCGAGCGGAAACCGGCCTCGCGCGACTTCACCCGCCAGCGCTGAACGAACTGCCGCCGGATGGCCGGCTCCGCCTTCAGCCAATGCTCGACGTCCGCGTAGAGGAACGGCGGCGCATCCTTGGGTTCGATGTCCCGGCCGCGGAATTTCTCCATGCGCAAAGGCAGCGAGTCGCGAAAATGGCGCGGCACCTGCTCGACGAACGCCTTGGGCGCCGCTTTCAGCAGACCGCCGCTGACTCCCGCCTTCCTTTCGTAGTACTGGCCCGCCTTCAGCACGATCCGCGTCGGCGCGCCACGGACGTTGCGCTCCGACAGCTGCAGTTCGCCGCGCTCGGCGAAGATCGTGGCCTCCGCGGGGGAGCCGCTGAAAACCGCCACGCCCGGGGCGGCCGACAGTTCGAACAGGGGAGTGCGAATGTCGAAGACAGCGTCGTCGGGCGCGTCGGTCTGGGAGTTCGATACCTTGGTCCAACCGTTCAATACGTAGATCACGCGTTCCGTCCTGCCGCGGGCGCGGGCAACCTGGAGCATGGCGCGTGTGGCCGGCCCGAACTGGATGACGAAACGGTTCGAGAATTCGATCTGCGCGAACGCGGCATCGGCGGTCTCGAGAATATCGCCCGGCGCGAGCCGCATCCCCTCGACGGCGGTCAGACGCTCTGCGGCGCGAAAGATCCTTGCCTCGCCCTCGAGGATCGTGAGCGTGCCGGTTGCGTCCTGCGCTGTGGCCAAGGAGGCGGCCGATGCCAGCGTGAGGGCCAGGATCAGCGAGCGAATCATGCCGTCACACCTCCATGCGCCGCGTATATCGGGCAGGGTTCAGGCGGACGAATCTATGCTGCGTCCTCGCCGGGTGTCAATCGGAATACTCGACGTGGGTCCGGCGATGGACTCGGGCTGACCGAGGCGGCACGCAACAGCAAACGGCACCGAAGCGACCGAACGCGGCAGGGCGGTGTATAAGAACCCGGAGTGATCGCAAGCTGACGAGCCAAAAATGATCGATATCCGGGTCGTTTCGAGGTCTGGCGTTCCTCTCGAGCGGCTCTCGCTCGGCGTGCCGCTGGTGGCCCGCTTTGGTGACGCGGTTGGGGATATCGGCAGGGGCGCGGACTGCACGTTGGTGCTGCCCGATGCGAACCGCGAGATCTCGCGCCGGCAAGTTCTGGTCACCTGCCGCGGCGACCAACACTACATCTGCCCGATCGGTTCGAATCTGGTCGTTGTGCTGAATGGCCGCCCGCTCAGTCCCGACGTCGAGACCGAACTCGACGTCGGCGCGCAGATCGGCATCGGGCCGTACCTGCTTCGTGTCGAAAATGTCGTCGGAGAGTCGGACGCAACGCGGGAAACCGGTGTGCAACCGCCCCTGGCGGTGGCGTCGAGCTTCGAAGATCCGCTGGCGTTTTTCGATCAGCCCACGCCGGCTGCGTCCAGCGTGTTCGGCGACCTGCTCGACACGACGACGTCGAGCAAGCGGCGCGCATCGCCTGCACGGCCAGCGCCGACTGGCCGCCCCGAAGGGCGGCGACGCAGCACGGCGGCAGCACCCGCCGCGCCGGCGGCCGAAAGAACGAGCGAATCATCGAGCGCAGGGGCGATCGAACCGGAGACGGCGCCGCCAGCGCTGCAGGCAGGCCGGCGGGCACATGGCGGGGCCCGGCGGACCTCCCAACGCGATGCGGCGCAGCATCCAACCTCCTCGGCGGAGGAGATCGTCGACGCGCTCTTTTCAGGCCTCGGCGTGCCGGCTCCCGCTGATGCGGCGCAGCGCGCGGCTCAGGCGTCAATCGTGGGCCAGATGCTCCGTGCTGCGATTAGCGGAACACTCGATCTGCTCGCTGCCCGGACCATCGCCAAGCGCGAGATGGGCGAGAACGCGACCCTGCTGCAGAAGCGCGAGAACAATCCGCTGAAGTTTTCGCCGGACACGGACGCGGCGCTGGCCCGGTTGCTCGCCCCCACGGCGCACGGGTTTGTTGCCCCGGTTGAGGCAATCAATGATGCGTTCGCGGACCTGCGCGCGCACGAAGTCGGTTTGCTGAGCGGGATGCGGGCCGCCCTCGACGAGGTGCTGGGCCGATTCGACCCGGCGGTGCTCGAACCGAGGCTTGCCCCGGATGCCCTCTGGGACAAGCTGGTTCCGACCAATCGACGCGCACGACTGTGGGAGCAGTACTGCCAGCAGTACGCGGAAATACTCCGGGAGGTCGAGGGTGACTTCGATACGCTGTTCGGCCGTGCATTTCTCCGCGCTTATCGCGCACAGTTGGCGGAGTTCGCCCGCCGCAACAGGCCGGGTCCGCGCGAAAGCGACTAGGTCAGCGCGGGCATGTCGTCCCGACGGGTCTGACTGACCGGACGGCGTGACCTTGCGGCGACGCGCCGGCGGCGGGCCGCCCAACGCATCAAACTGGCGCGGCCGCCAGCAGGCGGCGTCCAGCGGCCACTCGCATGGCGCGCCTAATGCGGGCGCAGGCCGTGCCTGGCCGCGACCGCCGCACGGAACGGGCTCGCGCGTTTGCGCCGCCAGGCCGGCACGTGATCGGGATTCACGATTGCCCAGCGTTAGGCCAGCGCGCCGCGATGAATCACGGGTGCCGCCACAGCTCGCCGAGCTTTGAACCTCCGTTCAGGTCGCCGCAACTCATGCGGCGGATGGCAAACAACAGCGCCATTCTCCAGCCAACAGTTTCCCGATTCCCACGGAGATGAACATGAAATCGATCGTCAAGACAGTGCTGTTCGCATCCCTCGGCTTCGTCTCGGCCACGGCATTCGCCAGCGAAATCTTCAACACGACCGTTCAGGCCAACGGCGCCAAGAACTACTCCGACGGAACGGGCGCACTGGCCCAGCAGCGCGTTGGCGTGGCGCAAGGAAACGGCAAGATCCATTCGTCGAAGGTTTTCGCCGATAACGCCCGGAACTGGGCCAAGGCCAACAACAGCCGTGCCTACCAGGACATCGGCGTGGCGACGGGCAACGGTCATATCCATGGCTCGACGATCTACGCGAACAGCGCGCGCAATGAAGCCACCAACACCAGCTCGGTCGCGGACCAGCGCGTCGGCGTCTCGTACTAAGCGTCTCGGCATCCAGAAGCGCCACGGCGCGCCTCCGCGCCGTGGCGCTTTTGTTTCTTGCGCAGCGGAAAGGCGGGTCTGCCCAGTCGCTGCCCGCGCCGGTCCGAGCGAGCCGCAAGCCGAATCACCTTTGTGAACCTTGTTGCTCCGCGCCGCAACCCATCGTGCGGATGGTGACAGCGCACACCCGCGACAACGGATCCCGATCTCGGGGCGGTCCATCCCAAACCAAACCCACGGAGAGCACATGAAATCGATCGTCAAAGCCGCGTTCGTCGCAACCCTCGGCCTGGCCTGCGCGAGCGCCTTCGCCAGCGAGGTCTTCAACACCACCGTTCAGGCGAATGGGGCCAAGAACTTTGCCGATGGCGCGGGCGCGCTGGCGCAGCAGCGGATCGGCGTCGCGCAGGGCAACGGCAAGATCCACTCGTCGAAGATCTTCGCCGACAACGCGTTGAACCTTGCGAAGGGCGCCAACAGCCGCGCCTACCAGGACATCGGCGTGGCAACCGGCAACGGCCATCTGCACAACGTGACCGTACACGCGAACAACGTCCGCAACGAGGCCACCAACAGCAACTCGGTCGCCGATCAGCGCATCGGCGTTTCTTACTGAACAACGATGACAGCGGGGTCGCCGCGGCACCGTTCGTGCCGCGGCGACCGGCATTCGGCGCGGCCGATCTTGCGGCCGTGTCCACGACCAGCGGGACTCAGGATTTTTTTGCCGGGAGGTGACCATGAAGCGTGGCAAGGATAGAGTTGTGATGTTCGTCGCCGCGTGTCTGCTGGCGGCGAGCGGAGCCGCGAACGCAGCCGGCGCCATGCGGGACATGGACGCGCAGGACCGCGCCAAGGTGATGAAGGAAAAAGTGAAGCAGAACACGATGGACAAGAACGGCCAGCGCGGCGGCAGCGGCGAGTCTCAGGGCTGCGGCAGCCAGAGCGTGGGCAACGTCTTTACCCAGGGCGGCAAGGCGCCGCGCGAGGTGGTAACGATCATCACCGGCGATGTCATCAACATCAACGACGGCAAGTGCAAGTGACCTTGTGAGGTGTTCGATGGAACGCGCCGGTGCCCGGTCTTGGCTCTTCCGCCTGCTGCCACTGGCGATCGTCGCGGCACTGGCCGGTTGCAGCAGCCTGGACGTCAAGCGCAAGACGAGCGAAGAGACCGTGGCGCTGCGCCAGGCTCCTGAGTCCGCGCCGCATCGTTCGATCACCAATTTCTCGCAGGCGCTGCGCTGCATGGACAACCTGCTGATCGATTACGGCGTGCGCGACGTGTCGGTGCTGGTCGAGGACATCCTCGACCAGACCAAGAAAGTCAATGCCGGCACGAAGGACATGCTGATCTCGGCGGTGTCCGACATGACCAAGCGCAGCCGAGCCATCCGCCTCGTGGCCTTCGGCGTCGATTCGAACAACGCGATCGCCTTCATGCAGCAGGCAGGGCGCAAGAGCGCTTACGAGGCGGTTCCCGAGTTCGACATCAAGGGCTCGATCACCCAGCTCGACGAAAACCTCATCCGCAATCAGCAGGACTTGGGCGCCGGCTTCGGTCGCTACTTCAATCTCGGTTTCTCGCGCGATGCCGCTTCGAACATGATCGGGCTGGACCTGACCATGCTGAACACGAGCGACTTCTCGGTCGTGCCGGGCGTCACGTCACGCAACTCGGTGGTCATCTTCAAGCAGGGCCAGGGACTGGACGGCGATGCCGCCATCAAGAAGTTCGGCATCAGCTTCAGCATGAATCTGAACAAGTCCGAAGGCCAGTCGCAGGCACTGCGCAACCTGGTCGAACTGGCCGTGATCGAGCTGTTCGGCAAGCTCACCAAGACGCCGTACTGGAGCTGCCTGGGATCGAGCGCCGAGAACGAGGAAGTGCGCCACGAGATCGGCGACTGGTACTACGCGATGGCCGCCAGCCCGGCCGAGCTGATCCGGTACTTCCAGATGCAGATGCGGGCGCGCCGCATCTACAACGGCCCTGCCGACGGAATCGTCAACGGCGAGTTCAAGGAAGCGGTCGGCCGTTACCGCGAAGCGCTGGGGCTGTCGCGCGAGGCGAAACTCTCGCTTGAGCTGTTCGAAGCCTATCTGCGCGCCGATCACCGTACGCTCGAGGGAAAGGTCGAACCTGTCGTTGCCGCAGCCGTCGCCGCGCCGCCGTTGGCCGTGACCGTGCGCTCAACTGACGACGCGCGAGCGTTCCGCCGCGGGGCGCCGGTGAGTCTCGTCGTCAAGCCAAGCCGCGATGCGCATGTTTACTGCTACCTGCGCGACGAAAACGCAAAGATCCAGCGCTTCTATCCGAACCGGTTCCGCAAGGACTCGCTGGTGCCGGCGTCCAGCGCGCTCGAATTGCCGGGCCGGATGGGCTTCCAGATCGTTGCCAGTTCGAAGGGGGTTCGCGAGCAGGTGGTTTGCTTTGCCACGGAACGGGATGTCCTCGCCGAACTTCCGCCGGCGGCCGGGGCAGGGGATTTCGAGCCGCTGCCGGCCGCATCGATCGATCAGATCAGGGCGGCGTTTGCCGCAGTCACCCGCAACAGCTTCGGCGAGGGCCAGTTCGATGTGGACGCCCGGTAATCGACTGCATTCCGAAGGACCGTCGGCGCGGCCGCCGCGTTGGCGGATCCTGGGGTGGGCGACTGCGGCGATGCTGCTGACGCCGATGGCAGCGATCTCGGGCCTGATCGCGGCCGATGCGGATAGGCTCGCCTCCCGCAAACCGGTCTCCTACAACTTGCGCTGCTGGCAGGACGGCAAACTCATCCTCGAAGAGACCTTTGTCACGCTGCCGAAGACCGCTGATCCGGCGAGCACGAGACTGCAGGTGATGGACCGGAACAATCAGCCGATGTACGTCACGGAAACCCGCAACGCGACCTGTCTGGTGCAGGTGCGCGAGGAGCGCGAGCGCAGCGGCTTGCGCTAGCCCCACGCAGCGGGCGCGGAAGTCCATCTCCGACACCCTGCCAGCGGCTGGCCCCGGATATCAAGTGCAGCGACCGGCCTCGTCGGATAGCCCACTCGACGACCGCAGAGGACGCAACCGCTCTTCCTGCGGCGACTCTGCTCGAGGTGTCGAGCCGAACGCCGACGGGCCGGATGTGGGTAGCACCTATCTCAGAATCCCTGATGGTCGCAACCCTGCGGGGCGGGGTCGCCTGGGGCGCATCGCGTCGTAGCGGCTCGGGTCCTTGCCTCGGGCAATGGCCCCCTCGCCGCGCCTCGCGCTGCCTCCCCAGACGGCCCTGCCGCGGCCGCCGGGGATTTTGAGATGGGTTCTGTGTTCGACTGCGTCGCAGCAGCCGGCACGGACGCTGCATCCTGACGCAGACCGGCGGCAGACGCTGTCGCGCGCAAGTGGACTTCGGTTCGAATGTCGTCGCATCCGGCGCGCTCCCGCGCGGGACCGAGTAAACGGCCCTGACCATGCGGGACGCGCGCGGTCGCTGCAGCGGGCATCGACGCTCCGGACTCGCAGCGACGGCCGACGACAGCGGCCTGCTCGCGGGCGCATCATCGCGACATTCGGCTTCTGCACGTCGGCGCGATTGCGCCGACACGCCTGCAGGACGATTCCGGTTCGTATCCGCATCGGCACTGCCGCTGTTGCGGTGGCTGACCCGCTCCTGGTCGGCGGCGCGCCGACCTCGATTACGGTGACAATCGGCCTGAGATCGTCGGATCGCGGCGCGGAGTTCTCATCGGCCGGCGGGCAGCAACGCGGCGCACAGGCTCGAGGGGGACAGCAGAAACGACGGCGGCCGCGTAACTGCGCGGCCGCGGGAAAAACCGCTGCACAAGCCGTGTTCAGCGGGTGCAGGCGCTGTGCGACTTACCGGCCGCGAAATTCGACCCGGCGGTTCTCCGCGGCATAGGGATCGAGACCCGCAATCGGCTGGCGTTTGCCGAAACCGGCTTCGCGCAGCCGGTACTCGTCGATGCCGTGCACGCGGACCAGATACTGCTTGACGGCATTGGCGCGGCGCTGCGAGAGAGCGAGATTGAATTCCTCGGAGCCGACGGCATCGGTGTGCCCTTCGATGTAGACGGGCTGCCCCTGCGGCAGCAGCTTGATGCCCTCGGCCAGAGAATCGAGTTGCGGACGCGCCGACGGGCTGAGTTCGGCCGATCCGAATGCGAAACGCACGGGCAGCGAGAGGGCGGCGGGCACCGCTTCTTGCTGCACGGCGGCGCCCGGACCGTCGAGCAGGCGCAGGGAACGCGTCTTCGCCGGCTTAACGGCGCCGAGGATTCGGGCCACTTCTGTCGGATTGATCTGATCGCTTTCCCGATAGTGAATCGTCGTCTGTGCAGTCGCCGCAAAGGATGTCAGTGCGGTCAGACCGAGGATTGCCATCGTTCGGATCATCTTCAGGCTCCAGCAGTAGAAGTGGGTGACGTCGGTGGGTTGCAGGACATCCGTCGCCGGGTTCAACCATTTTCGCGTCGTGCAATCCCGACCTTGGAGCAAAACGCCTGCGCCCCGCAGCGTTCGGCCCTTGCCGGCGCGACCTCGGGCGCCGCATCAGGGCTGTTTGAGCCGCGCCTGACTTTGCTGATGCGACGGCTATCGGTCAGTCGTTGAAGGCGCCGCGCAGAATACGCAGGTTCGGACCAACGCACAGCGGCTGGTCGGTGGCGATCGCTGCGCAGAATGCCCAACAGCGGCGCTCCTTCAGCGCATGCAAAACCGACCGTAATGAGATGAATTTCATCGGCTTCTCGCCAATCTTCCCTGGCTTGGGTTGCCGTCGTCGAGGATTCCGCATGACAGCGTCGTCGCGCTGGCCGACGAGGCCATGGCCCGGCGGAAACCGCTGTCGGCCGCGGTCAACGGTCGAACCAAAGAGCGTCGAAACTGCTCTTGACTTGTGCCGGACCGCGATTCAGTTCGGCGCAGAGCCAGGCCGTGCGCACGTCATCGCAGCTGAACTCGCCGGCGTCGGCGTCGTCGCTCCACTCCATCTCGTCCACTGCCAGTTCGACTCGAGTTGGATTCATTTCTGCCTCCTTGGCCGATAAGTCGGCCAACATGGCCGAACCTGACGCTGAGTTACGCTTGGCAAGGCAAGGGTTCAACAAACTTCGGTTGCGGCGCCGCATGAGGCCGCCGACCGGCGCGAGGGCACCGAGTGATCGCGTTCCGTTGACAATGGAGCCGCCTGGCCTTCCGCAAACTCGGAAAAGACGTCTGACCGGATTGCCGCAGCTGCTCGATGCGCTGCGCAACCTGGGACTGATCCGCATCGGCCTGCCGGACCGCGAGCGCCTTGACGCCTTTCGCGCCGATGACGGGCAGATCATCCCGGTGAACGTCGCCGGCGGGGGTACTCCGGTGGTGCTCGTGCACGGACTCGGTTGCTCGCACCGGCACTGGCAGCGCGTGGCGCAGCGACTGTCCCGCCGTCACCGCGTCTTCGCCTGGGACGCGCGCGGCCATGGCAAGTGCAGGCTGGCCGACGCGGCGCACATCACCCTCGGCAGGCTGGCGCGTGACCTGCAGAACCTGCTCGACCATTTTGAGTTGCGCCACGCGGTAATGGTCGGCCATTCGATGGGCGCATTGACCGTCATGCGCTACCTGCAGGACTTTGGCAGTCGGCGCGTGCTCGCGGTTGGCGTTGTCGACCAGTCGCCGCGAATTGTGACCGATGATGACTGGCCGCTCGGACTGTTTGGCGCCTGCAGCCGGTCGATGCTGCTTGGGTTGATCGAGAGCGCCCGGCGAAGTCCCGCGGAAACGGTGCTGCGCGAGGCCGAGGCGGCGTTGGGCAGCTGGGTGCGTCGGCTGTTCTCGCCCGACGCCACGCTTGGCCGATGGATGCGAAGCTGGCTGGAACACGCCCATCTGGCGCCACTGTTCGAACTGGCCGAGTCGCTGGCCGAGGCCGACTTCCGGCCGCTGCTGTCGCGCCTCGATATTCCGCTTCTGGTCGTGCTGGGGGGGCGAAGTCCGCACTATGGCAACCTGCCCCTGGAGGACTATTACCGAGACGCCGTACGGCACGCCGTCGTCCGCGTCTATGCACGGGCAGGCCACTCGCCGCATTACGCCGAGTCGGCGCGTTTCGCGCGGGACCTCGAGCAATTCATCAGGATCGTCGAAACGTTCCAGCGCTAAACGGCGTCGTCTGCCGGGGACGTGGCTGTCGCGGCCCTGATCTAATAGCGCAACGCGTACGACAGCCGAACCTGCAGACGGCCGTCCCTGAGGTCGGGCGAGGAACCGAGCGCGACGCCCCACTGGCCGAGGTGATAGGCGAGTTGCACGCGGGCGGCGAGTCGGCCGCCAGCCGGATTGCGCGCCGCCGACCACATCGGCTCCGAAGGGGCAAGGAGACGCTTCGTCAGTGGTCGGTCCGGCGCGCGGCCGAGTTCCAGGCGGTCGTCAACCGTCAGCAGGTTCATGACCTGCAGCTTCAGTCGTCGGCGCTCTGCAGTCCTGGCGACGTCGGCGCTCAGCACCGGCGGCGGACCGCGTTCGAGGCGATACATGGTGTCGCGATCGTTCGAGCCGATTTCGGCCAGCAGCGTGAAGCGCACGCGGTGTGAACCGGCCCAGTTAGCCTCGAGGCTCCCGCCTTCGCCTCGCGCCGGTGAAGCCGCGACGATGGCGGCGAGCATGCAAAGGAACGAGAACCGGTGCAGTGTCGGCATCTGTGGCCTCCTGCTGCTTTGTTCCGCACGGGCCCTGCGCCGGTTCAAGTTTGTTTGTCGAAAGCCCGCGGCGGCGTCAGCCACTCAGCAAACGCCACCGGTCGCTGGGTGAGCTACGGCATTGGCCATCGGGAGCCACGGAACCGTGGCGCCGTCTGTCGTGGTTATGGCAGAGACTCTTCGCGCCGCCTCGGGCGGCGCACGAACCCGGTCAGGCTGCAATGAACACGACGGCTGCCAACGAACGCTCAACCGCGGCAGCGACCTTGGGCGTCGAGGCGGAAGCAGAACTCCGCGGTCAGGCTCGAAGATTCCCACGGGACCTGGATGCGCTGGGTCTCCTCGGCTACCGCAATGCGAACCCGCTTGAAGAGCTGCTCGATCGGCATTCCTGGCCTGGCCAGGTGGGTCAGAAGGTGCTTGGTGTAGATGCTGTGCTGGCCGCTCGGACCGTCGAGTGCGACCCCATTCGGCGCGGTCGAGAACGCGACCAGTGTGCCGACGGGCGCGTCGAGCTGTGCCAGGCCGGATGGGGTGGCGCCACGGAACTTCAGGCGCCGTCCGTCCGGGCCGACGACCACGCCGCCGGTGAAGGGGTTCACGCGGCAGGCATCGAGGATGACAACGTTGATGCCGTGCTTGATCGCGCCCAACCGGTCGAGAAGCTCCGTCACGTCGGCGCTCTTGGCGGAGATCTCGGCTTCACTCTGCACGTCGGTGTCGATTGGCAGCAGGTAGTTGCGCCCCTTCGCCTGCACGCCATGGCCGGCATAGAAGACGACGCGCACCGCGGCGCCGGCCGCGCGCTGGGAGAACTCGCGCAGCGACTCGATCAGGTCGCGCAGCGTCGTGTTCTCGCGCAGCATGACCGAAAACCCCAGCTGCTTGAGACTGGAGGCGACCGCCTTGGCGTCGGCGACAGGGTTCTTCAGCGCGCCGATCTTGTAGGCGCCATTGCCGATGACCAGTGCAATTTTCTCGCCCCCGTTGGCGCCGCCGGCCGCCTGCGCCAGCAGCCGGCCGCCTGGCAGCATCGTTGCGCCGGTCGCGGCGAACAGGCGAAGCGCCCTCCTTCGAGCCGGCGAGAACGGTACGGACGGCCGTTGCAGGTCCATCGCAATGCTCCTACTCGCGCGGCGGCAGCCCCGGCACCAGCGCCACCGCCTGCACGATCGAGTTTGCCTTCAGCTTGTCGGCGAAATCCTGCTCCTTGCCGGCGGGCACGCGGATGTAGTAGTCGCCGAGCTGGCCAGGACCGCCGGCCAGCGTTCCCTGCACCGCGACGAGGGCAAAGCGGATGTCGGCCTCCTTCGCTTCGGGCGCGAAGTTGACCTTCAGCAGCGGGCCTTCGTCGACGTGGACCGCCTTCAGCGAACGGATCTGCATTTCGTCTTCATCGGCCTGCTGCATCAGGTTGAAGATCACGCCGCCCTGAGCCGCGATCAGGGCAAACATGCCCAGCGCCATCGCCGGCCGCAACGCAAAGTCACCGAAGAAGGCACTGATCCTTTCCATCAGTGTCGGTCGATCGCCGCGGATCAGCAGCATCGTCTTGGCCAGTCCGATGGTGGCCGGCACCTGCGGCACGCTGTCCTGGATGCGCGACTTCAGCGAGCGGTACCAGTCCAATTCGGCCCGCGCCGCCGGATGCTCTTTCAGGTAACGCTCGACCCAGGCACGGTCGTCGGCGTTCAGGGTGCCGTTGACATACCACGGCAGCAGTTCACTGAATTTCTCGTCCATCATCCTTCTCCACGCGGTTGGAGCCTGACTTCGGCACCTTCCCGCTCGAGCAGCAGGCGCAGGCAGTTCTTGATCTTCTGCCGCGCGTGAAACAGTCGTGTCTTGACGGTGTTCTCCGGGCAACGCTGGACTTCGGCCACCTCGGCCAGCGAATAGCCCTCGTAGAAGACCAGATGAAGGCACTCGCGATGCTCGTCGGACAGCTTGTCCATGCAGTGGCGAACGCCGTCCGTGCGCTGCTTCTGCGCAAGCTGCTCGTAGGCGTCTTCGCTGTCGTCGGCCATCGTCTCGGCCACGTCGTCGAGGTCGTCGTGAGCCTCGTCCGGCCGGCGACCGCGGAAGACCATCAGCGCCTTGTTTCTCGCCACGCCGATCAGCCAGGTGCTGAACTGCGAGTCGCCGCGAAACTGTGCCGGGTTGCGCCAGACCTGATGCATCGTGTCGACCAGTACTTCCTCGGCTCTTACGTGATCCTTGAGCATGTTCAGAACGTAGGCATAGACCTTGCGACTGAACGCCTTATAGAGTTCCTCGAAAGCGGCCTGATCTTGCCGGCCGATCCGTTCGAGTAATTTCCTGACCCGGTCGTTGTCCATTTTTATCTGCCCGCGGCGTCGACGCGAAAATATAGACGCACCTTCGGCCACGGCAGCCGTGAACTTCGACCTCGTCGGCAGGCGCGACCCTTTCGGGAGGCGCTCCTGACCCATCGGTCGGACCTTTGTTTCCCGGACGGACCGGGAGGTTCAAGGATTTTGGTGCGCCCGCAGCAACAGACCTGGCCGAAGGCGCGGCAAGCGGCCCGAAGCCGCCACGGCATGCCGGATTCCACGGCGCCGGCCCCGTAACGCTGCGGCGCCGGCGAGGTTCAGGAGCGGGCGCGCTCCAGCCCGTGCTCGTTCATGATGGTTGCGGCGATTTCCTCGATCGACTTGGTCGTCGACGACAGCCAATGGATGCCTTCGCGGCGCATCATGCGCTCGGCGGCGGCGACTTCCATGCGGCAGTTCTCCAGCGACGCGTAGCGGCTGTTCGGCCGGCGTTCATGCCTGACTTCAGCCAGGCGCTCGGGCGAGATGGACAGGCCGAACAGCTTGCGCCGATGAGGCGGCAACGCCGACGGCAACTCGTCGCGCTCGAAGTCTTCCGGAATCAGCGGGTAATTGGCCGCCTTGACGCCGTACTGCATGGCCAGGTAGAGGCTGGTCGGCGTCTTGCCGCTGCGCGAGACGCCGACCAGGATCACGTCGGCGGCGGCCAGGCCTTTGGCTGACTGGCCGTCGTCGTGGGCCAGCGCGAAATTGATCGCGTCGATGCGACGGTGGTAGGTGCCGGCGTCGCTCATCGTGTGCGAGCGGCCGATCGTGTGCGTCGACTGCAGCCCCAGTTCCTGCTCCAGCGGCACCACGAACGAGTCGAGCAGGTCGAGCACCATCGCCCGCGCTCGCCGCAGTTCGGCGTTCGCCACCGGGTTGACCAAAGTCGAGAAAATAATCGGACGGCGGCCGTCGAGCACCGCCGTCTCATTGATGCGGCTGACCAGTTCACGCGCCTTCTCGACAGAGTCGATGAAGGGCGCGCGTACCCTGCGGTAGCGCAGCGACTCGAACTGCGTCAGCACGCTGTGGCCGAGCGTCTCGGCGGTGATGCCGGTGCCGTCGGAGACGAAGAAGACAGTGCGCATCGCGCCGTCGTATGCGGGGTCGCTCATCGGCATGGGCGCAGGGGCAGGAGGGGCCAGTCGCTAGAATCGCGCCGATTCTTGCATAGGCGGCGGGGTGATCTGCCGCGCACGGGAGCGTCGATGCAGCGCGGCAGGTATGTGATCCCCTTCAGCAGCTTGCGGATGGCCGACGTCGCGTCGGTCGGCGGCAAGAACGCCTCCCTGGGCGAAATGCTCAGCCAATTGACGGAAGAGGACATCCGCGTCCCGGACGGCTTTGCCACGACGGCTGAAGCGTTCCGCGATTTTCTGCGCGGCGCCGGCCTGGTCGAACGGATCAATTCCCGGCTGGAGCGCTTGGACGTCGACGACGTGAAGGCTTTGACCGCGACCGGCGCGGAGATTCGGAGTTGGGTTGAGGCGGCAGTCTTTCCCGCGGCGTTAGAGAACGAGATAAGAGCTTTTTATCAATGGCTTACGAGTACATCTTCAGGTGAAATCTCGGTGGCGGTGCGGTCGAGCGCGACGGCCGAAGATCTGCCTGACGCTTCGTTTGCCGGCCAGCAGGAGACGTATCTGAACGTCGTCGGCATCGACGCCGTGCTGACGCGAGTCAAGCAGGTCTTTGCGTCGCTGTACAACGACCGCGCCATCGCCTATCGCGTGCACAAGGGTTTCGTTCACGCCGATGTGGCGCTGTCGGCCGGCGTGCAGCGCATGGTGCGCAGCGACTTGGGCAGCGCCGGCGTCATGTTCACCATGGACACGGAGTCGGGCTTCCGCGACGTGGTCTTCATCACGGCCAGCTACGGACTGGGCGAGACCGTCGTCCAGGGTGCAGTGAACCCGGACGAGTTCTACGTGCACAAGCCGATGCTTGCGGCCGGCAAGTTTCCGCTGATCCGGCGCAGCCTGGGCAGCAAGCTGATCAAGATGGAATTCGACCCTTCGCTGACCAATGGCCGCACCGTGCGTACGGTCGACGTGCCGGTCGCTGACCGTCACCGCTTTTCGCTCAGCGACGAGGATGTCCTCGAACTTGCGCGGTACGCGGTGCGGATCGAGCGACACTATGGCCGGCCGATGGACATCGAATGGGGCAAGGACGGCATCGATGGCCGGCTGTACATCCTGCAGGCGCGACCGGAAACGGTGAAGTCGCAGACGCACGTGCAGCAGCGGTTCAGGCTGAAGAACAAGTCCGCGGTGCTGGCCAGCGGCCGGGCGATCGGGCAGAAGGTCGGCATTGGCAAGGTGGCGGTGATCCGCGGCGTGTCGCAGATGGAGCACGTGCAGCCTGGCGACGTGCTGGTCACCGACATGACCGATCCGAACTGGGAACCGGTGATGAAGCGGGCAGCGGCCATCGTCACCAACCGCGGCGGCCGTACCTGCCATGCGGCGATCATCGCCCGCGAACTGGGCATTCCCGCCGTGGTCGGCTGCGGCGACGCTACCGAGGCGCTGGCCGATGGCGCGATGGTCACTGTCTCCTGCGCCGAGGGCGACACCGGCTACGTCTACGACGGCAGGCTCGAGACCGAGGTCGAGACTGTCCAGCACGGCAGACTGCCTGAGCTGCCGGTCAAGATCATGATGAACGTCGGCAACCCGCAGCTGGCGTTCGAGTTCCAGGCACTGCCGAACGCCGGTGTCGGCCTGGCGCGGCTGGAATTCATCATCAACAACAACATCGGCGTGCACCCGAAGGCGGTGCTCGATTATCCGCGCGTCGACGCCGAACTGAAGCAGGCGGTCGAGGCGCTCGCCTACGGCTATCCCGGTCCGCGCCAGTTCTTCGAGTCGCGTCTGGCCGAGGGCATCGCCACGATCGCGGCAGCATTCTGGCCGAAGCCGGTGATCGTTCGCATGTCCGACTTCAAGAGCAACGAATACAAAAAGCTCATCGGCGGCACGCGTTACGAGCCGGACGAGGAAAACCCGATGCTCGGCTTCCGCGGCGCGGCCCGCTACATCGCTGAGAGTTTCGCCGAATGCTTCCGCATGGAGTGCGCGGCGCTGAAGTTCGTGCGCGACGCCATGGGACTCACCAACGTCGAGATCATGGTGCCGTTCGTGCGTACGCTGAAGGAAGCGCAGCGGGTGACGGAACTGCTCGCCGCCAACGGCCTGAAGCGCGGCGAGAACGGGCTGCGGCTGATCATGATGTGCGAGGTCCCGTCGAACGCCGTGCTTGCCGACCGCTTCCTCGACTACTTCGACGGCTTCTCGATCGGCTCCAACGACCTGACCCAGCTCACGCTCGGCCTTGATCGCGACTCCGGGCTGGTCGCCGAAGGCTTCGACGAGCGCGATCCCGCCGTCAAGGCACTGCTCGAGCAGGCCATCAAGACCTGCCGCGCGCGCGGCAAGTACGTCGGCATCTGCGGCCAGGGGCCATCGGACCATGTTGACTTCGCGCAATGGCTGGTCGAGCAAGGCATCGAATCGATCTCGCTGAACCCGGACACGGTGATCGAGACGTGGCGCCGGCTTGCCGGTGCGGCCTGAGGCATCGACGGGAGAGACCATGAGCGCCTGGATCTGGTGGATGGTGCTGGCCTTCGGCCTGCTGATCCTCGAACTGGTGACGGGTACCTTTTACCTGCTCGTGATCGCGGTGGCGCTGGCTGCGGGCGGCGTAGCGAACCTGGCCGGGGCGCCGTTCACCGTACAGCTCGTCGTCGCTGCGGTGATCGGCTTCAGCGGCGCGCTATGGCTGCGCCGCTCGCGTTTCGGTCGGCTGCGAACGGAGGGCGATGATCTGCAGAATCTCGATGTCGGCCAGGTCGTGCGGATCGAAAGCTGGAACGTCGGCAACACCGCGCGGGCGCAGTACCGCGGCGCACAGTGGGACGTGCTGCTGGCGCCGGGCGAAAGCGCGACGCCGGGCGACTTCGTGATCCGGGCCGTGCAGGGCAGCCGGCTGGTGGTGACCCGCAAGACCAACTGACTGGGGAAAGAGGATGCTCGAAGGCACTGCGGTCGTAATGCTCGTCGTACTGGCGGTCGTCATCACATTCATCGTCAAGTCGGTCACCATCGTGCCGCAGCAGCACGCCTGGGTGGTCGAGCGGCTCGGCAAGTACCACGCCACTCTGGGGCCGGGGCTGAAGATCGTTATCCCGTTCATCGACCGCATCGCCTACAAGCACAGCCTTAAGGAGATTCCGCTCGATACGCCGAGCCAGGTCTGCATCACCAAGGACAACACGCAGCTGGCGGTTGACGGCGTCCTGTACTTCCAGGTGACCGATCCGCAACGCGCCAGCTACGGGTCGAGCAACTACATCGTCGCCATCACGCAGCTGGCGCAGACGACGCTGCGTTCGGTGATCGGGCGGCTGGAACTGGACAAGACCTTCGAGGAGCGCGAATTCATCAACCACAGCGTGGTGTCGGCGATCGACGAGGCGGCGATGAACTGGGGCGTGAAGGTGCTGCGCTACGAGATCAAGGACCTGACCCCGCCGCAGGTGATCCTGCACGCCATGCAGCAGCAGATCACCGCCGAACGCGAGAAACGGGCGCTGATCGCCTCGTCCGAGGGGCGCAAGCAGGAACAGATCAACATCGCCACCGGCGAGCGCGAGGCGGCGATTGCCCGCTCCGAAGGCGAGAAGCAGGCGCAGATCAACATCGCACAGGGCGAGGCGGGGGCCGTGCTCGCCATCGCCGAGGCCACCGCAGAGGCGATCCGCAAGGTGGCGGCGTCGATCCAGCTGCCGGGTGGCATGGAAGCGGTCAACCTCAAGGTGGCCGAGAAGTACGTCGAGGCCTTCTCCGGCCTGGCGAAAACGGGCAACTCGCTGATCCTGCCGGCCAACCTCGCGGACGTCGGCGGGCTGATCGCCGCGGCGATGACGGTGGTCAAGCAGCAGCAGCCGCAGAAGGCCTAGGCGCCGGGAGAGGGCATGGAGTTCGTGCTTGCCGCGATCGGTTTGGCGGTCGCCGTGTGGATGATTCTTTCGGCACGCAATCGCCACCGCGGCAAGCCGCCGGACAAGCCCCCAGGCGGGTGATCCTGCGACCGTACAGCGTGCGTCGGCCTGAACAAAAAGGGCACGGAAACGCCGCACCCAGGACGGGCGAAAGTGGCTGCCGACCGCAAGGCGATGCGGCGTCCCGTAGTAAAGGCGAATCGACGCGCGCTCGGCCAACGTCCGGTGAGCTTTGCAGCACAGTGCGAACGCGGCCGGCGCGGGGCAGTACCGCGCGGCGGGGGGAATGGCAGCCGCTTCGCCGGACTTGCCGGGTCCGAGTCGGACCGGGCGTGCGACTCACAGGTGGTAGTCCATCGCCAGGCGCGACTGCAGATCGCGCAGCATCTTGAATGCTTCCTTCAGCGTTCGGCGGTCCAGTTCGTTGAGCCGCTTCGGGTCGATGCGGTTGGCGCCATCGTCCGCCGGGAAGGTGTCGAAGGCCGCCTGATGCGCCAGGCGGACGCGCTGCAGCATGAAGAAGGCGGCGAGCATCGACTGCGCTTCAGCGGCAGGCAGCACGCCGGCATCGGCGGCGGCGCGCAGACGATCGGCCGTGTTCGTCGGCGCCAGCCCATGCGCCAGCGAATAGACGCGCGCCGCATCGACAAACGGCCGCACGCCGTAGAGCTTCAGATTGATCGTTCCCGGCGCGCCAGGGGCGTCCTCGGTCACGAAGTCGCGCCAACGGGCCAGCGGCGGCTTGGCCTGAAGCGCCGTTTCGGCGAGAAGGCGAAGAAAGTTCGGCCGTTTGCGGGTGACCCCGAGGAACCACTGGCGCAGGTCGGCAGCCAGCCGGCCGTCGCCATGCAGCGCGCGGAAGTCGAAGCAGATCGAGGCATCGAGCAGCGCCTTGGGTTCGGAGTTGTCGAGCCAGCCGGTCAGTTTCGCCTGCCACTCTTGCACCGACAGGCAAAGTTCCGGGTTGGACGCCATCACGTTGCCTTTGCACAGCGGAAAGCCGCAGGCGTCAAGGGCCTCGTTGACCTCGCGCGCAAAAGGCAGCAACTGCTCGCGGACGCGAGCCGGAGCCGTCCCGTCGTGCGCCACGAAGACCAGGCCATTGTCCTGGTCGGTGGCGAAGGTCTGCTCGAGCCGTCCCTCGCTGCCGAAAGCGAGCCAGCACCAGCCGATGCGGTCCCACGCATGGCGCTTTCGCGCCAGTTCGATGATGCGCTCACCGATCCGGTCGTTCAGCACCGAGACGAACAGAGTCAGTCGCTCCGCAGCCACGCCCTCTTCGACCAGCATGCGCGTCAGCCGCCGCACCCGGGTTGCAAGTGCCGCCAGGGCGTCGATTTCGCGCGCCAGGCGGATCTCCAGCGTCAGCTCGCCCAGTCCGAGCCGCTGCAGCGAGAACAGATCGCGCTCGGAGACGACGCCGATCAGGCGTTCCTCCTCGGTCACCAGCACGTGGCGGATACGGTGTTCGACCATCAGCAGCGCTGCCTCGTATGAGGGCGTGTGCTCGGGCAGTGCCAGCGGCGCTCGCACCATCACGTCGGCGATCGGCGTTTCGAGCTGCTGCTGCAGCGTGACGAGCAGAAGGTCGCGCTCGGTGAAGATACCGGTCGGACGCTGCTGTTGATCGACGACGACGATGGCGCCGACATGCTCGTCGGCCATCCGCTGTACCGCGGCGCGTACGCTTTCCGATTCGGTACAGACGATCGGCTTGCGGCGCAGCAGGCTGCGCAACGGCTGAGCAAGCGTTTGCTGTTCGGCGACGAGGCGTCGCTCGAGCAGGCTGTCGGCGACGGGGGCAGGGCGCGACATCGTCGGGCAGCGACTTCAATATTGCAGCCGCGAATGGTAGGTGGCGCGCGAGGCCTCGAGCGCCTGCGCCAGTGTGACGATGCCGCGTTCGGCCAGCAGCGGTAACAGGCGCAGGAAGACCTCGCCGGTAAGCAGCGCGTCGCCGAGCGCCGTGTGGCGGCCGATCACGCGCACGCCGAGGCGCTCGGCGATCATGTCGAGGTGGTGGTTGTCCAGGCTCGGGTGCACGACCGCCGACAGCAGTAGGGTGTCGAGCACCGGCTGGCCGAAGCGCACCCCGGTGGCGGCCTCCTTCAGTTCAAGGAAGCGCATGTCGAAGGCGGCGTTGTGTGCCACCAGCACCGTGTCCTCGCAGAAGCGATGAAAGCGCGGCAACACCTGCTCGATCGCCGGCTCGTTGGCCAGCTGCCTGGCGTCGATGCCGTGCACCGCGGTCGATTCGCGGCTGATCGGCCGGCGCGGGTTGATCAGCTGCTCGAACACTTCCTGCTTGAGCATACGGCCGTTGACGATGCGCACCGCGCCGATCGATATGATCTCGTCGCCGGCGGAGGGCTCCAGGCCGGTCGTTTCCGTATCGAACACCGTGTAGGAAAGCTCGGCCAGCCGGCGCTCGGCCAGCGCACCCGTGACCTCGATGCGGTCGAACAGGTCGAAATCGTAGAACTCGGGCCGGCTCTCGACGGCGGCGCTCCTGTAGGGCGCGGGAGCCTCGGCCTGTCCGCGCGGCAGCAGCAGGCGGAAGCGTGAAATCTGCCTGATCTTGTCGACCTGCAGCCAGGCTTCACTGCCATGACGCTCGAGCACGTCACGCAGGGTCAGCGGCGTTTCGTCGGCGCCGATGCGCATCGGTTCGCTTTCCCACAGCGACAACGCATCGCTGCCAACGATGGCGCCGGTCCACGCCAGGTCGACCTCGCCGAAGCCGCCGCCGCTGCTGGCACGCAGGCGGAAGCCACGCACTTCGTAGTCGTAGGCAAGGCGGCCGGCGAGGAAGGTCATTGCCTGGGCGATGGCATAGCTGTCGACGCGCAGCCACAGATCCGCGTCGGCATCCTCGATCGACACCGGCATCTGCAGTGCATCGCCGATCCGCCGTTGCACCACGGCCAGAAGGTCGACGGCGCGCATGTCCTCGAGCGTGAGGCTGCCTTTCAGGGCGTCGGCGTACTCGTGCAGCGCGGTGTTCAACCGCTCGGTCAGCACGCGCGCCTCGCTGACGGCGATGTCGACGAACTGCGCACGCCGGTCGGCAGGCATGTCGGCGAAAGCCGCCAGATTCTCGGTCGCCGCGCGCAAATTGGCGGCCGGGGCGCGCACGCCGGTGGCCAGTGACTGCAGCAGGCGCAGCCGCTGCGCCTCGCGACCGACGAGAACGCTGACGTCATCGAGCGTGAACACCATGCCGGCCAGGCGGCGATTGGCCCCCAGGAACGGCGCCACCTGCACGCGCAGCAGCGCGCCGTTGGCGACCGACGCGACGAAGCGGGCGTGCGGCCGGTCGACGTGATCGACCTGATGCTGAATCATGTCCAGCGCGTGCGCCACCTGGTTGCGGTCGAGCAGGGCAAGCACGGAGCGGCCCAGCCCGAGCAGCGTGTAGTCGCCTTTGCCCTTTGCGGCGTCCGACGGTGCGAGCAGGGCGGCGGCGCGCGGGTTGTACAACAAAATGCGGCCATCGGCGTTGCACACCAGTACGCCCTGCGACAGTTCCGACATCAGCGCGGCGAAACGGTCGCGCTCCTCCTCGACGCGGGCGCGCGTTTCGGCGCTGCGCAAGTCGAGATCGTGCTCGATGCGATGGTAGGCGTCGGCCAGCTGGTTGACCGCCGCGGCGATCTCGGCGAGTGGCGGCGCGCCGTCGCTTGCAACGCGAAAACCCTTTTCCGCGGCCAGCAGGCTGCGCGACTGCTCGGCAAGTTGCCGCGCCGCATGCGGATAGCGGCGGAACAGCCAGCTTGCCGCCATCCCGGCCAGCACCATCAGGATGGCCGTGCCGAAGAACACCACCGGCGCGCCGTCGGCGAGCAGCGCAGTCAGTTGCGGCCGCTGCTCGGGCGATGCCGCCCAGTACTGCAAGAGCGCACCAATGCCGAGGGTTGCCAGAACGCTGCCGCAGGCGGCACCGACCCAGAGCGAAACGCCCTTTGGAACTCTCATTGCCGCGACTTGCCGTTATCCTCGAACAACCCGTTGATGGTGGCCACCAGTTCCTGCGTCGAAAACGGCTTGACGATGTACAGGTCGGCGCCGAGCGACAGGCCCTTGTTGACCTCGGCTTCGCTGCCCTTTGCCGACAGCATCACGATCTTGACCTGCGCCAGATCCGGCCGTTCGCGCATCCTCTGGCAGACCTCGTAGCCGCTTTTCACCGGCATCATCACGTCGAGCAGGACGACGTCGGGGCGGTAGGTCTCGACCTCCTGCAGCGCCTCGGCGCCATTGGTGGCCTGTCGCACGTCGTAGCCGCTGCGCCTGAGCAGGAATTCCAGAGCGGTGACGATGTTCGGCTCGTCATCGACGATCAGCACCTTGCGTGGATTGCTCATGTCTCCTCCGGTGCGTCTCTTGCTGCCACCTTAACGTCCGCGCGCTGCGACGCCCTTGCGCCAGATCGAATGCCCGTGCCGCGATCTGCGGCCGCCGCCTCGGGGCGCGCCAGCGGCAGGGTAAAGGAGAAGCAGGCACCGGCGCCTTCCGCGCTTTCGACCCACATGCGGCCGCCGAAATGCTCGACGATCTGCCGGCTGATATGCAGGCCCAGCCCGGTGCCCGGCGGCTTGGCGACGAGCGAATCGCCGGCCTGCCAGAACTTGTCGAAGACAAACGGCTGGTCCTCGCGGCGGACTCCGGGGCCGTTGTCGCGCACGTCGATGCGCAGCGCGTCGCCGAGCACGTGCAACGCCAGTTCGACGCGACCCCTTTGCTCGGGGCTGAACTTCAGCGCGTTGGACAGCAGGTTCAGCAGCACCTGAATCAGCCGGTCGACGTCGGCGAGCACCGGCGGCGTGCGCGGGGGCAGTTCGGCGGTCAGCAGCACGCCCTTTTCCTTGAAGACCTGGCTCATCTTCGCCAGCGTGTCGGCAACGACCTCGCGCACGTCGACCTGCGTCATCTGCCACTCGGCGCGCCCGGAGGAGATCTTCGCCATGTCGAGCACCTGGTTGATCAGCCGCGTCAGCCGCTCGGTCTCGCGGGTGATGATGCCGAGGAATTTCACCCTTTCGGCGAGGTCGACGTTGGGGTCGGCGAGCAGGATTTCGGAGAAGGCGCGGATCGACGTCAGCGGCGTGCGCAGCTCGTGCGTGACCGTGGAGATGAAATCGTCCTTCAGCCGGTCGAGTTCCTTCAACCGTTCGTTGGCGGCGCGCAGTTCGGCCGACGCCGCCTCCAGTTCGCGCGATTTCTGCTCCAGGCGGTGGCTGTAAAAGACGACCTGCGAGGCTTCGTCGAGGATGGCGCTGACCTCCTCGAGCGTCAGCGCCTCTTCCTTCACCGCCGAGGCAATCATGATCCGCGCCGATGACGAGCCGATCGCTCCGGCCAGCTGCGTCTCGACAAAATGGACGAACTCGGCATCGACGACGAGATCGTCGTTCGGCCAGGCGAGGCCACGCGAGCGCGTGTACTCGGTGAATGCGCTTTCGGCAGCGCTGGCGCCGATGAAGCGCGCCAGCACGAGGAACAGGTCGCGCGCCGAGGCCGTGCCGCGCCAGAACCGGGCGCCGCCGGTTTCGTGACGGAAGACATCGACGAACACGCTGGCCTGCCGGCGCTCGGCGGCCGACTGCGTGCCGGCGAGCGACACGCCGACGTACAGGCCGATGTTGGCGATCATGCTCCAGATCATCGCGTGCGTGATCTGGTCCAGCCCGGCGAGGCCGAACAGCGCCAGCGGCTTGAGCAATTCGATGCCGAACGGCCCCTGATCGAGAAACGACAGCGGCAGCCACCCGGAGCGGGCGAGCGCTGGCAGCAGCAGCGTGTACAGCCAGACCAGGAATCCGGCGATCAGCCCGCTGAGGGCGCCGCGGCGCGTCGCGCCGCGCCAGAAGATGCCGCCGAGCACGGCTGGCGCGAACTGGGCGACGGCGGCGAAGGAAATCAGTCCGATCGACACCAGCGCGTAGGCCTCGCCGGCGAGACGGAAATACAGGTAGCCGAGCAGCAGCACCAGCACGATGACGCCGCGGCGGATGCCGAGCAGCAGCCCGGTGAGGTCGGGCTTCTCGGCCAGCCGCAGCCGGCGCAGGCGAAGCAGCACCGGCATCAGCAGGTCGTTGCAGACCATGGTCGACAGGGCGATGGTCTCGACGATCACCATGCCGGTTGCCGCCGACAGACCGCCGATGAACACCAGCAGGGCGAGCAGTTCCTGCCTCTCGACCATCGGCAGCGTCAGCACGAAGGTGTCGGCATCGACTTGGCCGCCCGGGAAATGCAGGCGGCCGCCGAAGGCGATCGGCAGGACGAAGATGTTGATCAGCAGCATGTAGGCCGGAAAGACCCAGATCGCTTTCTTCAGGTGGCTTTCGTCGACGTTCTCGATGACGGTGACCTGGAACTGGCGCGGCAGGAACATGATGGCGAGCATCGACAGGATCGTCAGCCAGACCCAGCTCGCGTAGCTGCCGGCCACACCCTCCAGCGGCGACAGCAGCGGCGCGATCTTCGGCACCGCGGCGGCGCGGGCGAAGACGTCGCCGAAGCCGTCGTAAATGCCCCAGGTCACGAACACGCCTACGGCGATGAAGGCCAGCAGCTTGACCAGCGATTCGAAGGCGATCGCCGCCACCATCCCCGGGTGGTGCTCGGCGGCATCGAGGTGGCGGGTGCCGAAGGCGATGGTGAACAGCGCCAGGATCAGCGCCATCCACAGCGCCGTGTCCTGAAGCAGCGGCGCGGCGCCGATCTTCGCCGGCATCACGATCTCCGGGTACTGGACCAGGACGGTGAAGCTGGTGGAGATCGCCTTCAGCTGCAGCGAGATGTAGGGGACGATGCCGATCACGGCGATGATCGTCACCACGCCGCCGAGCAGCGCGCTCTTGCCGTAACGCGACGCGACGAAGTCGGCCAGCGACGTGATGCGGTTCTGCTTGGAGATGCGCAGGATCTTGCGCATCACGATCCACCATAACGCGATCATCAGCGTCGGGCCGATGTAGATCGGCAGGAAGCCGACCCCGTCGACGGCGGCGCGCCCGACGCTGCCATAAAACGTCCACGCGGTGGCATATACCGCCAGCGACAGGCTGTACACGTAAGGGCTGGCAATCGCCGGCCGGCCGCTGTCGACGCGCTTGTCGGCGTAATAGGCGATCGCGAACAGCAGCCCCAGGTAGGCGAACGAGGTAACGACGATGACCCAGCCCTGAAGCATTCAGTCGTCGCGTTCCACCGCCCGCGCCATCAGCACGATCAGCGCCGTCCAGGCACCGAAGATCCACGCGTACAGCACCGGCACGCCGAAGAATGTCGCCGGCCGGTTGAACAGCGCCAGGATCGGATAGTTGAACAGCAGGCAGCCCAGCATGGCGAGCGCCACCAGCCGCGCGGCCCGGCGTCCCGGTTTCATCGTTTCGTCTCCTTGCTGCTCACCCGGCGACTCGAGCCATGCCGGCCGGCGAGGCAGCCGCGGCTACGGTAAGAGGCGCAGTGCGACGCTGTCAAACCCTTGCCGCGATGGCTCCTCAGCGGCGCGTCGTCTTCAGCAGGCGCTGCTGCTCGCGCTTCCAGTCCTTTTCCTTTTCCGAGACGCGCTTGTGGCTGCGGCCGCTCGCGACGCTCGCTTAACCGGCTGCGCCGGTTAGCCTGCGCCGAAAACGGGCGGTCAGTGACCGCGTTGCTTCATCAGCCGGCTTTGTTCGCGCTTCCAGTCCTTCGCGGATTGCGCCGCCCGTTTTTCAAACTGCCGCTTGCCCTTGGCCAGACCGATCTCCAGCTTGATCCGGCCCTTGCTGTAATGCAGGTCGAGTGGCACGAGCGTGTAGCCGGAACGCTCGACCTTGCCGATCAGCTTGCGGATTTCGGCGGCGTTCAGCAGCAGCTTGCGCGTGCGGGCGGGCTCGGGCCGGATGTGGGTGGAGGCGGTCTTCAGCGGCGTGATATGCGCGTTCAGCAGGAAGATCTCTGCGCCGCGGACGATCACATAGGCCTCCTTCAGCTGCACCTGCCCGGCGCGGATCGCCTTCACTTCCCAGCCTTCGAGGGCCAGGCCGGCCTCGAAGCGCTCCTCGACGGTGTAGTCGAAGAAGGCCTTCTTGTTCTGCACAATGGACATCGGCGATCTGCAGCGCGGAGGCGGCAGGCGCGCCGCTATGATTTCATCTTAACAATCATGCATCGCGTCGATCGCAGCGTTCTCGTTCCGTACTCGGCCGGTCAGATGTTCGAGCTGGTCGCCGCGGTCAGGGACTATCCGAAATTTCTTCCCTGGTGCGCCGGTGCGCAGGTTCGCCCGCGCCACGACGGCCTCGTTGATGCAACGATCGAGATCCGCTACCGCGGCGTGCACAGTCGCTTCACCACCTGCAACGAGAACCGCTCGCCGGAGCTGATCAGCATGACGCTCGTCGACGGCCCGTTTCGCAGGCTCGCCGGGAACTGGCACTTCCGGCCCTTGCGCCCGGACGCGTGCAAGGTGCAGCTGCACCTGCACTACGACTTCGCGCCGGGTCTGCTCGGGCGGGCGATCGCGCCGGTGTTCGAGGGCATCGCCGGTTCGCTGGTCGATTCGTTCACCCGCCGCGCCGAGGCCTTGTATGACAGCCGCTGAGCCGGCGCGGCTGCGCGTAAGTGTCGTCTACCTGCGGCCGGGCCTCGCCTTCGAGCGCGCTCTCGAACTGTCGGCGCCGGCGACGGTCGGCGCGGCGATCGAGGCCAGCGGCATTCGTACGCAGGTGCCGGAACTGGCCGGCGCGCCGCTCGCCGTAGGCGTATTCAGCCAGCCGCGCGCGTGCTCGGATCTGCTTCACGATGGCGATCGCGTCGAGGTCTACCGGCCGCTGATCATCGACCCGAAGGAAGCGCGGCGGATCCGCGTCGCCGTACGCCGCCGGCGCCGCGCGGGCAAGGCCGCCGGCTGACGATCGCCGCCGTCAGCGGCAGTGCTGCTCGATCTGCGAGCGCGTGCGCGCGCTTTCCGCAGCGCGGGCTTCGTCGTCGAGGATCTCGCGCTCGCCGGCAGAGTTGATCCGCGACATGCGCATGCCTTCATCGAGGGCGCGCTGATAATTGCGCAGCCGCTCGCAGTTCTCCGCCTGCTGTGCCTTGCGCGCTTCTTCTTCGGCGGCCTTCTTCTGCGCCTCGGCCTGCTGCTGCTGCCGGCGCCGCGATTCGATCTCGCGGTCGGCCAGCGTCGGCGACGCCGGTTTCGCGGCGGGTCTGGCGGGTTCGGCTGCCGCCTTGCCGTCGGCGGCCGAATCGCTCGGCGCCGCTGCTGCCGCGTCGTAGCGCGGACCGGCCGGGGTGGCCGGCTGGCGCAGGATGTCCTTTGCCGGGATCGACTTCGGCGGCGGCTGGTCAGAGAAAACCATCTTGCCGGTGGCATCCCGCCATGCCCACTGCGCGGCCGCGGGCGTCGCGCTGGCCATCGCCACAATCAAGGCAACAAGAGCCAAGATCCGCTTCTGCGTTGCAGGCATCGAGAGTTCTCCCAGTAGCCTGCAATTGTCCCGGAGGTGGGCGTCGGCTGGCAATCGCGGCCTGTTCGCCTGACCGGTCTAGTCCGGAGCTTGGAGGCCGCTGCGTATACTCCGCTTTTGCGTCATGAGGATTTGCCATGCGGTTGAGCGAAAAAGCGCTGACCTTCGATGACGTTCTCCTCCTTCCGGCCTATTCGGCCGTCCTTCCCAAAGATACCCGGCTTGCCACGCGCCTGACGCGCAATATCGCGCTGAACCTGCCGCTCGTTTCCGCCGCCATGGACACGGTCACCGAGGCCGGGCTGGCCATTGCGCTGGCCCAGGAAGGCGGCATCGGCATCATCCACAAGAATCTCAGCCCGCAGAAGCAGGCCGCCGAGGTGGCCAAGGTCAAGCGCTTCGAGGCGGGCGTGCTGCGCGACCCGATCACCATCCCGCCGGAGATGCGCGTGCGCGACGCCATCGAACTGCAGCGTGCCAACCGGATCTCCGGCCTGCCGGTGGTGCAGGGCAAGCGGGTGGTTGGCATCGTCACCAACCGCGACCTGCGCTTCGAAGACCGCCTCGACGCGAAGGTCGCCGAAATCATGACGCCGCGCGAGAAGCTGATCACGGTCAGCGAGGGCGCCAGCCTCGACGAGGCCAAGGCGCTGATGCACAAGCACCGGCTCGAGCGCGTGCTGGTGATCAACAGCGAGTTCGAATTGCGCGGGCTGATCACGGTCAAGGACATCACCAAGGCAACCGAGCACCCGAACGCGGCCAAGGACGAATACGGCAAGCTTCGCGTCGGTGCGGCCATCAGCACCGGCGCCGACTCCGAGGAACGTGCGGCGCTGCTGGTCAAGGCCGGCGTCGACGTGCTGGTCGTCGACACCGCTCACGGCCACAGCCAGGGCGTGCTCGACCGCGTGACATGGGTGAAGAGGAACTTTCCGCAGGTCGATGTCATCGGCGGCAACATCGCCACTGCCGCGGCGGCCAAGGCGCTCGCCGACGCCGGCGCCGACGGCGTCAAGGTCGGCATCGGTCCGGGTTCGATCTGCACCACGCGCGTGGTCACCGGTGTTGGTGTGCCGCAGATCACTGCGGTGGCCAACGTGGCGCGGGCGTTGGCCGGCACCGGCCTGCCCTTGATCGCCGACGGCGGCATCCGCTATTCCGGCGACGTGGCCAAGGCGCTGGCGGCCGGAGCATGGAGCGTGATGCTCGGCTCGATGTTCGCCGGTACCGAGGAGGCGCCGGGTGAAGTGATCCTCTATCAGGGCCGTTCCTACAAGAGCTATCGCGGCATGGGCAGCCTCGGGGCGATGCAGCAGGGCTCGGCCGAGCGCTATTTCCAGGACAACGACGCCAACGTCGACAAGTACGTGCCGGAAGGCATCGAAGGCATGGTGCCGTACAAGGGCAGCGTGCTGACCATCATCTTTCAGCTGGCCGGCGGCATCCGTTCGGCGCTCGGTTACTGCGGCTGCCGCAGCGTCGAGGAGATGCGCACGCGCGCCGAGTTCGTCGAGATCACGCATGCCGGTGCGCGCGAGTCGCACGTGCACGACGTGAAGATCACAAAAGAGGCACCGAATTACCGCATTGAGTAGGGTGGACCGTCGGCCGTCCTGCGGACGACGGTGCTACCTGTCATCCGAGGTTCGTGCCGCAGCGCGGCGGCGCACGCTCGACGACTGAAGCACATGAACCACGAAAAGATCCTGATCCTCGACTTCGGTTCGCAGGTCACGCAGCTGATCGCCCGCCGCGTGCGGGAGGCCGGCGTGTACTGCGAGATCCATCCGAGCGACCTCAGCGCCGCCGCGATCCGCGACTTCGCGCCGAAAGGAGTCATCCTTTCCGGCAGCCATATGTCGGCCTACGAGGAATCGACCGACAAGGCGCCCGACGAAGTGTTCCGGCTGGGCGTGCCGGTGCTCGGCATCTGCTACGGCATGCAGACGATGGCGCAGCAGCTGGGCGGAAGGGTCGAGGGCGGGCACCATCGCGAGTTCGGCTACGCCGAGGTGCGGGCGCGCGGCCACACCCGGCTGCTCGGCGGCATCGAGGACCTGCGTACGCCCGAGGGCTATGGAATGCTCAAGGTGTGGATGAGCCACGGCGACCGCGTGGCCGAGATGCCACCCGGATTCAGGCTGATGGCCTCCACCGAAAGCTGCCCGATCGCCGGCATGGCCGACGAGGAGCGGCATTTCTACGGCGTGCAGTTCCATCCCGAGGTGACTCACACGCTGCAGGGGCAGGCGATCCTGACCCGCTTCGTGCGCGAGATCTGCGGCT
>CAZDXQ010000004.1:0-152033 GCA_964509545.1 uncultured Burkholderiaceae bacterium | reverse complement strand
GCGCGAACTCGCCCTTGTGGTGCGGGTAGTTGGCGTTGAAGCGCTCGGCGATGAACTCGGCGTGGTGCTGGTTCTTGGCGAACAGGATGGTCTTGCCGAGCCGATCGCCGCCGGCCACCGTCAAGCCCCGCGTCAACAGATGTTCCAGGACCTTGTCTACCGTGTCCTTGTTGAACAGCCACTTGTTGACCGCCTCGGCCTCCACGCGATTGGGGACGTTGCCGTCTTCGTCCCACTCCAGCGCGTCCCACTGATCCTTGTCCTCTTCGGACAGCTCGTCGTACTTGATCCCCTCGCGCTGGAACTTGAGCGGCACCGACACGGCTTTGGGCTGTACGAGGAAGCCGTCGCGCACCGCCTCGTCGAGCCCGTAGGCGTCGGTCGGCACGCCATTCTCCAGGTCGAACAGGCTGTAGGTGTTGCGGTCGACTTCGTCCTTGGGCGTGGCCGTGAGCCCGACCAGGAGCGCGTCGAAGTAGTCGAAGATCGCGCGGTACTTCTGGAACACCGAGCGGTGCGCCTCGTCGATGATCACGAGGTCAAAGTGCCCGGCGCCGGTCGCGCCGCGCGGCCGTAGGTGCGCGCCAGCCAGTACGCCACGTGAAACAGCTCGCGCACCGCGACCAGCGCGTCGTCGAGCGGAATTGCCCGATGCCCGTGCACCGCGCGGTTGCCCAGCGTGTTGATGACCCGTGCCTTGCTGAATACCGCCCCGCCGGCAGTGTGTTTGAAACTCGGCTCGTGGATCAGCGCCGACAGGTTGTCCTGGTACGGCAGCTTCAGCGAAGCATCGTGCCTGTACGCCCAGCGCACCGCCAGTTCGAGCGCGCGCCGCGCGCAGAAGCAAGCCGTGCGGGGATCGGCGTGCACGGCGGTCTCGGCCCGCGCAGCGGACTCGAACACTGCCGCCCACTCACCCTGCAGGAAAGCGAACTGGCTCATGGGGCTGCCCTCGCGCTATGCGCTCGGGACTCGCGCTTGGGGCGGCCTGGCGCGCTCACGCGGGCGCCTCCAGTTCGGCAGCCAGTTCCTCGACGTACTTGCGATAGCTGAACACGCGGCCACGCTTCCGGTTCGTGAGTTCGGCCACGATGCCGATGCGCTCCAGATGCGCCAACGACTTGTTGACCGTCGCCGGCGTCAGCCGCGTGGCCTTGACCAGCGCCGCGGAGGTCGCGATGGGTTGACGCTGCAGCGCGTGGTGGACCTCCAGTGCCGATGCTGCCGCGCGCCCCAGGCCGGCGATCCGGTCGCGATCCGCGTTGACCAGCGCGAGCAACGCATTCGCCGTCGATACGCCCTGCGTCGCGGCTGCCTCGATGCCCTCGGCGAAGAAGTCGAGCCAGCGCTCCCAATCCCCGCGCAGGCGCACCTCGTTCAACAGCTCGTAGTACAGCGTCCGATGGGTCTTGAAGAACAGGCTCGGGTACAGCATCGGCTCGCGCAACACGCCGTCGGCCACTAGCTGCAGCACGATCAGCAGCCGCCCGATGCGCCCGTTGCCGTCGAGAAACGGATGGATGGTCTCGAACTGCACGTGGGCGAGCGCCGCCTTGATCAGCGGCGGCGCGGGCTCGGGCTCGTCGTTGAGGAAGCGCTCGAGCGACACCAGGCACTCCGGCACCGCATCAGCCGGCGGCGGCACGAAGACGGCGTTGCCGGGCCGGGTGCCGCCGATCCAGACCTGCGAACGGCGTACTTCACCGGGCGTCTTGCCCCGGCCGCGGGGATGGGTCAGCAGCACCTTGTGCATCTCGCACAGCAGGCGGGTGCACAACGGCAGGCCGCCGCGCAGCTTCTTCAGGCCACGCTCGAGCGCCGCCACGCAGCGGCTGACCTCGCGCGCATCGTCCACCGGCACGCCCGGCTGTTCGTCGATCTCGTACAGCAGCAGGTCCGCCAGCGAGGACTGGGTGCCCTCGATCTGCGAGGACAGCACCGCCTCCTTGCGCACGAAGCTGTAGAGCAGCAGCGCCGCGTTGGGCAGCAGCGCGGTGACCGCGTCCAGCCGCCCCAGGGCGACCAGCGCCGCGTCGAAGCGCCGGCGCAGGGCGGCTGACCACACGAGCGGCGGCTCGGGCGGCAGCGGCACGGGAACGAAGGCCTGGAACGGCTCGCCGGCGGTCGTGACCGTGACGTAGCGGCCGGGAGCGGGTCGGTGCATCGGATGGGGAACCTATAACAAGGCTCCACATAATTTTAGGTTGGGCTGCTAACGTAAATCAACGGACGGGCTTGTTGCGGGGTTGGGCGCCCGACCGGGATCGTGCAATCGGGGCAGCATTGCTTGGGGATTGCAACCAGCGACCCCTCGGTTGCAATCGCGCCGTGCAGCGATGCTTGCAGATCAAGTGGTTGCATGAGTCGGGCCGTTTGCCGACGGCGGCACTCACGACAACGACTCGTCGAGGTTGCAATTCACCGGATCAGCGTCCATTCGCCATGCCGGGCTCATCGATCACCGGGGTGGCGGCGGCAAGCGGCGGAAATGCGCTGGCGAACGCAGCCCGCACTTGCGCAAACCGTGCCTCGTCCAACGGCAGCACGAAAGCGGACGAAGTCATGCCGCAGAGAGCTCCTCGCACAAGTCGACGAGCGAGACCGCTTCGACGGCTTCGGCGAGCGGGAAGCGCTCGGCGCCGCTGTACACGACCCGCCGACGCCCCGGTCGCACGTCATCGCAGGCCAGATGGAAACCCCGCTCGATCTTCGGTGCGAGCCCGCGCTTGACCTCTATCGCCCAGGGCGCGCGCTGACCGGGAGGCTTCAGCAGCAGGTCGATCTCGGCGCCGGCCGCGGTGCGGAAGAAGTACGCCTCGGTGCCGTTCGGCGCGGCGGCGATCAGCGACTCGATCGCCAGGCCCTCCCAGCTGCCGCCGGCCACCGGGTGCGCCAGCAAGGCCTCGCGGTCGCCGACCCCGAGTAGCGCGTGCACCAGGCCGCTGTCGCGGACGTAGACCTTGGGCGACTTGACCAGGCGCTTGCGGACGTTGCCGTGCCACGGCGCCAGGCGGCGCACCAGCAGCAGGTCCACCAGCAGGTCCAGGTAGGAGGCGACCGTCTTGCCATCCACGGCCAGCGCCCGCGCGAGCGCCGCGGCGTTGAGCAGGCCGCCTTGGCTGTGGGCGAGCATCGTCCAGAGGCGGCGCAGGGTTTCCGCGGGAATGCGTGGCCCGAGCTGCGGAATGTCGCGCTCGAGGTAGGTGCGGATGAAGGTTCGGTGTTCCATCGGCGCGCGCCCGGGACGCATGCCCGATGACAAGCTGATCCCGAGAACGCGTATGGGTACAGATGCGCAGCGACGAACCGGGAGAGGCTGGATTCACGAGGCTGCGCTGCGATTCACGCGCTTGTGCATCGAAATAACGCTGCCGTGACGCCTCTGCGCCGCTCCGGGGATTGGAACTCGTCCGGACGCGGCCGGCGCGGCGTCGCGATATCGTAGGAACCTTCGCGCGGAGACCGATATGTCGACGCACTCGAGCACACCGCGGCTGACGCTGCACGAACTGCGCAAGCTTGCCGCTTCACGCAAGCTGGCGATGCTGACCTGCTACGACGCGGGCTTTGCCGCCGTGCTCGACGCCGCCGGCATCGACCTGCTGCTGATCGGCGACTCGCTGGGCATGGTGGTGCAGGGGCACGACTCCACGCTGCCGGTGACCGTCGCGCACGTCGCCTATCACACCGCGAACGTGGCGCGCGGTGCCTCGCGCGCCTGGATCATCGCCGACATGCCCTTCGGCTCCTACCAGGCGAGCCCCGAGCAGGCGTACGGCAACGCGGTCGCGCTGATGCAGGCGGGCAGCCAGATGGTCAAGCTCGAGGGCGGCGAGGAAATGGCGGCCACCGTCGAGTTCCTGGTCCGGCGCGGCGTGCCGGTCTGTGCGCATATCGGACTGACGCCGCAGCACGTCAACGTCTTCGGCGGCTATCGGGTTCAGGGGCGCGAGGCGGGCGCCGCCGACCGCCTCGTCGCCTCGGCCCAGCGTCTGCAGGACGCCGGGGCGGCGATGATGGTGATCGAGGCGGTGCCGGAGCCGCTGGCCCGGCGCATCGCCGAGGCAGTGCAGCTGATCACCATCGGCATCGGCGCCAGCGTCGCCTGCAGCGGCCAGGTGCTGGTGCTGCACGACATGCTCGGCGCCGGCGTCGGCCGGCGGCCGCGCTTCGTCAAGAACTTCCTTGCCGGCGCCGGCTCGATCGAGGCGGCAGTGCGCGCTTACATCGCGGAGGTGCAGGCCGGCCTTTTCCCCGGCCCCGAGCACGTCTACGCCGAAAGCGCTGGCGGCTAACACGTCGCGCTCGCCGATGTGAGCGGGCGCAAACGTTGAAAGCGGCGGCAAGTCGGAGCAAGCTCGCTCGCCCGCGCCGCGGACAGCAGGCGCCAATGACAACGCCAAGGAGATGACGATGGACCGGTGTCGCGCGCTGCTGCCGGCAGCGCTGCTTTCCTTTTCCGCCGCGGCTTTGGCTGCTGGCGGACAGTTCAGCCAGGCGCCGAACAGGCTGCCGGCCGGGGTGACTCCTTACAGCGCGATCAGCTATGACGGCGTCAGCGATGACCTGCTGACCGCCGGGCTGGGCAAGACCGGGCTGGCCGGCGCGGCGCCCGCCGTCACCAACGCCAACGACCCCGCCCAGCTGCGGCGGCTGGCGATCCACACCAACTATCGGGCGATCCTCGACATCACCGCCGGCGGCGGCTACGGCCGCCTTTACGGGCCCAACATCGACGTGAACGGCAACGACACGCTCGGCGAAGGCAAGATCGCCGGAACCGAATACATCGCCGTGGCCGATCGCGGCGGCTCGGGACGCAACGTGACGATCATGGTGCAGGTGCCGGCCTCGTTCGACCCGCAGCGACCCTGCATCATCACGGCCACTTCGAGCGGCTCGCGCGGCGTCTACGGTGCGATCGGCTCCTCGGGCGAGTGGGGCCTGAAGCGCGGCTGCGCCGTGGCCTACAGCGACAAGGGCACGGGCAACGGCATACACAACCTGCAGGACAACACGGTCAACCGCATCAACGGCGTGCGCGCCGACGCGGCGGCTGCCGGCGACGACTCGGTTTTCACCGCGACGATCACCGAATTGCAGCGGCAGCAGTTCAACGCCGACACGCCGAACCGGATCGCGGTCAAGCACGCGCATTCACAGTTCAATCCGGAGAAGGACTGGGGCCGCGACACGCTGGCCGCGGTCGAGTACGCGTTCTACGTGCTCAACGAGCAGTTCGGCAGCAGCGGCAGCACCGCGCGCGCGATCACGCCGCAGAACACCATCGTCATCGCCTCCAGCGTGTCCAACGGCGGCGGCGCGGCCATTGCTGCGGCCGAGCAGGACCATGCCGGCCTGATCGACGGCGTGGCGGTCACCGAGCCGAACATCCAGGTGATGCATCCACGCAACCCGCCGATCCGCCGCGGCAGCACGACCTACACCGGCGGCAGCAAGCCGCTTTACGACTACTTCACCTTCGCCAACCTGTACCAGCCCTGCGCGAGGCTTGCACCCGCCGCAGCCGCAGGACCGTTTGCCGCGGCGGTCAATGCGACGCTCGCCGCGAACCGCTGCCGCGCGCTGGCGGAAAACGGCCTGCTGACCGGCCCGGAGGCGCAGTGGCCGCAGGAGGCGCTCGACCGCTTGATTGCCTACGGCTGGCAACCGGAATCGACACCGCTGCAGGCTTCGCACTACGCGTTCGCCACGCCGGCGATCACGATGACCTATTCGAACGCGCACGGCCGCTTCTCGGTGCTCGACAACCTGTGCGGCCTGAGCTTTGCCTACACCGACGCCGTCGCGACCAGCCCCACGTTCGGGCGCGTCGTCGCGGCGCCGGCCTCCATTGGCAACATCTTTGGAACCGGCAACGGCGTGCCGCCGAACAGCGGCATCAACATCGTCAACAACCTGAGCGTTGGCGGGCCGTTCCTGGACGGCGCGTCGATCTCGCCTTCGACCGGGCGCGCCGACTTCAACGTCGACGGCGCGCTCTGTCAGCGCAACCTGTGGACCGGCGCCGATGCCAACGCCGGTCGCGTCCGCGCCGGCGTGATGCAGGTGCAGGCGTCGGCCGACCTGCGCGGCAAGCCGGCGATCATCGTCCACGGTCGCGCCGACACGCTGGTGCCGGTGAACTTCTCCTCGCGCGCCTATGTGGCCCACAACCGCTGGCGCGAAGGCAGCAGGAGCCGGGTGTCATATGTCGAGGTGACCAATGCGCAGCACTTCGACGCCTTCCTGCCGCTGGCCGGCTACAACAGCAGCTATGTGCCGCTGCATGTCTACTTCAACCGCGCACTCGACGCGATGTGGGCGCACCTGACCGCGGGCACGCCGCTGCCGCCGTCGCAGGTGGTGCGCACGACGCCGCGCGGCCCGGCCGTGCCGCCGGCGCTGGTGCCGCCGGACATCACCATCGGCCACCTGCCGCCCATCATGGCGATCCCGGCCGCCGCCGACCGCATCGGCTTCGACGGCGACACGCTGGTGATTCCGGACTGACGACAAGATCGCGTGCAGTTGCACGGGCCGGCAAGGGGCAACCCTGCCGGCCTTTTTTTCGTCGCTGCCGCAGCCGCGGGTGGCGCGCCGCGCTTCGGTAGCATCCGCAGTCCTCGAAGCAGGCGGATGCGATGACTGAACAGAAGGCCGGCGAGGCGCTCGCCCGTCTGGCGATCGATCGCGGCGCGTCGCCTCTGCGCCGGCGTCGGCCGCTGTGGAAGCGTCTTTGGGTCTGGCTGCTGGCGCTGATCGCGCTCGGCGTCGCGGCAGCGGTTCTCAGCCAGCGCGGCCGGCCGGTGGCGGTGGAGATCGGCACGGTCGTCGCCGCCTACCCGTCGCAGGCGTTGGTGGTGCTCAACGCCACCGGGCGCGTGGTGGCGGCGCGGCGTGCCTCGGTGTCGAGCAAGGCGAGCGGCCGCCTCGAATGGCTGGGCGTTCAGGAAGGGCAGCGGGTCGCCGAAGGCGAGGTGATCGCGCGGCTGGAAAACCGCGACGTCGCCGCGACGCGCGACCAGGCCGCGGCAGCCGTCAAGGCCGCCGAGGCGAACCTGGTCCAGGGACAGGCCGAACTCGCCGATGCCGAGGTGGCGCTGAAACGCGCCCGCGACCTGGCGCAGAAGCAGTTCGTTTCCGAGGCCTCGGTCGACGCCGCCGAGGCGCGCTACAACAAGGCGGCAGCGGCGATCAGGACGCTGCAGGCGCAGATCGGCGTGGCCCAGGCGAATCTGCGTGCCGCCAGCGTCGGCTTCGACCAGACGCTGATCCGGGCGCCGTTCACCGGCGTCGTGCTGACGAAGAATGCCAACGTCGGCGACATCCTGACGCCGTTTTCGAGCGCCTCGGGCACCACCGGCGCCGTGGTCACCATGGCCGACATGAGCACGCTCGAGGTCGAGGCCGACGTGTCCGAATCGTCGATCGCAAAGATCACGGTCGGCCAGCCGGCCGAGATCCAGCTCGACGCCTTTGCCGACCTGCGCCTGCTCGGGTCGGTGTCGCGCATCGTGCCCACGGTCGATCGCAGCAAGGCGACGCTGCTGGTGAAGGTGAAGTTCGACGAGACCGACGCGCGCGTGCTGCCCGACATGAGCGCAAAGATCGCCTTCCTGTCGCGCCCGCTGGCCGCCGACGAGCGCCAGCCGGTGCCGGCGCTGCGGCCTGAAGCGATCGTGCAGTCCGGCGGCCGCCAGGCGGTCTTCGTCGTGCAGGCGGCTGGAGAGGCGCCGAAAGCTGCGGCGAGCACGACGGCGACGGGGGCCGGCACGGTGACGCGCACCGAGGTGTCCGTCGGCGGGAGGATCGCCGAGCTCGTGCGCGTCGATGGGCTTGCGCCCGGAACGCGGGTGGTGCTGAATCCACCCAAGGACCTGGCTGACGGAACGCCGGTGACGGCGGCGAGCCGTTAGGACCGCGAGGTCAGGCGAACGGCCATGGTGCAGGTGCAGCGCACGCCGCGCGCGGCCGGGACCGCGGCGCTGGTCGAGATCCGCAGCGTCGCCAAGAGCTATACGCGCGGCGAGCAGATCGTGCCCGTGCTGACCGAGATCAATCTCGACATCGGCCGTGGCGACTTCGTCGCGTTAATGGGGCCGTCGGGCTCGGGCAAGAGCACGCTGCTGAACCTGATCGCCGGCATCGACAAGCCCGACGCCGGCCGGCTCACCATCGGCGGCGTCGATATCACGCAGCTTTCGGAAACCGAGCTGGCGGCGTGGCGCGCAGCGTCGGTCGGTTTCATTTTTCAGTTCTACAACCTGATGCCGGTGCTCACCGCCTGGGAGAACGTCGAACTGCCGTTGCTGCTGACCTCGCTGTCGCGGCGGGAGCGCGCCGAGCGGGTGCAGACGGTACTGGCGCTGGTGGGACTGGCCGACCGCATGGACCACCGGCCGAACGAACTGTCGGGCGGGCAGCAGCAGCGGGTGGCGATCGCCCGCGCCGTCGTCACCGATCCGCTGCTGCTGATCGCCGACGAGCCGACCGGCGACCTCGACCGCGCCTCGGCCGCCGAGATTCTCGGGCTGCTCGACCGGCTGAACATCGAGCTGGGCAAGACGATCGTCATGGTCACGCACGATCCGCGCGCGGCCGAAGCGGCGCATCACCTGATCTACCTCGACAAGGGGCAGCTGACGGACACCAGTCCGTTCGCCCATTGAGGCAGCGTGTTCTTCCTCAAGCTCGTCGCCCGCAACGCCTTCCGCGCCCGCCTGCGCACGCTGCTCACCGTGCTCGGGCTGGTGATCGCGCTGGCCGCCTTCGGCCTGCTGCAGACCGTGGTCCAGGCCTGGTATGCGGGCGCGGACGCGGCCTCGCCGACGCGGCTCGTCACCCGCAACAGCATCTCGCTGGTCTTCCCGCTGCCCATTTATTACCGCGACAAGATCCGCGCCATCGACGGCGTGCGTGCCGTGGCCACGTCGAACTGGTTCGGCGGCGTGTGGCGCGAGGAGAAGAACTTCTTCGCCCAGTTCGCCGTCGACTCGCCGCAGTACTTCGCCATGTACCCCGAGTTCGTGTTCGACCCCGGCCAGTGGCAGGATTTCCTGCGCGACCGGCGCGGCGCCGCGGTGGGGCGGCAGCTGGCGGAGCTGTACGGCTTCAAGGTCGGCGACCGGCTGCCACTGCGCGGCACGATCTACCCGGGCAACCACGAGTTCACCGTGCGCGCGATCTACGACGGCCGCGACGCCGGCACGATCACCCGGCAGATGTACTTCCACTACGACTACCTGAACGAATACCTGAAGGCGCGTTTTCCGCGCGGCGCCAACAGCGTCGGCGTGTTCGTCGTCGACGTCGTCGATCCGGCACGCGTCGCCGACGTGGCGCGGGCGATCGACGCCGAATTCGCCAACTCGCTGGCCGAGACGCTGACCGAGACCGAAAAGGCATTCCAGCTGTCGTTCGTGGCGATGGTCGAGACGATCGTGCAGGTGATCTCGGGGGTGTCTTACATCGTCATTGCGATCATCCTGGCGGTGGCCGCCAACACGATGGCGATGACGGCGCGCGAACGCCTGTCCGAGTACGCGACGCTGAAGGCGCTCGGCTTCAGGCCGGCGTTCGTGGCGCGGCTGGTCCTCGCCGAGAGCCTGGTGATCGCCGCCGTCGGCGGCGCCATCGCCATCGCCCTGACGCCGCTGGCGGCCGCCGGCTTTTTCGACTCTTTCGGCCGCGCGGTGTTCGCCCGCTTCGAGGTCGTGCCGGCGACCTATGCGCTGCAGGCGGCGGCGGCGCTCGCCGTCGGCCTGCTGGCGGCGCTGGTGCCGATGCTGCGCAGCGCACGGGTGCGGATCGTCGATGGACTGCGGCATGTGGGGTAATCGCACTCGGTGTACGCGACGCTTCGCGTCGCACGTGCACCTCGCGCGGGAAGAGTCAGTGCGTCGGGCTTCGGGCGGCCGGGCGCCCGACGCATCGGCAACCGACACGCAACGGCGATGGCGGCGTCGCTCGTGCGGCTGGCGCGAACGAAGGGGCAGCGAAACCACCGCCGCTCGAGACTGCGGCCGTCGCGAGTTGCCGCCGGCATGAAGCTGCCGCTCGCCTACATCGCCCGCAACCTGTGGGCGCGGCGGCTGACCACGGTGCTGACCGCCGGCGGCATGGCGCTGGTGGTGTTCGTGTTCGCGGCGGTGCTGATGCTGGAGGCGGGGCTGCGGCAGACGCTGGTGGCCACCGGCTCGGCCGACAACGTGCTGGCGATCCGCAAGGGTTCGTCGACCGAGGTGCAGAGCGGCGTGGCGCGCGAGCAGGCGGCGCTGCTCGAAAGCCTGCCGCAGATCGCGCGCGACGCGGCGGGGCGGCCACGGGTATCGAAGGAGGTCGTGGTGCTCAATTCGCTGCCCAAACGCAGCGACGACGGCTCGCCTTCGGCGACGCGCAGCAACGTGCCGATCCGCGGCGTGCCGCCGATGGGACTCGACCTGCGGCCGCAGCTGCGGCTGGTGCGGGGACGCATGTTCAGGCCGGGCGCCGAAGAAATCGTCGTCGGCACGGGCGTGGCGCGCCAGTTCGCCGGCGTCGAACTCGGCCAGTCGCTGTCGTTCGCGCAGCGGCAGTGGCAGGTGGTGGGCGTGTTCGACGCCGGCCGCTCCGCGTTCGACTCGGAAATCTGGGGCGACGCCGAGCAGCTGGCGCAGGCGTTCCGCCGCTATGGCTACTCGTCGCTGATCGCGCAGCTGGCCTCGCCGGAGGCCTTCGACGCGCTGCGCGCTGCCGTCGATGCCGATCCGCGGCTGACGCTGGAGATCAAGCGCGAGCGGCAGTTCTACGAGGACCAGAGCCGGGCGCTGGCCGGCTTCCTGCGCGCGCTGGGGTTGACGCTGTCGGTCATCTTCTCGCTCGGCGCGATCATCGGCGCGGCGATCACGATGTACGCGTCGGTGGCCACGCGCACCGGCGAAATCGGAACACTGCGTGCCCTCGGTTTCGCCCGCCGCTCGATCCTCGCCGCCTTTCTGCTCGAATCGCTGCTGCTTGCGGCCGGCGGCGGCCTGGTCGGGCTCGGCGCCGCGACGTTCCTGCAGACGATCACGATCTCGACGACCAACTTTCAGTCGTTCTCCGAACTGGCCTTCTCCTTCGCCCTCACGCCGGCGATCGCCGCCGCCAGCCTGCTCTTTGCGTTGGCCATGGGGGTTGCCGGCGGCTTCCTTCCGGCGGTCAGGGCATCACGGATGCGCATCGTCGATGCGCTGCGCGCCGACTAGTCGCGCTGCCCTGCATCGGCCGTGGCGGGCCTGCCGCGCTACCCTTGCGCTGCGACAGGACTCGAGGGAGGGCAGGCATGAAGACTATCCACTGGCTCGTCGCGCTGGCGCTGCTGATCGCCGGCGCTACGGCGCAGGCGCGTGAGTTGAAGCTGACGATCATCGATCTCGATGCCGACGATGTCGCCTGCGGGCTGCGCTACCCGGCGATCCAGGACAAGGTGCGCCAGTCGATGGCGATCATGAAGGCGGGCGAGGTCGAGCAGTCGGACTACGAGCTGCTCGTCGCCATCGCCACGGTGAAGCGGCCGCTGGACTGTGCCAGCGACGTGGTCGTCACCGTGCGCCGGATCGTGCCGCTGGCGGCGAGCGAGAAGTTCCGCACGCGCGATGGCCGCGCCGCCCTCGAGTTGTGCCGCCACGGCGGCATCGTCGTCTCGGCCCTGAAGGAGCACGAGCGCGACTTTCTGAAGCAGGTCGAGCGCAGCGTGATGATCTGTTTCGGGCAGCTGGTGTTCTGACCGCGTCGCCGGCGATACCTGCGGCGGTCTCGCGCCTGTATGCCCGCCAGGCTCGCCGCAGACTCCGGCGCCGGCGTACTGCAGCCTGCGCCGCTTCAGTGGTTCGGCGGGCGGAGGCGGACCGGTCGAAGTTTGCTTCGCAGACCACAGGAGCAGTTCGATGAAATGGCGCCAATTTGCGCTGGCCGCGGCGATGCTGCTGCTGCCGTGGCTGCTGCGCCGGCGCGGCACCACGGGCGCGGCGCCGCGGGAAGTCTTGCTTCAGGCCGCCGCCCGTTCCAGCCGGCGGCCGCGCAGCTCGTTTTCCGCCAGCACGGCCAGCACAAGCGCGGCGCCGAACAGTTCTGCCCGCCAGTCGTTGAAGATCAATGCGATCCCCCCGACCGTCAGCAGCGCGGTTGCGAAATACCCGATCGACGCGCGGAACCAGCCGGTATAGGCGGCGCTGAGGGCCAGGATGCCGAGCATGCCGGTCAGCATCGCCTCGATGAACGCGGCCCAGGTGAACTGCAGCAGCAGCAGGCTCGGCGCGTAGACGAACATGAACGGCACCAGCGCCTTGCCCATCGACAGCCGGAAGGCGGTGAATCCGGTGCGCATCGGCTCGGCGCCGGCGATGCCGGCCGCGGCATAAGCGGCCAGCGCCACCGGCGGCGTGACGTCGGCGAGTACGCCGTAGTAGAAGACGAAGAAGTGGGTGGCGATCAGCGGCACGTCGAGCGTGGCAAGCGCCGGCGCGGCGATCGACGCCAGGATGATGTAGGTCGGCGTGGTCGGGATGCCGGTGCCCATCAGGATGCAGGCGATGGCGACGAACAGCAGGCCGAAGAAGACCTTGGCGCCGTGCGCGCTGACGAGGCCGGTGACGTCGAGCGCGACCACGGCATCCGCCATGGCGCTGGCCATTTCGATGACCGCCCCGGAGAACTTGAAGCCGAGCCCCGACAGCGTCAGCGTGCCGAGCAGCAGACCGACGCAGGCGCAGGCGGCGCCGATGGCCAGCGCGTACTTGGCGCCGCCCTCGAAGCCGCGGATCAGGTTGCGCGGCGTCAGCGTCTCGCCGTGTAGCCGTGCCCATGCCGACTGTGGCGCGACGCGGCGCACGAGCGGCGGGAGGTAAGAGCAGACGATCGACAGCACGATGCCCCAGAACGCGGCGAGGAACGGCGTGTAGTCGAGCAGCAGCATCGTCACCAGGGCGACCAGCGGGAACATCAGGTGCCAGGAGGTCAGGATCACCGGCCACAGCTTGGGGATCAGGTGCGGCTCGACGCCGGCGAGCTTCAGCCGCCGCGCCTCCAGGTGCACCATCAGCAGCGCGGCGAAGTAGTGGAAGAAGGCCGGAACGATGGCGATGATGATCAGCTGCTTGTACGGAACGCCGAGCAGTTCCGCCATGACGAAGGCCGAAGCGCCCATCACCGGCGGCGTGACCTGGCCGCCGCAGGAGGCGCTGGCCTCCACCGCGGCGGCGAAGCGCGGCGAGAAGCCGTACTTCTTCATCATCGGGATGGTCAGCGATCCGGTGGTCACGGCGTTGGCGATCGGCGAGCCGGACAGCATGCCGAACAGGCCGGAGGAGACGACGCTGACCTTGGCCGGCCCGCCGGCGAAACGGCCGGCGACGATCGTCGCCAGGTCCATGAACAGCCGGCCGAGCCCGGTCATCTGCGCCAGGATGCCGAACAGCACGAAGTGGAAGACATACGTTGCGACGACGCCGACCGCGATGCCGAAGATGCCCTCGGTGCCGATGTAGATGTGATTGACCACGCGCACGACGGAATAGCCGCGGTGCGCCAGTACGCCCGGCATATGGCGGCCGAAGAGGGCGTACAGCAGGCAGGCCATGCCGATGGCGGGCAGCAGGTTGCCCATCGTGCGCCGCGTGGCCTCCATCACCAGAAGGATCGCCAGCACGCCCATCATGTAGTCCTGCGCGATCGGGCTGCCGACGCGGCGGATGAAGACGTCGTCGAAGAAGACCAGGAAGTAGGCCGAGATCGAGGCGGCGCCCAGCGCCAGCGGCCAGTCGATCCAGCCCGGCTCGTCGCCGTGTCCGCCGAAGGCGCCGAGCGGCAGCGTGATCAGCGCGAAGAAGGTCACGACGGCAAGAAAAGCGAGACCACCGCCTTCGAGTTGTCCCGACGCCTTCAGGCTTTGCACCAGATCCCAGCCGAGATAGATGTAGAAGGCGGCGAAGGCCACCGACCAGGCCCAGGCCGTCGCCGCCCGTCGCCGCCGCGCCGGCAGTGCCGGCCGCGGGAAGACGAGGAAGATGAGTCCGAGGACGAGCGTCAGGTGAAACGAGCGGTGCTTGATTTCGTCGAGGAGGCCGAATCCGGCCGTATAGACGTGAAAGCTCGACAGCGTCACCGCGACCACGGTGACCAGCAGCGCGGTCAAGCCGGCGAGCCGGCGGAAGTTCGACTCCTGGTCGTAGGCCTTGATCAGCTCGCGCTGCCGCGCCGCGGAGACGGTTTCGTCTCTACCAGCCGGCTGCGGCGCGTGCGATGCGGACATACGGCGCTCTTCTCTTATCGGTCAGGACATGCGGGGCGCAATTCGATCGAGCGGCTGTGCCACTGGTCGAGCGCAAGCGATTGGCTGCCGGCAGCGAGCCGGAACGCGGGCCGCTGGTGCAGGCGGATCACAAGGCGGCCAATCGGCCGCGCCATGTGCAGCACGAAGCGGCTGCCGCCGTCGCGCAGCGTCTCGAGCCTCTCGCCGGGACCGGGCGCGCTGCTCATCCCCGGGCCAAGCTCGTCGAAGATCTCCGCGGTCTGCACGATGCCGCCGCCGCGCACGACATACCGGCTTTCGACCGGGCGCAGGCTTACCGAGTGCGTGTAGGCGAGCGTGAAGCTGCGCTCGGCCGGCAGCGACAGGCGCGCCAGCCGCGCGCCGCTGGCCGGGTCGAGCAGGTCGATGGCGCAGGCCGAGGCGGCGTTCGCGCCGGCGGCGAGCAGCAGCGCGGCCGCGGCGCGTCGCATGGGCGGCTACTTCAGGACGCCTTTCTCCTTAAAGAAGCGCTCGGCGCCGGGGTGCAGTGGGATCGACACCGACTGCAGCGCCGTTTTCAGCGAAATCTCCTTGCCTTTCGGGTGCACCTGGCCGAGCGTGTCGGTGTTCTCGTACAGCGCCTTGGTCACCGCGTAGGCCAGGTCCGCCGACAGGGCGTCGTGGGTGGCCCAGACCGCCATCACCGCCAGGGTGTCGACCGGCGCCGTCTGCCCCTTGTAGGTGTTGGCCGGAAGCTGCACCTGCGCGTAGTACGGCTGCTTCTTGCGCAGCGTCTCGATCTCCGCGCCGGCCAGCGGCACGATGCGGATCTCGTGCGTGTTGGCCAGATCGGTCACCGACGCGGTCGGCGCGCCGGCAGTGATCAGCGACGCCGTCAGGTTGCCGTCCTTGATCTTGTCGATCGACTGCGCGAAGGAGGACAGATCCTCGCCGATGTCCTTGCGTGTCATGCCGTGCGCTTCGAGCAGGTCGCCGAGCAGCTGCCACTGTCCGGAGCCCGGCGACCCAGACGACACGCTCTTGCCCTTCAGGTCGCGGAAGGTCTTGATGTTCGACTTGGCCGCGGTGACGAGCTGCACCTGCTCCGGGTACAGCGCGCCCAGGGCGCGCAGGTTCTTCAGCGGCTTGCCGTCGAACTGGTTCTTGCCGTTGAAGGCCGCGTCGAGGATGTCGGCGGCGACGAAGGCCGATTCGATCTCCTTGCGGCCGAGCAGCTGCGCGTTGGCGACGGAGGCGCCGGCGGTCTCGGCGGTGGCCGCCATCTTCTGCCCGCCGATCACCACCTTGTTCGAGATCAGCTGCGCCAGCATGCCGCCGAGGGGATAGTAGGTGCCGCCGGTGCCGCCGGTGGCGATGCCGAAGAAGATGCGGCCCTGTGCCCTCGCGGCAGGCAGCGCGCCGAGAAGGGTGGTCGCGGCTGCGGCCTTCAGCAGTGCGCGTCGTTGTCTGCTCATTGTTCTCCTCCTGGGTCGGCGAGTTCGATCGGTCTGCAACCGGTGGCGCAGTATGCCAAGCAAGCGCGGATCAAGAAACCGCACCGGCGCCGTAGCGTCCGGTCAGGCTTCGCCCCTGCGCGAAACGCGAAGCCGAATAGGCGTCGATCGGCACGCTGCACGGCTGGCCGAGCACCGCCTGCGCCATCACCAGGCCGACGGCGGGGGCCAGCTTGAAGCCGTGCCCGGAGAAGCCGTAGGCGAGCCACAGGCCGTCGTGCCCGGGCAGCGGCCCCAGCACCGGATTCCAGTCGGGCGTGACGTCATACAGGCCGGTCCACGACGAAGCCAGCGCGGCCTCGGCGTAGGCGGGAAAGCGGCTCGCCACCTGTTCGCCGACGCCCAGCACCTTGTCCAGCGCAACGTCGGCCTGCACGGTGTCGGGCCCGCCCAGCACTTCGCCAGGGGTGCCTTCGGAGACGAGCATCTGCGCGCCGCCGTAGCTGCGGCAGTACAGCAGCCCCGGCACGGCGAGATCCTTGAACACCGGCATCGCGCGCGTGTAGGGCGCCGCCTTCGTCTGCAGCGACATCACGGCGTGCCGTTCGATGGTCAGCGGCAGCGCCACGCCGGTCCAGCGTGCCACCTCGCCGCTCCAGACGTTCTGCGCGCAGATCACGTTGTCGGCGCCGATCGTCTCGGCGCCGCAGACCACGCCCGTGATGCGGCCGGCGCTGCGGACAAGTCCGGTGACCGCCGTGTGCTCGCGCACGGCCGCGCCAAGGCGACGCGCATTGCGCGCGAACGCCGACGTGACGAGGTAGGCGTCGGCGAAACCGGCATCAGGTTCGTAGCCGATCAGCTCGGCGTCAGCGAACGCGGCGATCGGCAGCAGCGCGCGCGCCGCACGGGCGTCAATCGCCTCGGCGTGAATGCCGAAACCGCGCTGCGCCGCAAGCGCAGCGGCGAGCGCCGCCGACTTCTCGCCGGGCGGCGCGGCGATCAGATAACCGCAGCGGACCAGCCCGCAGTCGGCCTCGCGGTCGTCGAGATAGCCGGCGAAGTCCTCGTAAACGCGCCATGCCGCCTGCGCCAGCAGGACGTTCTGCGGCACCGTGTAATGGGTGCGCAGGATGCACGAGGACTGTGCCGTGGTGCCCTCGCCGACGCGGCCGCGTTCGACGAGCAGCACCCGCCGCTGACCGAGGCGAGCCAGATGGTAGGCAATCGATACCCCGATCACCCCGCCGCCGACGACGATCGATTCGTAATGCGCCATCGGTTGCTGTCACCCCTGTTGCACTCGGCCCCATGCGGCCGGCACGGCAAGCGGCCGCCGTGCCGATGCTATCGCGCCGGCACGAATACACTTGCGGCTTCACATTTCCTTGCCGCCAATGACCTCGCGCATCAGGCTGATCGTGCTCGGGCTGGGCCTGCTCGCCAGCGCCGCCGGCTGCGCGACGCTCGACACCTGGCAGCGCAAGGCAATCTTCCAGCATGAGCGCGCGGCGGTGGATGCGCGCTTCGGCGACGTGGCGCCGCCACCGGGCACGCAGGCCTTCGATCTGGCGCTCGCCAACGGCGACAGCGTGCATGGCTGGTATCGCGAGGCGGCGGCCGATGCGCCGACGGTGCTTTTCCTGCACGGCGCGCGTCGCAACCTCCACGGCAGCCAGTATCGGATCGAGCGGCTCGCCGGGCTCGGGCTGAACGTGCTGGCCATCGATTACCGTGGCTTTGGCCGGTCGACACCGCTGCTGCCGTCGGAGGAAACGGCGCTGCAGGACGCGCGGGCCGCCTTCGATGAACTGCTGCGCCGGCAGCCCGATCCGCGTCGGCGCTTCGTCTACGGCTACAGCCTCGGCGGCGCGGTGGCGATCGCGCTGGCGGCCGAGCGCGACGGGATTGCCGGCGTGATCGTCGAGTCGTCGTTCACCAGCATCGCCGACCTGGTCCGCGCCTCGCGCTGGGGCTGGGTGCCGTTTATCGGCGCGGTGGTGACGCAGCAGTTCGATTCCCGCGCCCGCATCCGCCGCGTCAACGAGCCGCTGCTTCTGCTCCATGGCACTGCCGACGGCCTGATCCCGCACACGATGAGCGATGACCTGCTGGCGGCGGCCACGGCCGTGCCGCCGGCGCACAAGAGGCTGATCAAGATCGAAGGCGCCAACCACCGCGGCGCGCCGTTCGCCGATCGCGAAATCTTCGACGGCGCGCTGCGCGAGTTCGTCGGCCTGGCGCAGCGGGCGGCGGCGGCGCGCGCGCTGTAAGCAGCGTGCGCTGTCGCGCGCTTCGCCCGCGCCTGCCGACGTTTTCGAGGTGGGCTTGAGTTCCCCGGCCGGCGCGGCCCTGCTGCGGGGCGCGGTCAGCCTGGCCGCGGCGGTCATCGGCGCGCTGCTCGCGCGCTGGCTGCAGCTGCCTCTGCCATGGTTTCTCGGCCCGCTACTGGCGCTCGCCCTGGCCAACATGTCCGGCGCGCGATTGCCGAGCCCGACGCACGCCCGCGACGCCGGACAATGGATCATCGGCATCGCGCTCGGCCTGTACTTCACGCCGACGGTCACGCAGCAGATCCTGCGTCTGGCGCCATGGATCGCGCTGAACATCGCCTTCGTCTGGCTCATTGGGCTGCTCGGCGCCTGGCTGCTGCGCCGCCTCAGCGCCGAAAGCGCGATTACCTGCTTCTTCGCCTCGCCGATCGGCGGCGCCAGTGAAATGGCCGCGCAGGCGGAGCGCCACGGCGGACGGGTCGACCGGGTTGCCGCCGCGCACAGCCTGCGCATCATGATGGTGGCGCTGATCGTGCCCCTTGTCCTGCAGTGGCTCGAGGTGCGGGGCATCGATCGATACGCGCCGGCTGCGGGCGCCCTCAGCCTTGCCGGGCTGGCGGTACTCGGCGCCGTCGCTGCGGCCGGCGCCGTGGTGCTGGCACGTCTCGGCGTGCCGAACCAGTGGATGCTCGGGCCGCTTCTGGTGACCGCAGCGATCACCGCGCAGGGTGTCACGCTGTCGGCGCTGCCGACCGCGGTGAGCAACGCCGGGCAGTTGCTGATCGGCGTTGCGCTGGGTGCGCGCTTTGCACCGGAGTTCTTCCGCGCCGCGCCGCGCTACCTTGCCGCCGTGGCGTTCGTCACCATCGTCTATCTGGCCTTGTCGGCACTGTTCGGCTGGTGGCTCGCCGGCGTCGCGGATCTGGCGGTGGCCACTGCGGTGGTAGCGACGACGCCCGGCGGCATCGGCGAGATGGCGATCACGGCCAAGGTGCTGCAGCTCGGGGCGCCGGTGGTTTCGGCGTTTCATTCGATCCGCATGGCGGCGGTGGTACTGCTCGTCGGTCCGGCGTTCCGCCTGCGGCAGGCCGTGCTGGCGCGAGGGCGGCGGACATGAAACTGCTCGTCATCGGCGGGATGCGCTTCTTTGGCCGTCATCTGCTCGCTGCGGCGCTGCGTGGCGGCCACGAGTTGACGCTGTTCAATCGCGGCCGGACCGCGCCGGATCTTTTCGAAGGCGTCGAACGTCTTCAGGGCGACCGCGACGGCGATTTGGCGCTGCTGGGACCCCGTGGTCGATCACTGCGGCGACGTGCCGCGCATCGTGCGCCGCTCGGTGCAGGTGCTGGTTGGCGGGCGCTTACGACGCCTGGGGACCGGCACCGCCCCTCGCTTTCGGCACATTTCTCGACGACGTGCGCGGGGCCCTGCGCAGCGATGCGCGCTTTGTCTGGCCATCAGCCGGGCTTCTCGGCCGGCAGCAGGTGCAGCCGCGGATCGAGTTGCCGTTATGGGTCGGCGAAAGTTCGCGCGGCCTGAATCAAACGAGTGCGGCGCGGGCGCTGGCCGCCGGACTGCGGCTGCGGCCGCTCGCCGAAACGGTCGCTGATACCGCGCGCTGGGCCGCAGACCTGCCACTGCCTGCTGGCATCGGCCTGAACGCCGAGCGGGAAGCGGCGCTGCTGCGCCTGTGGCGAGCGCGGCAAAGCGGCGGATGAGCGCCGCCGGTGGTGCGAGTTCCTGGGCTAGCTTTCTTGGGCGGCTTCGGGTAGCGTGGTCGTCGCAGTCGATTCTTGCGTCGCTCAAGCCGTATCAAGCTGCCCCACCTGCAATCGGTCTTCGCAGTTCCTGTCGCAGTCATTCCCAGCGAATCCGCACCAATCGCCCTGCGCGCCGCGGGCGCATCCCGCGTATCCAGACAGAGTGAGTCAGTCTATGCCGACAGGCACTGTGAAGTGGTTCAACGAGACCAAGGGCTTTGGCTTCATCAAGCCCGATGACGGCGGCGCCGACCTGTTCGCCCATTACAGCGGGATCAAGGCCAAGGGTTTCCGCACGCTGAAGGAAAACCAGCGCGTCGAGTATCAGGTGCAGCAGGGGCAGAAGGGACCGCAGGCGGTCGAGATCGTGCCTCTCGGCTGAGCGCGGTTGCGATAGAAGACTTCGCGAGGGCCGGCCCGATGGGTCGGCCCTTTTTCATTGCGCGGGCGGGGCACGGCAGGCCCGCAATAAGCGGTCGATCGCTGATCGTCGTCAAACGTCCGGCCATAGTCCCCAGGGTAAGCGACACCGGGGGCAGGGTTAAACTTCAAACGACCGGCGGCAGCCAAGAATGCCGACGGAAATTGCCTGATGACGCCCGGCGAGTCGCAATGGCGCCGGCGAGGAGACAGACTCGATGAGCGCAGTCCCGGCCGGTGCAGGCCTGAATATTCCCGCCTACGTCAAACACAGAAAGCTGGTCGAATGGGTCGATTCGATCGCCCGACTGACCCGACCCGATCGCGTGCTGTGGTGTGATGGCTCGGCGCAGGAGTCCGAGCGGCTTTGCGACGAGATGGTGAGCGCCGGCACACTGCGCCGGTTGAACCCGGCCAAGCGGCCGAATTCCTTCCTCGCCTGGTCGGATCCGTCGGACGTGGCCCGGGTTGAGGACCGCACGTTCATCTGCACCGATACCGCGCAGGAGGCTGGCCCGACCAACAACTGGATGGACCCGGCGCAGATGCGCGGCACGTTGAACGGCCTGTTCGACGGCTGCATGCGCGGCCGGACGATGTACGTGGTGCCGTTTTCGATGGGGCCGCTGGGTTCGCATATCTCGCAACTCGGCGTCGAAGTGACGGACAGCCCTTACGTGGTCGTGAACATGCGGCTGATGACGCGCATGGGGCGAGCGGTGTTCGACGTGCTCGGCGAGTCCGGTGAATTCGTGCCCTGCGTGCATTCGGTCGGCAGGCCGCTGGCGCCGGGCGAGAAGGACGTGCCCTGGCCGTGCAACGACACCAAGTACATCGTCCACTTTCCGAAGTCGCGCGAGATCTGGAGCTATGGCTCGGGCTACGGTGGCAACGCGCTGCTCGGCAAGAAGTGCCTTGCCCTTCGCATCGCCTCTTACATGGGCCGCGACCAGGGCTGGCTCGCTGAACACATGCTGATCCTTGGCGTGACCACGCCGGCAGGCAAGAAGTACCACGTCGCGGCGGCGTTTCCCTCGGCCTGCGGCAAGACCAATTTCGCGATGCTGATCCCGCCGCCGGCCTTCTCGGGCTGGAAGGTGACGACGATCGGCGAGGACATCGCCTGGATCAAACCGCACGAAGATGGCCGGTTGTACGCGATCAATCCGGAATACGGCTGCTTTGGCGTCGCCCCCGGCACCAGCGACAAGAGCAACCACAATGCGATGGCCATGCTGCATAGCAATGTCATCTTCACCAATGTCGCGCTGACCGACGATGGCGACGTGTGGTGGGAGGGCATGGGCCCGGCTCCGGCGCACCTGATCGACTGGCAGGGCAAGGAATGGACTCCCGACTGCGGGAGGAAGGCGGCGCACCCGAACGCGCGTTTTACCGTCGCCGCCATGCAATGCCCGTCGATCGACGTCGACTGGGAGGATCCGAACGGCGTGCCGATCGACGCATTCGTCTTCGGCGGGCGACGCTCGACGACGGTGCCGCTGGTGACCGAGGCGCGCAGCTGGACCGAAGGCGTTTACATGGCGGCGACGATGGGGTCAGAGACGACCGCGGCGGCCGCAGGCGCGCAGGGCGTGCTGCGCCGCGATCCCTTTGCCATGCTGCCCTTCTGCGGCTACAACATGGCCGAGCATTTTGCGCATTGGCTGAACCTCGGCGAGAAGCTCGCCGCGGGCGGAGCGAAACTGCCGAAGCTGTTCTGTGTCAACTGGTTCCGCACCGGTGAAGACGGCCGCTTTGTGTGGCCGGGATTTGCCGAGAACATGCGTGTGCTGCAGTGGATCGTCGAACGCATCGAGGGCCACGGCGCGGGTGCCGAGCATCTGCTGGGCATCACGCCGCGCTACGACGATCTGAACTGGAGCGGGCTCGACTTTCCTCGCAGCGCCTACGAGCGCATCACTGCGATCAGCGGTGAGGAGTGGCGCCGTGAACTGCAGCTGCACGGCGAGCTGTTCGACAAACTGCGCGACGGCCTGCCGCCGGCGCTGCAGCAGGTGCGGTCGCGGCTCGAACGGTCGTTGCGGGCCTGAACGGCCGGCGGCGCGGCGACGCGCCGGACGTTGTCGACGCGCCCGCCCGTCGCCGGGCGGCCGGGGAGCAGTGCGATGGCGGTCATCAACTACATCACGCTGGTGCAGTTCGATTTCGGCGCGGTCGAAACCGTCCGTGCGGAAAGCGCGCGCCTCGGCATTCGCCGGCCGCTGATCTGCACCGACCGCGGCATCGTTGCCGCCGGCCTGCTCGAGCGGCTGGCGACTGTCCTCGGCGATCTTCCCTGGGCCGTCTACGACGGCACGCCATCGAACCCGACCGAGGCCGCGGTGCGCGATGCGGCCACCGTGTTCCGGCAGCATGAAGCGGACGGATTGATCGCCCTCGGTGGCGGCTCGTCGATCGATCTGGCCAAGGGCGTGGCGATCGCCGCCACCCACGACGGACCGTTGACCCGCTACGCGACCATCGAAGGGGGCAGCCCGCGCATCGGCGCCAATGTCGCACCGCTGATCGCGATTCCGACCACCGCCGGAACCGGAAGCGAGGTCGCCCGCGGCGCCATCATCATCGTCGACGACGGGCGCAAGCTCGGCTTTCATTCCTGGCACCTCGTACCCAAGGTCGCGGTCTGCGACCCGGAACTGACGCTCGGCCTGCCGGCGGGGCTCACCGCGGCGACGGGCATGGACGCGATGGCGCACTGCATCGAGACCTTCCTGTCGCGGGCGGTAAATCCGCCGGCCGACGCCATCGCTCTTGACGGGCTGCGCCGCGCGAGCGGATTCATCGAACGCGCCGTGCGCGACGGCACCGACCGAGAGGCGCGCTGGCAGATGATGAGCGCGTCGATGCAGGGGGCGATGGCATTTCAGAAGGGACTCGGCGCCGTGCATTCGCTTTCGCACGCGCTCGGTGGCCTGCCGGTACGGCCGCACCACGGCACGCTCAATGCGTTGCTGCTGCCCGAAGTGGTCAGGTTCAACGAGGCTGCCGTGCCGGACAAGGTGCGACAAGTCGCCGAGATTTTCGGTGCCCGCGACGGTGCCGGACTGGCAGAGGCGATGCGCGCGCTGAACCAGCGCATCGGCTTGCCATCCGGGCTGGGCGCGATGGGAATCAGCGCCGATACCTTCGATGGCGTGATTGCGAACGCGCTGAAGGATCATTGCCACGCGACCAACCCGCGCAGCGCCAGCGCCGAGGACTACCGGCGCATCCTTGCCGCCAGCTTCTGACCGGGCTTTGCTGCCGGCGGGCGGGCGCCGACGGTCCTTGGTCACGTCAGACCTTGTCAGGCAACCGCGGTGAGCCGACACTTCGCTTCTTGTCGGCCCGGATCGTGCTCCTTTGCCCAGCGGACGCTCCGTCGACGCGACAAGCCCGCACGCTCGAGCCTGCCTTCTGGCGCTAACGCCGTGGATCGGAACTGATGGCCAAGCCAACCCGGCTCTCGCCGGACGATACGAAACACACGCAAGGCGGGGGCGAGAGTCAGTACTCACATTTTGAGGTTGGATCAACGCGCGCCAATTGGGACCGCGGGGCTGCGACCGATTTTGCGATTACGACGGTCAACGTCCCTGACCGGCTCGACACGCAGGAGGTGCGTGCACGAGCCGCGGCGGAGGCGAGGTCGCCGTCGGTTAGCCGGTTCCACTGGGCCGACGTTGGTCGGGCGCTGCGCTGGCTCGTTGCGCTGGCGCTGCTGGGCGCCGTTTGCTGGGGCGCGCTGCGCCTGGCGATGCCCTTGCGTGCGGCGATCACGAGGGCCGGCGTTCAGGCGCAACTGAGCAGCGCCCTTGGGGTGCCGGTGAACGTCCGCGACACGGAACTTCGCTTCCTGCCGTCGCCGCGGCTGGTGGTCAGCGGCGTCGCCGTGCAGAGCGGCTTCAGCCTGCCGGAGGTCTCGGTTAACTTCAACTGGCGTGATGTCGTCCAGGGGCTGCAGTCGGCAACCTGGGTTCTGGGCGAAGCCAGGATTGCGCCGCTGAAACTCGGCGGCGCCGAGGCATTGGCGCTGCTGAACGCCGTTCGCGGGGCCGGCGCACTGCCCGTTGCCGTATCGGTGATCCGCTTCGAGTCGGTCGAATTTCCTGACCTGACGTTGCTTCCGGGGCGATACGAGGCGGTCATCCGCCGTGGCGTGAACCGCAGCGACTTCAACGCCGTCAGCCTGAAGCGCCTGGATACGGATGGACAGGTCGATGTCGAGGTGACACCGCCGGGCGTCGCCGGCCAAAGCGCCCGATTTGCGCTGTTTGCGAGCCGGTGGCCGGCGGTGGTCGGACCTGCGATCAGGTGGAACGAGGCGACGGCGCAAGGCGAATTCACCGCCGACGCGCTGAAGGTGGATTCGTACAGTGTCGGCAGCGGGTTCGGCAACCTCAATGGCAGCGCGCTGCTTGTACGCGAAGGGCGCGGCTGGAAGCTTACGGGCAACCTTCGCGGGCCGGACTTGAACGTCGAGGAACTGATCCGCTTCGCTGCCGGCGGCGGCAGCGAGGCAAACAAGGCGCCGGCGCCTCTGCGCGGCATTGCCAGGTTCGATCTGGCGCTGGCAGGCAGCGGCGCCAGCGTTGGCGAGGCCCTGCAGGGCGCGACGGCCAGCGGGTCGGTCTCGATCGCCGGGGCCACGCTCACGGGCCTGAACCTCGGAGTCGTCGCCACACAAGGCGACGTCAGCGGTGCCGGCGGAGCGACGCGATTCACGGACTTTTCGGCCGACGCGTCCGTGTCGAGCAGCGGACTGACGGTGCGCAATGTCGCCGGCCGGGCCGGCGGTCTGCGCGTATCCGGCGGGTTCATCGTCGACCGCAAGTTGCAGCTCAGCGGAGCGCTGCGCTCGGACGTGGCTTCGCCGCGCGGCGTCACTGGCGCCCAGGTACGCGTGGCGGGCACGGTATCGGCGCCTAAGTATCTCTGAACGATTAGCGGCCCCTTCCTCGCCGGGCGGCCGTTGTTCCACGTGAAACCCGGCCACCGGCGTTTCACGTGGAACCAACCCGACCGCCGGCGTTGCCTTGCGCAAGCGACCAGCGCCGGGTTCTTATAATCCCCGGCCTTCCTCGCCGGACCCTGCGTTCGCCCGATGCTCCACCCGACCCAGTTCGACGTCATCGTGATCGGCGGCGGCCACGCCGGAACGGAGGCCGCGCTCGCCGCTGCGCGCATGGGTGCGACGACGCTCCTGCTGACGCACAGCATCGAAACACTGGGCCAGATGTCGTGCAATCCGTCGATCGGCGGCATCGGCAAGGGCCAACTCGTCAAGGAAGTCGATGCGCTTGGCGGTGCCATGGCCGCGGCGACTGACGAGGCGGGAATCCAGTTCCGCATCCTCAACGGCTCAAAGGGGCCGGCCGTCCGCGCCACCCGCGCCCAGGCCGACCGCGTGCTGTACCGGCAGGCCATCCGTCGCCGGCTCGAGAACCAGGCGAACCTGCTGCTTTTCCAGCAGGCCGTCGACGACCTGATGCTCGACGGCGATCGCGTCGTCGGCGCCATCACGCAGTCGGGCATCCGCTTCCGAGGCCGCGCCGTCGTGCTCACCGCCGGCACCTTCCTCAACGGCCTGATCCACATCGGGCTGCAGAACTACGCCGCCGGCCGGGCCGGCGACCCGCCGTCGATTTCGCTCGGGGCAAGGTTGCGCGAACTGAGGTTGCCGCAAGGTCGGCTGAAGACGGGGACACCGCCGCGTATCGACGGCCGGACGATCGACTTCAGCCAGTGCGAGGAACAGCCGGGCGATCTTGACCCGGTTCCGGTGTTTTCTTTTCTTGGCACGGCTGCCCAGCATCCGCGCCAGGTCCCGTGCTGGATCACGCACACCAACGAGCGCACGCACGAGGTCATCCGCGCCAATCTTGATCGGTCGCCGATGTACTCGGGTGTGATCGAGGGCGTCGGGCCGCGCTATTGCCCGTCGATCGAGGACAAGATCCATCGCTTCGCCGGCAAGGCCAGCCACCAGATCTTCCTCGAACCGGAAGGCCTGACCACCAACGAGTTCTACCCGAACGGCATCTCGACCAGTCTGCCCTTCGACGTGCAGATCGAAATCGTCCGCTCGATGAAGGGCCTGCAGCAGGCGCACGTCCTGCGGCCCGGATATGCGATCGAGTACGACTACTTCGATCCGCGCGCCCTGAAGAGCTCGCTGGAGACGAAGGCGATTGCCGGCCTGTTCTTTGCCGGGCAGATCAACGGCACGACCGGCTACGAGGAAGCCGCGGCGCAGGGGTTGCTCGCCGGGATCAACGCCGCACTGCAGGTGCAGGAGCGCGAACCCTGGTCGCCGCGCCGCGACCAGGCCTACATCGGCGTGCTCGTCGACGACCTCATCACTCGCGGCGTGGTCGAACCCTATCGGATGTTCACCAGCCGCGCGGAGTACCGGTTGAGCCTGCGCGAGGACAATGCCGATCTGCGCTTGACCGAGGTCGGCCGTGTGCTCGGCTGCGTCGGAGACGAGCGCTGGGATGCGTTCTGCCGCAAACGCGATGCGATCGAACGTGAACTGCAAAGGCTGCGCTCGACTTGGGTGAACCCGCGCCTGCTCGAGGCCGCTGAAATGCGGCGAGTGTTCGGAAGGACGATTGAACGTGAGCACACACTTTCCGATCTGCTCAAGCGTCCAGAGGTTTCGTATTCAGCTCTAGTGACGCTGGTCAATGCTGACAAGCAGCCGCTTGGCGGGCCGCCGGCCGAGGGCGGCATCGACCGCCAGGTGGCGGAGCAGGTCGAAATCTCGACCAAGTACGCCGGCTACATCGTCCGCCAGCAGGACGAGGTGGCGCGGCATGAGGCGCACGAGTCGACCCGCATCCCCGCCGACCTCGATTTCACGCAGGTGTCGGGCCTGTCGATCGAGGTGCGGCAGAAACTCGCCGCCGCGCGCCCGGAAACGATCGGTCAGGCCTCGCGCGTCTCGGGGGTGACGCCGGCGGCCATATCGTTGCTGCTCGTGCACCTGAAGCGCCGCTCCAGGTCTCGCGACCCGCAGCAGCCGGACCAGATTGCCGCCTGATCTGCAGCCGGCGCAGATCGCTGCCGGGGCGGCGCAACTCGGTGTCTCGCTCGGCGAGGCGCAACTGCAACGGCTGGCGGCATTCGGGCGCCTGCTGCTGCGCTGGAATGCCGTGCACAACCTGACCGCCATCCGCGACAACGAATTGCTGACCCATCATCTGCTCGATTCGCTGGCGCTGGTGCCGGCGCTTGCGCGGCACGCCGCCTGCGCGGCGCCGCGCGTCCTTGACGTTGGCAGCGGAGGCGGGCTGCCGGGCATCGTGCTCGCCATCGCCCTGCCGCAGTTGCGGCTGACACTTGTCGACGCCAGCCAGAAAAAGTGCGCCTTCCTGATCCAGGCCAGGCTGGAGCTCGGCCTCGACAACGTCGACGTCGTTCATGGGCGAGTCGAAAAGCTGCGCCTGGCGGAGTTCGACGTCATCGTTTCGCGTGCCTTGACGACGCTGGCGCAGTTCGTCGACTGGACCCGCCACCTGCTCAAGCGTGAAGGCTGCTGGCTGGCGATGAAGGGGCGCCTGCCGGCGGAAGAAATGAAGTCGCTGCCAGATCAGGTGCTGGCCACCGCGACGCCGCTGTCGGTGCCGGGGCTGGAGGAACAGCGCCATCTGATCGAAATGAGGTGGAAATGAAGAAAGTCGTCACTGGCGCGACGCTGCTCGCACTCGCCGTTGCCTGCACCGTGCCGGCGGGGCGCATCGATCCGCTCGCCACGGTGGAGCGCGTCGACCTCGACCGCTATGCCGGCGTCTGGCACGAGATCGCCCTGTATCCGAACCGGTTCCAGCAGGCCTGCGTGTCGGACACGACCGCCGCCTACACGCCGCTCGACGATGGGCGCATCAGCGTGCGCAACCGCTGTCGGCGCGCCGACGGCACGGAAATGTCGGTCACCGGCGTCGCCGAGGTCGTCGACCGGAAGAGTAACGCGAAGCTGAAGGTGAGTTTCTTGCCGGTTTGGCTGCGCTGGAGCGGCATCGGCCGCGGCGATTACTGGGTGCTGTATCTGTCCGATGATTACCGCGTGGCGATCGTCGGCGAGCCACGCCGCGAATACCTGTGGATCCTGGCGCGCACGCCGACGCTGCCGCCGGCCGAGTACCAAGCGCTGCTGCCGAAGATACGCGCCGCCGGCTACGACCCCGCGAGGCTGCGTCTCAGCGTCTCGCGCTAATCGCCCGCCTTCATCGCGCGCCGGGCGCGTCCGGCTGCGCGTAGCGCGCGTCGATCTCGACCTGCAGGCCGACCGCGATGCGGTTGGTCTGGCTGGCCAGGTAGACGACCTGCATCAGTTCACTGAACATCTGCTCGCTCATGCCCTTTGCCCGCGCCGCGGCCGTGTGCGTGTGCAGGCAGTAACTGCAGCTGTTGGCCGCCGACACGGCGATGTAGACGAGTTCCTTGGTCAGCGCGTCGAGCGCCCCCGGCGCCATCACCCGCTTGACTTCACTCCAGGTCGCCCGCAGCTGCGCCGGGTCGTTGGCGAGCGCGCGCCAGATGTTGTTGATGTGATCAGTGCCGCGCGTGGCGCGGATGTCGTCGAACACCGTTCGCGCCTCGGCATCGGCCTGCGCGTCGGTCAGCAGTGGCACGAGTGCCATTCATCCTCCTCGATCAGGGCGCAGGCGCCGGCGGGGACTCCTGCTCGATGAACGTCCGCCACAGCCGCCAGCACAGCGCCAGCAGGGTCGGTCCAATGAAGATGCCGACGAAACCGAACGCGATGATGCCGCCGACGACGCCGACGAACACCAGCGCAAACGACAGGCTGGCGCCGCGGCTGATCAGCAGCGGCCGGATGACGTTGTCGATGCTGGAGATGAGCGCCGCGCCCCAGATCGCCATGAACAGCGCCCAGCCGAGCTGCTCGGTCGACAACAGCCAGATCGTCGCGCCGAGCCATATGAGCACAGGGCCGCCCGGCACGATCGAGACCAGCGCGGTCAGCCCGCCGAGCAGCAGCGCACCGGGCACGCCCGCGATGACGAAGCCGATCATCGCCACCGCTCCCTGCGCGACGGCAGTGCCGACGATGCCGAGAACGACGCCGCGAACCGTCGCCTCGACGGTGGCGATCATCTCGCCGGCCAGCGCGCCCGCGAGCCGCTCGATGCCGGCGCGCAGGCTGCTCACGAGCTTCTCGCCGTCGCGATAGAAGAAGAACCCGATGAAGTTCGCCAGCGCCAGTTGCAGTATGCCTTCGCCGATGACCGACCCTGCCGCGACGAGCGGCTCGCGTCCTACTTCGATCAACCGTCTGCCGAGATCGCGCAGCGCGCCCGGGTCGGCAGCGAAGTCGCGCCAGTATTGATCGATGAGCGCGCCGGCGAGCGGGATCCGCTGCAGCCAAGGTGGCGGCGGCGGCAGGCCCTCGACCACCCAGCCGCGAGCAACGGCGAACCAGCCGGGTACGCGGTCGATCGCGTTCTGCACCAACCAGGCAAACGGCAGCACCACCAGCACGATCAGCAGCAGCGTTGCGATCGCGGCGGCCCAGGTGTCGCTGCCGCGCACCGCCTTGCGCAGCCGTGAATACAACGGCCAGGTCGCGAGCACGAAAACGGCGGCGAACAGGCCGGCAGCGACAAACGGCCTGAGCACGACGATCGCGCCGAGCACAAGCAACGAAAGCGCCGCCAGGCCGGCGATGCGGGTCACGAGAGCGCGTTGTATGCCTGGGTCCATGGCCGGCTGGCGTGGCGATATCGCTGCCCTGGAGGCGACAGTCTACAAAGCGTGAGTCGGTGGCTCCGTAAGGGGGCGGGCCGCAAAAGTAGAATCCGACCCTTCGGCGCGGCTTCTCGCGTCGCAGTACAGCGTTCACGTGCCCGGCATCGTCGACTATCCCGCGTTCATCGCCGCCGTCCTGGTCTTCCTGATGATTCCCGGGCCCGGCACTTTCGCCGTTGTCACGAGTTCGGCGAAAGGCGGGCCGCGTGGCGGCTACGCGGCTCTTGCCGGACTGATGCTCGGCGACTGGGTGCTGATGGCGGCGGCGATGGCGGGCGTGGCCGCCTTGCTCGCCGCGCATCCGCTGCTGTTCCGGGGGCTGCAGTACGCCGGCGCTGCCTACCTGGTGTGGGTCGGACTGCAACTGTTGCGCGCGCGTCGCGGCGACGGTGCGGCGCGGCGGCCGGACATCGCCGGCGCGCACTTTCGCCAGGGCTTTCTGATCACCGTCGTCAATCCGAAGGCGATCGTCTTTTACATGGCCTTCCTGCCGCTGTTCATCGACCCGCGCAGTTATCAGGGGCCGCTGACGCTGGCGACGATGGCCGTGACGATCGCGACGCTGACCCTGCTCTATGGTTCGGTGCTGGTCTGGGTCGGGCACTGGGCGGCGGGGCGCCTGCGCCGGAACCGTCGCGTCGGCCGTTGGCTGTCGCGTCTGGCCGGCATTGCCGTGATCGGTTTCGGTGCGCGACTGGCGACGGACTGATCTCGTGGCGCGAATCTTCTGCATTGCCAATCAGAAGGGCGGGGTTGGCAAGACCACGACCGCGGTGAACCTCGCCGCCGGGCTGGCCGAGCAGCTGCAGCGCGTGCTGCTGATCGACCTCGACCCGCAAGGCAACGCGACGATGGGCAGCGGCGTCGACAAGCGCCAACTGGTCCGCTCCGTCTACGAGGTGCTGCTCGGAGCCGCAAGTGTCGGCGCAGCCACCGTGCACTGCAAGGCCGGCGGGTATGACCTGCTGCCGGCCAATCGCGAACTGGCGGGCGCCGAGGTCGAACTCGTCGACCTCGACGACCGCGAACTGCGGCTGAAGCGGGCGCTGGCGGCGGTCGAGGAGGCCTACGACTTCGTGTTGATCGATTGCCCGCCTTCGCTCAGCCTGCTGACGCTGAACGGGCTGTGCTGCGCGCATGGCGTGGTCATCCCGATGCAGTGCGAGTACTTCGCTCTCGAGGGCCTTACCGATCTGGTCAATACGATCAAGCGCGTGCACGCGAACCTGAACCCGGGGCTGAAGATCATCGGCCTGCTGCGCGTCATGTTCGATCCGCGCATGACGCTGCAACAGCAGGTTTCGGCGCAGCTGGAGTCGCACTTCGGCGACAAGGTCTTCAAGACCATCATCCCGCGCAACGTGCGTCTGGCTGAAGCCCCGAGCTACGGCGTGCCCGGCGTCGCCTATGACCGGGCGGCGAAGGGCGCGCAGGCGTATATCGCTTTTGGCGCCGAGATGGTCGAGCGGATGAAGACCCTGGAATGAACCCCCCACGCTCGCTGGCGCTCGCTGTTCCACGGCCGGGCCTGCATGCCCGGCCGGCTCGGCAGGCATTCGCCGGCACGCAGGTGCCGGCTCATGTCCAGCCTCGCCCCCCGTGGGGCGGTCAGTGGCTTCGGGCGGCCGGGCGCATGTTCGGACCCCCACGCTCGCTGACGCTCGCTGCCCCCCGAGGGGGCGCTCAGTGGCTTCGGGCGGCCGGGCGCATGTTCGGACCCCCACGCTCGCTGACGCTCGCTGCCCCCCGAGGGGGCGCTCAGTGGCTTCGGGCGGCCGGGCGCCACTGAGATGTTCGATCCCGCGCAGATACCGGCAGCGCTGACCGAGGTCGATGACAACATCGCCGCGCGCATCGAGGAGGCGGGCCTGAACGCGGCGCAGCCGTCGCAGCAGCTGCTGTACGACGGCTGGCTGCTGCGTTTCTCGCCAGGCAAGGCGCGCCGTGCGCGCAGCGTCAATGCCATCGCCGGCGGACGCCTGCCACTGGTCGAGAAGATCGCCTATTGCCGGCGCTGGTACGTGCAATCGGGGCTGCCCTGTCTGTTTCGCATCACCCCCTTCTCCCAGCCGCGCGCGCTCGACGCCGCGCTCGCGCAGGCCGGCTTTGCCGCCATCGAGGAAACTCGGGTGATGACGCTGGCTTTGCCGCTCGCCGCGCCGCCTTCGCCGCGCACGTTGCGCGTTCTGGGGATCGATGAATTCGCGCACTGCGCTGGCGCGCTGAGAGACTCGCCGCCGCAGCAGGTCGCGGCGCATGCCGCGCGGCTGGCGGCCTCGCCGCTGGCCGCGCACGCGCAGCGGCTGGCGGCGGTCGACGGCGAAACGGTGCTGGCTGTCGGCCAGTCGGTGCGAGAAGGCGAACTCGTCGGCCTGTACGACATCGTGACCGCCGAGTCGGCGCGGGGGCGCGGACTGGCGTCGGCGCTGACGGTCGAGTTGCTGCGGCGGGCCGCCGACGACGGCGCGACGATCGCCTACCTGCAGGTGTCCGCCGACAATGCCGCGGCGCGCCGCGTCTACGGCAGGCTCGGCTTCATTGACCGCTATGCGTACTGGTATCGGAGCGAGCCGTCTGCGTCGCAGGCGCAGATCGGTGCAGGGGGAGAGCGCTCGTGATCAGAAAGATGAAGGGACTTGGGCGCGGCCTCGATGCGCTGCTCGGCGCCGAGCCGCAGCCAGTGGCGACGGCGGCGCCGCAGCAGCTGCCGATCGAGCGGCTGCAGCCCGGCCGCTACCAGCCGCGCACGAAGATGGAGCCCGAGGCGCTGGCCGAACTGGCTGACTCGATCCGCGCCCAGGGCGTGATCCAGCCGATCCTGGTGCGGCCTGTCGGCGGCGAGCGCTACGAGATCATCGCCGGCGAGCGGCGCTTCCGCGCGGCGCAGATGGCGGGCCTGACCGAGGTGCCGGTGGCCGTGCGCGATGTGCCCGACGAGGCGGCGCTGGCGATGGCCCTGATCGAGAACATCCAGCGCGAGGACCTGAATCCGCTGGAAGAGGCGCAGGGCATCCAGCGCCTGATCCGCGAATTCCAGTTCACGCACGAGCAGGCGGCGGCAGCCATCGGCCGTTCGCGCAGCGCGACGTCGAACCTGCTGCGCCTGCTCAATCTGGCGGCGCCGGTGCAGGAAATGCTGATGAGCGGCCGTCTCGACATGGGGCACGCGCGGGCGCTGCTCGCCGTCGACGCGGCCACGCAGGTGCAGCTGGGGCACCAGATCGTGCTCAAGGGCCTGTCGGTGCGCGAGGCCGAAGCGTTGGTGGCGCGCAGCCAGCGTGCGACGACGCCGTCCGGCGGCAGGGCGACTGCGCCGCGCAGTCGCGATATCGAGCGACTGGAAGAGGAACTGTCCGACGCGCTGGCAACGACTGTCAACCTGCAGGTCGATGCGCGCGGCAAGGGGCGAGTCGTGATCCGCGTGGCGGGACTCGACCAGCTCGACGGCATCATCGCCCGCCTGAAAGGTTGAAGCGGATGGCGGCTGTGCTGCGGCGCAACCCAAATTTGACCCGCCCGCGACCGCCCTCTTAGAATCCCGCGGCTTTACGGAATTCGTCGTGCTGCGGGGGCGGTCGCCTCCGGCGGTGGCCGGAGCGGTTGCGGAGCGAGGGGATGTTTCGCGTGGTTCTCCTGCAGGGCATTGCTGCGCTGCTGGTGGCGCTGGTGGCCGGTGTGATCGGCGGTGCGGCCGCGGCGTGGTCGGCGCTTGCCGGGGGGGCGGCCTGCGTGGTTCCCAACGGGCTGTTCGCGCTGCGGCTGGCGGCAGCGGCGCGCCGACCGCAGGGCGCAGGCGTGGCGACGTTTTTCGTCGGCGAGTTCCTGAAGGTGGCCTCGACGGTGGCGCTGCTGCTGTTCGTAATCTGGGCCTACCGGGATCTGGTTTGGCTGGCGATGATCGCCGCGGTCATCGTGACTCTGAAGAGCTACTTCATCGCCCTCATCTGGCGCTGAGCAACGGAACGACACCATGGCGACCAGCCAGGCACCGACGGCCACCGAATACATCGTCCATCACCTGACGCACCTGTCGGCGGGCAAGCAGAAGTCGATCGTCGATTTCTCGGTCGTCAACATCGACACGATCTTCTTTTCGCTCGCCTGTCTGGGGTTGACGCTTTTCCTGCTGTACCGCGCCGCCCAGCGCGCCACGCCGGGCGTGCCGGGCCGCTTCCAGGCCTTCGTCGAGATGATCGTCGAGATGGTCGAGGAGCAGAGCAAGTCGATCGTCCACGGTGACCGCAGCTTCATCGCACCGCTGGCGATCACCGTGTTCATCTGGATCGTCTTCATGAACGCGATCGACCTGATTCCGGTCGATCTGTTTCCGTGGATCGCGCATAACGTCTTCCACATCGAGTACCTGCGGCCGCTGCCGACCGCGGACCTGAACGGCACCATCGGCATGTCCTTCGGCGTGCTGCTGCTGATGCTGTACTACGGCATCAAGATCAAGGGCTTCGGTGGCTGGATGCATGAACTGTTCACCGCCCCGTTCGGCGCGCATCCGCTGCTGTGGCCGTTCAACTTCCTGCTCAACCTGATCGAGTACCTGGCCAAGATGGTGTCGCTTGGCATGCGGCTTTTCGGCAACATGTACGCGGGCGAGCTGCTCTTCTTCCTGATCGCGCTGCTTGGCGGAACCTGGGCGTTCCGCGCCGACGGCTCACTGCTTCTGGCGCTTGGCCACGTCATCGCCGGCACCGGCTGGCTGCTGTTCCACATCTTGATCGTGATCCTGCAGGCCTTCATCTTCATGATGCTGACGCTCGTATACATCGGGCAGGCGCACGAGGGCCACTGACCGGCTGCACCGTTTCCCCCCATCCATTTCCAACGAGGAGTCAACAAAATGACCAACGTCGCGTTCGTTGCCCTGGCCTGTGGTCTGATCATCGGCCTGGGCGCCATCGGCGCCTGCATCGGCATCGGCATCATGGGCGGCAAGTACATCGAATCGGCGGCCCGCCAGCCCGAGCTGATGAACACCCTGCAGACGAAGATGTTTCTGCTCGCCGGCCTGATCGACGCGGCGTTCCTGATCGGTGTCGGTATCGCGATGATGTTCGCGTTTGCCAACCCGTTCGCGGGCTGAGCGGCCGGCGACGCGTCCGGACCAGACAACTGACGCCGCCGGCGGACCCTTGCGGGTCCGCCGGCTTCAATCCGGGTCAAATCCATGAACATCAATTCCGCGCTGTTCCTGCAGCTGGTGGTGTTTCTTATCGGCGCGCTGATCACGATGAAGTACATCTGGCCGCCGCTGATCAGGTCGCTCGACGAGCGCCGCAAGAAGATCGCCGACGGCCTGAAGGCGGCCGAAGCGGGCAACCAGAGCCTCGCCGACGCGCAGCGAAAGATCGCGCAGCTCGAGGCCGACGCCCGCGCCCGCGCCCAGGCGATCGTCGCCGAGACCGAAAAACGGGCGCTGGCGCTGGTCGACGAGGCCAAGGCGCAGGCCAAGGTCGAGGGCGACCGCCTGATCGCCGCCGCCAAGCAGGAGGCCGAGCAGGAGATGCAGCGCGCCAAGACGGCACTGCGCGACCAGGTGGCGGTGCTGGCGGTGGCTGGCGCCGAACAGATCCTGCGTCGCGAGGTCAACGCGCAGGTGCATGCCGACCTGCTGGCGCAGCTGAAGGGCCGCCTGTAGCCATGGCCGAACTCTCGACCATCGCCCGTCCCTACGCCGAGGCGCTGTTCGCGGCGGCGTCGAGCGACAAGTCGGCCGCCGGCGTCCTCGACCAGTGGCTGCCCGTGGTAGCCGAACTGGCCGCCGTGGCCCAGCATCCGGAGGTGGCGCAGGTTGTCAGCGATCCCAAGCTGGGCGCAGCGCGCGTCTACGAACTGGTGCGCGGCCTGGTCAAGTCGCCGCTGCCGCTGGCGGCCGAAAACTTCCTCAAGCTGGTGGTCGAAAACGGCCGCCTGGCCATCCTGCCCGAGGTGGCGCGGCAGTTCAGGGCGATGAAGAACGCCGCCGAAGGCCAGGCCGACTGCCTGATCGAAAGCGCGCTGCCGCTCGCCGACGAGCAGGTCAAGGACCTGCTGTGGAGCCTGTCGCGCAAGTTCGGGCTGAAGCTGATCCCCGAAGTGAAAGTCGATCCCGCGCTCATCGGCGGTGTACGCGTCAGTGTCGGCGACCACGTGCTCGACGACACCGTCAAGACGCGCCTGGCGCAGATGCACACGCTGCTTACCGCCTAGTCACCGCATCCGGAGTCTTTCCATGCAACTGAATCCGTCCGAAATCAGCGAACTGCTGAAAAGCCGCATCCAGGGTCTCGGCGTCTCGGCCGACATCCGCACCCAGGGCACCGTCGTGACGGTGACCGACGGCATCTGCCGCATCCACGGCCTGTCGGACGTGATGCAGGGCGAGATGCTCGAGTTCCCGGGCGACACCTTCGGCCTGGCGCTCAACCTGGAGCGCGATTCGGTGGGCGCCGTGATTCTGGGCAACTACGAACACATCTCCGAGGGCGACACGGTCAAGAGCACCGGCCGCATTCTCGAGGTGCCGGTTGGGCCGGAGCTGATCGGTCGCGTCGTCAACTCGCTCGGCCAGCCGATCGACGGCAAGGGCCCGATCAACGCCAGGATGACCGACGTGATCGAGAAGGTCGCGCCGGGCGTGATCGCGCGCAAGTCGGTCAGCCAGCCGGTGCAGACGGGACTGAAGTCGATCGACGCCATGGTGCCGATCGGCCGCGGCCAGCGCGAACTGATCATCGGCGACCGCCAGACCGGCAAGACGGCGGTGGCGGTCGACACGATCATCAACTCCAAGGGCAAGGACCTGATCTGCATCTATGTGGCGATCGGGCAGAAAGCCTCGACCATCGCCAACGTCGTGCGCAAGCTCGAGGAAACCGGCGCCATGGCCTACACGATCGTGGTGGCCGCCTCCGCCTCCGAGTCGGCGGCGATGCAGTACATCGCGCCTTACTCCGGCTGCACGATGGGCGAGTACTTCCGCGACCGTGGCCAGGACGCGCTGATCATCTACGACGACCTGACCAAGCAGGCCTGGGCCTATCGCCAGGTCTCGCTTCTGTTGCGCCGCCCGCCCGGACGCGAAGCGTATCCCGGCGATGTCTTCTACCTGCATTCGCGGCTGCTCGAACGCGCGGCGCGGGTGAACGAGGAGTACGTCGAGAAGTTCACCAAGGGCGAGGTCAAGGGCAAGACCGGATCGCTGACCGCGCTGCCGATCATCGAGACGCAGGCCGGCGACGTGACCGCGTTCGTGCCGACCAACGTGATCTCGATCACCGACGGCCAGATCTTCCTCGAGACGGATCTGTTCAACGCCGGCATCCGCCCGGCGATCAACGCCGGCATCTCGGTGTCGCGCGTCGGCGGCGCGGCGCAGACCAAGGTCATCAAGAAGCTCGGCGGCGGCGTGCGCCTGGCGCTGGCGCAGTACCGCGAGCTGGCGGCATTTGCGCAGTTTGCTTCCGATCTGGACGACGCGACGCGCAAACAGCTCGATCGCGGCCGCCTGGTCACCGAGCTGATGAAGCAGCCGCAGTACCACCCGCTTCAGGTCTGGGAGCAGGCGGTCACGCTGTTCGCGGTGAACAACGGCTACTTCGACGACATCGAGGTCAGCAAGGCGCTGGCGGCGGAAAAGGGATTGCGCGAGTTCCTGAAGGGCAAGCATGCGGCGCTCGTCGACCGGATCGAGTCGACCAAGGACCTGTCCAAGGAGGACGAAGAGAAGCTGCACGCCGCGGTCAAGGAATTCAAGAAGACCGGCGCGTATTGAGCGCGCTTTTGGGTTGCTTTTGAATCATGCTTTTGCGCCGGGCCGCCCCAAGCAAAAGCATCTAACTGGACTCGACGAGATGCACGTGCGAGCGCAGCGAGCGTACATCTCGTCGACCTGAGACCATGCCAAGTACGAAGGAAATCCGCGTCAAGATCAAGAGCGTGCAGAACACGCGCAAGATCACCAAGGCGATGGAGATGGTCGCGGCCAGCAAGATGCGCAAGGCGCAGGACCGCATGCGCCACGCCCGTCCCTATGGCGACAAGATCCGCAACATCGTCGCCCATCTGGCGCAGGCCAACCCGGAATACCGGCATCCGTTCGTCGTCCGGCGCAACGAGGTCCGCAACGTCGGCCTGATCCTGGTGACCACCGACAAGGGCCTGTGCGGCGGCCTGAACACGAACATCCAGCGCGCCGTGCTGCAGCAGATCAAGCAGTGGGAGGCGGACGGCGTGAAGCTGCAGGCCACGGCGATCGGCAACAAGGGCTACGGCTTCCTGCAGCGGCTGAACGCGAACGTCGTCTCGCACGCGGTGCAGCTCGGCGACCGGCCGCACCTGGAAAAGCTGATCGGCCCGGTCAAGCTGCAGCTCGACGCCTATGCGGAAGGGCGTCTCGACGCGGTGTTCATCGCCTACTCGCGCTTCATCAACACGATGAAGCAGGAACCGCTGATCGAGCAGCTTCTGCCGCTGTCGGCGGAGCGCTTCGCGCAGAGCGACGAGGAAAAGCGCGCCTACTCGTGGGACTACCTGTACGAGCCCGATCCGCAGCGCGTGATCGACGAGCTGATGACCCGCTATGTCGAGGCGCTGATCTACCAGTCGGTGGCGGAGAACATGGCGAGCGAGCAGAGCGCGCGCATGGTGGCGATGAAGGCCGCCTCGGACAACGCCAAGAAGCTGATCGAGGAACTGCAGCTGGTCTACAACAAGACGCGGCAGGCGGGCATTACCAAGGAAATCTCCGAGATCGTCGGCGGCGCCGCGGCGATCGCGTAGCACAGGATTGAGGATCAACCGCGGACGGCAGCAACGGCTGCAACGAACCTGCGCCGCAGCCGCTGCCGGTCCGTGATGAAGACGGCTTTCGAAAAACCGAGGTGAGTATGGCAACCGGAACCATTGTTCAGTGCATCGGCGCGGTGGTCGATATCGAGTTCCCGCGCGAGGCGATGCCGAGGGTCTACGACGCGCTGGTGCTGGAAGTCGATGCCGGCAACCGGCTCGTCGAGCAGGGCCTGACCTTCGAGGTCGAGCAGCAGCTCGGCGACGGCGTCGTGCGCACGATCGCCATGGGCTCGTCCGACGGCCTGAAGCGCGGCATGAAGGTGCGCAACACCGGCGACAACATCAAGGTGCCGGTCGGCCCCGGCGTGCTCGGCCGCGTGATGGACGTGCTTGGCCGGCCGATCGACGAGCGCGGGCCGATCAAGTCGGAGGAGCGCCGCGCCATCCACCAGCACGCGCCGAAGTTCGACGAGCTGTCGCCTTCGGTTGAGCTTCTCGAGACCGGCATCAAGGTGATCGATCTGATCTGCCCGTTCGCCAAGGGCGGCAAGATCGGACTGTTCGGCGGCGCCGGCGTCGGCAAGACCGTCAACATGCTGGAGCTGATCAACAACATCGCCAAGGAGCATTCGGGCCTGTCGGTGTTCGCCGGTGTCGGTGAGCGCACGCGCGAGGGCAATGACTTCTATCACGAGATGTCGGACGCCAAGGTCATCGTGCAGGAGGATCTCGGCCAGTCGAAGGTGGCGATGGTGTTCGGCCAGATGAACGAGCCGCCGGGCAACCGGCTGCGGGTCGGGCTGACCGGCCTGACGATGGCCGAGCGCTTCCGTGACGAGGGCCGCGACATCCTGTTCTTCGTCGACAACATCTACCGCTACACGCTGGCCGGCACCGAGGTGTCGGCGCTGCTCGGGCGGATGCCGTCGGCGGTCGGCTACCAGCCGACGCTGGCCGAGGAGATGGGCAAGCTGCAGGAGCGCATCGTCTCGACCAAGACCGGTTCGATCACCTCGGTGCAGGCCATCTACGTGCCGGCCGACGACCTGACCGACCCCAGCCCGGCGACGACCTTCGGCCACCTCGATGCCACCGTCGTGCTCAGCCGCGATATCGCCTCGCTCGGCATCTATCCGGCGGTCGACCCGCTGGACTCGACCTCGAGGCAGGTCGATCCGAACGTGGTCGGCGAGGAGCACTACACGACGACCCGCCGCGTGCAGGCCACCCTGCAACGCTACAAGGAACTGCGCGACATCATCGCGATCCTCGGCATGGACGAGCTGTCGCCGGAGGACAAGCTGGCGGTGGCGCGGGCGCGCAAGATCCAGCGCTTCCTGTCGCAGCCGTTCCATGTCGCCGAGGTGTTCACTGGTTCGCCCGGCAAGTACGTGCCGCTGAAGGAAACCATCCGCGGCTTCCGCATGATCGTCGACGGCGAGTGCGATGCGCTGCCTGAGCAGGCCTTCTACATGGTCGGTTCGATCGACGAAGCGTTCGAGAAGGCGAAGAAACTGCAATGACGACCATCCACGTCGACGTCGTCAGCGCCGAGGAAGCGATCTTCTCCGGCGAGGCGGAGTTCGTCGTCCTGCCGGGCGAAGCCGGCGAACTCGGCATCTATCCGCGCCACGCGCCGCTGATCACGCGCATCAAGCCTGGCGTCGTCCGCATTCGGCAAACAGGCAGCGCCGAGGAGGACCAGGTGTTCGTCGCCGGCGGCATCCTCGAGGTCCAGCCGCACGTGGTCACCGTGCTCGCCGACACGGCGATCCGCGCCAGGGATCTCGACGAGGCGAAGGCAAGCGAAGCGCTGAAGGCGGCCGAGGAATCGCGTCGCAACGCCACAAGCGAACTGGAGATCGCCAAGGTCGAAGCCGAGATGTCGGCGTTGGCGGCGCAGCTGGCGGCGATCAAGAAGCTGCGCGGCCGCTGATTCGCGACCGCAGCAGATACGATACGGGCGGCCCGCGGGCTGCCCGTATGCTTGTGGACTGGCGCGAGGCCCTGGGCCGCGGCTGGTGGGCGCACTTGCTGCGCCCGTCAAAGGCGACAGCCGCGACGGCGACGCAGCTTCTCGTTGGGGAGACACACAGATGACGCAGCGGATCCTGGTCGCCACCGACGGCTCGGAGCTGTCGCAGCGCGCCGTCGGCGTCGCCATCGGCCTGGCCCGGCCGCTCGGCGCCACGCTGGTCGGCTGTGCCGCACTGCCCGTTTATCCCTACCACGGGGTGGGCGAGGCCGCGCCCGCCGAGGCAGCGTTCCAGGCTCAGGCAGCGGCCGCCGCCAACCGCCACCTGGACGAGATCGAGCGCGCAGCGGGGGCGGCGGGCGTTGCTTTCGAGCGAGTCATCCGCGAGGGCCCGGTCGACGACATCCTCCTGCAGGCGGCGGAAACCGAACGCTGCGACCTCATCGTGATGGCCTCGCACGGCCGGCGCGGCGTGACCTCGCTGCTGCTCGGCAGCGAGACGCAGAAGGTGCTCGCTCGCACCACGCTGCCGGTGCTGGTCGTTCGCTGACTTCTGGCTGCGGCGCAATACGCCGCCGGGTAACCCACTTGCGTGAACCCCACGGCGTCGGGGCTGGTGCATAGTGCCCGGCCGCGGCGACGTTGTTGGAATTGCTCGTGTCCGCCGTGCGCTTTGCGTGGCAGCCTACCCAGGAGACAAGGCTATGAAACTGAAGATCGGCGTCGCGGCACTGCTGGCCACCATCATGGCTGCCGGCGGTGTGTCGGCACAGACGCAGAACATAGAAAAGCTCAAGCAGATGAAGGTGTCGGGCACCGACCTGAACATCCCCGTCGTGCCGCAGACCGGCAAGAACGCCGACGCGATCCGCGAGAACCTCAAGCGCATCAAGCTTCCGCCCGGCTTCAAGATCGACTTGTACGCGATCGTCCCGGACGCGCGTCACATGGCCGTGGCGCCCAGCACCAACATGCTGTTCGTCGGCACGCGCAAGACGACCGTGTGGGCGGTGACCGACCGCAACGGCGACATGGTGGCCGACGAAGTCAAGCCGTTTGCGCCCTCTCTGAAATTCCAGGTGCCCAACGGCGTGTGCTGGACCCGGGACGGCTTCCTGATCGTCGTCGAGCACAACCGGGTGCTGAACTTCCCGGCCGCGGAGTTCTTCTACGAGGGGCCGGATGTGGCGGTGATCGAGGTCGTGCCGCAGGGCAAGCTGATCCCCGAGGAGGAAGAGTCCTACAACCACGGCGCGCGCACCTGCCGGGTCGGTCCCGACAACATGCTGTACATCACGCTCGGCCAGCCCTTCAACGTGCAGCCGCGTGAGAAGGTCGTGCTGTACGAGAAGATCGGTATCGGCGGCATGATTCGGATGAACCCGTTCGACGGCTCCAAGCGCGAGGTCGTCGCGGTCGGCATCCGTAACTCGGTCGGCATGGACATCAACCCGAAGGACAAGATCGTCTGGTTCACCGACAACCAGACCGACGGCATGGGTGACGACACGCCGCCGGGAGAACTGAACCGCATCACCAAGCCCGGCGAGCACTTCGGCTATCCGTTCATCCACGGCAGGAACGTCAAGATCGCCGGCACGGCCGCGGCACCGGATCTGAAGGACCTGAAGGCGCCGGCCGCCTGGACGCCGCCGCAGATCGAATTCCCGGCGCACCAAGCCCAGCTCGGCATGACCTTCTACACGGGCAAGATGTTCCCGGCCAAGTATCAGGGCGGCATCTTCGTCGCCGCCCACGGCTCGTGGAACCGGACGACGCCGAGCGGCGCGCTGATCGACTTCGTGTCGCTGAAGGCCGACGGGACCGCCGACAAGCATGAGGTGTTTGCCGAGGGCTGGCTCGACAGCAACACCGGCACGTATCGTGGCCGACCGGTCGACGTCGCTGTGATGAAGGATGGTTCGCTGCTGGTTTCGGACGATTTCGCCGGTGCGATCTATCGCATCACGTATCAGCCCTGAGGGCGCTCGACTGGCCGCCGCCGCGCTGGTCGCGGCGGCGGATTTCTGTCTGTCTCCTGCGCGTGCGCAAAGCATCGAGGCGGGAGCACGCGCCGCGATCGCCTGCCAGGCGTGCCATGGGCTGGACGGGCTGTCGAAACTCCCCGATGCGCCGCATCTGGCCGGCCAGCCCGAGGCGTATCTGGTACGCGCGCTGCGCGCATATCGCAGCGGCGAGCGCAGGAACGAAGTGATGAGCGTGGCGGCCAAGGGGCTCAGCGATGACGATATCCGCAACCTTGCGGCCTACTACTCGGCGATCCGCATCGAAGTCAGGCCGCGCACGCCTTAGCCGAAACGCGCCGCGCAGCGCGGCGCGCCCTTTCAGTTCAACGCAAATGAGAATCCTCAGGTCCGGTCTCTTCGCGGCCGCCGCCGTCATCGGCGGTACGGCCGCGGCGCAGACACCTCCGCCGGGCGCGCGCACGCTCGAGCCGGTCGTCGTCACGGCAACGCGCACCGAGCGGCTGCAGCTCGACGTGCCGGCGTCGATCGATGTGCTCGACGGTGAAACCTTGCGCGACGCGCAGCTGCGCGTGAACCTTTCCGAGTCGCTGTCCCGTGTTCCCGGGCTCACCGTGCTCGACCGCAGCAATTACGCGCAGGATCTGCAGATTTCGATCCGCGGTTTCGGCTCCCGCGCCACCTTCGGCGTGCGCGGAGTGCGGCTGTACGTCGACGGTGTGCCGGCGAGTTCGCCGGACGGCCAGGGCCAGGTGTCGCACTTTCCGCTGGGCGCTGCCGAACGCGTCGAGGTCCTGCGCGGGCCGTTTTCCGCGCTCTACGGCAACTCCTCGGGCGGCGTCATCGCCCTGACCAGCGAACTGAGGCCGCAGCCGGCGCGCTTCACGCCGAACGCGGCGTTCGGCAGTTTCGGCACCTGGCGCGCCGGCCTGAACGCCGCCGGCGGCAGCGATCCCTACGCCTTCGCCCTGGACGCCGGCCGCTTCCGCACCGACGGCTTTCGCGAACACAGCGCGGCGCGGCGCGATGCGATCAACCTGCGCTTCGGCTTCCTCGAATCGCCGCTCGGCCGCCTGCGGCTGTCGCTGAACGCGGTCGACATGCCGGACACGCAGGACCCGCTGGGCCTGACCCGCGCCCAGTACGATGCCGATCCGACGTCGGTGACGCCGGTGGCGCTGCAGTTCAACACGCGCAAGAGCACGCGTCAGGCCACCCTCGGCGCCAGCACCGATGCCGCCGTCGGCGGTCGTGCGACCCTCAGCGCATCGGCGTGGCTCGGCACGCGCTCGATCACGCAGTTCCTGGCGATTCCGGCGGCCACGCAGGCCAATGTCCGCCACCCGGGCGGCGTGGTCGATTTCGATCGTCTGTTCGGCGGCACGGACGTGCGCGCGACCTGGGAGCTCGATTCGTTGACCGCCAGCATCGGCCTGAGCGTCGAACGGCTCGACGAGGATCGGCGCGGCTACGAGAACTTCGTCGGCAGCACGCTTGGCGTGCTCGGCCGGATACGGCGCGACGAAACCAATGTCCTGACCGCGGTCGATCCTTACGCCCAGGTGGAATGGCGCGCCGGCGAACGCTGGCGTCTTCATGCCGGCGTGCGCGGCTCGCGCGTGCGCTTCGAATCACGCGATCGCTACGTCGACGGCGTCAACGGCGACGACTCCGGCGAGCGGACGTTTTCTTCGGCCAATCCCACCGCCGGCATCGTCTACCGGGCGGTGCCGGCGGTGTCTCTGTATGCGTCTTACGGCCGCGGCTTCGAAACACCGACGCTCAACGAACTCGCCTATCGGCCGGACGGCTCGGCCGGCTTCAACGCCGACCTGAGTGCCGCACGCAGCCACAACTTCGAGGTCGGCGCGAAGCTCGTCGCCGGGCCGACGTTGCGCGGCTCGCTGGCGCTGTTCGCGATCGAAACGCGCAATGATCTCGTGGTGCGCACCAATGCGGGCGGACGCAGTTCGTTTGCCAACGTCGCGCGCACGCGCCGCGACGGCGTCGAGGCGGCCATCGACTGGCGGCCGCTGCCGGCGTGGTCGGTCTACGTCAGCGCGGCCTACATCGATGCCCGCTTCGACAGCGCCTTTCTCGCCTGCGGCGCCGCGCCCTGCACCACGCCCAACGTGCCGGTGGCCGCCGGTGCCAAGCTGCCGGGCGTGCCCGCGCGGACGTTCTTCGCCGAACTGAAGCACAGCGCCGGCTGGGCTGATCTGACCGCCGAATGGCGCGCGCAGTCGCCCGTCTACGTCAACGATGCCAATTCCGACCGTGCCGCCGGCTACGGCGTGCTCAACCTCGCTGCGGCGAAATCCGTCGCTTTCGCCGGCCGCAGCGCCAGGCTTTTCCTGCGCGTGAACAACGTGCTCGACAAGCGGTATGCCGGCTCGGTCATCGTCAACGAGGGCAACGCCCGCTTCTTCGAGCCGGCGCCGGGCGTCGCCGGGATCGTGGGCATAGACCTTACGCTGTAAGACCTCGCGGGATTGCGCGGCGGCGGGCACCGCTGCGATTCTGGGTGCCGTTGCGTGGTTCACTCCGAGAGGTGACGTGATGCGGCATTCCTGGCTTGTACTTCGTTTCGGTGTCATTGGCGCTGCGGCCGCGATCGCCGCCGGCTGCGCCACGCCGCCGCCGCCTGCCGCCACCGTCAAGCCGCCGGCGCCGGTGGTCGCCACGCCTGCCCCACCGCCGCCTGCCGTGGCGGTCCGTCCTCCGTCACAGATGTCCGAGGCCGAATGGCGGCGGGCCCTGGCGCAGCACATCATGCAGGTCAATCGCGACCGCGTATTCGACGGCCGGCCACCGCATCCGCTGAAAGCGATCGTTGTCCTCGAACTGACCGTGGCGGCGGATGGGCGCGTTCAACGGGCAAGTGTGCTGCGGGCTCCGGACCACGCCAGGGAACTCGGCGCCGAGGCCGTCCGCACCGCCCAGGCGGCCTCGCCGCTGCCGCCGCCACCCCGGTCGGTGGCCGGCCAGGGCGCGACCCGTTTCACCGAGACGTGGCTGTTCCGCCACGACAACCAGTTCCAGTTGCGCACGCTGGCGCAAACGCAGCTGATCCAGTAGCCGGGCAGGCCGCTTCCGGCCCAGGCCGTCAACCGTACGATCGCCTACGCGTTTATGCTTCGCGTTCGCTGGCAGCCGCCCGGCCGCTGGCGAGCGAAGTCATAAACCAACCAACCGGAACAGGGATTCACATGAACAAGCTTTTTGCAGCGCTGATCGCCGCCGTGTTCGCCGCAGGGACCGCTTTCGCGGCCGACGCGAAGAAAGACGAGAAGAAAGCGGAGGCCAAGCCCGCCGCCAAGGCCGAAGCGAAGAAGGAAGAAGCCAAGCCGGCGGCCAAGGCCGAGGCCAAGAAAGAAGAAAAGAAGGGCGAAGCCAAGAAGTAACTGGGCTGCGCGCATCCCCGGGGGCGGAGACTTTTCCGCCCCTTTTTCATTCCGGCGCCAGGCAGCCGTGCACGCGCCGGGCGTCGCAACCGTCGACGCGTACGGTCTTGTCGCGGCTTCGCAATCCCGCCGTGATCTTCAATCTTCGGCGCGGCACACCGAGTCTTTCCGCGAGCCAGGCCAGCAAGGCGTCGTTCGCCCGGCCTTCGCTTGGTGGCGCTTGGACCGCGATCTTGAGCCTGCCACCGTGCGTGCCGACCAGCGCTGTCCTGCGTGCGCCCGGCTGCAGATGCGCCAGAACTAGCGCGCCATCGCCGTCGGCACGCAGCCACGCCGGCAGGACGCGAGCATCGGTCGTGCGAGAATCCGCGGCCCGGATTTCCGGCTTCGAACTGGCTTTCACTGCGCGTGCGACCTCGGAACGACACCCTGCTGCGGGCGCTGCTGCGCCAGCCAACCGACTACACCCCCGTCTGGTTGATGCGTCAAGCCGGCCGATACCTTCCGGAGTACCGGCAGACACGGGCGCGGGCAGGCAGCTTCCTGGCGCTGGCCAAGTCGCCGGCGCTGGCCACCGAAGTGACGCTGCAGCCGCTTGACCGTTACGCGCTCGACGCAGCGATCCTGTTCTCCGACATCCTGACGGTGCCCGATGCGATGGGCCTCGGACTTTACTTTGCCGACGGCGAAGGGCCGAGGTTCGAGCGGCCCGTTCGCAACGAAGACGATGTTGCGCGGCTCGCCGTTCCCGACATGGCCGACGCCCTCGGCTACGTGACGGATGCGGTGGTCGAGATCCGTCGCGCGTTGGCCGGTCGCGTGCCGCTAATCGGTTTTTCGGGCAGTCCATTTACGCTCGCCTGCTACATGGTCGAAGGCGGTGGCTCCGACGATTTCCGGCTGATCAAGTCGATGCTCTATCGCCGTCCGGACCTGTTGCACCGGATTCTTGCCGTCAATGCGGCCGCGGTCGCGGCTTACTTGAACGCGCAGATCGAGGCCGGCGCGCAGGCGGTGATGATCTTCGACACGTGGGGCGGCGCCTTATCCGATCATGCCTACCAGACCTTTTCGCTCCCTTATATCGCTGACGTGCTGAGGCAGCTAAAGCGCGAACACGACGGTGAGCGCATCCCAACCATCGCCTTCACCAAGGGTGGCGGCCTGTGGCTGGAGAAGATCGCCGATACCGGGTGCGACGCCGTCGGCCTGGACTGGACCGTGGACCTCGCCTCGGCGCGGGCGCGCATCGGCTCGCGCTGCGCGCTGCAGGGAAACCTTGACCCGATGGTGCTGTTCGCCGACGAGGCCGGCATCCGGCGCGAGGTCGAACGGGCGTTGTCCGCTTTCGGCAGCCCGGCGCCGGGCTTCGGCCATGTCTTCAACCTCGGCCACGGCATCTCGCAGCACACGCCGCCGGAGGCCGTGACGGTGCTTGTCGACGCCGTCCATGAGGGCAGCCGGCGGCAGCGCCTCGCCGCCGGCCGCGCTGGCTGAGGAAGTGTCTCTTCTGGCGCTTTTTTGCGCCGGGCCACTTGACTTATTCACAAAGTCGCGCTCAGCAAGGAAATACGCGGGAGATGGCTGTCAATGCGTCTCCGCACTGCGTTGCAATGGCCTAAATCATTGATTTTCCATGTGTCGAACGGCTCGCTGACGCCACCCACAAAACGGCGCCGGGCGTGCTTCGACGGTCAGGCCGCTGGCGCGCCACAGTTGTTCACAGAATTGTCCACAGGCTTTGGTCTGCGCACCAATGTCAAGTAAAACATGATCTTGTGACGACTTGCTGAGAGACCGCTGTAAGTCGGATGGACAACTTTCCCGCAGGGTACGTCGACGTCGTTGTCGATCTGCCGATCGGCCAGCCGCTGACGTATCGGCTCGGTGCCGACGAGGCCGCGCGTCCGCGGCGCGGCACCTGTTGTGTCGTGCCGGTGGGGCGCCGCCGCGTGATCGGGCTCTGTGTGGACGAGGGCGCGACGACGGCCGTTCCGCTCGAAAGAATCCGGCCGGTCGAGCGGTGGCTCGACGACATCGCGCCCCTGGATGCGACGTGGTGCGCGTTCACCCGCTTTGCGGCCGACTACTACCAGCACGAGTGGGGCCAGGTTGCGGTGGCAGCGCTGCCGCCTTTCCTGCGCTCGACGCCCGGGCCGCGCTGGACCGCTTCTGTGAAGCGCCTGCGCGCCGCGGCGCCGGTTGGCGCGGTGGCGCCAGCGTCCGTCTTGCCGCCGCTGAACGACGAGCAGCGCGCCGCCGCCGATGCGGTGGGCGCCGAGGGCTTCATGACCCATCTCCTTCAAGGCGTGACCGGCAGCGGCAAGACCGAGGTCTATTTCGCCGTCATCGAAAGAGTGCTGGCGCACGAGCCGCAGGCGCAGGCGCTGCTTCTGGTACCCGAGATCGGCCTGACGCCGCAATTGCAGTCACGGCTGCAGGCGCGCTTGCCGGGCGCGTCAATGGTCTGCCTGCACAGCGGACTGCCCGACGCCGAGCGTTCGGCGGCGTGGCTGGCCGCGCACGAGGGCCGTGCCCGCATCGTGCTCGGCACGCGGCTGGCGGTGTTCGCTTCGATGCCGAATCTGCGGCTGCTGGTTGTCGACGAGGAGCACGACCCCTCGTACAAGGCCGGCGACGGCGTGCGCTATTCGGCGCGCGACCTGGCGGTCAAGCGCGCGCAGCTGCTCGGTGTGCCGGTGATCCTCGGTTCGGCGACGCCGGCGCTGGAGAGCTGGTACCTTGCGGCGCAGGGACGCTACCGGCTGCAGCGGTTGCGGCGGCGGGCGACCGAGGCGGCGCAGCCGCATCTGGATCTCGTCGATCTGCGCCAGCACAAGCCGGTCAACGGGCTTGCCGAGCCGCTGCGCAAGGCGATCGAGAACACGGTCGCGCAGGGCGAACAGGCGCTGGTGTTCATCAACCGCCGCGGCTATGCGCCGGTGATCGCCTGCGATGCCTGCGGCTGGCTGTCCACCTGTCCGCATTGCGCTGTCTTCGCCGCGTTTCACAAGAGCGACGGGGCGCTGCACTGCCACCACTGCGGCTGGCGAAGCCGCGTGCCGAAGGCCTGCCCGACCTGCGGCAACCAGGCGCTGCAGGCGGTCGGACACGGCACGCAGCGCGTTGAAGAGGCATTAAGCGCTGCAATTGCCGGCGCGCGCGTGCTGCGCATCGATCGCGACAGCACGCGTCGCCGCGGCGCCACCGATGCGGCGCTGGCCTCGGTTCATGCCGGCGATACCGACATCCTTGTCGGCACGCAGATGATCGCCAAGGGCCACGACTTCCAGCGTGTCTCCCTGGTCGGCATCCTTAACGCCGACGCACAGCTGGTTTCGCACGACTTCCGTGCGCCGGAGCGGCTGTTCGCGACCGTGCTGCAGGTGGCCGGCCGCGCCGGCCGCAGCGGCCTGCCAAGCCGGGTGCTGCTGCAGACGCGGTTCCCCGAGCATCCGCTGTTCGCCGCGCTGCGCCGACTGGACTACGAAGGTTTCGCGCGCGGCGAGCTTGCCGAGCGCAAAGCCGCCGGCATGCCGCCGTTTGTGCCGCAGGCGCTGCTAACGGCGGAGTCGAAAGCGCTCGACGCGGCGCTCGCCTTTCTCGGGCGGGCGCGCGACCAGGGCCGCGCGCTGGCCTCGTCGGCCCGGCTTTACGAGCCGGTGCCGATGCCGCTGGCGCGTCTTGCCGGCGTGTTCCGCGCGCAGATGCTGATCGAAGCGCCGCGGCGCAGCCTGCTGCAGTCGTTCCTGCGCGACTGGCTGGCCGGGCTGCGCCGCGCCGAAACGCCGGCAGGCGGCCGCGTGCGCTGGCAGATCGAAGTCGATCCGCAGGAAATCTGACGGGGCGGGGGAATAAATCGGGCCGGTGCGTCGTTCTCGCTGTCGTCGTTCACACTCAGGGAGAACTCAATGACAAGCAGGATCGCCCATTTCGTCGCGGCGCTGGCCATCGCCGGCGGCGTGCACCTCTCGGCGCTGGCGGCCGGCGAAGCAACGCCGGCGAAGGCCGTCGACGGTGTGTTCGTCAATGCCGCCGGCATGACGCTGTACACCTTCGACAAGGATGCTGCCGGCAGCGGCAAGAGCGTCTGCAACGGCCCCTGCGCCGCCAACTGGCCGCCACTGGTCGCAGCGGCCGACGCCAAGGGCGGCGGCGACTGGTCGATCATCACGCGCGACGACGGCGCCCGGCAGTGGGCCTACAAGGGCAAGCCGCTGTACCTGTGGATCAAGGATCAGAAGCCTGGCGACCGTACCGGCGACGGTTTCAACAACGCGTGGCGTCTGGCGCGGCCGTAGTCGAACGCGCGCAGCCGGCTGCGCTACTGTGTGCCGGCGATGCCCGCCTTCACCGTCGCTGAACTCGAGGCGCTGATCCCGCGCCTGCGCCGTTTCGCCCGCGCGCTGACCGGCAGCCGCGAAGCCGCCGACGACCTGACCCAGGATGCGCTCGAGCGGGCCTGGGTCAAGCGCGATCTCTGGCAGCCGGGGACGAACCTTCGCGCCTGGCTGTTTGCCGTCATGCACGGCGTCTTCGTCAACGGCACGCGGCGTCGGCGTCCGACCGAATCGCTCGACGCGCTGGCTGAGGCCGGGCTGGAAAGCGCCGACGAGGGCGCCGCTGCGGACTCGGCGATCCTGGTCGGCGAACTGCGCAGCGCGCTGCTGCGCCTGCCCGATGAGCAGCGCCAGGTCGTGCTGCTGGTGGGCTTGGAGCAGTTCTCCTATGCCGAGGCGGCCGAAGTGCTCGGCGTGCCGGTCGGCACCGTGATGTCGCGACTGTCGCGCGGGCGTGAGCGGCTGCGGCAGTTGCTGGAAGACGGAGCGCCGGACAGGCATGGCCTGCGGCGGGTGAAATGACAGGTGGTCCGGTGAACGAAGCGCAATTGCACGCCTACGTCGACGGCGCGCTGAACGAGGCCGAGCGGGCCGCGGTCGAAGCGCATCTGTCCGCGAACGCCGAGGAGGCTGCCCGGGTGCAGGCGTATCGGGCGCAGAACGAGGCGCTGCATCGCGCCTTCGACCACGTTCTTGCCGAACCGCATGCGCTGCGTGTCGGCGCGGCGCGCGCGGCATCGGCGGCGCGCTGGCGCTGGCCCGCTGCGCTCGCCGCCACGTTCGTCGGCGGCGCCGTGGTCGGTGCGATGCTGTACTCCGCCTTCGGCGCGCAGCACAGTCTGAGCGGCACCACGGCGATCGCCCGCCAGGCGGTGCTCGCGCATGCCGCGTACGTGACCGAGGTGCGCCATCCGGTCGAAGTGGCGGCGAGCGACGAGCAGCATCTGGTGGCATGGCTGTCGAAGCGGCTGGACACGCCCGTGCGCGCGCCGTCGCTGGCCGCGGCCGGATACCGCCTCCTCGGCGGCCGACTGTTGCCAGCGGCCGGCGAGGTCGGCACGGCGCCGGTGGCGCTGTTCATGTACGAGGACGGCCGCGGCAAGCGCTTGTCGCTGCTGGTGCGTCGCGAGCCGAGCGGCGGCGACACCGCGTTCCGCTTCGCCCAGCAGGGCGCGACCAACGTGTTCTACTGGATCGACGGTCCGCTGGGCTACGCGCTTGCCGGCGAGATCAGCCGGGATGAGTTGTCGGCCGTTGCGCTGAACGTCTATCGCCAGCTGAATCCGTGAGGCGAAAGCGCGCAATGGAGTGAGAAGGGCCGGCAGTGCCGGCCCTTGTCATGTTCGACTGTTCTGCGCCCCTACTTCGACTGCGCCAGCATGTACTCGACCGCGGCGCGAAGCTCGGCATCCGATGCCGAACCCGCCGCGCCGCGCGGTGGCATCGCCCCCTTGCCCTTGATCACGCTCGCCGTCAGCCCATCGAGACCGGCCGCGGCCCGAGTCGCCCACGCCGCCTTGTCCCCCAGCTTCGGTGCGCCGGCCACCCCTGCCGCGTGGCAGGCCATGCAGGCGGTGTCGTAGACCTTCTTGCCGGCGGCCGCATCCGTTTTCCCCGGTGCCGCGGGCGCGGCCGCCACGGCCACTGGCGCGGCAGCAGGCGCAGCGGCAGGCGCGGCAGCACCGGCGGGAGCCGCCTGCTTGCCGGCGTTGAACATGTACTCGATCGCGCGCTTGATTTCGGCATCGGTCAGCTTGGCCATGCCGCCGCGCGCGGGCATACCGCCATGACCGGTGATCGCGGATTCGTACAGGGTGGCCAAGCCCTTTTCGACGCGCGGCTTCCACGCCGCCCAGTCGCCGACCTTCGGCGCCCCGCCAGCGCCCGTTGTATGGCAGTTGCCGCAGGCCTCGGCCACGACCTGCTGGCCGCTGTGCTCGCCGGTCTTCACCGGATCGGGCTCCTTGAACTTCGCACCCGACTGGTTGGCGATGTAGACGACGGCGCGCGCCACCTCGACCGGATCGAGATCGGCGTTGCCGCCCTTGGCCGGCATGCCCTTGAAGCCCTCGACGGCGTGCTTGACCAGCGTGTCGTAGCCCTGCTTTAACCGCGGCGCCCACGCCCCGGCATCGGCGGTCTTCGGCGCACCGGCGACGCCGGCCGTGTGGCACGCCCCGCAGGCGAGCTTGTAGACGTCTTCGCCCGATTGCAGCGTCCGCGGCCCCGTGGCTTGGGCGAGGACCACCGAACCCACCGGCCGCAGCCGGTCGGCGATGGCCTCCGGCGTCATCGCCTCGGCGCCGGCGCCGGCCGACTTGCCTCCGGCGACGAACTTGACCAGGAGCACGATGATCAGCACCGGCACGAGGAACGCGAGGACCACGACCGTGATCAACTGCTGCGGCGTCTTGATCGGAGAGCTGTGTTGTTCTGACATCTGGTTGATCCCGGCGAGCGCGGTCGCGGCGGACAGTGGGTGAACGCGAAATTATAGGGGCCGGGGTGATTCCCGACCGGTGCTGGCCGGCATCGGTGGCGCGGCCGCCGCAGATGAAAGAACCGATGCGAATCGGCGCTCGGCAACCGGCTACACTCGCAACCTCGCGCCCGTAGCTCAGTTGGATAGAGTACTGCCCTCCGAAGGCAGGGGTCGTGCGTTCGAGTCGCGCCGGGCGCGCCACCGCAGCTTCCGCTGCGGCGGCTGTTGGGAGTGTTGCTCTCTTTCGGGCCGTCGCCCCACGGGCGGCGTGGCCGATCAGTCGCAGGTCGCCGCGCCCACCATCCTGACGCCGAGTGAAGCGAAGCACAGCGCCCGCGCGGCGCCGTTTTCCGACAGCACCAGGCGGCCGATGACCAGGCCCTGCCCGCCCGGGCGGTGCAGCCGGCCCTCTGCCGTATAGGACAGCACGCGCCCCGAGTAGGTGGCGCCGAAATACGGGCGGATGCTCACGCCGGCGGCCAGCGGCGGCCGTTCGAGGATCGTCTCCTCGCCGGGATCGAGCGCGCCGTTGTCGTTCTGATCGGCGAAAACCTTCCAGCCCTTGGACCAGTCCTGCGCATCCGCTGCAGTCACGGCCACCGGGCTGGAGCGGCGGATCGCCTCGGAGCGCGCGAGATTGAAGGTGGCGAACAGATCGCTGTTGCCCGCGCGCAGTCGCGTCTGGGTCATCGCATCGTTCATCGCCGGCACGGCGGCGGTGGTTAGCACGCCGGCGATCGACGTTGCCAGCATCGCCTCGAGCAGGCTGGTGCCGCGCTGCCGGTGGGCTGCGGTCCTCGTGCGCGCCATGATGTCCCTCCTCGTTGTTCGTATTCGATGGAGAAATCATGTCGACGGGCGGCCCGGCGGGACAGTGAAAACTCGGCAGCGCGAGCGACGAGTTTTCCGCTTTCGCGGCCGCGCGTACCCTGAACAGGGGGCCTTGTGTGAACCGGCGGTCGCCCTCTTCGTGCCACTGATCGGAAACCGCGGTCACCTCATGCTTTCCGCTTAAGCCGATCGGCGTGCCGGGCACAGAATCAATGCCCGCGCGCCGTCCGTGGCGATCCTCGGATCGCGCGCCCCTCCTGGCCGATCAGATGCGCAGTCGCGACAAGGCGATGGAATCCGGCATCACGCTCATCGAGATGATGATCGTGGTCGCGATCGTCGCGATCCTTGCGGCCATCGCCGCGCCGAACATGGTTTCGTTCTTCATCAGCAACCGGCTTACCTCGGCGACGAACGACCTGGTGACTTCGCTGCACCAGGCGCGCAGCGAGGCGATCCGGCGCGGGGTCAACGTGGTGATGCGGCGGATCAGCGCCACATCCGGCGAGTGGACGCAGGGCTGGGAGATGTTCGTCGACCTCGATGGCAACAAGGTGCGCAATACGGCGGCCAATTCCGGCGAGGACCTTATCCGCGTCGGCCAACAGGTCAGCGGTCCGATGACTTTGCGTGCCTCGACCAAGGCGGCGACCGCCATCGTCTTCGTGCCTTCCGGGCGGATCGAGGTCTCGGGAAGCGGCAGTTCGGCTTTCGGCGAGGCGATCTTCGTCCTGTGCTACGACGACCTGATCAACAGTGGCGGTCAGTCCCGCTCGCGAGCGGTGATCGTCAATCCTGCCGGTGGCATTCGCGTAGCCGCGATGAATGCGAGCGGCCAGCCGCTGAACGAATCTACTGGCGCGGCGGTGACGAGCTGCACAAATCCGACGTACTGACCGGACGACGAAGGAGATTGGACGATGGTTTCAATCGAACGAGAGGACAGACAGCGCAGGCAATCCGGCGTCAGCCTGGTCGAGGTGCTGGTGGCGATTGTCGTGTTGTCGATCGGACTGCTCGGCCTGGCGGGCTTGCAGGCCAGCGGCATTCGAGTCGGCCAAAGCTCGATTCACCGCAGTCAGGCGGCGCAACTGGCCTACGACATGGCCGACCGGATTCGGGTGAATTTCGCCGGCCGTGCCGCCTACAACCTCGCTCTCGATGCCGCGCCGACAGGAACGACGGTCGCCAGCCGCGATCTGCAGGACTGGCGGCAGCGCTTGCAGATGCTTCCAGCCGGCACGGGTTCGGTCGCTATCAATGGTTCGCAAGCCACCATCATCGTGCAATGGGACGACGCGCGTGGAGCGGCGACGCAGCAGCAGATCACGCAATTCCAGATCACCGCGCAACTGGCGAACTGACGATGAAGATCCTTCGCTCTCGCCAGCGCGGCCTGTCGATCATCGAGCTGATGGTCAGCGTGGCCATCAGCGTTGCCGTGCTGAGCGCTCTTTCGTACGTTTACGTCGGCTCGCGTGGTGCCTACCGGACCAACGAGGCGCTCGCGCGGGTGCAGGAAACCGGCCGCTTCGCGCTGGAATGGATCGCTCGCGATCTTCGTGCGGCCGGCTTCATGGGGTGCCTGTCGCGTGGCGTCGTGCCGGTCTTTTACTCCAATCCGAAGCCGGCCACTTTGCCGAGCAATCGAACCCTGTTCGGCTATGAGGACGGCGCCGGCTTTGTCACCAGCGGATACAAGCCGACGAGCCTCACCTATGTCCGCGGCGACGTGGTACTTATCCAGGCGATCGACTTCACGCCGCGCGCACTCGTCGTCGAAGACACGGACGTCGTCAACGCCAACATTAGGGTTGATAACAATCCGGGGTTCGAGCCCGACGAATTTCTGATCGTGACCGATTGCGAACGCGCCGCTGTTTTCACGTTGACCAACACATTTCCGGCGAACACGCTTACCCACGGAGGAAATTCAAACGGTGGGTTGGAGACGTCCAACCATCTCATCAATCCGCCATTCCGAGCGAGCTCCCGCGCGTTCGTCGCCCGTTTCAGTGCCAGTCCGAAGGGGTACTTCATCGGCAGGAACCGCGCCGGGCGGCCCTCCCTTTACCGGATGACCGGTGCCGGCGCAGGCGCGGCGGCGGAAGAGGTGGTCGAGAACGTCGAGGATCTCGACTTCCTGTACGGCGTCGACACGAACAACGACGGTTCGGTGGACGCCTACATGAAGGCGGATGGCATGACCGAGGCGCAATGGGACCAGGTGCTCAGCGTACGGGTGAGCCTGGTAGTGATGAGCAGCGAAGCGCTTGCGGAAACGCGCGGGCAGGCGGTCTCTGCGGCGATCGCCGGCGGCCAGGTGGTCTATGTGCGCGATGAAGACGGCGACAGCGTGGCCGATGCACAGCCGGCCAACGTGAGCGCCGCGCGGCGCGATGCGAACTCGGAACGGAGCCTTCGCCAGGTCTTTACGACGACGGTGGCATTGCGGAATCGACTGCCATGAACCCCAAGAGTTCATCGAGCCTTCTCGCTCAGCCTGCATCCGAACGTCCACGGCACGTCCGCGGCGCTGTGCTGATCGTCGGTCTGATCTTTCTGGCGCTGCTGACCCTGATCGGGGTCACCGCCTACTCGGTCGCCACGCAGGAAGAGCGGATGGCAGGCAACACGCGCGACCGGCTTCGCGCGTTCGAGGCCGCCGAGGCCGCGCTGCGCGAGTGCGAGCGCCTGTTGAGCAATCCGGTGCCGCCGCTGTTTGCCAGCGACGGCCTGCCGGCCGGCGGCCTCAGCGGCATGTATTCGGAACCGGCGGTCGGCCAGAAGGAGAAGTGGGAAGACCCCGCATTTAACTGGAGCACGAGCCCGACGCACCAACTCACCGGCGTGGCAGGGGTGGCCGAGCAGCCGCGTTGCATCGTGCAGCGGCTGGCGCGTACGAGCGCGGCGAACGTGAGCCTGCGCGCGGAACTGCCGCTGTCTTCCGCGTTTTCATATCAGGTCACGGGACGCGGTGTTGGCGCGAACCGGAACACGGCGGTGCTGCTGCAGACAACCTTCATCCGCGACTGATGCGTTCGGCCGCCCAAGGCGAAGTGGAGAAGAACATGAACCCGAAAATCAGTGCTGCGCGGCTCGCCTCTGCAGCCAGACGGGCGGGGGGCAGTGCGGTGACCGCAACTGCGCTGGCGCTGTCCGCTTCGATGGCCGCGGCGCAGCCGTACATGATCTCCAACGTGCCGCTGGTGGTGCCTTCGGCACTGGAGCCGAACATCATCCTGTCGTTGGACGATTCGCCGGGCATGGCCAATGCGTTTCCGCTCGGCGATGCATTTTCCCCGTTGGCGGCGTCCAACGGCGTCGCCACGAATGGCGCGATCTCGCCGGCCAATACGCGGCGCTTCAAGTCGAGCACCTTCAACCCCCTTTACTACAACCCGAACGTTCAGTACGTGGTGCCGGCGAATGCGCTTTCGACGCCGACGAGTTTCTCGCAGGCTCTAATCAACGGCTACTTCATTGGCGGCGGCAGCATCGATAACTGGCGTGTTGACCTCGGCACGGCGTTCCGACCGACCCTATCGTTCGACGCCGCGGGTAACGCGCAGAATTTCGCCAACCACGCCGCCGCCGATCTTGGCACCGCCAGCAACCAGGTCGGAACCACGTCGGCAACGGCCGGCGGCACGGCCTACTACTACGTCTACGACGTCGCGCTCGCCGGCTGCACGGCAAGCATCAACGACGACAACTGCTATCGGCTGCAGCGGGTCACTGCAACGTCGGGGCCGAACGGAAGCGACGAAAGGCAGAACTTCGCCAACTGGTATTCGTACTACCGGACGCGCCATCTGGCGATGGTCAGCGCCGCCTGGCGCGTGATGTCGGACCGGCGGTTGATCGGCACGCGGGTGGCCTGGCAGGCGCTGAACTCCTGCAACAGCTTCGCCGCGAATTCGACTTGTCCAACCAACAGTGCGTCCGGAAGCGGGCCCAACCGCTCCAATCTGATCGACGAGTTCTCGCAGCCGCGGCAGGCCGATGTGCAGGGATGGCTGCGCGCCGTGAAGCCCGCCGCAGCGAACACCTCGCCGGCGGCGCCGCTGCGCACGGCCGTGCAGCGAGCCGGGGCGTATTACTCGAGTTCGGCGACCAGCAACAACCCCTACCTGCAGTTTCCGCAGCTCTCGGCTTCGTCGACCAATATCGAATACGCCTGCCGGCCGAATTTCCACCTGCTCATCGCCGGCGGCAATTACGACGATTCCGATGGCGGCACGTACTGTCCCGGCGGCTGCGGCAACGCCGACGGTTCCGCGCGCGGGCTGCCGGACAGCGTTCAATACACCGGCAGCGAACGCCCTTACCCGGACAGCAACAGCAACAGCCTTGCCGACGTCGCATATCACTACTGGGCCACGGACCTGCGCGCTGGTACGGACATGCCGAACGTGCTGCTGCCGTATTTCCGCGACCGCAGCGGCGGCGATGCCACGGCGCAGTACTGGAACCCGAAGAACGATCCGGCGCGCTGGCAGCACATGGTGAACTTCACCGTTGGCGTCGGTGTGGGCGCTTCGCTCAACGATCCGAACATCCCGTGGACCGGTAATGCCTTCGCCGGGCAGGGGTATGCCAACTTGCTCAGCGGCACGGCCGGCTGGCCGGCGACAACTTCCGGAACAGGTGGTCGCGTGTATGACCTATGGCATGCGGCGCTGAACAGCCGCGGCGAGTTCTTCAGCGCCGAGACACCGAGCCAGATCGTCAACGCGATGACTGCCGCGCTGTCGCGCACGCTCGACCAGGCAGATGTGGGCGCATCACTGGCGGCCAATTCGACGCAACTGACGACGGAGTCGACGCTGTATCAGGCGAGCTTCAGCACGGGCTGCATCAACGAGGCGGTCTGCGGCAGCACGACCGACTGGACCGGGCGGCTCAGGGCCATACGGGTCAACACCGCAGACGGGTCACTGGGCGAACAGCGCTGGAGTGCGACGGAGGGGAGCAATATCCCGGCGGCATCGGCGCGCAACATCCTGACTTCGAGCGGGAATACGACGGGCATCGATTTCACCTGGGCGGCACTCGGTACGGCCGGACTTCAGGCCCGAATCGGCGATGAGGCGACGCTCAACTACCTGCGCGGCGACCAGCTCAACGAACTGAACGACGACAATCCGACGGGATTCCGGCGGCGCAGCGTCCGCCTCGGCGACATCGTCAATTCGGAAATCGCCTTCGCCGGCAAGGAAGACTTCGGCTACGACGCGCTGGTCGACCTGAGCAACCTTACTTCGGCATCCTCGATCGCGGGGCTGGCTTATCCCGCCTACCTTCAGGCCAAGGCCAGCCGACCCAAGCTGGTTGTCGTTGGTGCCAACGACGGCATGCTGCACGGGTTCGACGCCGATACGGGGGTGGAGCGATTCGCTTTCGTGCCGCGCTCGCTGCTGCTTGATCCGATTTCCGCCGAGGATTCACGCTCGAACCTGGTCCGGCTGGCGGATCCGGCCTACACGCACCGCTTCTACGTCGATGGGTCGCCGTGGGTCGGCGACTACTGGCATCCGGGAAGCTCGGCCTGGCGCACCGCGGTCGTCAGCACGACCGGCGCTGGCGGCAAAGGCGTGTTCGCGCTCGACATCACGACGCCGGCTTCAATGAGCGCCAGCAGCGTCCTATGGGACCTCGATGGGCAGACCGATCCGAACCTCGGCTACACGATTGGCCAGGCCGTGATCGGACGCCTGTCCGACGGGTACTTCTACGCGTTTTTCGGCAACGGGTATCGCAGCACCAACGAGTGCCCGGTGCTCTATGTCGTTCGGCTGCACGACGGTCAGGTCCGCAGGATCCCCACCGGCGGACGCTCGTTGACTGACTCGTGCGCCGCCGCGCCGAGCGGTCTTGGACGACCATCGCTGTATGACATCCATCAGGCGGGTGCTGTCGGCTACCGCACGACCGACTTCGTCTATGCAGGAGACCTGCAGGGCAACCTCTGGCGTTTCGATCTGCGCAGCGCGAATTTCGGCAACGATCCAGCCACCGGTTACGCGGTCCAGTTGATGTTCACGGCGCGCAATGCCAGCAGCCAGGTGCAGCCCATTACCGGAACGATCGAGATCGGCGCGGCGCCGAGTGGCGTGAGCGCCAGTGCGAACAATCCGGCGCCGGCGATGCTGTGGTTCGGCACTGGGCGCTGGTTCGCCGTCGATGACCGCGTCGATACAACGGTGCAGTCGATGTACGGCATGGTCGATCGCTTCAGTTCCGGTGGCAACGCGACCACAGCCAAGATTTCGCGCTCCGATCTGGTCGCGCAGACGATCAATCTGAACACGAGCACAGGGACAGGTACCGTCACTGGCAGCGCCGTGGCGTACTCCGGAAGCGGCGCGAAGGACGGCTGGTATCAGGATTTGCCGCGCTCCGGCGAGCGAATGGTTGGGCTGCCGCTGATCCAGGCCGGGCGGCTGATTTTTTCTACGCTCGTGCCCAACGAAGACCGGTGCTCCGGCGGCGGAACCTCATCGATCCTTGCCGTGGATCCATACAATGGAACCGGACTGACCCAGCGGATCTTCGTCGCCTATCCTGCCCTCGATGTGATCTCCTCGACCGTCGGCATTGTGCGTAATCTTGTCTATATCGGCACCGGATCGCGGGCGTACCTGTACGCAGGCGGCACGACCGCGTCGAGCAGCACCGGCAGCACGATCCAGTTCGAGGAAATCCGGCCCACGCAGCAAGCCGGCACGCGCGGACGGACCTCCTGGCGGGAGATCATCAAGTGAACGGCGTCTCGGGGCTGCTGCGTAAGCGGCACCGCGCGGCACCCGGCTTCACGCTGATCGAAGTGATGATCGTCGTCGCCGTGATCGGGATCATCGCGATGATCGCCATCCCGAGCTACCAGGACTACATCGTGCGCAGCAAGCGGGCGGCAGCGCGGCAGGTGCTGATGGAGGCGGCGCAGTACCTCGAGCGCAACTACACGGCGGCCGGCTGCTACAACTTCGCCGACACACCGTCGTGCCTGGTGCAGTCCGGTTCAGCCACCGTCCAGCCGTCCACGCTGCTGCGCGCGCCCTCGGAGGGGCGGCAGAGCTACATCGTGGCGTGGTCGGTGACCAACAGCGGCCAAGCCTTCACGCTGACCGCAACGCCTTGCGGTTCAGCGAGTTGTCCCGCCGGCGCCGAATCGACCTTCACCGATCCCACCTGCGGCGCGCTGAGCCTCACTCAGACCGGCTCGCGAAGCTCGACCGCAGGAAACCTCGCCACCTGCTGGCAGCGCTAGGCCGTGCGGAGGTCGGGCGGCGGCGTGCCTCCCGCGCCGCCGCCACCCGCTATGCTTGCGGGCATGTCGTCCGAACAAGCCCCCACCCCCACCGAGATCACGCTGCACTCCGCGTCGCGCGTGCTCGAAATCGCCTTCGACGACGGCCGCGTCTTCAAGCTGCCGTTCGAGTTCCTGCGCGTGTACTCGCCCTCGGCCGAAGTGCGCGGCCACGGGCCGGGGCAGGAAACGCTGCAACTGGGCAAGCGCGACGTCACGATCACGCAACTGGAGCCGGTCGGCCACTATGCAGTGCAGCCGCTGTTTTCCGACGGCCATTCCAGCGGCATCTTTTCGTGGCAGTACCTGTATGAACTCGGACTGCACCAGGACGAACTGTGGGCCGAGTACCTGGCGCGGCTGGAGGAGGTCGGCGGAAGCCGCGATCCGGCGGACCCGCGCAACGCGGCGATCATGGCGCCCGAGATGCCGGCCCGCGGCAAACATTGAGCCGCGCCGGCTGCTGTTCACCACTGCAATCTGCGCATGAGCATCGCCCGGCCGCGCCTGCGAGCGCAGCCGCGGGAAGCGCGCAGGGCCAAGGGAACAACATGAACGAGGAAGACCGGAAGACGCACTTCGGCTACCGCGAGGTCGGCGAAGGCGAAAAAGCCGCGCACGTGGCGGGCGTGTTCGATTCGGTCGCCACCCGGTACGACCTGATGAACGACCTGATGTCGGGCGGGCTGCATCGGCTGTGGAAGGCATTCACCGTGCGCCACGCCGACGTGCGACCCGGAATGAAGGTGCTCGACATCGCCGGCGGCACCGGCGACCTGGCGCGCGCCTTTGCCGAGCGCGCCGGCGACACCGGCCTGGTCGTGCTCAGCGACATCAACATGTCGATGCTGCGCGCCGGCCGGAACAAGCTGCTCGACAAGGGCCGCATGCTGCCGCTGGTGCAGTGCGACGCCGAGCGGCTGCCGTTCGCCGACGACAGCTTCGACGTGGTCTCGGTGGCCTTCGGCCTGCGCAACATGACGCACAAGGATGTGGCGCTGGCCGAGATGCGCCGCGTCGTCAGGCCCGGCGGCAAGGTGCTGGTCTTGGAGTTTTCCCGAGTGTGGGCGCCGCTCGCGCCCCTATACGATGCTTTCTCGTTTTCCGTGCTGCCGTGGCTCGGCGCCAAGGTCGCGGGCGACCGCGACAGTTACCGCTATCTGGCCGAGTCCATCCGCATGCACCCGCCGCAGGACGAACTCGCCCGCATGATGGAACAGGCAGGGCTCGAGCAGGTCCAATGGTTCAACCTGACGGCGGGCGTGTGCGCGCTGCACGTCGGACGCAAGTCCTAGCACCCATTGCGGAGATGTTGATGAACAAGTGGCTTGCCGGTCTCGCGATCGGCTTCTTTGCGGCGAGTTTCTCCTTCGACGCCGAAGCGCAGCGCCGCCTCGGCGGCGGCAAGACCTTCGGCAAACCCTCGCAGACGATCCAGCAGCGGCAGGCGCAGCCGCAGACGCCGCAGCAGGCGGCCCCCACGGCGCAGCCTTCACCGGCGGCCGCCGCCCCCGCAGCCGGCGCGGCGGCGCGCGCCGCGAGCCCGTGGCGCGGCGCGCTGATGGGCCTGGCCGCCGGGCTTGGCATCGCGGCGCTGGCATCGTGGCTGGGCTTCGGCGAAGAACTGGCGATGATCATGATGGTCGCGTTGCTGGCGCTGCTGGCCATGGTGGCTTTCAGCATGCTGATGCGGCGCATGCGGCCGTCGCAGCCGGCCTACCAGGGGGCGCAGCAGGCGCCCAATACGTGGCATGGCGCCGGCGGCCCGTCGTTCAATCCGGTACCGCGCGAGCCGGTGCCGAACACGATGGCGCGCACCGCAGCCACCGCGCCCACCGTCGGCGTGCGGCCCGGCTCGGCGATGGACGAACTGATGCGCGGCGGCCGCAGCCTCGACGAACCGTGGGGCATCCCGGCGGACTTCGATGTCGAAGCCTTCCTCAAGCACGCACGCGGCTACTTCGGCCGCCTGCAGCAGGCGTGGTCGGCGAACAACCTCGACGAGCTCGCGGAGTTCACCACGCAGGAGATGTTCACTGCGCTGACGCATGAGATCCGCGCGCGCGGCGCCGTCGACCGCACCGAGGTCGTCTCGCTCGACGCGCGGCTGCTCGGGATGGAGCACGACGCGCGCGAGCACATGGCCAGCGTGCGCTTCACCGGCACGCTGCGCGTCGATGGCGAGCTCGAGCCGTTCGACGAAGTGTGGAACCTGACCAAGCCGGCCGACGGCAAGACCGGCTGGCTTCTGGCGGGCATCCAGCAGTTGAACTGAATTTGTATCGCTGACAACTCGCGAGGCCGATGCGCAACTGCGCATCGGCCTCGTGTCATTTCGTCCCGGCTTCGCTGGCGTTGGGGCGCCCTGTTTGCTACGTTTCCGCGACCGACATCCGGGGACCCGCGTGCTCAGACCGTTGATTGCGGCGCTGGCCGCGCTGGCGCTCGTCGCCTGCGCCAATCCGGCGCCGGAGCGCGCCGCTTTCGTCGCGCCGCCGGCGGCGCTGACGATGACCGGCGTGCCGCCGGTGCCGGCCGCGCTGCCGCAGCGGATCGGGCCGTATACGGAGTTCAAGGGCGCCGGGTTGCTCGACTGGTCGCCCGACGGCAAACACCTGCTCGTCACCTTCCTGCGAGCTACGCGGATACAGCTTCATCTGGCCTCCGGCGCCGGCCGGCCGCTGCGGTCGATCACGCGAGACGACGAGCCGACCCGCGCTGGCGCGTACTTGCCCAGCGATCCGAACGTCGTCGTCTTCGAGCGCGATGTCGGCGGCAGCGAGGCGACGCGGCTGTACCGGCTCGATCTTCCGACCGGCGCCGAAACGCCGCTGACGGCGGCCGCTCTGCGCTGCGACATCGGGCCGTTTAACCCCGCTGGCACGGCGATGCTCGTGCCGTGCTCGCGGATCGACCGCAACGCCCGCGGCAACGTCGAGCAAACCGCCGGCGTGACGGTGGATCTCTCGTTGATCGACATCCGCACAGGCGCGGCGCGTGCGGTCGCCGCCCTGCCGGGCGCGGGCTGGTACCCGCTGGACATCGCGCCCGACGATCGCACGGCGCTGCTGCTGCGCTATCGCTCGGCCGCCGACGCCGAGTTGTGGACGCTCGATCTGTCCGACGGCACGCGCCGACGCCTGCTGCCGCGCGCGGGCGAGCCGGCAGCGTTCTACGCCGCGGCGGGCTTTGCCGCCGACGGCCGCCGCCTCTTCGTTGTCACCGACCGCTTCGGCGAGTTCCGCCAGTTGTACCGCTACGACCTCGCCACGCACCGCTTCGAAGGCATGACGGCCGATGTGCCGTGGGATGTCGCCGCCAGCGACCTCGGTCGCGACCGCTCCAGGCTGGCCGCCGTCACCAACGAGAACGGCCGCGGCGTGCTGCGTCTGTTCGACGCGAACACGCTTGCGCCGCTGCCGGTGCCGCAGCCGCCGGGAATCAGCGTGTCTGCCGCAAGGCTCGCGCCCGACGGCCAGTCGCTGGCGTACTCCGCCTCGTCCGCGACCGCGCCATCGGAAGTTCGCGTCGTCGACCTGCGCAACCGCGAGACGGCGGTCTGGGCGGCGGCGGACACGGCCGGGGTCGACACGTCGACCTTCCAGCCGATCGACGTGATCGCGTGGCGAAGCTTCGACGGCCGCACGATCTCGGGGCTGATCCAGCGGCCGCCGAAAGGATTCGCGGGCCGCCGCCCGGTGCTGATCGAGATCCACGGCGGGCCGGAGGCGCAGGCGCGCATCGGCTTCAACGGCCGCTACAACTATCTGGTCAACGAACTGGGCATCGCGCTGATCGAACCCAACGTCCGCGGCTCCACCGGCTTCGGCAAGACCTTTCACACGCTGGACAATGGCCGGCTGCGCGAGGACTCGGTCAAGGACATCGGCGCGCTGCTCGACTGGATCGCGCAGCAGCCCGATCTGGACGCCTCGCGCGTCGTCGTGCAGGGCGGCAGCTACGGCGGCTACATGGCCAGCGCGGCGGCCGTGCACTACTCCGACCGCATCCGTGGCGCGATCCCGGCCGTGGGCATCTCCAACTTCGTGACCTTCCTCGAGCGCACCGAGAGCTACCGGCGCGACCTGCGGCGCGCCGAGTACGGCGACGAGCGCGATCCGGAAATGCGAAAGTTTCTGACAAACATCTCGCCGCTGACCAACGCCGGCAGGATCAAGGTGCCGCTGTTCGTGGTTCATGGCCGCAATGACCCGCGCGTGCCGGTGCAGGAGGCGGAGCAGATCGCAGCGACCGTGGCCGCCGGCGGCGTTCCCGTGTGGACGCTGATCGCCGAGAACGAAGGGCACGGCTTCGCCAAGAAGGAAAACGCCGACTATCTCTTCTACGCCCGGGTGCTGTTCCTGGAGAAGTTCCTGCTCGGCAAGTGAGGCATGCCAAGAGACCGGCCGCGCGGCCGTTCTGCCACAATCGCGGCACTTTCGGGCGCCTCGATGCGTTTCCGTGCTTCGTTCGGGTCGCCTGGTTCGGCGGCGAGGGCGCAGTGCGGTCGCCGTCACCCCGGCGCAGGCCGGGGGCCAGGTTCCCGGCGCTGCAATTGGGCCCCGGCCTGCGCCGGGGCGACGTGCTCGACTGGCTGACGTGCTCGACCAAATCGCTTCCGGCGCCGCCGCGGCGGTGCTCAACCACATGCTTGCGCGCGAGCCGTGGGCGCGGGCAGTGCTAGCGCCGTTCGCCGGCCGCAGCGCGCGGCTTCTGGCGCTGCCGTTTTCGGTGCAACTCGGCATCGCTGCCGACGGCAACTTCACTGCCGACGGCGGCACGCCGACCGTAACGCTGGGCGTCGACGCTGCCGCCCTGCCGCAGATCCTGCTCGATCCGAAGGCGGCGCTGCGCAACGTGCGCCTCGACGGCGATGCCGAGTTTGCGCAGACGCTGTCCGATGTGCTGCAGAAGCTGCGCCCGGAGCCCGAGGAGGAACTGTCGCGCTTTGTCGGCGACGCGGCGGCGGTGCGCATCGTCGCGCTGCTGCGCGCGGCGCTGGCCGGTGCACGCGAAGCTGGCAGCAGGCTGGCGTCGACGACGGCCGACTATCTGATCGCCGAGAACCCGATGCTGGTGTCGCGCCGCGAGATGGCCGCCTTTGCCGAGGACGTCGCCCGGCTGCGTGATGACGTCGAGCGGCTGGAAAAGATGATCGGGCTGCACGCGCGACCACCGGCGCCCTGATGCGCGTTTTCCGGCTCGCCCGCATCCTGTTCACCGCCTTCCGCTTCGGGCTGGACGAGATCGTCCTGTCCAGCCTGAAGAGCCCGTTCCTGCAGCGGCTGGTGCGGCTGGGCACGATCGGCCGGCGCCTGACCGAGCCGCGCGGGGTGCGGCTGCGCCGCGCGCTCGAAGATCTCGGGCCGATCTTCGTCAAGTTCGGCCAGGTGCTGTCGACCCGCCGCGACCTGCTGCCGACCGACGTGGCCGACGAACTGGCCGCATTGCAGGACCGCGTGCCGCCGTTCGATTCGGCGGTCGCGGTGCGCGAGATCGAGCGTGGGCTGGGCCGGGGGCTCGACGAGATCTTCGCCGGCTTCGAGCGCGAACCGGTGGCGAGCGCCTCGATCGCGCAGGTGCATTTCGCCGTGCTCAAGGACGGAAAGTTCGCCGGCCGCGAAGTGGCGGTCAAGGTCCTGCGCCCCGGCATGCATGCGGCGATCGACAAGGACCTGGCGCTGCTCGAAGCGGGCGCGCTGCTGGTGGAGAAGCTGTGGCGCGACGGCAAGCGGCTGCGCCCGCGCGAGGTCGTCGCCGAGTTCGACAAGTACCTGCACGACGAACTGAACCTGATGCGCGAGGCGGCCAACGCCGCGCAGCTGCGGCGCAATTTCGCCGGCTCGCGGCTGCTGCGCGTGCCGGAGATGTACTGGGACTACTGCTGCGAGAACGTCATCGTGATGGAGCGCATGCGCGGCATCCCGGTCAGCCAGGTGGCGCGGCTGCGCGAGGCCGGCATCGACATCCAGCGGCTGTCGGCCTCGGCGGTCGAGGTGTTCTTCACGCAGGCGCTGCGCGACGGTTTCTTCCACGCCGACATGCACCCCGGCAACATCTACGTCGGCGACCGCGGCGACGACTTCGGCTGCTGGATCGCGCTGGACTTCGGCATCGTCGGCACGCTGTCGGACAACGACAAGAACTACCTGGCGCAGAACTTCCTCGCCTTCTTCCGCCGCGACTACAAGCGGGTGGCGGAGCTGCACGTCGAGTCCGGCTGGGTGCCGCCGCGCACCCGCGTCGACGAGCTGGAGTCGGCCATCCGCGCCGTGTGCGAGCCGATCTTCGACCGGCCGCTGAAGGAGATCTCCTTCGGCCAGGTGCTGCTGCGCCTGTTCGAGGCCAGCCGCCGCTTCAACGTCGAGATCCAGCCGCAGCTGGTGCTGCTGCAGAAGACGCTGCTGAATATCGAGGGGCTCGGCCGCCAGCTCGATCCCGACCTCGACCTGTGGAAGACCGCCAAGCCCTTCCTCGAACGCTGGATGCAGGAGCAGGTCGGCTTCAGGCGGCTCGAGGAACGGCTGAAGGTCGAGGCGGCGCAGTGGAGCCATCTGCTGCCGCAACTGCCGCGGCTCGTGCACCAGGCGCTCGCGGACACATCGCGCCAGGACCGGATGCTGGCCGAGCTGCGCCGCATGCGACAGGAAACCGAGAGGCGCAACCGGTTGCTGCTGATCGGCGTCACCGCCCTGGCCGCGATGGCGATCATGGCGGCGTGGGCGTTTCTCGGCATACCGCTGCCGGGACGGTGAGCAGCGCATGACGCGGCATGCCTGTCGTCCCGGCGCAGGCCGGCAGATCTTGCAGCCGGAAGTTGATTGGGTCCCGGGCCCCGGCTTAGGGTCTGCCGGGGCAGGCTCCGCCGGGGCGACGACGTCGCGCGATGGCTGACTTCGCCAGCCGCGATCCGGCGCAGCCGGCGTTCTGGGACGAGCGCTTCGCCGCCGGCTTCATGCCGTGGGAGGCGCGTGGCGCGCCGCCGGCGTTCCTGCGCTGGCTCGATTCGGCCGCGCTCGCCGCGGGCACGCGTGTCCTGATTCCCGGCTGCGGCGCAGCCTACGAGGTGGCGGCGCTCGCCGCGCGCGGCGCCGACGTGCTGGCCGTCGATTACTCGGCGGCCGCCGTCGAGCGCGCGCGCAGCGTGCTGGCGGCCGAACATGCCGTCCGCGTGCGGCAGGCGGATTTCTTCGCCTTCGACGCCGCGCTGTTCGACTGGATCTACGAGCGCGCGTTTCTGGCGGCGCTGCCGCCGCGGCTGTGGGAGCGGTGGGCCGAGCGCTGCGCCGAACTGCTGCCCCCGGGCGGCGTGATGGTCGGGTTCTTCTTCGTCGACGATGCCGCGGGCGAGCCGCGGCGCGGACCGCCGTTTGCGATCACCGCGGCGCAACTGCGCGGGCTGCTCGAACCGGCGTTCGAGCTTGTCGTCGATGCACCGATCGATGCCGCCGAATCGGTGCCCGTGTTCGCCGGCCGCGAACGCTGGCAGCACTGGCGGCGACGCTGAACCGGGCATGCCGTCGCGGCGGCGAGACGGCCACGACGGCGGCGATCGGGCCGCGTTTGGCGTAGCCGCCGCGAAGGCTTATCGTCGCCGGCTTCCGCGCCGCGCGTTCGTTGCGGGGAGTCCATGACCCTGATCGGTTTTATCGTCCTGTACCTGCTGGCATCGATCGCGATCGGCCTGTACGCCGCCACGCGGGTGAAGAACACCGCCGACTACGCGGTGGCGGGCCGTTCGTTGCCGCTGATCATGGTGGTGACGACGACCTTCGCCACCTGGTTCGGCTCCGAGACGGTGCTCGGCGTTCCGGCCAAGTTCATCGAGGGCGGACTGGAGAAGACGGTCGAGGATCCCTTCGGTGCCGCCTTCTGCCTGATCTTCGTCGGCATGTTCTTCGCGGCGAAGCTGTACCGGATGAACCTGCTGACCATCGGCGACTTCTACCGCCATCGCTACGGCCGCGGCGTGGAGATCTTCAGCGCCGTGGTCATCGCCGTCTCGTACCTCGGCTGGGTGGCAGCGCAGATCACCGCGCTCGGTCTCGTCTTCAGCCTGCTGTCGGGTGGGGCCGTTTCGACCGTGCAGGGCATGGCCATCGGCACCGCGGTGGTGCTCACCTACACGGTGTTCGGCGGCATGTGGTCGGTGGCGCTGACCGACTTCCTGCAGATGGTGATCATCGTCATCGGCCTGTCGCTGATCGCCTGGTTCGCCGCCGATCTTGCCGGCGGCGCCGACAAGGTCGTCGCCCATGCCTCGACCAGGGAGATGTTCAGGTTCTGGCCGGAGTCGACGCTGCACGCGTGGCTGTTCTGGCTGTCGGCGGCGGTGACGATCATGATCGGCTCGATCCCGCAGCAGGACGTCTTCCAGCGCGTGATGTCGGCCAACAGCGAGAGCAACGCCGTTCGCGGCCCGATCATCGGCGGCACGGCCTATCTGCTTTTTGCCGCGGTGCCGATGTTCATCGCCGTGGCCGCGTTCGTGGTGATGCCCGAAGATGCCGCGGCGCTGCTGAAGGACGATCCGCAGAAGATCCTGCCGACGCTGGTGATGGAGCACATGCCGACCTGGCTGAAGGTGTTCTTCTTCGGCGCGCTGCTGTCGGCGATCATGTCCACCGCCTCGGCCGCCCTTCTGGCGCCGACGACCACGTTCGTCGAGAACATCCTGAAGAACTTCGTGTCGTTGTCGGACCGGCGCGAGCTGCGCGCGATGCGCATCACGCTAGTGATCTTCGCCGCCTGCGTGCTCGGCTATTCGATCCGCATGGAAGGCACGCCGATCTACGAACTGGTGGCGATGGCCTACCAGTTCCCGGTGGTCGGCGCCTTCTGGCCGCTGGTGCTCGGCCTGTACTGGAAGCGCTCGACCACGCAGGGCGCAGTGTGGTCGATCGTGCTCGGCATGAGCACCTGGGCGCTGCTGTCGCTCACGCCGCTGGGCGAGGTCGTTCCGTCGGTGCTCGCCGGACTGGTGATGGCCGGGGTGGGCATGGTGGTCGGCTCGCTCGCGCCTACTGCGGGCAACCGCGCCCATCGCGAGCATCACGCCCGGCGCGCGCACGCGCACCCGTCGACGACCGCATAGCCCCGGCGCTGCGGCGCCGGCCCCGTGTATCGATGAATCGCGCCGCGGCCGTCAGCCGCGGTTCGCTGCCTGTCCTCGCGCGGCAAGGGCATCCAGTTCCGCCGCATAGCCGCGCAGTTTCTTCACCAGAGAAGCGCGCTGCGCCAGCGTCGCGCTGTTGAGCAGTTGCGCGACCAGTTCGGCGTTGTCCTGCCGCAGCCGCTCCAGTTTCGCGCGCCGTTCGGGGTCGCCCGGCTCGGCAAGCTGGGCGAAGTACTGGCGCAGCCACGCCGCGGCCGTCTCCGCCGCCGGCTGCTCGGCGCGGATGCGCGAGGCCAGCGCGACCAGTTCCGCCTGGCGCCGTTCGCGTTCCTGCATCCACGACTCGTGGGCATCGGGGCGGTTGGCCACCGCGGCGCGGATCATTTCGCGCTGCTCCGGCGACAACTTGCCCAGCCAGCTTTCGGCCCGCTCGACATAACGGTCGACGCGCTGCTCGATCGACTCCGGTCCGGCGAAACGCACCAGTTCGCGGCGCGCCTTCGAGGTATCGCGCGCCAGGCGATCGGCCAGCCGCTCGACCTGTTGCGGCTGCAGTGTCAGCGCCAGTTGCGCCAGATCCGGCGCCGCCCGCTCGCCGATCGCGGCCAGCCTGCGGTTGACGCCGGCATTGAAGTCGCGCACGTCGGCGGCGGTCACGGGGCCGGCGACCTTGCCTTGCGTCTCATTGAGCAACTGAACATAGCCCGGCAACTGCGTGGCGCGGTGCCAGCGGTGCAGCGCGTCGATGCGGCCGCGCGCCAGCCGCGCCTGCTCGTCGTCGAGGCCCAGATAGCTGTCGAGCGAATAGGCAAGCAGCGTGTCAGCGTTGTTGTAACCCAACTGCAGCGACGAACAGGCCGCCACCAGCAGGCTGACGCTGACCAGCACGAAGCGGCGCGCATGCCGGTTCAGCGTCGCGGCAGTGGCCGCGATCTCGGTGCGCACGACGGCGGTGCTACGATCGTTCGGCAGTGTCGACGACTCCACGTTCCCTGTCTCCTACTCGCGTGCGATGAACATCGTCATTCTGGCCGCCGGCCAGGGCAAGCGGATGCGGTCGCGCTTGCCGAAAGTCCTGCATCCGGTAGCCGGCCGCCCGATGCTGGCGCATGTGATCGCCACGGCGCAAGCGGTCGTTGCCGGACGCGGCGGCCCGACGCGCACCGTGGTCGTCGTCGGCCACGGCGCCGAGCAGGTGCGCACAGCTTTTTCTGACCGCGGCGACGTCGATTTTGTTCTGCAGGAACCGCAGCTCGGTACCGGCCATGCGGTAATGCAGGCCGCCTCGCGCATCGACGACAACGCGCCGACACTGGTGCTCTATGGCGATGTGCCGCTGGTGCGCGCCGAGACGCTGCGCCGGCTGCTCGACGGCGCCGGCGACGGCGTCGGCGTGCTCACCGTGCGCCTGCCGGATCCCGCAGGCTACGGCCGCATCGTGCGCGACTGGCACGGCAACGTGCTGAAGATCGTCGAGCACAAGGACGCCTCCGACGAAGAGCGGCGCATCGACGAGATCAATACCGGCATCCTGGTGGCGCCGACGGCGAAGCTGAAGAAGTGGCTGGCGCGGCTGTCGAACGACAATGCGCAGCAGGAGTACTACCTGACCGACGTCGTCGCGCAGGCGGTGGCCGATGGCGTGCGCGTGGCCGGCGTCATCGCCGCCGATGCCGACGAAACCCTCGGCGTGAACAGCAAGGCACAGTTGGCGCAACTCGAGCGGGCGGCGCAGGCGCGCGCGGCGGCGGCGGCAATGGCAGACGGCGCCACGCTGGCCGATCCGGCGCGCTTCGACGTGCGCGGCGAGCTGACGCTCGGCGCCGACGTCTACATCGACGTGAACTGCGTCTTCGAGGGCAGGGTGAGCCTGGCCGATGGCGTGCGCATCGGCCCGAACTGCTGGCTGCGCGATTGCTCGATCGGTGCCGGCACCGAGGTGCTCGGCTTCTGCTACCTGGAAAGCGCGACGATCGGCGCCAACGCGCGCATCGGACCGTTTGCGCGGACGCGGCCGCAGGTCACGCTCGGCGACGACGTGCACATCGGCAACTTCGTCGAGGTCAAGAACTCGCAGATGGCCGAAGGCAGCAAGGCCAACCACCTGTCCTATGTCGGCGATGCCAGCGTCGGCCGCAACGTCAACATCGGCGCCGGCACGATCGTCGCCAACTACGACGGCGCCAACAAGCACCGCACGGTGATCGGCGACGACGTGCACACGGGCTCGAACTCTGTGCTGGTGGCGCCGATCACGATCGGTGCCGGCGCCACCGTCGGCGCCGGCTCGACGGTGACGCGCGAGGTGCCCGGCGGCAAGCTGACCGTGGCCCGCGCCAAGCAGGTGACGGTCGAGAACTGGAAGCGGCCGGCGAAGAAGAAGCCGGCGTGAGCGGCCGCAGCGGCAGCGCCTGTCCCGCGGCGCGGGCGATGCGTACCGCACGGCCGCTGCCGGCACACGTGAGCCTGCCGCGCAGAGCGCGCCGGCTGGGTTGGACCGCTGGCGCAGCGAAGGGCGCGCGATGAACGCCTTCGCCGCGCCGCGCATTCCGCTTGCCATCGAATCGGCGCGGCTGGCGCTGCGGCTGCCGGCCGAGGCCGACTGGCGGGCGCTGCACGCGTACTACGGCGATGCCGACAGCGTCCGCTACACCGTCGGCGCGCCACTGACCGAGGCGCAGACCTGGCGCACGCTGGCCGGCGTGGTTGGCCACTGGGCATGGCGCGGCTACGGTCCGTACGTGCTGCAGGACAGGCGCTGCGGCGACGTGCTGGGTGTGGCGGGCCTGTGGTTTCCGAACGACTGGCCGGAACCGGAGATCAAGTGGGCGCTGGTGCCGCAGGCGCGCGGCAAGGGTTACGCCGCCGAAGCGGCGCGCTCGGTGCGGGCGATGGCACGCGAGCATCTGCCGGGCGTGCGGCTGATCAGCCTGATCGCCATCGGCAACGAGGCATCGGTGCGCGTCGCGCTCGCTGCCGGCGCCTGCTTCGAGCGCGAGATCGATTTCCGCGGCGGTCGCGCCGCGATCTATCGGCACGAAGACTGATCTACCGGCGCCACGCCGGCGGCGGACGGCGTTACCGGTTCGTGCGACGCCACGCGGCGGCGGCGAGCAGCAGCCAGCCGGCGAGGAACAGCACGCCGCCGAAGGGGGCGACGGCGCCGAAGCTGCGGCTGCCGCTTAACGCCAGCAGGTACAGGCTGCCGCTGAACAGCACCGTGCCGCCGATGAAGCACAGGCCGCTGGCGGTGACGCTTCTGCCCGGCCAGCGCGTCGCCGCCCAGGCCACGGCCAGCAGCGCCAGCGCGTGGACCATCTGATATCGGGCGCCGGTTTCGAACACGGCCAGCATCTCCGGCGACAGGCGCGCCTTCAGCGCGTGGGCGCCGAACGCGCCCGCGCCCACGGCGATAAAGCCGCTGATTGCGGCGAGCATGACGAACAGTCTTTCCATCGTCGCGTCCATAGCCGGCCTGCGCGCAGCCGCAAGGCCTTTGTGCAGTAGGCCAGGTACTGTAGCCGAGCCGGTCGGCGCAGACGGCCGGCGAGGATCGGGTCCGGGCCACGGTGCGCCGCATAATGCCGCGTCCCATCCAGCGATCGAGTGCGCCATGCCCGAAACCCGCCACGGTATCCCGCCGGAATTCCTCGACGCCGCCGACGAGTTCGTGCAGCTCGCCAACCGCATGACCGATGAGCGCGCGCGGCAGTGGGTCGCCGCGGCGATGATGTACGCGACGGCCCGCTTCAGTGCCTTCGTCTGGCTGACGCGCGAGGACCGGCCGGAGCAGACGCTCGACCAGGTCGCCGCGTACCTCGCCTCCGAGTTCGACAGGATGCTGCGCGACAACGTCGACGAACTGGCGCCGCACTATCGCGCCGCCGCGGCCTCCCGCGCCGCCACGCAGTAGCCGCGGCGTCGCGGTCAGCGGCGGCGACCGAAAGGCGACTGGCCGCGCCAGTAGCGCAGCATCAGCCAGCCGCCGAGCATGCCGCCGACGTGGGCGAAGTGCGCGATGCCGCTCGCCGTGCCGGTGAAGCCGAGGGTCAGTTCGAGCACGCCGAAGACCGCCGCGAACAGCCACGCCGGCATCGGGATCGGTGGAATCAGCAGCACGATGGTCCGGTTCGGAAACAGCATCGCGTAGCCGAGCAGCAGGCCGAACAGCCCGCCGGAGGCGCCCACGGTCGGATACGGAAACGGCGAGTTCGACGCCACCAGCAGCTGCGTCAGCCCGGCGACGAGCACGCTCGCCAGGTAGTAATGCAGCAGCCGGCGCGGCCCCCAGACGCGTTCGAGCTCGGAGCCGAACATCCACAAGCCGTACATGTTGAAGGCCAGGTGCAGCAGTCCGCCGTGCAGCAGTGCATACGTCAGCAGTTGCCACGGCGCGAAGCCGCCGCCGACCGGCCACAGCGCCAGCGCATCGAACAGCAGCGAGCCGGAGAGAAAGGCCAGCGCCGAGATACCGACGGTGACGATCAGCAGCAGTTGCGTCATCGAGCGCATCAGAAGGTTTTCCGGTGAGGGGAGAGGGGCGGTCCGCGCACGGCAGCGCTGCCGTCGCGGCCATTCGGCGGGAGCCGGTTGGAGCGCTTACCCCGCACTTCAGTTCCGCGCCGCGCCTGAACCGACCGCAGGATACGGCGGCTTGCCGCCCGTGCCGACCAGCAGTTCGTCGCCCACATAGTCGACGCCCGGGACCCGTCTTGCCGCGTCGATGACGGCGCGCTTTTCGGCTTCGCTGCGCACGCAGCCCTGCAGGAAGACGAAGCGCCGCTGCGTGATCACCCACAGGCTGGTGTTGCGCCAGCGCGGATCGGCTGCCAGCCGCTGCACCACGGCCATGTTGATCCGCGCATCCTGCGCATAGGCATTGGGCTCGTCGCACTTCCTGGCCAGCCAGCAGGTGGTGCCGCGCTCGATGCGCTGGTGCGCCTGGCGGCGCATCTCGGCTTCGGTCAGCAACGGCCCTTCGGGCACGGGGCAGCCCGCCAGTCCGTGCGTGGCCTGCGCGAACGGGTCGCCGAACCAGTTGCGCCTTTCTTCGGCCGCCAGCGGCAGCGCCACGAGCGCCAGCAGCGGCATCGCCGCGCGCGCGGCAATGCCGGCGCATCCGCGCCACCTGGTCCGCGCCGGTGGACCCGGCGCATGCCGCGTCGGAAGGAAAACCGAGTGAGTGCTGTCCGCCATGGCCGCATCGACAAGGCATGTCGCGGGCGAACGATAATGCGCGCATGCAATCACATGCTGAACAGGACGCGCGCAAGGATCTGTCCTGCGCGCTGCGCGCCGCGCACCAGAACGGACTTGGCGAGGGCATCTGCAACCACTTCTCGCTGGCCCTGCCGGATCGGCCCGGGCGCTTCCTGATCAACCCGCAGGGCCTGCACTGGAGCGAAATCGGACCCGACGATCTGGTCGTCATCGATGCGCAGGGCAACAAGGTCGAAGGCAGGCACGACGTCGAACCCACGGCCTTCTTCATCCACGGCTGGATTCACCGGACGGTGCCCGATGCGGCCTGTGTACTGCACACTCACATGCCGTTCGCCACCGCGCTCGCCCTGCTGCAGGGCGGCCGGCTGGAGATGGCGAGCCAGAATGCGCTGCGCTTCTATCGCCAGATCGCCTACGACAGCGAGTACAACGGCCTCGTGCTCGACGATGCCGAAGGCGAGAGAATCGCTAGGCGGCTGGCCGGCAACACCGTGCTGTTCCTCGCCAATCATGGCGTGATCGTGCGCGGCCCGAACGTCGCCTGGGCGTTCGACGATCTTTACTACCTCGAACGCGCCTGCATGCACCAGGTGCTGGCGCAGGGCACGGGCAAGCCGCTGAAGCTGATTTCCGAGGGCGTGGCCGCGCGAACGGCGAAGCAGATCGCCGGCGAGCGGCAGCAGTCGGCACTGCACCTGAAGGCGCTGCGCCGGGTTCACGGCCTGCGCTGAGAGGGCGTGAATCTGTCTGCTGCGCGTCCCGATCTCGGCCTTGCCGGCCGCGCTCGCGCTGGCACGCGCTCGCCCGCTCGCAGGCACGAGGCATGCCGCAATTGGCATGCCTCGTGTCCGGCTCGCGCCTGCGCCTCGCTGTACGACGCTGTACAGGTCCGCTGCTCGGCGCGATCCCGGATCACGTCCGGGGCAGGCTCCCGGGCCGCTCGCGGCGAAATCCTCACGCCTTCCGGCGCTGCCTTGTCCGGGAATAAACGAATAACGGATCGGCCTGCGCGGCACCGGCGGAGCTTGAGCTAGGCCAAAGTGCCGCTGCGGTGGATCCGTATCGTCGGCGCGTCATCCATTGGACGCGCTGCAAAGGACCCCCGATGAAGCATTCCTTCCTGGCGCTGGCCGTGTCGGCCTCGCTGCTTGCCGGCGGCACGTTCGCCGCTGGCGCTGCGCCGGCCGCGGCGGCGGTGCAGGAGCAGATCCGCGCCGTCTATCACATCAACGAGACCGACAAGGCGCGCGGACTGCTCGCCAACGTGCGCAACCACCTGCGCGACGATCCGACGGCGAAGATCGTCGTCATCGCCAACGGCGGCGGCATCGACTTCCTGCTCAGGGATGCGGCCGACAAGAACGGCGCGCCGTTTGCGCCGGCGCTGGAGGAACTGGCGCGCCAGGGCGTGTCGTTCAAGGTCTGCCGCAACACGCTGACTGGGCGCAATCTCACCGATGCCGCGGTCGCCGACGCCGTCGGCGTCGTGCAGGCGGGCGTGGCCGAGATCGCGCGCCTGCAGGCGCGCGAGGGCTACGTCTACATCAAGCCGTAGCGGCGCGCGGCGCGGCGGCTGCGCGCTTTTTTCCCCTACCGTCCGCGCCGCCTGACGAGCGCGGCGCAGCGGACGTGCCTGCTCACGGCGCCTCGCCGTGCAGTGCGCGAAAGGCGAGAAATTCCCGCCGTGTGCGTGGCCCATAGGTGGTGAAGGCCGGATCGGGATCGTTCAGGTAGTCGAGGCGGGTCTTCTGCACCCGGTCGCGGGCGAGCTTCCGGCGCATTTCCTCGGGCTTCAGCCCGTATACGCGCGCGCCGTTCAGTCCGAAGATCTTGCGCTTGACCGCCGGTGTTAGCGCCGGGTAGCCGTACCTGTCCTGGAACTCCTTGCTGATCTCGAAGGCGCGGAAGGCCTGGATCTGGTCCTGCGGGCTGCCGTACCAGATCGAATCGGTGCCCCACAGGATGTTGTCTTCGCCGATGTGCTTGAGCAGCTTGCCCAGCAGGTGCGCCGCCTGCTCCGGCTCGCGCATCACGAAGCGCCAGGTGCTGCCGAGTTCGGCGTAGACGTTCTTCACGCCGTGCTCCTGCACCGAGCGGATCAGCACGTCGACGCCGGCCCTGGCTCGCGGGTCGTACGGACCTTCCTTGACCGCGGTGTCGAAGCCCGAGTGGTAGATGAGGAAGTTGAGATCCGGATAGCGCTTGGCGGCGCGGCCGACGTCGACGCAGGTCGAGAATTCGTAGCCGCGCGCGCCGAACGCCAGCCCCTTGTGCACGCAGATGTTGCGCACGCCGAGCCTTTTCGCCCGCTCGATGAACGGCAGACCATAGCGTTCGTCATCGAGCCAGAAGCCGGCATCGCCGTCGCGCGGGCCGAACTGGGTGTAGGTCTTGAAACCGGCGAGCTTCCACTTCGCCGCCTGCGCGTCCATGCCGTCGATTTCGCCCGGTAGCGTCGGCATGCAGCGGCCATGCAGCAGCAGCCGTTCGGTTCCGTCGAGCGAATTGGCGGCCACGCGCGTGCCGCCGGCCGCCTCGAAGTCCAGCGGATTGGTGTCGGCGCCGCCCGGCACGTGCGACAGCACGCCCATCGCGGTATCGCTGTCGAGGAAGACGTCCTTGAGCATCTGGTCGGCCGAAAAGCATTCGATGTGGTCGGCCTTGCCGCAGTTCGAGTTCGGCATGCCCTTGAAGGCGTTCGGGCTGGCGCGGCTGCGCCACGCGCCTTTCGGATTCACGTGGTGCAACTGCACGTCGAAGATGAACTCGTCGCCGGCCAGCGCGCTGCGTGCGGCAGCGATCTCGAACGGAGCCTGTGGCGGCAGCACGTAACGGCCGCCGCGCATGCCGGCGGCGGCGAAGGCGCGGTCGAAGGCGCCGAGCGTTGCGGCTGCGCCGAGCAGGGACACCAGGTAGCGGCGGCGCGACATGCCGAGCCGTCGCACGGCGGCGCCGACGGCGGCCTGCGCTTCGGCACGCGCCAGCAGCGCAACTGCGGTCAGTGGCACCGGCGCGTACTCGCCGTTGGAAGTCGAGTCGAGTTTGATCGGCAGGCGCCGGCCGGCCGGATCGGGACGAAAGCTCATCGATGCCTCGTGCAGTGGAAGCGGTCATCGACCACCTTAAGCGCAGGCGATGCTGCGGCGAAATCCCGCCTCCGTTGCAGGCGCTGCGCACTCGAAGGAAGCGCCGGGCTCACAGGGTTTCCCCTGAGCTCGCGCGGGGGCAGGCTCGACGCCGCGTGGCCGGGCGGGCGTTCAGCGCGGCGGCAGGACCATCCATTCCTTCTTGGTGCCGCGGTGTCCGTCGAACAGGCACCGGTGCCTCGCGTACGACCAGGCGTCATCGCGACTGTAGTAGCCCCGCACCCATTCGAGCAGCGGCGCGAGCATGGCGCGCTGCTCCTCTGCCGTCGCGTACTTGTGCCGCTCCCACGGCCGGAGGCGGTTGTTCTCGAGGCAGGTTTCCAGCCCCGGGTTGAGAAACACCAGTTCGGTACAGAACGGCGCTGCGGCCTCGATCAGTTCGCCGTAGCAGCCTTCGACGACCCAGCGCGGATGCTCGTCGATGAACCGTCGCAGCTCGCTTTCGACGGCCGCGGCCGGTGCAAGCTCGGCGCCGCGGCCTGGCATCCAGACGATCGTGTCCAGGTCGAGGTGCGTCAGGCCAAACGCGGCTGCGAGCCGTTGCGCATGGACCGTCTTGCCGGAGCCTGAATTGCCGAACACGAGTACGCGCATGGACGGCTGCTTTCTCCGCTTGCTGCCGCAAGATACCCGAAGCGGCGCGGCGCCTGCTGCAAGGCACGCACATAGAATCGCCGCATGCACAAGTTCGTCATCATCGCGGCATCGCTGCTCGTCCTGATCGGCGCAGCGGCCTGCCGTCCCGAAACCGCCAGGGCTCCGGCGCCGGCTATCGCGCAGGCGCCGAGGCTCGACAATGTCGGCAACGCGCGGCTGGCCATCAGCACGCGCGAGCCGCGGGCACAGCAGTACTTCGATCAGGGGCTGCGGCTGGCCTATGCCTTCGACCATGCCGAGGCCTTGCGCGCTTTCGGCGAGGCGGCACGACTCGACCCGCAGTGCGCGATGTGCGCCTGGGGCATGGCCTATGCGGCCGGACCGAACATCAACAACCCCGGCCGGCCGGCCGATGCGCGGGCGGTGCAGTACGCGCGCCGCGCGCTGCAGCTTGCCGACGCCGCCACGGACAGGGAACGGGCGCTGATCGAGGCGATGGCGGTCCGGCTCGATGCCGGCACGGCACCGGCTCGGGCCAGCTCCGACAAGGCGGCCGCGGCCACCTGTGCGGTGCCGCTCGCACCACAGGACGCCGAGCCGCTGGACATCGCCTATGCGCAGGCGATGGCGAGGGCGGCGCGCGATTACGCCGACGACGACGAGATCACGGTGCTGTACGCCGAGGCGCTGCTGATGCTTTCACCATGGCAGTGGTGGAGCCGCGACGGCGGCACGCCGCGCGAGGGTACGCTGGCGGCGATCGATACGCTGGAGCGCGTGCTGGCGCGCTCGCCCGGCCATGCCGGGGCCAATCATTTCCTGATCCACGCGCTGGAGGCTTCGAAGACACCGCAGCGGGCGCTGGCCGCCGCCGAAAGACTGGCGCAGCTTGCCCCCGACGCCGGGCACATGGTGCACATGCCCTCGCACATCTTCGTCCGCGTCGGCCGCTACGCCGATGCCGTGCGCGCCAACCAGCAGGCGATCGAGGCTGACCGGCGGCTGGCCACGCAGTTGCGCGCGCAGGGCTTCGCGCCGCTCGGCCACGTTTCGCATCACCATCATTTCCTTTGGGCTGCGGCGGCCATGCAGGGCAGTGCGTCCATCGCCATCGAGGCGGCGCGCTGGCTGGCGGCGGAGGCCGCGCGCCCCGAGCAGCCGTTCGGCGCCAGCGGCACCAACGATTACTTCCTTGCCCTGCCTTGGCTGGCGCAGGTGCGTTTCGCGCGCTGGGACGAGATCCTTTCGAGTCCCGCGCGCGAACTGCCGGCGCACGCGTCGGTGTTTCCGTCGGCGCTCCGGCACTACGCGCGCGGCGTGGCGCTGGCGCGCACCGGCAAGGTCGAGGCGGCGGCCAAGGAGCTCATGGCGCTGCAGGCGGCAGCACGGGATCCCGGGCTGGCGGAGCTGACGCTGAAGGGCATCGACGATCTCGGCGCGCTGCTGGCGCTGGCCGACGCGTCGTTGCAGGGCGAACTGCTGCTGGCGCAGCGGCAGTACAAGCGCGCGCTGGAGACGCTGCGCCGTGCCGTCGAGCTCGAAGATGCACTGGAAAGCGAGGAACCGCCGGCTTGGCCCGTGCCGGCGCGGCAGGCGCTGGGCAGCGCACTGCTTCTCGCCGGCGATGCGGCGCGGGCCGAGCAGGTTTTCCGCGCCGATCTCGAGCGGCACCCGGATAACGGTTGGGCGCTGTACGGGCTGGCCGAGAGCCTGAGGCGGAGCAAGCGCGGGCCGGAGGCTGCACTGGCCGAAATGCGCTTTCGCGCGGCATGGCGCGGCGCCGATCTCGAGCGACCCGACGCACGCTACTGATGATCACGCCCGGCCGGCATGTCGGCCGCGGCTGCGCAGCTTGGCAAGGAGGAAGTCCGAAGTGAAGATGAAGAAGTTCAGCCGCCTGTTTCTGCTTTCCGCCGCGCTGCTTGTGGGCAACTTCTTGTGGGCAGCGGTCCCCGTCGGACAGGTGCAATGGTGGGGGCACTTCCGGCAGCTGATGCACTCCGGCGACACCGGCGCAAAGGTGCAGCTCGCCGATCTGCCGTCCGGTCGCGGCGTCTACGCGCTTGGCGCGCTGGCCGACCTGCGCGGCGAAGTGTTTATCTGGGACGGTCGCGTGCTCGTCAGCCGCGGCGAGCGGGAAGACGGCGGCGCGGAGCGCGTGCGCAGCGGCGATGCGGCGGCGCTGCTCGTGCTGTCGCGCGTACCCTCATGGCAAAAGCTTTCCGTACCGCGTGACTTGGATCAGGCGGCGTTCGAGCGCTTCGTCCTCGACCGCGCGCGCGAAACCGGCGTCGACGCTGACCGGCCGTTCGCCTTCGCGCTGCGCGGCCCGGTGTTCGACCTGAAATGGCACGTGCTCAGCGGCAAGGCGGGCGGCGCGCACGGCACGCACAAGATGGGCCATGCGGCGAGCCGCGCTTTCGCCGCGGCGCGCAGCGACGGCCTTCTGCTCGGCTTCTACAGCGGCACTGCGCTCGAAGGCGTCATCACGCACCCGGGCGAGCAGTTCCACGTGCACTGGGCGAGTGCGGACCTGGCGAAGTCCGGCCACGTCGACGCCTATCGCGTCGCCGCCGGCGCCGAGCTGCTGTTGCCGCCGCCGGTGCGCTGATTCGGGGAAGCCGACCAGCTTCCAGATGCGGAACTCGATCAGTCCGCGCGGCACGTTGACGGCGCCGGGCACGCGGCCGTCGGCGTATTCGTCCTCCTGCCGCACGTCGACGATCAGGCCGGCGTCCTTCTTGTCGACCAGGGCCTTGAACTGCTCCATGCCGATCGTGTTGATCTGCCTCTTGGTCGCCGCGACCATCTGGCCAACCGAAGGCGGATCGTTCTGCGCCAAGGCATGGCCGGGCAGTAGCAGGCTGGCCGCGACCAGCGCCGCGGTGAACATCGGATGGCGCGCTTTCGTCGGTTTGCGCCGTCGCTGGAAATCTTCGGCAGCGGGGTCGGACCGTGCGCCCGGTACCGTCCGGGGGTATCCCCGCCTCGTTGCATCGAAAGTTATCGGCGGCGCGCGGCGCCGCGTTGACGGCAGTCAAGCGCCTTCCGCGCTCGCGGACGGACCCGGGAATCCCCCTGTGGCGAACCTGTAACGAGGTGAAAAAACCCCTCTAAGCCGACGGCACTGCTGATCATCGTCAAATGCCGTGGGGGGTATCCGGAGTCGAATGCTAGTGATTGTTGCGCCGCACGATCGGCGGGACTCGGGAAGCTGGATCCATGGAACGCGTATCACGCAGGAGATTTCTGAAGATATCGGCGGCGACCTTCGGCGCCGGTGCAGTGGCCACGCAGGTCATGCCGCTGTCGCAGGCGGCCAAGGCCGCCGGCGAGGTGAAGACCATCCCGACCTTCTGCGAGATGTGCTTCTGGCGCTGCGGCGGCATCGCTTCGATCCGCGACGGGCGGCTGTGGAAGTTCGAAGGCAACCCGCTCGACCCGCAGAGCCGCGGCCGGCTGTGCCCGCGCGGCACTGGCGCCGTGGGCACCTACTACGACCCGGACCGGCTGCGCAAACCGCTGCTGCGCAAGGGCGACCGCGGCAAGGAGGAGTTCGTCGCCGTCACCTGGGACGAGGCGATGCGGTTCATCGCCGAGAAGATGAGCGCGATCAAGGCGCAGCATGGCGCCGAGTCGATCGCCATGTTCAACCACGGCATCGGCGTGCGCTTCATCCAGCACGTGCTGAAGAGCTACGGCTGTACCGCATTCGCCGGCTCTTCCTTCGCCCAGTGCCGCGGGCCGCGCGACGTCGGCTACATGCTGACGATGGGCACCGACCTGGGCTCGCCCGAGCCGACCGACATCGAGAACACCGACTGCCTGGTGCTGATCGGCTCGCACCTGGGCGAGAACATGCACAACCTGCAGGTGCAGGAGTTCGCCAACGCCGTGGAGCGCCGCATCCCGATCATCGTCGTCGACCCGCGCTACTCGGTGGCGGCGAGCAAGGCCAAGTACTGGTTGCCGATCAAACCCGGCACCGACCTGGCGCTGATCCTGGCCTGGATGAACGTGCTGCTGGCCGAGGGCCTGTACGACCGCGAGTTCGTCGGCCAGTACGGCCACGGCTTCGACCGGTTCGCGGCCGAGATCAAGGGTTACACGCCGGAGTGGGCGGCCGCCGAGACCGGAATCGACGCGCAGCTCATCCGCGCCACCGCGCGCGAGTTCGCCCGCCATCGCCCGCATAGTCTGGTGCACCCCGGCCGGCGGGTGAACTGGAACGGCGACGACGCGCAGCGCATGCGTGCGGTGGCGCTGCTGAACGCGCTGCTCGGCAACTGGGGGCGACGCGGCGGCATCTACATCAACAACCACGTCGAACTGGCAGGCTATCCGCTGCCCAAGTATCCGAAGTCGGGCAAGCCAGCCGCCGACAACCCGGACGGCGCGCGTTATCCGTTCGCCCACGAGTCGGTGACCACCGGCATCCGCGAGACGACGCTGACCGGCAAGCCGTATCCGATCAAGGCCTGGTGGGTGTATTCGACCGACCTGATCCACGCCCTGCCCAACGAAGCCGAAACACGCAAGGCAATCGACCAGCTCGATCTGCTCGTCGTCGTCGACACGATGCCGAGCGAGATCGCCGGCTTCGCCGACGTGGTGCTGCCCGAAGTCACGTTCCTCGAACGCCATGACGAACTGGTCGCGGGCTGGGGCCGGCAGGGCTGGGTCGCGCTGCGCCAGCCTGTGGTCGCGCCGCCTCATGACCAGAAGCCGGGCTGGTGGATCGCCAAGCAGCTTGCCGAGAAGCTCGGCATCCCCGAGTCCATGCCGTTCAAGGACATCGAGGAGTACCTCGCACTGCGCTGCGAAAAGTCGGGCATCGACTACGCGAAGCTCAAGGCCGAGGGCATCGTCATGGGGCCGAAGAAGCCGATCTACGTCGATGACGGCGCAGCGATCGAGTTCGGCACGCCATCGGGCAAGGTCGAGTTCTACTCCGACCAGCTGAAGGACAAAGGCTTCGACCCGGTGCCGAAATACGTGCCGCCGGAGAAGCCGCCCGAAGGCTACTTCCCGCTGATCTCCGGCCGCGCGCCCGTGCACACCTTCAGCCGCACGCAGTCGAACCCCTATCTCGCCGACCTGATGAAGGAAAACGAGGTCTGGGTGAACAGCGCCACGGCGGCGAAGCTCGGCCTGAAGAGCGGGCAGTACGTGAAGCTGAAGAACCAGGATGGCGTGCTCGGCCAGCGCGTGAAGGTGAAGGCCACGCAGCGGATCCGCCCCGACACCGTGTACATGGTCTACGGCTTCGGCCACACCAACAAGGCGCGCAAGCACGCCTACCTGAAGGGGGCCAGCGTCGCGCAGCTCACCACCCGCTACAAGGTCGATCCGCTGATGGGGGGCACCAGCATCCATAGCAACTTCGTGACCTTCGTGAAGGAGGCCTGACGATGGCGCGCTATGCAATGGTCATCGACACGCGCAAGTGCGTCGGCTGCATGGACTGCGTGGTCGCCTGCCAGACGGAAAACGACGTTCCCGTCGGGTACGCGCGCGACTGGATCGCGACCGAGGTGCGCGGCGAGTTCCCGAGCCTTTCGATGGAGATCCGCAGCGAGCGCTGCAACCACTGCGACAACCCGCCCTGCGTCGCCTGCTGCCCGACCGGGGCCAGCCACGTCTCCGACCTCGGCGGCATCGTCAAGGTCGCCGCCGACCGCTGCATCGGCTGCAAGGCCTGCATCGCGTCCTGCCCGTACGGCGCGCGCTTCGTGCATCCCAAGGGCTACGTGGACAAGTGCACGTTCTGCGACCACCGCGTCAAGGACGGCAAGGATCCGGCGTGCGTGTCGGTGTGCCCGACGCACTGCATGCACTTCGGCGACCTCGAAGACCCGAAGAGCTCGGTGGCGACGCTGCTGCGCACGCGCAAGTGGCACACGCTGCTGCCCGAGGCCGGCACCAAACCCCGCGTCTACTACCTCACGTAACGGGAACCGCCATGCTCGAGTACACGACGACCCGCCACAACCCGCTGGTCGACCCGGTTCTATCGGTATGGAGCTGGGAGATCCCGCTATATCTGTTCGTCGGCGGCATCGTCGCCGGCCTGATGATCCTCGGCGGCATCGCCATGCTGCGCCTCGCGCGCGGCGAAGACACGAAGACCTATTTCTCGCTGCACGCGCCGCTGGCGGCATTCATGCTGCTGAACCTCGGTATGGGCGCGCTGTTCCTCGACCTGGCGCACAAGCTGTACGTCTGGGCGGTGTACCTGACGTTCCAGCCCTCGTCGCCGATGTCGTGGGGCTCGTGGGTGCTGATCATCGTCTACCCGCTGCTGCTCGCCTCGGCGCTGATCCGCCTGCCCGAGGCGTGGCCGTGGCTGGCGCGCAAGCTGCCTGCGGTCAAGCGCTGGTCCGAAACCCTGCTGGCACATCCGCGGTGGGTGCATTCGCTCGCCTGGCTGAACATCGCGCTTGGCGTGGCGCTCGGCATCTATACCGGCATCCTGCTGTCGACGATGGTGGCGCGGCCGCTGTGGAACGTCTCGATCCTGGGGCCGTTGTTCCTCGTCTCGGGGCTGTCGGCCGGCGCGGCGCTGCTGCATCTGCTGTCGGTGCTGCTGCCGCCGAAGCGGCCGGCGCCGCAGGGGCTGATCGGCGGCGCCATCGGCGCGCTGGTGCAGCCGCTCGGAGCCGAGGCGCCCGAGAAAGGCACGGCGAACGGGCTGATCCGCGCCGACGTCGGCCTGCTCGCCGTCGAACTGCTGATGCTCGGCCTGCTGCTGATCGGACTGGTCACCGCGACCGCCTCGCACGCGGCGGCCTTCGACCTGCTGATGAGCGGCCGCTTCGCGGTGGCCTTCTGGGGCGTGCTGGTCGTCGCCGGCATCGTCGTGCCACTGCTGCTGCAGGGCCTCGAACTGAGCCATCGCATCCCGCATACCGTCGTTCCCGCGATCCTCGTTCTCGCCGGCGGCTACACGCTGCGCTGGCTGATGGTCAACGCCGGCCAGGCGAGCGAAATCGTCAGCACGGCTGCAAGGTTTTGAACGACTGCAACACCAACTCGACCGAGAGGAACCCGAAATGAGAACACGCATTCCGTACGCCATCGCCGCGCTCGCCGTCATGGCCGGCGGTGCACTGGCGCAGGCGCCGGCACCGAAGCCGACGCAGCCGGCGGTGTGCAACAACTGCCACAAGCCGGCGCCGGGGACGGTGGCCGGTTACTTCGAGAACGTCGCCTTCAAATCGCAGTCGATCCAGCTCGGCATCGATGCGGCGAAGGAAATCTTGCGCTTCGACGAGAAGACGCTGAAGGTGCTCGACGCCGGCGAGGCGAAGAAGGTCGAGCACCTGCGCGAGGTGCGCAAAGGGCACGAAACGCGTATCGCCTTTGTCGAGAAGGACGGCCAGAAGTGGGCCACCGAAATCGTCTTCAAGGGACCGGTCAAGGTTGCCAAGGAGGATCTTGTCGACTATGCCTTCGTGCGCAAGCTGGTCGACCAGGGATCGGGCAACTTCATGCTGATCGACTCCCGGCCGCTGCCGCGCTTCCAGCAGGGCACGATCCCGGGCGCGATCAACGTGCCGTATCCGGCCTGGGACAAGGTCGTCGGACGGCTGCCGAAGGACAAGAGCACGATGCTGGTGTTCTTCTGCCAGGGCGTGACCTGCCAGATGAGCCCGCTGTCGCAGCGCAAGGCGATCGGGCTCGGCTACACGAACACCAAGGTCTATCACGAGGGCGTTCCCGAATGGGAAACGAAGGACTACCTTGTCACCCGGCCGGAATTCGTCAAGGCGGCTTACGTCGACAAGGACATCCCGGCGGTGTTGCTCGACGTTCGCTCGAAGGAGGAGAGCACCAGCGGCCACCTGAAAGGCGCGGTGAACATGCCGGCGGCGACGGTGGCGGCGCAGGCGAAGAGCTTCCCCGACCCGAAGCTGAAGGCGCCGATCATCGTCTATGACGGGCGCGGCGGTGCCGAGGCCAAGGCGGCGGCGCGGGCGCTGGTCAAGTCCGGCCAGAGCAACGTGCAGGTGATGGAACAGGGCCTGCTCGGCTGGCAGTCGGCCGGTTACGCGATCGAATCGGGCGCGCCGGCGCTGACCAAGGTCGCTTATGTGCCGAAGCCGCGTCCCGGCTCGATCCCGGCAGCTGAGTTCACCAAGCTGGCGCAGAACACGCCGGCCGACGTGCTGATCCTCGACGTTCGCAACCAGGACGAGGCCAATGCCGGCATGATCAAGGGCGCGATGCTGATTCCCGACGAGGAACTGCAGGCGAGGCTGGCCGAACTGCCGAAGGACAAGCGGATCATCGCCCACTGCTCGACCGGCATCCGCGCCGAAATGGCCTACCACAAGCTGAAGGATGCCGGCTACAAGGCGGGTTTCCTCAACGCGGAGATCGAGATCGCCAAGAACGGCGCCTTCAAGCTGACGCCGAAGCTGTAATCCGCCCGCGAGCGGGCAGGGTCATCGCCGCCGCACGGCGCTGTCGTGCGGCGGTTTCGCTTGTGCCGGGCGGGTACGTTTCGGCTGCTGCCCGCACGTGACCCGCGGTGCCGGTCAACCGGATGGCGCGCTCAAGCGCTATGCGCTGGCCGACCGAGCGGCGCGGCAACGCTGCATAATGCGGCCCCGCGTTGGCGTGGCCGCGCGTTTCCAACCCACCGAACCAGGAGCAATTGCCCATGAACAAGCTGTTGATCGCCCTGATGGCGGCTGTCTTCGCGGCTTCGCCGGTTGTCGTCTCGGCGCAGGCCAAGGACGAAAAGAAGGCCGAAGCGAAAAAGGAAATGAAGAAGGAAGAGAAGAAAGGCGAGGCCAAGGCCGAGAAGAAAGGCGAAGAGAAAAGGGCCGAGGCGGCCAAGAAGAAGCCCAAGGGCGGCTGCTGAACGGACCCTCACGCGGCGGGCGCAGCCTGCCGCGGTTGCCAGGAACGCCCGGGCGATCCCCGGGCGTTTTCTTTGCGCAGGATCAGCGTCGTGGCGGGGCCGCTTGATACCCTACCGGGTATCAAAGGCCGCGGAGCCGCCCCGATGAGCGCAGTCAGCACCTCCCCGCCCCTCAGCCGCGCCGGCGACCGTCTGTCCGTCGCCGAGGGCCGCCACATGAACCCCTATCTGGCCGGCTTCGGCCTCGGCCTGGTCCTGCTCGCCTCGTTCCTGATCATGGGCCGCGGCCTCGGCGCCACGGCGGCGTCGGGCTCCGTGGTCGCCTGGCTGGTCGGCCTGGTCGCGCCCGACTGGGCGGCGACCAACCCCGGACTAAAGGGCTACTACGCCGAGCCGCCGTGGATCAACTGGACCTTCTACCTGATCGTCGGCGCGTTCATCGGCGCGCTGGTTTCGGCGTGGCGCGCGCGGCGGATCCGGCCGCGCATCGAACGCGGCCCGTCCCTCGGCGTGCCGGCGCGGCTGGCGCTGGCGTTTGCCGGCGGCGCGCTGGCGGCCATCGGCGCCAAGCTGGCCAAGGGCTGCACCAGCGGTCAGGCGCTGACCGGCGGTTCGCAGCTGAATGTCGGCAGCTGGATCTTCATGCTGTCGGTCTTTGCCGGCGCCTATGCGCTGGCGTACTTCGTGCGGAGGCAATGGCGATGATGCTGCCCCTCTACGGCCATGAGCTGATCAGCGAGTCGCAGGGCCTTCTCGTCGCCCTCGCGCTGGGCTTCGGCTTCGGCTGGTTCCTCGAGCGCGCCGGTTTCGGCAGCGCGCGCCGGCTGACCGCGCAGTTCTACCTGTACGACATGTCGGTGCTGAAGGTGATGTTCACGGCGATCGTCACCGCGGCGGTCGGCCTGTGGCTGTTCTCCGCGATCGGCTGGCTCGACCTGTCGCTGGTGTACCTGACGCCGACGTCGATCGCCGCGCAGCTCGCCGGCGGGCTGCTGCTCGGCGCCGGCTTCATCGTCGGCGGCTACTGCCCGGGGACGTCGGTTACCGCCGCGGCGACCGGCAGCGGCGACGGCGCCGTGTTCCTCGGCGGCTTCGTCAGCGGGCTGCTGCTGTACGCGGTGGCGTTTTCCGGGCTGGAACTTTGGGCCAACGACAACAGCATCGGCCCACTGACGCTGCCCGAAGCCTTCGGCTTTCCCTACGGCGTGCTGGTGCTGGCGGTGGTGATCATGGCGGCAATGATGTTCGCCGGCGCGCAGTGGGCCGAGCGGCGCTTCAGCTTCATGGCGCCGGATCAATGAACGCCCCAAGGCCGGGGCTGCGCCGAGGCCGCCCCTCGCTGGGGGTCAAGGAAACCTGGGGCGGCCGCGGCGATTCCCTGAGAGCCGCGCGTGGCGCGCAAGAAAAAAGGGCGGGAGCAAGACCCGCCCTTTTTCGTCGGTGCGCAGTGTCGCTGCGCCGGGCAATCAGAACTTCCAGCCGTAAGCGACGCCGAACGACGTTTCCTTCATCTTCAGGTTGACGTTGCCGCCGCCGAACGGCGCCGGAATCGAGTTGACGCCGGTGACGGTCACCGTCGGCGCGTACATGAAGGCGAAGCTCAGCTCGGCCTTGTTGGCCAGCGTCCAGGTCGCGCCCAGCGTCCAGTGGTCTTCAACGACGCCCGGCGCCAGCACGTTGAACAGCGTCTCGCTGGCGGGAATCGGCTGCTCGCCGTAGTTGTAGCCGCCGCGAACGGTGAGCTGCGGACTGACCGCGTACTGCACGCCGAGCTTGTAGGCGGTGACGTCCTGCCAGCCGAAGCCCGCGCCGCCGCCGGTGCCCAGCGGTGCCTGGAACAGGTTGGGCAGCAGCGGGTTGTTGATCGACTTGATCTTCGAGTACTCGATCTTGACGATGTCGGCCGCGATGGTCAGCCCCGTCATCGGCGTGAACGCGACACCGATGCCATAGTTTGGCGGGATGTCGAAGCCGCCCTCCTCGGCGAACAGCCCCTTGTACTTGTCGAACTCGGTCATCTTCGTTTTCGTCTGGTAGGTCAGGCCGAGGGCGAAGTTCGGCGTCAGCTGGCCGAGGTAGCCGATGCGCAGGCCGTAGCCGTAGGAATCGTCGTAACCCTGGTTGGTCACATTGCCCGGATAGGCCGAGAAGCGCATCGGGCCGGAGGGCGCGGTGAAGTTCTCCAGGCCATGGGCCTTGAAGCGCTGGTAGGCGAGATTCAGCGTCACACCGAGCGCATGCTCCGGCGCGACCTTGTAGCCGAGCGTCGGCGCGATGAACAGCTGTGACAGGTCCACGCCCGGATTGCTCGACCCGAACAGCGGGAATGCGCTCGTGTAGTCGGTGTTCATGCCGCCATTGCCGTACACCGACACGCCGAGCGACATCGCGCTGTTCAGCATCTGGTTGTAGCCGAACTCGGGGATAAAGAAGTTCTTCTTGTTGTTGCCGTCGTAGGTCGTTCCGTTCAGCGGGCCGCCGACGACCTGCGCCTCACGGCCGGTCGGGCTGAACCAGTTCAGGCCGAGGTCGATGCGGTTGCCCAGCATCGCCATGCCGGCCGGATTGATCGCCGCCGCAAGCGCATCCTGCGGCAGCGCGATGCCGGCACCGGCCATGCCGATCGACTTGATGCCATAGCCGTGCGACAGATAGCCGTTGGTCGCCTGCGCCGGCGTGGCCAGCAGCAGCGGCATGAACGCCGTGGCAACCGCGGCGGGAAGAAGTCTCATTCTCATTGGCATGCTCCCTGCAAGGAATCGTCTGTACTCTAAAGGGGCGGAGGTCGAGCGCGACGGCGCCCGGCGAATGTTTTGTAGTTTGCGCACATGATCGGAGCAGCCGTTGCCTGCGGTCAACGATGCACCGCGCAAATGCTCTACCCCGTATGGTTCAAGCGACACCGCGGCAGGGAGCGGGCGATCCCGGTCGTCCGGCCGGCGCCCGTGCCGCTGGCAAAATCGTGGCATGAAAGCTGCGCCTGCCCTGCGATCCGTGGCCGTGCTGGCATTTGGCGCCGGCATTGCCCTTGGGGCCCCGGCGTTGCGCGCGGTCGACCTGCCGCAGCTGCAGCAGTGCGCGGCCATCGAAGACGGCGCGCGGCGGCTGGACTGTTACGACGCGGCCATGCGATCGCCGGCTGTTGCGCCGCTGCCTCAGCAGCCCCAAACGACGCCCGATCGGCCGGCGCAGCCGCTGACGCTGATCGAGGAGGCGTGGGCCATCGGCGTCAGCGGCCGCGACAGCCGCTTCGACCTGCGTTCGCACAAGCCCAGTTACTTCCTGCCGCTGCGCTACAGCGATACGCCGAACCGCCGGCCGGCTTCGCCGGCCAAGGATCCGCTTCCCTCCGACCTCGATCTGCAACGTGTCGAGGCCAAGTTCCAGGTCAGTTTCAAGGTCAAGCTGGCCGACTTCAGCGAATTCGGCGGCGCGGCGCTTTGGGCCGGCTACACGCAGCAGAGCCACTGGCAGCTTTTCAACAGCGGCGAGTCGCGGCCGTTCCGCGAATCCGACTACGAGCCCGAGCTGATGCTGGCGCTGCACCCCGACGTCGAGGCGCTCGGCTGGCGCTGGCGGCTGCTGGTCGTCGGGTTCAACCACCAGTCCAACGGCCGCGACGAGCCGCTGTCGCGCAGCTGGAACCGCGTCTACGCGCAGTTTGGCGTCGAGCGCGGCAACCTCGCCTTCCTGCTGCGACCGTGGTGGCGCATTCCGGAGCGCGCGAGCGACGACGACAACCCTGACATCAACCGCTACTTTGGCTACGGCGACGTCGTCGGCGTCTACAAGCTCGGCGCACATTCGCTGTCGGCGCTGGCCCGCTACAACATCGCTACCGGCCGTGGCGCGCTGCAACTCGGCTGGCAGTTCCCGATCGCCCGCCGCGTTCGCGGCTACCTGCAGGCGTTCAGCGGCTACGGCGAGAGCCTGATCGACTACAACCTGCGCCAGAGCACGATCGGCGTGGGCGTTTCGCTCGCCGACTTCCTATAGCTCGCCGCGCTCGACGAGATCGCGGATGCGCCAGACGGTGTCGATGTCGGCGCTCTTGTACGCCTGCTCGCGCAGCTGCCGAGTCATCGCGTCGAGATCGCCGCTGCTCGCGCCTTCCGCCGACTCATAGGTGAAACGCAGGAACAGGCTGCCGGTGGCCGGTTCCTCGATGCGTATCGTCAGACGGCTGGCCGCATGGGTCGGGGCGGCTTCGATTTCGGTGACGCTCTCGCCGGTCGTAACCGAAAGCCGCACGCGGTCGCGCACGCGGAAGCTGCCGAAATCCAGAGTGCGCGCGAGATGCAGTTCGCCCTTGTCGTCGTGCCGCTCGTCGATTGTCGCGCCGGTCAAGCCGAGCACGAATTCGGCCGGCCGTTCGGCCCGGCGCACCAGTCCGCGCCAGAGCTGGGCGCGCGAGACCTCGGTGAGCAGCGGCTGCAGCCGGTCGTTGACCTGAACGAGATGCTCGAAGCGCATCGGCCGTCGGCGGCCGGCTGCTTCAGGTGGCGGCGGCGGCCCGGGTCGCCTGCCAGGATTGCCAGCCGGAGGCGCGCAGGCCGCAGGCCGGGCACAGGCCGCAGCCACGGCCCCATTCGAACAGCTTGCTGCGCTCGCCGAGGTAACAGCTGTGCGTTTCCTCGCGGATCAGCTGCACCAGCGCCTCGCCGCCGAGCTCGAATGCCAGCTGCCAGGTGGCGCCCTTGTCGAGCCACATCAACGGCGTTTCGATCGCCACCGGACGGTCCATACCCAGCGTCAGCGCCACCTGCAGCGCCTTGAGCGTTTCGTCGCGACTGTCCGGATAGCCGGAGTAATCGGTTTCGCACATGCCGCCGACCATCACCGGGATGTCGCGCCGGTAGGCCACCGCGGCGGCATAGGTGAAGAAGAGCAGGTTGCGGCCCGGCACGAAGGTGTTCGGCAACCCCTTCGCGGTCATGCGGATCTCGGCTTCGCGCGTCAGCGCCGTGTCCGAAAGCTGCCCCAGTTCGCGCATGTCGACGCGGTGATCGGGGCCGAGCCTTTCGCCCCAATGAGGAAAGCGCTCGCGCAGCGCCTGCAGAAAAGTCAGCCGCGCGTCGAGTTCGACCACGTGGCGCTGCGCGTAGTCGAAGCCGATCGTCTCCACGCGCTCGAAGCGCGACAACGCCCAGGCCAGGCAGGTGGCTGAATCCTGGCCTCCGGAAAACAGGACGAGCGCGCTCTTGTGCACGGCGCAAGTGTAAGAGTGTGTAAGCGAAATGACGCGGCGTCGGCACAACAGCGCCGACGGACTAACGCGCATTCGCCTGCCTGTTCAGGCCGTGATCGGCGGCGCGCTCCCTCTGCGGCAACGATGCATTCGATCTCGCGGAATCGCCGATAGTGCAATCGGACTAGCCGGAATCTGTGTGGCAAGGCACCTTAACCCCACAGGGCACGCGCAGCCGTTGAACAGGGCAGGCGCAACCGAAACGAGGCCCCGAGATGCCATCCCGGATACTGCTCGCGATTGCCGTGCTGCTTTGCAGCGCCGCAGTGCAGTCCCGCGTTCCCCTCGTCGACGTGACGGTGACCGACCGGGTGAAGGGCGAGACGCTGCCCGTGTACGCCCATCGCGGCGAGCGATGGATCGCCGGCACACCGGGCCATCGATACTCGATCACGCTGCACAACCGCAGCCCGGTTCGGGTGCTGGCCGTGCTTTCGGTCGACGGGATCAACGCCGTCAGCGGCCAGACGGCCGCCTGGGATCAGTCCGGCTACGTGCTTGCGCCGGGCGAGCGAGCCGAAATCCGCGGCTGGCGCAAGGACACGCGGCGTATCGCGGCCTTCGAGTTCACCGCACTGCCCGATTCGTACGCCGCGCGGACCGGCCGGCCGGAGAATGTCGGCGTCATCGGTGTGGCACTGTTTCGCGAAGCGATGCCGGCGGTCTCGCAGATCGTGCCGGGCGTAGCGCGCGAGCGCGACAAGGCGGCTGCGCCGGCCGCAGAGGCGCGCGCCGATGGCGCCGATCGCGCCGCCAGTGGCCTCGGCACCGGACATGGCCGCAGCGAAAGCTCGCCTGTGCAATGGACGCAATTCGTGCGCGCGCAGCCAAATCCAGACCAGGTGCTGGCGATCCGCTATGACAGCCACGCCAATCTGGTCGCCGCCGGCGTGATAGCTCAGCCGCCTGCATGGAGACCCGAGCGGCGGCCCGAACCCTTCCCGGCAGCGGCCGGCTTCGTCCCCGATCCGCCGGGGCCGTGACGCCTTGAGCACGCAGCCACCGGCGTTCGCGGCCGGCGCGCCGATAATCCGGCGCGTGCCGCAAGAGCTTTCGCGCGACAGCGTCGCCACCGCGCCGAGCGACGAGGCGCTGCTCGCCGACTACGCCGCCGGCGATGCCGGCGCCTTCGCCTCGCTCTACGCGCGGCACGAGCGGCCGGTGTTCCGCTTCCTGCGCCGCTCACTCGGCAACGAAGCTGCGGCGCAGGACCTGCTGCAGGATGTCTGGCTTGCGGTGATCCGCCATGCCGCGACGTTCGAACCGCGCGCCCGCTTCACGACCTGGCTGTATGGCATCGCGCGCAACAGGCTGATCGATCACTGGCGGGCAAGGCGCGACACCGTGGCCCTGGCGCACGATGCCGCCAACGATGACGAGGGCGGCGTGGCCGCGGTCGACGATCTGCCGGCAGCGGCGGATTGCGAGCCGCAGGTGCAGGCGCTGTCGCGCGCGCAGGCGGCCGCCTTCATGGTCGCGGTAGAGCAGTTGCCGGCGCTGCAGCGCGAAGCCTTCCTGCTGCACGCAGAGGGCGGGTTGACGGTCGAGGAGGTGGCGCAGCTGACCGGCGTCGGCCGCGAGACGGCAAAAAGCCGCCTGCGTTACGCGATGAGCCGGCTGCGCGTCGCGATGGAGCCGTGGCGATGAACGGTGGCGCATCGTGGTCCAACAGCAGGACGCAAGGGATGTCATGAGCGAAACCGACGATCGGCGTGTGCTGCAGGCGTATCGAGACGCCAGCGCGCTGCTTGACGAGGAGCCGGCGCAGGCCGGGCGCGCCGCGATCCTTGCCGCCGCCACGCGTGCGGCCGGGGCGCGTCCGCAGGCCGTCGGCCGGCCACGGCGCTGGCGGCTGCCGCTGGCGGCTGCGGCGAGCGCCCTCGTCGGGACGATCGCAGTGCTGCTCGCCACGCAGGTGCAGCGGGAGGCGCCGCGGGAGTTGGCCCAATCCGAGGCCGTTGCGCCGGCAGCGCCCGCACCGAGCGCGCCTGCCCCGGCCGACCGCGCCCTATCCATGGAGGCGCCGCCAGCGGCCAAGGCACCAGGGCCGGGCGCGGCTTCGGCGCCGCCGGCGCTTCGCGATCGCTCTGCCGCTTCGCTGGCGGGCACCCGTCCGGGCAAGGGGACCGCGACAGCGGCGCCGCCGGCTGACGGTCCGGCCTCCTTGGCGGAGCCCCCAAGTCGGGAGAGGGATGTGAGCGAGCGCTCACAGCTTGCCGCGCCGCCAGTGGCGCGACAGGCTGCGCCGGCACTGGCCGCGGCTTCGCCGCCCGCCGATCACGTCACCCAGAAAGCCGAAGTCAGCGAGCGCTCACAGCCTGCTTTTTCCGCACCGGCTGGGGAAGTCGCTGCCGCGTCGGCGGCACCCGCACCCGCCGCCAACGCAGGGGTCCACAGCGACCCACAGCGCATCCACCCCTCCGGGGCTGCGTTGACCTCCCGCGCTGCCGGGCGAGCCGCGGCCGAGTCTCGTGCCGATGTCGCCGCCGAGGAGCCTGCCCCCTGGCGCACGACGCCCGAAGCGTGGCTGCAGCGGATCGTCCGGCTTCGCGCCGATGGGCGGCACGGCGAGGCCAACGTGGAACTCGCCGCCTTGCGCGAACGCCACCCGCATCTGCGCATTCCCGAGGCGGCGCTGCCGCCTTCAGGCCGCTGACCGGCGGCAGCGGCCTCAAGCGCCGCCGTGGCCGGTCGATGAAGGTTCCAGGAGGCTGTGCCCGATGCTCAAGTTCGCCCTGATCGCCGGAATCTGCGCCGAATGGCTGTACGGCCCGGCGGCGGATTCATTGCCCGAGATCGGTGCGGCCGGCCTGCGCGCCCTGATGCTGACGCTGGCGGCATGGGCGGGGCTCGAACTCGTGCGTGTGCTCTGGCGCGCCGTGCTCACTCTCGAACATCGCGGCTGAGCGGGCCTGCCTTGCTATCCTCGTCGGCAAACGTCGACGAGGAGATGCCCATGAAGCTGTACTTCAGCCCCGGCTCCAGTTCGCTGGCGCCGCACATCGCGCTGCGCGAGGCCGGCCTGGCCTTCGATCTGGAGCGGGTCAGCCTGAAGACCAAAAAGACGGCGAACGACGCCGACTTCACGCGCATCAATGCCAAGGGCTACGTGCCGACGCTGCAGTTCGAGGACGGCAGCGTGCTGACCGAGGGCCCGGCGATCATGCTCTGGATCGGCGACCAGGTGCCGGAGAAAAGGCTCACGCCACTGCCGGGAACGATGGAGCGCTACCACCTGATCGAGTGGCTGATTTTCATCTCTGCTGAGGTGCACAAGAACTTCGGCCTGCTGTTCGACGCCAGTGCGCCGGAGGCGTCGAAGAACTTCTCCCGCGCGCGGCTGGAAAAGCGGCTCGACTACCTGAACAAAGCGCTCGGCGATGCGCCGTTCCTGCTCGGCGAGCACTTCACCGTCGCCGACGCGTATCTGTTCACGGTGCTCGGCTGGGGCAAGTTCGTCGACATCGACCTCGCCCGCTGGCCGAAGTTGGCCGCCTACGCCGGCCGCATCGGCGCGCGGCCGAAGGTGCTCGACACGCTGAAGGCCGAGGGCCTGCTGAAGGGCTGAGCCTCGGCGGCGGCCATGGCCATCGCCGCGCCGCGCCTCGTGCTGCTCGACTCGGTCACGCAGGCCGGGCCCGAACACGCCGGTGCGCTGATCGTCACCGGCTCGCACGGCGGCACCAGCGTCGTGCCCTATGCGCGCGCGGTAAGAGCCTGGCTTTACGTGTTCAACGACGCCGGCGTGGGCAAGGACGGCGCCGGCATTGCCGCGCTGGCACTGCTGCAGGCCGACGGCATCGCCGCGGCGACGGTGGCGCACACCTCGGCGCGCATTGGCGAGGCCGCCGATAGCTGGCAGCACGGCGTGGTCTCGCACATGAACGCTGCCGCCGAACGGTCCGGGCTGCGTATTGGTCAGCCTCTCAGGGAACAGATGCGCGCCAAGTGAGCACCGTCACGTGGCAGGCCGCGCGTTGCGGATGACACGCTTGTCGGCGCGCTTGCATGTATTCGCCCCGGCAAATACATTGCCGCCATGGCCGCGCTGACCACCGCCGACGTCCTCGACGTGCTCGCCGACGAAAGCCGGCGGCGCATCCTCGTGCTGCTCGAGGAGCACGATCTGTGCGTGTGCGAGCTGGTCAATGCGCTCGAGCTGCCACAGCCGACTGTCTCGCGCCATCTGATGGTGATGCGCGACGCCGGCATCGTCGAGCAATGGAAGCAGGGCCGCTTTTCCTTCTACCGGGTCGATCCTTGCCTGCCCGCCTGGGCGCGGCAGATGCTCGATGCCCTGCGTGACGGTTCGACGCGCGAAGCGCCGTACCGCGACGACCGCCGCAAGCTCACGCTGATCGCTGATCGGGCGCCGGCCTGAGCCGGCTGTTTCCGTTCCGTGATCTGGATCACATCGTCGTATTCGCTTTGGCGAATACAATTTCCGTGTGGTGAAGGCGCACCGGGCCGACGTCGGCCGGGCGCCGCACCGTAGAGGGAGAGCGCGATGAGAAAGGTCAAGGTCCTGGGCACCGGCTGCGCCAACTGCCGCACGACGGTCCGGCTGATCGAGGAGGTGGCGCAGGCGCAGGGCATGCCGATCGAACTCGAGAAAGTCGAGCGGATCGAAGACATCGTTGCCTCGGGCGTGATGCGCACGCCGGGCGTGATCGTCGACGGCAAGGTCGTCCATGCCGGCGGCGTGCCGAAGCGCGAGGCGATCGCCGGCTGGCTGCAGGCGGCCTGAACCGCAATCCGCCGGAACGTGACGGAGCGCACGATGGCGAGTCTCACGCTGACGGTGCGCCGCTGGCCGCAGCGTCAGCCCCTTGCCTTTTTGCTGCTGGCCGCAGCGCTGTGGTGGCTGGCGTACCGCTCGCTGGTGCCGGTGTCGGAGGCGCTGGTTGCCGCATTGCCGGTGCAGCGCGACAGTCATCTCGGCGCGGCGCTGGCCTTCTTCTTCTACGACACGCCGAAGGTCATGCTGCTGCTCACCGGCGTCGTGTTCGTGATGGGGATGGTCAACTCCTACTTCACGCCCGAGCGCACCCGCGCGCTGCTGGCCGGACGCGCCGAGGGCGTGGGCAACGTGCTGGCAGCCTCGCTCGGCGTCGTCACGCCGTTTTGCTCCTGCTCGGCGGTGCCGCTGTTCATCGGCTTCGTGCAGGCCGGCGTGCCGCTGGGGGTGACGTTCTCGTTCCTGATCGCCGCGCCGATGGTCAACGAGGTGGCGCTGGCGCTGCTGTTCGCCCTGTTCGGCTGGAAGATCGCGCTGCTTTATCTCGGCCTCGGGCTCGCCGTGGCGATCGTCGCCGGCTGGGTGATCGGCCGGATGAAGATGGAGCCTCACCTCGAAGACTGGGTGCGCGCGCTGCGCGCCGTGCGGCCTGAAACCGAGACGTCGCGGCTGTCGTGGTCCGAGCGGATCGACGCTGGCATGGCGTCGGTGCGCGAGATCGTCGGCCGCGTCTGGCCCTACATCCTCGCCGGCATCGCCATCGGCGCCGGCATCCACGGCTACGTGCCGCAGGATTTCATGGCCTCGTTCATGGGGCGCGAAGCCTGGTGGGCGGTGCCTGCCGCGGTCGCGATCGGAGTGCCGATGTACACCAACGCCGCGGGCGTGATCCCGGTGGTCGAGGCGCTGCTCGCCAAGGGCGCGGCACTCGGCACCGTGCTCGCGTTCATGATGAGCGTGATCGCGTTGTCGCTGCCCGAAGTGGTGATCCTGCGCAAGGTGCTGAAGCCGCGGCTGATCGCCACCTTCGTCGGCGTCGTGGCCGTCGGCATCCTGCTGGTCGGCTATGCGTTCAATTTCGTCCTTGGCTGAGGGCTGCCGGCAATGAGCGGTTCGCCTCATCGCCGGTCGTTGGCGGCAGCGCGTGTTCCCGGCGCGCCTCGGCACGGCATCGGAGTCGCCCGATTCGTTGGCGCCGCGCCTGACCCAACCAGGAGGAACCATGAAACGACGTGGGGCCCTCATCGTGGCGGCGTCCTGCGCAGGCCTGCTGACGGTCGCTGCCCGCGTGTATGCCCAGCCTTGGGGCAAGTGGCTGGGCAGCGGTGGCTGGGGGCCGGGCGGAGCCTATCAACGCCACTACAACCCCGAGTCGGCGTTCAGCACGGCCGGCGAGATCGAGAGCATTCAGACCTTCGTGCCGGCGCCTGGAACCTTGCCTGGCGTGCGCTTCTTTCTGAAGACGGCCGGCGAGACCATCGACGTTCACCTCGGCCCGCTCTGGTACATCGAACGACTCGACCTGAAACTCGAGCCTGGTGACCACGTCGAACTGCGCGGCTCGCGCGTCATGATCGACGGCAAGCCGATCGTCATCGCGGCCGAGATTCGCAAGGGCGACGTCGACCTCGTGCTTCGCGATGCGAGAGGCGTGCCGGTCTGGGCCGGCTGGCGGCGGCGCCGCTAGGTTCGGTGTGTCGGGCCCGGTCTGCGCCGACGGCGGATACCTGAGCGTGAGAAGGAGTGTGTGCAATGGCGTCAACGACTGAAGCGGCCGTGCGGGCCAAAGCGACGGCTGCCGGTGCGGCCAATTGGCTGAGCGGCTTCCCGCCAGCGTGGTTTGCCGCCGTGATGGGCACCGGCGTGCTGGCGGTGACGCTGCATTTCTATGCCCGCTTCGCGCCGGCACTCGACGTTGCCGCCGTGGTTCTGCACTGGCTGAACGCCGTGCTGTTCGTCGTGCTCGCGGTGCCGTGGCTGGCGCGCTGGCTGCGGTATCCGGCCGCCGCGATCTCGACGCTCAAACACCCGGTCCAGGCGCATTTCTATCCGACGTTTTCGATCGCGTTGATCGTGCTGGCGCTGCAGTTCCTCGTGTTCGGGCCGCAGCGCGAACTGGCGCTCGCCTTGTGGATCATGGGGGCGCTGCTGACAATCATCTTCAGCTTCGCGATCCTGACCCTGGTATTCCAGGGCGAAGCGACCTCGCTCGAGCACGTCACGCCGGCGATGTTCATACCGCCGGTCGGCCTGGTGGTGATTCCTCTCGCCGGCGTGGCGCTGGCGGCTTCGATGGCGCCGACCTGGCAGTCGGCGATGCTTGTATTCAACTGGGCCGTGCTTGGTGCGGGCAGCCTGCTGTATGTGGGGCTGCTGGCACTGACAATGGTTCGCTATGTGACGCACCGGCGGGTCGGCGCGCCGCTGGTGCCGAGCGCGTGGATCAACCTCGGTCCGCTGGGCGTGATTCCGATCAGCCTCCTGAACCTCGTCGACGCCATGCCGGCGCTGGGGGCCGCCGGCGCGGCGCACCTCATCGCGCTGCTGCTGTGGGGATTCGGCCTGTGGTGGCTGGTGATGGCCGTAATCCTGACACTGGTCGCGGCGCGCCGCGGAGAGTTGCCTTTCGCGCTGTCGTGGTGGGCGTTCACCTTTCCGCTCGGTGCGTTCGTCGCGGCGAGCTGGCGGCTGGGCACGCAACTGGCACTGCCGCCGCTGCTCGCCGTCGGCGCGGCGGCGCTGGCCCTGCTGGCATTGCTGTGGACGGTGACGCTCGTGCGGACCGTGCGTGGCGTGGCGAACGGCGCACTGCTGCGGCCGCATTGAGGCACGCGATGCGAATGCGAAGCGGGCGACTGTGGCGGGAAGCGGTCCGCTGCGTGGTTCTGGCGGGACTGTCGTCGGCGAACATCGCAGCGCCTGCCGTCGAGGTGCGTTTCCAGCCGGTCGCTGCCGGTATCTACGCGCACATCGGCGATACGGGCGGTCGGACCTACGAGAACGAGGGCCTGAACGCCAACGTCGGTTTCGTCGTGACGCCGGCGGGTGTCGTGCTGATCGACAGCGGTGCGACCTATCGTTCCGCGCGCCAGATTCACGAGGCGATCCGGCGCGTGACCGACCGGCCGGTGAAGTGGGTCATCAATACCGGCGGCCAGGACCACCGCTGGCTCGGCAACGGCTACTTCAAGGAGCAGGGCGCCGAGATCATCGCCCACGCCAGCGCGCGCGCCGACATGCACGCGCGCGGCGGCGATCAACTGCAGGGGCTGAAGGCGGCGCTGAAGGAACGCGCCGACGGGACGGTGCCGACGCTGCCTACGCGCCTGGTCGAGGGCAATGACGTGCGGCTCGAGCTCGGCGGCGTGACGCTGGAGCTCAAGCATCGCGGCGGTGCGCATACGCCCGGCGACATGATGGTGTGGCTACCCGACCGCGGCGTCCTGTTCAGTGGCGACGTGGTCTATGTCGACCGCCTGCTCGGCGTGATCCCGGTCAGCAACACCAGGCGCTGGCTGCAGACGTTTGCCGTGATCGAGATGCTCGAGCCGAAGATCGTTGTGCCAGGCCACGGCGACGTGACCGATCTCGCCACCGCGCAGCGCGATACCAAGGCCTACCTGCTTGCGCTGCGCGCGCACATGAAGAAGGCGGTCGACGAAGGCACCGACATCAGCGCCGCCATCCGCAGCTTCGACGCGCGGCCGTTCATGCGGTTGCTCAACGCCGCTGAGTTGCACCCCGGCAACGCAAGCCGCACGTATCTGGAACTGGAACGCGAATGAACGACGAGGTCTCTGCGACAGCTGCCGGAACCGCGATCCGGCGGACCTGGCTCGTCGTTGTCGCCGGCCTGCCGGCCGCGGCCATCGCGCCATTTCCGGCGTCGGCGCCGCGCTCGGCGAACCGGTGTGATGGGGCGCGGCACTGCTGCGCTATGGCGTAGGGCAGGGCGTGTGGCTGCCAGAAGCGGGCGCCTGCCGGTCGGTGGGCCGGCGCTGCTCACGCGCGCCGGACGTTCGAGCGCCAGCTGGCGGTCCGGCTGTTCTGCGCGCTGATCCTCGTTGCAGCAGGTGCGTGGCGGATCGGGCGATGGCGCGGCGACCTGGCCTGATTCAGAAGCGCGACGAGACCCGAATGGTGTCGTCGATGCCGCGAGCCCGCGGCGCCGCCTTCGGCGTGCCAACCGAAATCCAGCCGACCAACTGCTCGCCAGCGCCGCAGAACGCCGCGCCGATTTGCGGGTCGGTAGCGCGACGCCCGGACAGCATCTTGGCGCCGAAGCCCATGAAGTGCAGGGCGTTGAGCACATTGGTCACGGCGCCGCCCACGGCCATCCACTGCTCGTGCACCGGAACCTCGTGCATCGGGTTCAGGCGGGCGACCACGGCGATCACCACCGGCGCCTGAACGGCGCGAGTGCGCTCCAGCGCCAGTTCCTCGTCGCCCTTGCCGCAGCGGCGGCCGTAGTCGACGAACAGCGCCGCCAGCCGCTCGATGCCGTCGTCGCGGACGACGACGAAGCGGAACGGGATCAGCTTGCCGTGGTCGGGCGCGCGCAGCGCGGCGGCGAAGGCCCGATGCAGCTGCCCGTCGCTCGGCGCCGGCGGCCCCAGATGCTTCGGGCCGACCGAGTGGCGCGAGGCGAGCAGGCGCAGCGCGGCGGCGCCGGGGTTCGTTTCGGCATCGGTGGCGTCGGGGTTCATCGGGGCACCTCTGCGCTGCGCTTTCGGAAACGGCGCGGTCTCGCCGGGAAGTCGTGCTTTGGGCGGTCGGCCACGTTCATCGGCGCGGCGGAGCATCGCGCTTCGCTGCGGCGCGCCGCGCCTGATCGGACCGGCCGCCGCCGCGATCGCTGCGGGCGGCGGGCGCATCGCTCAGCGTCTCGATGATCGGGCAGGCGGGCGCGCGGGCTGCGCCGCTGCACTCGGCGATCAGGCGCTTCAGTTCGCGCCGCATCCGCGCCAGCGCCGCGAGCTTCGCCTCCACCTCCGCCAGCCGCGCCTCGGCGAGCCGCCGCGTGGCGCCGCACTGCCGGCCGCCGTCGTCGAGCGCCAGAAGCTGCCCGACCTCGTCGAGCGAGAAGCCGAGCTGCTGCGCGCGCCGGATGAAGCGCAGCCGCGCCACCGCGCGGCCGTCGTAGCGGCGCACGCTGCCGGCCGGCCGCGCCGGCAGCGGCACCAGGCCCAGGCGCTGGTAGTAGCGGATCGTCTCCAGATGCACGCCGGCGGCCTGCGCCAGCGCGCCGACCGTCAGCGTCGGTTCTTCGGCCATGCCTTGCGTCCGTACGCGGGCCGCGAGCGCACTGTTGCGGCGCCGCTTGACTCTGTAGTGGGCTACGGAGTGTAGCGTCACGACCATGGCTTCCGAACCGATGACTCCCCTGGATACCACCGAGGCCGCGCCGCGCACCGGTGGCGCGCTGGCCGGCGGCGTGCTCGCCGCCTTCGGCGCCAGCGCCTGCTGCGCCGGGCCGCTGCTACTGGTCACCCTCGGCGCCGGCGGCGTCTGGGTGGCGCGGCTGCAGGCGCTGGAGCCGCTGCAGCCGCTGTTTCTCGCCGCGGCGCTGCTCGCCGTCGGCTGGGCCTTTCACCGCCTGTACATCGCGCCGCGCCGCTGCGCGCCGGGGCAGGCCTGCGCGGTGCCGGCGGTGCTGCGCCGGCAGCGCATCGTCTTCTGGGGCACGGTCGTGCTCATCAAGGCGCTGATCCTGTTTCCGTGGATCGCGCCCCTGCTGTACTGAATTGGGGAGTCATCCATGAAGATCCTGTTGGCTAGCATTGCCGCCGCAGCGGCCCTGTCCGTCGCCGCGGCGGAACCGCCGCGCACCGTCATCCTCGACGTGCAGAACATGACCTGCGCCACCTGTCCGCTCACCGTGCAGCAGGTGCTCAAGCGCCAGCCGGGCGTGGTCGAGGCCAGGGCCGAGATGAAGACCGCCACCGCCCGGGTGAGCTTCGATCCGGCGAAGAACACGCCGGAGATGCTGGCCCGCGCGGTGACCGAAGCCGGCTATCCGGCGAAGGTGCGGCCGTGACGGTTGCCGTCCTGGAAAGCACGCTCACCTGCCCATACTGCGGCGCGGCGCGGCTCGAGTCGATGCCGACCGACGCCTGCCAGTTCTTCTACGAGTGCAGCGCCTGCCACGCGCTGCTGCGGCCGCAGGCCGGCGATTGCTGCGTTTTCTGCAGCTACGGTGACGTCAAGTGCCCGCCGATGCAGGCGGCGCGGGGCTGCTGCGGCTGAGGGGACCGCAGGGCGAGCGACGGCGCCCGTAGTGGCGTCCTTGCCCAGCCCGTAGCCGCAGCGCAACGGCCGGCGGACCGAGCCACGTCGGCGGTGAGGCCGTTCGGCCGGCGTCGTCCCAATGCCGGCGGCTGCGGCAGCGCTCCGCGGGCGGCCGCAATTCGGCAGCGATTCTCGGGCGGCTCGCGACAGGCCGCTCAGCGCAAGGTCACCGCGGCCTGCAGCAGCAGCGCCACCGCCGCCAGCGCTGGCTCCTCGGTCGCCGCGGCGAAGGCGGCGGCGAAAGACGGCATCCAGCGCGCGGCATGCTCCGCGATGAACGACGCGCGCTGCGCCAGCGCCCGTTCGCGTGTCGCCTCGTCGCCGCGCGCCTCGGCCAGCGCCGCCTGCAGCGTCAGGAAGTGCAGGAACTCCAGCTCGATGCCGAGGTGATCGTCGGGCGTGCGGCCCAGGTCGCGCACCGCCACGCCGGCTTCGAGATAGCGCCGCCGCACGTCGAGCGTGTCCGCGGTCATCAGCGTCCGGCCCGGCGACAGGTAGAAGGATGCGTACGGCATCGCCGGGATCTCCAGCGGGCCGATCGTCAGCCGGGTGAATTCGACCTCGAGGTCGAACAGCGCCTCGGCGGCATCGCCGCGGGCGGCAACCGCCGCGCGCATCGTTTGCAGCGGCTCGGCGATACGCGGCGGCCAGTCGTCGACCGCGGCGGTGGCCGTCAGCGCGTCGGCCATGCCGCGGTTCGGTCCATTCAGGAACAGCCGCCGCAGCAGGTCGAGCAGGAGAACCTGCGCATCGAGTGCCGGCTGGGGGGCCGTACCGGCGGCGACATCGGTCGCGAGCGGCGCGGTCATGCCTTGCCTGCCTGTACGCGGCGCACTTTGACGACCATGTCGGCATAGGCCGGGAAGCCCATGATCGGGCTCAGCGCGCCGGGGTCGACCAGCTGGTTGTGCGACGGCGTGTAATTGCGTGAGTGATAGGCCGGCCCCATGCCGGGCGAGAAGCGGCCGCCGGCGCCGAAGCCCACCTTGACCACGCCGGGCCGCATGCCGCCCGAGGCGAAGGCCTTGCCGCGGGTGGACTTGCCCAGCGGATTGGTCAGTTCAACCAGATCGCCGTTCTTCAGTCCCATTTTCTTCGCGTCGTCGGTGTTCAGCCAGACGGTGCCGACCGAGTACGTGTTGGCCGCGAACCGGCGCTTCGCGCCCGCCATCAGCGTGCCGCCCAGCGGTTGCGGATCCGGGACCTCGGCCTCGAACGGCTCGTTCATCGGGTGCCACAGGCCCTCGCACTTCTGCTCGCCGAGCCAGGGGATCATCTGCGTGCCGCTCATCGCGTGGTGGATGCGGCCGGTAATGAGCTGGAACGGATACTCGCCGGCGTAGCGCCGGTACTCCGGATTGGTGTACGGATTCCACACCGTCTCGAACCAGTAGAACGTCGACGGGAACTTGGCGTAGCCGACGCGCTTCAGGCCGTCGGGCGCCTCCCCGCCCGCCTGCTCGATCTTGGCGTTGTGCGAGCTGTAGCCGCCGAAGCGCTTGCCGTCCTCGGTCCAGTCGAACTTGAACTCGATCTTTCGCGTCGAGGTCGGCGGGAAGGCGCCGTTTGGCTCATCCGCGGCCACCTTCTTGTAGCGGTACCAGCTCATCGGCCAGATCGCCACCCCGTGGTTGGCGCGCAGCCATTCGACCGTCAGCAGCTTGCCGGTGACGCGCTTGTTCTTGTCGTCGACCGTCACTTCGCCGCGCTCGAGCGAATCGGGCGTGCCGATCAGCGTGTAGCCCTCGGGCAGCTTGGGGTAAGGCAGCGGCGTGCCGACGTTCGGCCGTCCGGGCGCCGGCGCCAGCATCTCGTTGACGAAGTCTTCCTCGGTGCGGTACTTGAGCCAGAAGTCCTCGCCCTTCAGGTCGGGGTCGCCGAGCTCGGCCAGCCGCTTCGCCAGCGCGTTCATGATCTCGGTCGGCTTGCGGCACTCGTGCAGCGGCGCGATCACCGCGTCGCGGTTGTAGATCAGCGGGTGCGACGGATAGATGTCGCTGACGCTCTGCCGCTCGACATAGCTCGCCTCGGGCAGGATCACGTCCGCGTACAGCGCGCTCTCCAGGTTCAGCGTGTCGATGAAGACGAAAAGCTCCAGCTTGTAGTTGCCGCTGGCGTCGCGCGCGGTCAGCGCCTCCTGCCACTTCCACGGCGCGCTCGCTGTGTAGACCGAGTTGCCGGTGCGCAGGATGTAGCCCTTCATCGGATAGCGGTGGCCGCGGAACGGCCCGTAGCGGATCTCCACACCCTTGGCGATCACGTCGGGATAGTCGGCGACGACGTCGTCCCAGGCCGCCGGGAACTTGGAGCCGAACAGGTCCATGTGCAGGTTCTGCACCGTGCCTTCGACCTCCTTGCCGCCGACCATGCGCTTGACCTTGCGGCCGGTGAACTGCCGCCCGGTGGCCGAGCCGCCCTTGGACGCCTTGACGATCTCGGTGTCGATGGCGCCGCCCGGCGCGTCGAAGTTGCCGGTGATGACGTTCAGCGCCGTGCCGATGATCGAGGCGCAGTAGCCGTTGAAGTGGTGCCCCGGCGACTGCATGCCCCAGACCAGCGCCGCCGGCTTGGTGATGCCGAACTGGTGCGCGAGGTCGCGGATCTGCTCGCGCGCCAGGCCGGTGCGGTTGGCCGCCCAGTCCAGCGTGAAGTAGGCGAGGCCGTTGATCGGATCGGTCTTCGTCCACCACGAGCGGAAGGCGGCGTCGAATTCCTCCCAGCCGACCGAATACTTCCTGAAGTTCCAGTCGATGTACTTGCGCTCGGGGTTGTTCTGGTCGTCGTTTTCGAGGATGAAGCGCAGCATCGCCCCGAACAGGTCGCCGTCGGTGCCGGCGCGCGGCGCCAGCCACAGATCGGCGCGCGCCGCGGTGTTCGACAGCGACGGGTCGATGACCACCACCTTGCAGCCGGCCTCGACCTGCGCCGCCACCGTGCCGCGGCTCTCGTAGGCGATGCGGGTGGCGACGAACGGGTTCCAGCCGTTGTAGATGATCAGCTTGGTGCGGTAGGTGTAGTCCTTCTTCAGCGAGCCGTCGGGCTGGCGAACGAGCTGCGGCCGCATCACGTCCGGCTCGATGCGCTTGCCGTTGAGCATCAGCTTCGGCCCGTGCCGGCGCGGGGTGTCGCAGATCGAGCCGTGCTCGACGCAGTTCGGCGTGCCGTAGGCGAAGAACAGGCGCCAGTACTGGTCGCGGTCGGTGACGTCGCCGGAGTCCATCACCACCGACTCGGCGCCGTACTTGACCTTGATCTCGCGCAGCTTGCGGGCGATCAGATCAATCGCCTCGTCCCAGGTGGCGCGGCGGAACTTGCCCTCGCCGCGGTTGCCGACCCGGATCAGCGGGTGCTTGAGCCGGTACGGCGAGTAGATCAGCTGCTGGCCGCAGGCGCCCTTGGCGCAGCAGGCGCCGTCGTTGAACGGCACCGCCTTGTTGCCGTAGATCTTGGCCACCTGGCCGTCCTGCACCCACATCTCGAGGCCGCACTCGGACGGACACATGACGTCGGCGGTGTAGCGGACCTGGTAGGCGCCGGCGCGGGCGGTCATCGCCTGCGCCTCGCCGGGAGCGAGCAGCTTCAGCGAGAACAGACCGGAGCCGTCGAGCGCGGCCGCGCCGCCGAGCGCAGCGGTGGTCTTCAGGAAACTCCGGCGGTTGGTCGTGGCTGTCATTTCGGCATCTCCATCGCGCGGCGGCTCAGCGCGGCGCCGCAGGGAACGGTTGATCGGACGTCTGGGTCATCGTGGCCGCCGTCACCCGATCGGGTTGACGCGCTCGTCGTCGTTGACCTTGAAGGCGGTCTCGTCCGGCGCGATGTAGTACACGCGCGGCTTGGTGCCGACCTCGGGCAGGAAGACGCGGGTCTTCTCGCCGGCCAGCAGCTTGGCGATGCGGCTTTCCGGGTCGTTGACGTCGCCGAAGACGATCGCCTTGCCGAAGCAGTTGCGCTGGCAGGCCGTTTCGCCGTCGCCCCAGGCGCGGCGGTCGAGGCAGAAGTCGCACTTGTCGGCCACCCGCAGGGCGCTCGCCGGCTTGCCCTTCAGCTCGGGCACCTTGGCCAGGTACGGCTTCGGGTCGTTTCGCACCGGGATGTTCGGCTGCAGATAGCGGGCGTTGTACGGACAGTTCGAGATGCAGCGGCCGCAGCCGATGCACAGGTCGCGGTTGACGGCGACGATGCCGTCGTCGCGCTTGTAGGTCGCGCCCGGCACCGGGCAGGCCGGCACGCACGGCGCCTCGTCGCACTGGTTGCAGAACAGCGGCAGGAAGAAACGCTTGGCGTTGGGGTACTCGCCGGTGTCGTTGATCGCCACCCGTGAACGGAAGCTGCCGAACGGCACCGCGTTTTCCATCTTGCAGCTGACCTGGCAAGACGTGCAGCCGACGCAGCGGCGCAAGTCGATCAGCATTGCGTAGCGCTTGGCCATGGTGGTTCCTCTGGGCCGGTTGGGTTGATCGATGGCGTCATCACCGTAGACGCCGGCGCGCGGCGGCTTCTGCGTTGCGTCAACCGCGTAGCCGAATGGGATCGGCTCGCAGGAGCCGGTGTCGCGGGCGCGGCAGCGGCTCTTTCGAGCCGGGCCGCGTGGGCCGGACTGCGTCCTGCGTCAGGCGCGCGCGGCGAGCAGTGGCGCTGAAGGCGGGCGGGGCTCGAAGCGGCGGATCAGGCCCGTGCGGCGCTGTACGCCGGTCTTCTTCAGGATCCGCGCCACCTGGTGCTTGACCGTGTACAGGCTGAGGCCACGGCGCTGGGCGATCGCCTTGTCGCTGAGCCCCTCGGCCAGCAGTTGCAGGGTCTCGCGCTCGGCCGCGCTCAGCATCTGCAGCAATGCCGGATCGGCGAACGGCGGCGGCGTGGAGGCGGCTGGATGGGTGGCGGCGCGCACGGCGGCACGTGCCGCGTCGATCAGGCGCTCATCGAGCGGCGATTCGAGCCTGCCGAGGGCCAGCCCGGAGCCCGCACCCGCGAGCGGACGGAACACGTGCACGATGCGCGGCCGATCGCTGCCGCCGATGACGACGTCGTGCAGCTCGGCGGGCGGCGCCTCGCCAAGTCGGTGCGCCAGGCCGTTCAGGGAGTCCTGGTCGAAGCCGCAGGCGTGCTCGATCCGGGCGGCGGCTGCGCCGGAGGCCGACCGGAACCAGGCCGCGGCGCCGATGGCGCAGGTGGACTTCAGGTAGCTTGTGGCGGTCGTGAAGTAGCCGCAGTCGCCTGCAGCGGCGGTGCGCATGCCGCCGAAGAAGGCGAGCGCGATCGGCGAGATGTCCGCAGCGACGGCGCGCATCCGGATGGCCAGCAGGCCGGGCGCCGCGCCGACGCCCACCGGAAGGAGGCTGCACAGCACCGGGACGCGGCTGCCGTCGGCGCGCGCGATGTGCCAGATGCCGGAGCCGCCGCGGGCCCGATAGGCGTCCAGCGCCTCCCAGCAGCAGCACGACCGGCCGGCCGGGGTCAGGGGCGGCAGCAGCAGCGCCTCGCAGGGCGATTCCCGTCGCTCCGATCCGCTCAGCGAGACGAAGGCGCGGCTGCGGAAGATCACTTCGCGGTCGCGATTGACCACGAGCAGCGGCTCGGTCAGTTCGGCGAGAAGCTCCAGCGCCAGCGCATGCGATTCGGGCGGCATCGAGGTTCCGACGGAGTGCATCGGCAAGCCGCGACAGTATCGGTTTGCGGCAACGCCGGCGCTGATCCAGCGCAAGCCGGAAGCGGGAAACGTTCGAGCAAGCGCCGACGACCGCGCACAACGAGGCTTCAAGCCAGTTGAGCCAGCGATGGACCATCGGCTGGCGTAGTCCGACATCGCGGGAGAGCTCGGTCTGGTTCAGGACCTGCCCCAATCGTAGGCATGCGGCCTGCATCAGGCGGCGGAAATCCGGCAGCGCGCTGATCGAGGCAAGGTCCAGCCGGGCTCGCTCAAGATAGATGCGGACGTAGCCGTCGGACCAGACGGCGCGGTCGGCCGGCGTCGTCAGTTCCAGCACGGGCGTCGGCAACCCTCCGCGCAATGCGAGCGACTGCCAGTCTTCCTCGAGATCGTCCCCGGCCGCGAGGAGATCGCGCCACTGCGCATCGGGCGTCGTCAGCAGGTCGGGCAGCAGCAGTGCGCCTTCGAGGCGCAGCCTGTCGAAGCCGACGGTGGACCGGCGCCGCGGACTCACGGCATGTCGTTGGGCCACGGCACGAGCCCGCTGGTCTGGGCGCCGCGCCAGAGTTCGCGATCGTAGGTGGCGACGGTGACCGGGTTGCCGAGCGCTTCCTGCCACTGCAAGGCGTTGGCCAGATGAACCGCATCGTAGCCGCGCAAGCCTTGCTGCCAGGCCACCGAGGCCGCGCGCGCCACGACAGTTTCGCTCACTTCCAGACGAATCAGATCGGGCCAATCGGCTTCGAAGTCCGCCAGGCCGGCGGCGGCGGCGTTGCGGGTGGCATAACCTAGGCGCACCGCTTTGGCCAGTGCAGCCGTGACCTCGGCCCGGCTGATGACGGTGGTCGCCAGCAGGCGCGCTGCGGCGATGGCCGCGGCAACGTCGGTTGATCCCGCTTCCGCCACATAGCGCTTCACCAGGGCGCTCGCATCGAGATAGAGGATCACCCGCGATCCTCGACGATGAGCTCCGCGACGCTCCTGCCGGCCGGCATCCGGACGGCGGGCTTGCGAGGCGCCAACCGCCGACCACTCCATTGCAACTGCCTCGCGGCGCGCAGCGCCGCGATCCGATCGTCGAGATCCTGTTCGATCGGTACCAGGCGCCCGACCGGCACGCCGCGGTCCGTGATCACCACGGACTCGCCGCCCCGGGCCAGTCTCAGGAAATGACTCAGGCGGCTCTTCAACTCCCGGATACTGACGACAGATTGAGCCATGACGATTCCTTCGCGGCCGGATCAATGTAGTCACACAATAACAGGTTGAGACCACTTTGACTTCACCGCGCTGGGGAGCAAGCCACAGACCCCGAGCACGTCCACCGGCAGGCTGGCGCGCGCTGCGTACTCACCGACGTCGCCAGCGGCCTCGCGTACGCGCCGGTGGTCGGCGAGCAGCGCCTGGCGCGGTCGATCGTCAGGCGTTCGAGCAAGGCCCGCTGCGCGCCGAGGAAGTCCAGCGCCAGATGCAGCGCATGGGCGGCGGCGGGATCGACGTTGGCAGCGAGGCGGGCTCCAGGTGCGCAAGTACAGAACGCTGTGCAGCCTACGCGGGATCGACGCGCGCCGAAAAGGGCAGGCTCGAGGCATTCCGCGCGACTGCGGAATGGCCGTCTCCGAAAGGCGTCTCGGTGAAGTCCATCCGTTCTTCCTCGGCGCGCCGACGCAGTTGGCCGCGTTTCGGCGCGCGAGTGGCTCGCCGGGGCGGCGGGCTGCGGCTGGCCTGCTGCCGACAGCCCATCGCACTTGCACGTTGCTCTCCGCGCTGCGTGCTCCGGACTGAGCGCTTGGGGCGAAGCGGGATGAAGCACGCGCAACTGCGTGCGGTTGCCCCAGCGCAGCCGGCCGCGCCTACCGGCGCGGCCGTGGAACGGCCCGGCGCGCTGATTGAGCTGCCCTCCGCGCTTCCCGCTGCGGACTGTGCGCTTGGGGCTGCCCAGCGCGCTTGCGGGCGCACCGGGCGATGCGCGGAGCTGGCATCGGCCGGGGCGCTATCGGCGCTACTTGCCGAGCTCGATCGGATAGTCCTTCTGGTCGGCCGGGAAGCGCTTGTACGGCGCGATCAGCGCGTCGTCCTTGCTCCACCCCATCATGCCGTACTGCAGGCCGCGGGCGTTGTAGCCGAGGATCGACAGCAGGTAGCTGGTGCCGACCGCGGTCTGGCCGTTGTAGTCGGCCACCACGATGCGGCGGCCCAGCGGCAGCTTGGCGAGATTGCCCGGCTCGAACACGTTGGCCATCGGGACATTGATGGCGCCCGGGATGTGGCCCTTGGTGTAGTCCTCCGGCCTGCGGGTGTCGACGATGAACGGATCGTTGGCCGGGTTGGCGTCGGTGAGCATGCCCTGTACTGCTTCGGCCGTCATCGACACCGTGTTGTCGGCCATCTCGACGGCGTCGCCGCGGGCGATCAGGATCTCGCTCAGCGTCGCCTTGCCGGTGGCGACGACCGGGCGCGCCCAGGTCGCCGCGGGCTGGTTGGGCTTTGTGTCGACCGGAAAGTTCTCCTGCGATGCGGGAAAGCGCGAGGCCGGGCCGAGCGCGATGTCGTTCTTTGTCCACCCCATCGTGCCCCATTCCAGCTGCACGGCGTCGTAACCCATCATGCGCAGCACCGCGGCCGGGCCGACGGCGCCGGTGCCGGTGTAACAGTAGGCGACGATGGGTTTGTCCTTCGGCGGCAGCTTGGCGACATTGGCCGGTTTCCAGAACGCGCCACGCGGGATATTGATCGAACCCTTGATGCGCGCCTTGGCATAGTCGCCCGGGGCGCAGACGCTGATCAGCACCGGCTCGTTGGCCGGGTCCCTGTCGGCGAGCAGCGCCTGCAACCGCTCGTTGCTGATGAACAGCGGCTTGCCGCTCTTCATCAACTGGTCGGCGGCCTCGGCGATCAGGCGCGATTCGTCGGCCACTGGCGTTTGCGCGCCGCAGACGCCGCCAACGACAAGCAGTGCGGCCGCCATGACGGCGTGGATCGTCGAGCGCAACGGGGGATTGAACATCATGTCTCTCCTTGAACAGGGTTCCAACATATCAATCCAAGCGAATATGTCGTTGCGCTGCGTCAATGCGTGCGTGCTGTTCCAGGGCAGCATCTGCCGGTGTTCTCGACCTGCCGCTTTTTGACTTCGGCAGCGGCGGCACGCCACGTCGCCGGCGCGCAGGTGCTTGCCGGCTGCAGCGGCCGATCAGTGAGCGCGGCGTCGCAGGCGCCAGGCCCCCGCGAGCAGCAGGGCGAGCACCGCGGCGGCGGCGGTCCATTCAAGCCCGGCGCGTGTCGATGTCGCGGGCAGGCTGCTGGCCAGATGCGCGACGATGACGCGCCGTTCGCCCGGCTCGAAGCGGGCGCCGTTGATGTACTCCATGCGCAGCAGCACGCTCCACCAGCCGAGCCAACCGTAGCGGTGATCGCGCAGGTAGTCGGCGCCGTGGCAGGCACCGCAGCGCGCTTCGACCAGCCGCACGCCGGGCGGCCGCGCGGCCAGTCGCGCTTGCTCTTGGCGCCGTGCCTGCTCGGCCTGGGCCTCGCGTTCGCGCTCGATCGCCTCCGCGTGTTCGCGTTCCCGGCGGATGCGCTGCGCCTCCTGCGCCTGCTGTGCCGGCGTCAATCGGCGCGCGCCGGTCTGATAGTCGTCGGCGCTCATCTCCGCCGCGGCCGGGCGCGACAGCGTGACCAGCGTCGCGAGGACGAGCGCGACAATGATTCGCATTGTTCGCCTCTGCCCGATGCCGAGCGCTTGGAAGCGCGCGCGCCGGTATGGCGCGCTGGCCGTCAGCCTGCGTGACTGCCGGCGATCGCCGGGATGTGACCTGCGTTGCTGCCGCGCGCGGCCGCATGCAGCCTGGCCAGTAGCGCAAGATTGACGTAGGGCACGCCGCCGGTGCGGTGCTGCGCGATCGCCCGCGGCAGCGGCTGATCCGGGTCGCCGAGCGTCGGCAGGAACAGGTCGGCTTGCGTGAAGTCCTGGTCGAGCGTGCAAAAGGTCGGTGTGGCGACGACGAACAGGCCGGCCTCGCGCGCGGCCGTGACGCCCTTGGCCGAATCCTCGAAAGCGACGCAGGCCGCGGCCGGCACCCGCAGCCTCTTCAGCACGAACAGGTAGATGTCCGGCGCCGGCTTCGGCCGCGAGACCACGGCGCCGGCGGCGACCACCTCGAATCGGCCGAGCATATCGGTACCAAGGCCGTATGCGAGCAGCGCCCCGACGCTCTCGGCGGTGCCCGTTGTCGCCACGGCGAGCTTCAAGTCCGCCTGCAGGGCTTCCTCGATCAGGCGCCGCACGCCGGCGCGAAGCCGAGCACGACCGCAGGCGACCAGCGCGTTGTAGGCGTCGATTTTCGTCCGATGGATGTCAGCGATGCGCTCGGCGAGCTCGTACCTGCGACCCGCCGGCAGGTCGAGCGAGTCCAGGTACTGCCGGAGGCGTTCGCGACCGCCGGAGGTTCGGGCCAGCGTTGCGTAGAGGTTGCGGTTCCAGTGCCAGTCCAGCCGGTGCGTCCGGAACGCCTCGTTGAACGCCTGCCGATGCGCTTCTTCGGTGTCGGCGACCGTGCCGTCGACGTCGAAGATCAGTGCCTGAAGTTCCATGTCGACCCCCATCGCGGCTCGTTCGGTGGTCTGGTCCTGCCTTGCGGACGCGCTTTGCGCGAGCGTGCCTAGGGCAGCGAAAAAGGAGCGCGGCGACGACCCACACGCAAGGGGCCCGTCGCGCGCGCCCGACAGGAGACTCTTACTGGGCGATGCGATCGGTCGCCGCCTGCAGCACCTCGGCAAGCATGGCGTACGCGCCGGCAGCCGGATGCGCGGCGGCGGCCTTCAGGCAGGCGCTGCGCAGCGGCCCGACCCAGTGCGCGACAAAGCCATCGGCGAATTCGCACGCCATCGCCAGGCTGTCCGCCTCGCCGTCGGCATGGCGCCCAAGCAGCGCGCCGACGAATTCGAGCTGGATCGCGACATGGTCGGGCAGGTCGCGGAAGCCCTCGCGCTGTGCGAAGCCCGCCGTCGCGTAACACTGGCGCATCATCTGCGCGCTGACGCCGGCGAGCCCGCCTTCGAGATAGATGCCGGTGTTCAGCGTCACCGCCACCGGCGGCACGAGAAAGAGGCGGCTGTACTCGACGAGCCACGGCTCGCCGGCGAGCGGCCCGTTGGCCGCGTCGCGCAGCGCCCGCTGCGCGGCGGCCGTGTCGAGATCCAGCGCGAGGCCGAGATCTCTCAGGTCGGCGGCCAGCGGTTCGCACCACTCGCGCGTTGCCAGAGCTGCTGGCGGCGGCGCGAAGGCCGCCGCCAGCAGCACGAACAGGTCGGCGAGGTCCGCCGCGGCGGCGTCGGCGGACGGCACCGGCTCAGCGGCCGAGACGGAAGCGAGAAGCGCCGAAGGCATAGACCGCGTAGGCGAGGAAGGCGGACATCGCCAGCAGCGCCCATTCGGCCGCCGAAGGCGAGTACTGGATCAGCCCATGCGCCCACGAGCCCTTGAACAAAGGCACCAGCTGGCCGCCGATCACGAACTCGTACTTGCCGATCAGCAGCGCCACGATGACCAGCACCATGGCCAGCTTCTGCATGCCGCCGCTGGCACGATTGGCGGACGTTCCCGTCAACCACAGTGCGACGACAAGGAAAGCGATCTCGACCCAGAACGCGACCGAGCCGACCACCTTGTTCCACACCTGCAGGCCGTCGAGGTTCGACGCCAGGCCGACGATCGCCCGGCCGACGATGAACAGCAGCGTGGCGAAGGCGAGCACGGCGACCCAGCGGCCGGCCGCCCCGGCGGCGCGCGAGTCCTCGCCGCCGGCGTTGTGCGCGGCCAGCAGCGTGAACGCGGTGCCGCCGAGCAGCGCTTCGACCAGGACCATCACCGGCACTTCGCCCGAGTGCCAGAACGGCCGCATCGACAGCGTGGCGAACATCAGCGCGCCGGTGATCACCACCGCCAGCGCCGCCAGCGCGCCGATGGTCGCCGCGGCGCCGGGCTTGGCAGCCGCGTCGCCCTTGGCCAGCCAGCCCGCAGCCATCGCCAGCAGGCACAGCCCGTACAGCCCCACGGCGAGCACCTTCCAGAACAGGGGCGCCTTGACCTGGAAGTTCAGCGGGATCGCGTACAGCGACCGGATCGGGTGGCCGAGTTCGAGCATCAGCGCCGCCACGCCGCCGGCGAGCAGCGCCAGCGCGATCCACGTGGCGCGCCGCGCCAGCGGCTCGAAGTCCTTCACGCCCAGCACCGTGCCCATCGCGCCGACGAGCGCCGCGCCGCACGAACTCATCAGGAAGAAATCGTAGGTGACGATCGGCAGACCCCACATCAGGCCGATGCTCGATGCGTTGTAGGCCCCGTGGCCCTGCGACATCAGTTGCCAAAGGACGAAGCCGCCGGTGACGACCAGTCCAGCGATGCCGACGATCAGCCCGGCCGAACCGCCCGAGCGCGGAAGAGATGCAGCACTCATGTCATGTCCTCCTCAGGCGGGATTGGTTTCGCGTGAGCTCGGCACGGCCGCGCCGGCGCCGCCGCTCAGGTAGTAGACCTGCGGCTTGTTGCCGGTGTGGTCGAGCAGCCGCGTGCCGCGCTTGTCGGCGATCAGCTTGTTGACCTTCGACGCCGGATTGTCGAGATCGCCGAACCAGCGCGCCTTCGGCGGGCACACGCGTACGCAGGCGGGCGTGTGCTCCTTTGTCGCCGGGTTGTCCTCGTCGAGGTCGGCCACACCCTTTGGCGCGGTGCTGGTCTTGTGGTAGCAGAAGGTGCACTTGGACACGACGCCCTTCGGCTGGATGCCCACGCCGTGCGAAGGATCGTTCTGCGGTCCCCTGTACGGCGGATCCCAGCTCCGTCCGTCCTTTCCCGGGAACACGCTGCGGATGTCGGGCTGCACGACCGCCTTCTCGTCCGTGTAAAAGCGCACGCCGTATGGGCAGGCGACCATGCAGGCCTTGCAGCCGATGCACTTGTTCCAGTCGATCAGCACGTAGCCGCCTTCCGGGTCCTTGTAGGTGGCCCGGGTCGGGCAGGCGCTGACGCAGGACGGATGCTCGCAGTGCATGCACGGCCGCGGGAACCACTTCATGTTGACGTTCGGATAGCGGCCCTCGTGATAGAAGAGCACGTCCTGCCAGTTCTCCCCGGGCAGGCGGTTGTTCTCCATCGCGCAGGCGGTGGTGCAGGCCTGGCAGCCGGTGCACTTGTCCAGGTCGATGACCATTCCCCATTTCGCCATGGCTGCCTCCTAGGCTTTCTCGACCGACACTTTGGTCGTGTAGTAGTTGCACTGGCCGGTGACGCGGTCCGACTGGTTCACCGTCACCTCGCCGGTGTGCCCCGGCGCACGCGCCTTTGCCCAGCGGCCCATCGCCCAGTGGCCGTGCTCCATCGGCACGACGATCGTGTCCGGTCGCGTGCCCTCGAAGACGCGGCAATAGCCCTCGATGGTGCCGACCGTCGACTTGATCTTGACCCGGTCGCCGTCGGCGATGCCGCGCTTGGCCGCCGTGTCCGGATGGATCTCGATCCAGACCCGGTCGCGGCCGCCGACGGTCGGCTGCATCAGCGAAATGGCGGTCGGCATGTTGGCGCTTCGGCCCTCGGCGTGCATCGCCACCTTCGGCGTCGACATGTACAGGTCGCCGCCGCCCGGATGCTTCGGTTCCTCCCAGACCGGGAACATCAGCTTGGTCTTGTCGCGGCCGGTCTTGGCGGCGATCCAGTCGGCCTTGCGTTCGAGGTAGCTGGAGCGGATCTCGAACCTGCCCGACTCGGTCTTCAGCAGCTTCTCCTTGACCTCGGCGGGCGTCATCGGCTTGTTGTAGCCCTTGCCGTCCCACTCGAAGAACTCGCCGTTGCGCTGCTGCCAGAGGTAGGGCTTGCGGTACCAGACGCCCTTTTCCTTCCAGCTCTCGAAGTCCTTGACGCCGTTGTCGCCCGGGTTGGCGGCGAAGCCGGCGGCCAGGGCGCGGATCACGTTCTCGCTGTTGCCCAGCGCCTTGTAGTACTCGCCGGTCCGGCCCTTGATCCGCTTGCCGATCTCGATCAGCGTGTCGCCGAAATACTTCGTGTCGTACAGCGGCTTGACCGCCGGCGTGCGCAGCTGCGCGATCGGATAGCCCTGGAACGGATAGGTCGGCGCGTCCTGCAGCCGCTCCAGGTAGGTGTGGTCGGGCAGGACCACGTCGGCGAACATCGCCGTCTCGCTCGGGAACGGGTCGGTGGCGATGACGAACAGCTCCGCCATCGCCTGTTCCCACTGCTGGCCGTTCGGCGCGGTCCAGATCGGGTTGGTGAGGTAGAACATCACGGTGTCGAGCTTGTACGGCTTGCCGGCGAGCGAGTTCGGGCCGACTTCCTGCAGCATGTTCTTCGCCAGCAGGTAGCCGTCCTCGTGCCCCTGCAGGTCGACGCGCGGGAACTTCTTCCACGGCCCGTTCTTCGCGTACTCGTCCTTGTAGTCGCCGTCGCTGACGGGCAGCGGGCCGTAGGCCGGGCCCATCTGGTACATCAGCCCGCCCTTGGCGTACATCGATCCGACCAGCGCATTGAGCGTGTGGATCGCCATGCCGTTCATGATCCCGTTCGAGTGGGCATGCGCACCGCGCTCGAACAGGGCGATCGCCGGCCGGGTGGTTCCGAACTCGCGTGCGGTGGCGACGATGTCGCGCTCATACAGCGTGGTTACTCCCGCGGCCCAGGCCGGCGTGCGGTCCTTGACCTCCAGGTTCCACCATTCGACCAGACCCTTGACCCACTTCTCGTTGAAGCTCGCCGGGTCGACGGTCTGCGCGCTCTTGAACAGGTTGACGCCGTCCTTGAAGTCGCCGACGAAGCTCTTCTCCCACAGCCCTTCGATCAGGATCACGTGCGCGATGGCCAGCGCCAGCGCGCCGTCGGTGCCGGGCTTGACCAGCAGCCCGCGGTCGCTGGCGGCCAGCGTCGTGTTCATGTGCACGTCGACCGCGGTGACGCGCGTCTTCGGACTCTTCTCGCCGCGGATGTAGCCCCAGACCTGCATGTTGTTGTTGTAAGGGCGGAAGGCCTCGAGGAAACTCGCGCCGAAGATCAGCAGGTAATTCGCATTGCGGTAGTCGTAGGCGCTGTACGAGGCATTGCCGTCGGTGCACTGCTTGGACAGGATGGAGCCGTCCGAGCACATCGACGAATGGCCGATCGGCACGTTGGGCGACCCGTACAGGCCGCCGAAGGTGCCGAGCAGGCCGGCGCAGGAGGCGCCCCAGCCGCGGCCGAAGCACAGCGCGAAGCGGTGGCTCTCGCCCTTGTCGCGCAGCGTGTTCAGCCGGTCGGCGACCATGCCGAGCGCCTCGTCCCAGGAGATCGGCACGAACTTCGGGTCTTCGTTGCGGCCCTTCTTCGGGTTGGTGCGCTTCATCGGGCTCTTGAAGCGGTCCGGGTCGTACAGCGTGTAGGCGCCCAGCGGCCCCTTCGGGCACAGCTTGCCGTTGGAGATCGGGTGATCGGAGGTGCCGTAGATGGCGTGCACGCGGCCGTCGGTGGTGTAGACGTCGATGCCGCAGCGCGCTGGGCACTGGTGGCAGATGCTCTTGGTGATCTTCGTGCCGCCGCCCGCGGCCGGCGCCTGCGCCTGCGCCGGCTGCAGCGTCTGCAGCCCGCCGCCGACCGCGCCGGCCGCTCCGGTGGCCGCGGTCGCCTGCAGGAAGCGTCGCCTCGATAACCGCGACTTGAAGATGCTGTCGGTGATGCCCATCGCTGGTCCCCCTTGAAAAGCCGGCTGCGCGCCGGTCAGTGCCTTGCTCCGAACAATTGAGACATCGCGTCGCCGATGAATCGCTGCGTCTTGCTGCAGGCCAGGCACAGCGCCTCGCCGGCCCGTGGCGTGAAGACATCGCCGCAGGTGCTGCACACCTGTTGCGTGTGATGGACGAGCACCATCGGCGCCCTTTCGCCGCCGTGCGCCTCGACCGCCAGCGCGCCTTCGGGACACGACCGTGCGCAGGCGCCGCAGCCGATGCACGCGGTCGAGGCGAACGTCAGGCTCGCCGCGCCTTCGGTCGCAACCACCTTCAAGGCGCCGGTCGGGCAGGCGGCGGTGCAGACGCGGTGGTCGGCGCAGACGCCGATCACCGAAAGCCGCGGGAAGAACTCGCTCGGCAGCGTCGTCGCGCCGCGCTCCGCGGCGGCGTCGAGCGCGTCGAGCAGGCGGCGGCGCTCGGGCGATTCGCGCCGCTGGTTTGTCGGAAAGGCGGCGCGGCCATCGCCGCCCATCGGCGCGGCCCGGCGCGTGCGACCGACCGGGTCGCTGGCGAGCGTGCGGAAGAACTGCCGTCGCGACAGCGCCGGGCCGGGGTCGACCGGCTCCGGCGGCGCGGGAATCTCGGCCGGCATCTGCTCGGCCGGCAGCGGCCGCGAAAGCAGACGCGGCGCCGGCCTCGGGTCGTGCACGGCATCGAGCCAAAGCACCACGCGCTCGAGCGCTGCGCCCGCCGGATGCGCCGAGCCGCAGCCGGCGCTGCAGCGGCTGCACCAGCCGCGGTCGACCAGGGAAACGCCGCGTCCGCCGGCCGCCTCGTGCAGTGCTGCGATCCGCCCGGCGGACAGTCCGCCGAGGCAGGGCACCGCGATCGATTGCGCGGTGCGCAGGTTCGCCGGCACCTTGGCGCACTCGACCTCGATCGGCTGCGGACCTGCCGGCAACTCGCCGACATCGAAGCCGTCGAGCTGCAGCGCCTCGGTCGGACAGGCCGCGACGCAGCGCCCGCAGTGCAGGCAGCCGTCAGCCAGTGCCACGCGGTCGACGGTGACGTCGAGCACCTTGGCGGGGCAGGTCGTTGCGCAGGCCCGGCAGCCGCCGAAGTCGCTGCGCAACGGCAGGCATGCCCCTTCGTTCAGTCGGAGCCGGGCGCCGTCGGTCAACAGATGGAACGTCGTCCCCATGTCCTGGTGCGGTTCGGGGCGCATGGATGCGCCGCGCCTACCGCGTCGTTTGAATTTCCCTCTGCAAGAACGGGGCCTAGGGCGGCGCTCGCGAGGAATCAATGGGTTATCGACAGGTCCGGTGCCGCGGCGTTACCGTCCGGTAACTTTGATGGGCCGCCGTGGCGGTTGGCGTTACCGATTGGTGACCGAAGGAGACGGATCGATGGACCGACGCCGTTTTGCCGGCGCGATGGCAGCGCTGGGGGCCAGCCCGGCGCTGCGGGCGCAGACGCCGACGGTGCGTTTCGGCATCACTGCCGTCTTCCTGTACGACCGGTTGCGCATGCTCGGCCGCTGGCAGTCGTATCTCGAATCGGCCACCGGCATGCGCGTGCAGTTCATCCAGCGTGGCGTCTATTCGCCGATCATCGACGGACTGCGCGCCGGGCAGATCGACTTTGCCTGGATCTGCGGCTTTCCCTATGTGCTGCACGCGAGGGAACTGCGCCTGATCGCGGTGCCTTTGTGGCACAACCGTCCCTATTACCAGAGCTACCTGATCGCCGGCAGCCGCTCGAAGGTGACGGGACTTGCCGACCTGCGCGGCCGCAGCTTCGCCTTCTCCGACCCGCTGTCGAACTCCGGCTACCTGTACATCCGCTATCTGCTGGCGCAACAGAAGACGCGACCCGACGATTACTTCGGGCGCAGCTTTTTTGCCCACTCGCATCCGAACGTGGTCGAGGCGGTGGCCGAGGGACTGGCCGAAGGCGGCGCGGTCGACGGCTACGTCTGGGACGTGCTGGCCGAGGTCATGCCGGCGATGACGGCGCGAACGCGGGTCTTGCAGCGCTCGCCGGATTTCGGCTTCCCGCCGCTGGTCGCCGCCGCGCATGTCGGCGCGGCCACCCGGGCGCGCATGCAGCAGGCGTTGCTGGCGATGCATGAGTCCGCCGATGGCCGAGCCGTGCTTGCCGAACTGCGACTGGACCGTCTCGACGCCGGATCGCCGGCGCTGTTCGACTCGATCGCCGAAATGGCGCGCACCGTCGGATGACCGCGGTGTCTCCGTCACTGCCGGCAGCGCGGCGCCGGCGGCGCTGGAGCTATCGGCTGAAGGTGCCGCTGGCGCTTGGCCTCGTTGCCCTGGCCGCCGGCATCGCCGTGGCGACCATGACCTACCTGCTCCTGTATCGCTATGTCGAGGCCAATGCGGTGGCGCAGGCGCAGCGGCTGGCGAGAACGCTGGCCCGGTCGCTGGCGCAGCCGGTGCTGGCCGACGATGTGTGGCAGGCGTTCCAGATGGTGCGCGCTTCCTCGCTGGCGTCCGCCTCCGGAACGGTGCCGTCGGTCCAGGTCTGGGTGATCGACGCCGAGAGCACGGTGTTCGTCGCCCTCGATCCGCAGAACTACCCGCTGGGCACGCCGGCGAGCCGGCTGCCGGCGCCGCTGGCGGCGGCCGCGCGCTGGGCCGGTGAGGAAGCGCGGGGCGGCGCCGGTTACATCCGTGAAGACGAACAGACCAACAGCCTGATCGTGGCCGAACGTCTGATCGGCGAGGAAGATATCCCGCTCGGTGCGGTGATCGTGCAGCAGGAGCGCGCCATCTCGCGCGCGCAGGCGGGTGAAGTCGCCGTGCGGCTGGCGCTGCTGGGTTCGATTGCGATCATCGTGGTCGCCGGTCTCGGCTGGATCGGCGGCCGCCGCATGATCGGCCCGCTGGAGAAACTGCGCGCGTCGATGCGCCAAGCGCCGACGTCGAACGTCCGGCCGGCGGTGGCCGAAGTCAGCCGGCTGAACGACGAGGTCGGCGATCTCGGCAACGCCTTCCTCGGCATGATGGACGAGATCGAGGCCAAGCGCCGGCTTGAACGGGACATGCTCAATGCCGAGCGCATGGCCAGCATCGGCCGGCTCGCCGCCGGTATCGCGCACGAGGTCAACAATCCGCTCGGCGGAATGCTCGGCGCGATCTCCAATCGCCGCCTGCGCGGCGGCGTCGACGAGGCGACAGAGCGGACGCTGGCGCTGCTCGAACGTGGCCTGCAGCAGATCCACTCGACGGTCAACGCGCTGCTGAACGAGGCACGGCGCGAGACGCACGAACTTCGCGCCGACGACCTGCACGACCTGTACCTGCTGCTGCACCCCGAAGCGCAATCGAGCGGCTGCGTGCTCGACTGGCGCGTGCAGGCGCCGGCCGGCCGCGTGCTGCCGGCGGTGCCGGTGCGCCAGGTGCTGCTGAACCTGACCCTGAATGCCATCGCCGCCGCGGGCGGTGGCGGTCGCGTGCAGGTGTCCGCCGAGCAGGCCGTTGACGAATGGAGGGTGCACGTGGCGAATACGGGCCTGACATTCGAGCCGCAGCGTTTCGCGCAACTGCTCGAAGCACAGCCGCGCGGCGACGATGGCCGCACAGGACTCGGCCTGTGGGTCACGGCGCGCATCCTGCACACGGCCGGCGGCCGCGTCGAACTCGCGGCCGAACCCGCTGCCGGCTTTGCGACCGAACTGATCGCGGTCTTTCCCCTGCATCCGGGCGAGGCGCCGAGATGAACATCTGCCTGATCGAAGACGACCCTTTCATGGGCGAGACGCTGGCCGAACGCCTGTCGCTCGAGGGCTTTCGCTGCCGCTGGCTGCGCAACGGCGCCGCCGCTGGCGGCATCGACGCGGGCGAGTCGTTCGACGCCTTCGTCAGCGATGTGCGCCTGCCGGACATGACGGGGCCGGCGCTGTTCGCCGAACTGCAGCCGAAGTTCCCCGGAAAACCGTGGATCTTCATCACCGGCTACGGGACAGCCGCGCAGAGAGATGCGCTGCTCGATGCCGGCGCGGCCGATTTCTTCACCAAACCGCTCGACATCGACCGGCTGATCCGCCGATTGCGCGGCTTCGCTTCCACGCAGCCCGCGGTGCCGGCGCAGGAGCTCGCGGACTGTCCGCTCGGCGTCTCCAGCGAGATGAAGCGCCTGCACGCGACGGTGATGCGACTGGGCAATCACTGGGACACGGTGCTGATCACCGGCGAGTCCGGCGCCGGCAAGGAGGAGCTCGCCCGCTGCCTGCACCGCACGACGCTCGGCGAAGAGGCGCCGTTCGTCGCGGTCAACGCCGCCTCCCTGCCCGAATCGCTGGTCGAGGCGGAACTGTTCGGCTATGAGCGCGGCGCCTTCACCGGCGCGCACCGGATGCACCGCGGCAAGTTCGAACAGGCCAACGGCGGCACGCTGTTTCTCGACGAGATCGGCGACATGCCGCCGGCCCTGCAGGCCCGGCTGCTGCGCGTGCTGCAGGATCGCAGCATCACGCGGCTGGGCAGCGAGGAGACGATCAAGCTCGCGGTGCGCGTGATCCTGGCCACGCACAAGCAGCTGAACGACGAGGTCCGCGCCGGCCGCTTCCGCGAGGATCTTTACTACCGGGTCAACGTCGTGCACCTGCGCGTGCCACCGCTGCGGGCGCGGCCCGAGGATGTGCTGTGGCTGGCGCACCGCTTCGTCGCCGACTGGAACCGCGCCCACCCCGACGCGGCGCGCGACCTGACCGGCGACGGCGAGCGGGTGCTGATGCGCCAGCCCTGGCCGGGCAACGTGCGCGAGCTGCGCAACACGATCGAGCGCGCCTGCCTGCTGTCGCAGCAGCGCTGGATCGACACCGAGCTGCTGGCCAGTCAGGACCCGGCGGCGCCCGAACTGCCGTCTCCGCTCGCCCCGGCCGCCGACTTGCAACGGCTCGAACACTTCCTCAGGGAGCAGGAGCGCGGCTACATCCAGCGCGCGCTCGCCCACCACGCCTGGCAGATCGGCCAGACCGCGGAGACGCTCGGCATCTCGCGCAAGAGCCTGTGGGAGCGGATGAAGCGGCTGGGCATCCAATAGCAGGCCCGCCGCTCTGCTTTGGTGGCGCGGTCGCACCCGCGATCGTGTAACGGTCGGCGTGTCACCTTGCGTCAATCCCCTAGCAGTCCGCTCAACAATGTCTGACCGGACCAGCGGGTTCTGATCTGCGTCAGTAGTCGCCTTCGCCGACGAGGCACAGTGCGTTCGTTTGACGATTTTCGAATCGTTGCGACGGAGGAGTCATGAGACTGACGAGACGGGCATTCATCCAGGCATCGGCTGCCACCAGTGCGCTGCTGGCTGCCGGCTGCGCCACCCAGCCGCCGGTGTCGGCTGCCATGGCGCCGCGCAAGATCAAGGGCGGCGCCCCGGCCAAGGGCGAGTGGGTGGCCAGCACCTGCCAGGGCTGCACGCAGTGGTGCGCGATCCAGATCTTCGTCGAGGAGCAGGGGCGCGCCGTGCGCGTGCGCGGCAATCCGGCGTCGCAGACCAATCACGGCTACGTGTGCCCGCGCGGCCACCTGATCCCGCAGCAGCTCTACGACCCCGACCGCATCAAGGTGCCGCTGAAGCGGACCAATCCGGTCAAGGGCCGCGGCGTCGATCCGAAGTTCGTGCCGATCACCTGGGACGAGGCGCTCGACACGGTGGCCGACAGGATGATCGAACTGCGCAAGGCCAACGAGCCGCAGAAGTTCGTCTACATGCGTGGCCGCTACTCGCCGACCTCGACCGACCTGCTGTACGGCACGTTGCCAAAGGTCTTCGGCACGCCGAACTACTTCTCGCACAGCGCCATCTGCGCCGAAGCCGAAAAGATGGGGTCGGGGCTGACGCAGGGATTCTTCGGCTATCGCGACTATGACCTGCCGAAGGTCAACTGCCTGGTGGTCTGGGGCTGCGATCCGCTCGCCTCCAACCGCGAGGTGCCGAACACGATCTACAACTTCGCCGACATCCTGAAGCGCGGCACGGTCGTCGCGGTTGACCCGCGGCTGTCGAACGTCGCCGCCAAGGCGCACGAGTGGCTGCCGGTGCTGCCCGGCACCGACGGCGCGCTGGCTGGCGCGATGGCGCACGTGCTGCTGACCGAGGGGATGTGGAGCAAGGAATTCGTCGGCGACTTCAAGGACGGGAAGAATCTCTTTGTCGCTGGCAAGACCGTCGACGAGGCCGCCTTCGCGGAGAAGGAGACCTTCGGCGTCGTGCGCTGGTGGAACCTGGAGCTGAGGGACCGCACGCCGGCCTGGGCCGAGAAGGAATGCGGCATCCCGGCGGCGCAGATCGTGAAAGTGGCGCGGGCGATGGGCAAGGCCGCGCCGCGCACGGCGGTGTGGATGGGCCCGGGCGTGGCGATGACCCCGCGCGGCACCTACACCGCGATGGCGGTGTACGCCCTGAACGGCCTGCTCGGCTCGATCGACAACGAAGGCGGCGTCTGGCAGTCGAGCAGCGTGCCGATCGCCAAGTTCCCGAGTTCGGACAAGTACGTCGACGACATGGCCAAGGCTTCCAGCAAGGGCAAGAAGCTCGACGGCCGCGGCGCCAAGGACATGCCGGCGATGATGAATGCGCGTCCGGGCAGCGGCGTGGTCACCAACAACGTCGCCAACGGCATGCTCAAGGATCCGGGTGCCTGCAAGGTCTTCATCGCCTCGTGGGCGAACTTCAACTTCTCGTGCACCGGCGCGCAGCGTTGGGACCAGGCGCTGGCCAAGGTGCCGTTGGTCGTGCACCTGACCACCAATCCCTCGGAGATGACGCAGTTCGCCGACATCGTGCTGCCGTCGACGTTCAACTCGGCCGAGGGCTGGTCGATCATCACCAACATGGGCAACGGTTACGGCTACGCGTCGATCCAGCAGGGCGCGGTGCGCCGCCTGTGGGACGTGAAGCAGGAGGAAACCGAGTTCGTGTGGCTGCTGGCCGAGAAGCTGGCCAAGAGGGGTTTTCCGAACCTCTTCGACTACTACTCGAAAGAGTTCAAGGATCCCGAGACCGGCAAAACGCCGACCAATGCCATGGAGTTCTCGGTGATCGCGGCCAAGATCACCAGCGCGCCGCTGTGGATGGCGAAGGAGCCGCTGAAGGGCGATGCGCCCATTTCCGGCTGGGCGGCGTTCCGCCAGAAAGGCATGTTCAGCGGCCCGCGCTACACGCTGAAGAAGGGCTGGGGCGGCAAGTTCGCCACCGCGACCAAGAAGTTCGAGTTCTACAGCGAGACGGCGAAAAAGGGCCTCGAAGAGCACGCCAAGAAACACAACGCGACGGTCGACGAGATCATGTCCGTCACCGGCTACGTGGCGCGCGGCGACGTGGCCTTCGTGCCGCACTACGAGCCGCCGAAGCGGCACGGCAGCCTTGCCGAGTATCCGTTTACCTTCATCGACTACAAGAGCCGGCTGAACCGCGAGGGCCGCTCGGCCAATCTGACCTGGTACCAGGAATTCAAGAAGGTCGACCCGGGCGACGTGTCGTGGGACGACGTGCTGAAGATGAACCCGGCCGACGGCCTGAAGCTGGGGCTGAAGAGCGGCGACATGGTCAAGGTCACATCGCCGAACGGCTCGATGACCGTGAAGCTGAAGCTGTGGGAGGGTGTGCGGCCGGGCACAGTCACCAAGTGCTACGGCCAGGGCCACTGGGCCTATGGGCGCGTCGCGACGAAGGAGTTCCTGAAGACGCCGCTCGGCGGCAACAACAACGAGATCCTGGTCGACGACTATGACCGCCTGAGCGGCTCCACCGCGCGCAACGGCGGCTTCACCGGCGTTCGCATCACCAAGGCCTGACCCCAACCCGCGAGCTGAAGGAGATCGAGATGAGATTCGGAATGGTCATCGACCTGCAGCGCTGCGTCGGTTGCGGAGCCTGCGCCCTCGCCTGTAAGGCGGAGAACAACACCCGCGACCGCGCGGACGGACAGACCTACAACTGGGCCGACTTTGTGATGAAGACGGAGGGCGTGTTCCCGAACGTCACCCACTGGGTGATGCCGGTGCTGTGCAACCACTGCAGCAACGCCGCCTGCGTCGAGGTCTGCCCGGTGACGCCGAACAAGGCGATGTACAAGACGCCGGAAGGCATCACGCTGCACGACCCGAACCTGTGCATCGGCTGCGGCATGTGCATGCAGGCCTGCCCGTACAGCAGCCCGGCGGTGGAGGACAACAGCCTGAACGGCGAGAGCTACAGCGTCATCAGCTTCAACATGCCGGAGGCGCCGACACAGCCGAAGTGGACCGACACGAAGGCGCTGATCCCAGGCGCCACGTCTTCCGGCGCGGATATCGCCAAGCGCGCCGGTGCGACCCCGCCGATGCTGAATTCCTTCACCGGCAACGACGTCACGCCGGTGCGCAAGGCGGGCGTGGTCGAGAAGTGCACATTCTGCTACCACCGCACCACCAACGGCCTGCAACCGGCCTGCGTCGAGGTCTGCCCGTCGCGGGCGCGCATCTTCGGCGACCAGGACGACGGCAAGAGCGAGATCGCGCAGGTGCTCAAGGCGAACAAGTCGTTCCGGCTGAAAGAGGAAGCGGGCACGCAGCCGAACGTGCACTACATCGGCAAGTACGCGACAAGGGCCTGACGCCTGTTTCGCGTGGCATGCTCGGGGCGGTCGTGGCCCGCCCCCCTTTTTCTGCAACCGGAGTTCACTTGCCTGCCGACGACTTCGCCTCGCTCGCCGCCCGCGCCGATCTCGCGCGGCTGCTCGCGGCCAGCTACTACCAGCCGGGGCCGGAGTTTGCCGAGGAGCGGCTGTTCGACTCGATGCAGGCGGCCGCGGCCGGCGTCGATGCCGGCATGGCGGCGCGTGCGCGTTCGCTCGGCGATGCGTTCGCCGGCGCCGATCCGCAGGAACTGCTGGTCGACTACACGCGCCTTTTCCTCGGGCCAACGAACACGCTGGCGCAGCCGTATGGCTCGGTGTGGCTCGAGCGCCGGCAGGCGCTGATGCAGGACACCACGGCGGCCGTGCTGGGCCTGTACGCGGAGGCCGGCTACGAGATCGACGAGACCTTCCGCGACCTGCCGGACCACATCGCCGCCGAACTGGAGTTCCTGTATCTGCTGCTCTTTAGGCAGGCCGAGGCCGTGCGCAATGGCGACACCGAGGCGCGGACGGGGCACGCTGCACTTCAGCGGCGATTCCTCGACGAGCACCTCGGCCGCTGGGCGCCGCCGTTCACCGCCGCGGTGCGCGAGGGCGCGCAAAGCGCCTTCTATCGCGAACTGGCGGCGCTGACCGATGTCTTCGTTCGCACGGAGGCCGGTTCGCCACGCCGGCACTGAGCCACGGTCACGGGCGACCGGCGCATCGGCCGGAGAATTGCCGTAACGCAAGCCGCCTGCGGTCAGAGGATGCGCGGAGAACGGTCGATGGCGAAGCCGATGCAACCTCCTGTATGGCGCCAGCCCACCGGTGCGCCGGTGTCCTGCCACGAGAAGCTCAAGGTGCTGAACGACAACTACCGCGAGCTGCAGCAGATCGCGCAGGACGCCTTCGAAGACGCGTTGCTGATGGACTGCGATGAAGCGCAGGTCCGTCAGGCATTGCATGAACTTGTCGATTCATTGCACAACCCCTACGCAGGCCAGGACTGATCCGGGCGCCGCCTGCAGTGCGCCCGGGCGCCGGCAGCATTCCGGGCGCTTGACATGCTTCAACGTTTCAATACTATTCCAACCATGAAAACGACAGGCGCTGTCATCGCACTCGCCGCGCTGGCCCAGGACACCCGGCTCGCGGTCTTCCGCCTGCTGGTGCAGCAGGGCCCGTCGGGGCTCGCCGCCGGAGAGATCGCCGGCCAACTGGCGATCGCGCCAGCCACGCTCAGCTTCCACCTGAAGGAGCTGGCGCACGCCGGGCTGGTGTCGTCGCGGCAGGAGGGGCGGTTCGTGTTCTACGCGGCGAATTTCGATGCGATGAACGCGCTGCTCGCCTTCCTGACCGAGAACTGCTGCGCGGTCGACTGCGGGCCGACCTGCGCGCCGGCGGCGGCGTGCAATCCCCCCACTGTCGCGCGTAGCGCGGGCAGCGCCCGCAAGGGCAGGACGCCGCACGGCCGCCCCGAAGACGACGCCCGGCGTCCGGTCGTGGGGACGGCGCGCAGGATGAAGGGGCCGCCATCGAGGAGCAAGACATGAAGCGCTTTCACGTTCACGTCGCGGGCGAGGATCTGGCCACGCAGGCGGAAAAGGACATCGCCTGCTGCTCCGCCCGCTCGAACAAGCACTGGGTCGCCGATCCGACCGGCATTGCCTGGGAGACCTTCCACACGCTCGGCGCAGCGCCGGCGGCCAATGACGAACCTGCTGCCGCGCGGGCCGGATCCGCGTGCCGCTCGCCGCAGCCGGCAAGCATCGAGCCGAAAGCGGCCAGGGTTTCCTGCTGCGGTTAGGAGAGCGCCGTCGTGGACCGTCCCCTGAACGTGCTGTTCCTGTGCACAGGCAATTCGGCCCGCTCGATCATGGGCGAGGTGATGATGAACGCGATGGGCGCGCCGCGCTTTCGCGCCTGGTCGGCCGGTTCGCATCCGGCCGGTCGCGTCAATCCGTTCGCGCTCGAACTGCTGCAGAAGAACCGCCTGCCGACCGAAGGGCTGCGCAGCAAGAGCTGGGACGAGTTCGCGCAGCCCGACTCGCCGGAACTGGATTTCGTCTTCACCGTGTGCGATTCGGCCGCCGGCGAAGTCTGCCCGCACTGGCCGGGACAGCCGATCACCGCCCACTGGGGCGTCGAGGATCCGGCGGCGGTCGACGGTGACGACGAAGCCAAACGCAAGGCGTTCTTCCACGCCTACAACCGCCTGCACAACCGCATCCAGCTGTTTCTCAGCCTGCCGCTGGCCAGGCTCGACCGCGTGGCGCTGACGCAGCGACTGAAGGAGATCGGCAGGTCGTGAGCGGTCTGGCCACTGCCGGCGCGCCGCCGGTTCCTGCGATGAGCGTCTTCGAGCGCTACCTGACCGTGTGGGTGGCGCTGTGCATCGTCGCCGGCATCGTGCTTGGCCAGCTCTTCCCGGCGCCGGTGCAGGCGGTGGGCGGCATGGAGTTCGCGCAGGTCAACCTGCCGGTGGGCGTGCTGATCTGGGTGATGATCATCCCGATGCTGCTGAAGATCGACTTCGGCGCATTGGGCCAGGTGCGCAGCCACGTGCGCGGCATCGGCGTCACGCTCTTCGTCAACTGGGCGGTGAAGCCCTTCTCGATGGCGCTGCTGGCGTGGATCTTCATCCGCCACGTCTTCGCGCCGTACCTGCCCGCCGCACAGCTCGACAGCTATGTCGCCGGCCTGATCCTGCTCGCCGCCGCGCCGTGCACGGCGATGGTGTTCGTCTGGAGCCGGCTCACCGGCGGCGACCCGTACTTCACGCTGACGCAGGTGGCGCTGAACGACACGATCATGATCTTCGCCTTCGCGCCGATCGTCGCCCTGCTGCTGGGGTTGAGTTCGATCACCGTGCCCTGGGACACGCTGCTGACCTCGGTCGGCCTGTACATCGTGATTCCGGTCGTGATCGCGCAGGTGATCCGCGCCCGCGTGCTGGCGCGCGGCGGGCAGCCGGCGCTCGATGCCCTGCTCGCCCGCATCGGCCCGTGGTCGATCGCTGCGCTGCTGGCCACGCTGGTGCTGCTGTTCGCCTTCCAGGGCGAGCAGATCCTGCGCCAGCCGCTCGTCATCGCCATGCTGGCGGTGCCGATCCTGATCCAGGTGTTCTTCAACTCCAGCGTCGCCTACTGGTTGAACCGCAAGGTCGGCGAGAAGCACTCGGTGGCCTGCCCCTCGGCGCTGATCGGCGCGTCGAACTTCTTCGAGCTCGCGGTGGCCGCGGCGATCAGCCTGTTCGGTTTTGACTCGGGAGCAGCACTGGCCACCGTGGTCGGCGTGCTGATCGAGGTGCCGGTGATGCTGCTCGTCGTGCGCGTGGTCAACGCCAGCCGCGGCTGGTACGAAAGCGCGGCGCTGCGCGGCTGAGGCAGGGGCGGCATGGTCAAGATCGCCGATCTGTGGCGTGAGCATCACGCGACGCTGCGCCGCTTCGTCGGGCGGCGCGTCGCCGATCCTCACGATGCCGACGACATCGTCCAGGACGTGTTCGTCCGGGCGCAGGAGTCGCTGCACCGCCTCGAATCGGCGGACCGCGCGCCGGCGTGGCTGGCGCGAATCGCCGCCAATCGCGTCATCGACCACTATCGCGCCCGCCGGCCCACCGAGGAACTGCCCGAAGACCTCGCCGCGGAAGCGCCGGAAGACGATGCGGTGGCGGCGCTGGCGCCGTGCCTGCCGGAAATGATCGAGCGGCTGCCGGACAGGTACCGCGAGGCGCTGCGGTTGTCGGAAATCGAAGGCATCGCGCAGCGCGAGGTGGCGCAGCGCCTCGCGCTGTCGGTCTCGGGCGCGAAGTCGCGCGTGCAACGCGGTCGCGCGCTGCTGCGCCAGATCGTCGAGCGCTGCTGCCGCGTCGTCATGGCCGGCCGAACGATCGTCGACTTAGAGCGCATCGTCGGGCGCTGCGCCTGCGCGCCGCGCGCCGCAACTTTGCGTCCTTCCTGAAGCGGCTCCGTCAATGACGGTACGGCCCCGCGCGGGCCGCAACCGAGTTGAAGGAGCCTTCGATGAAGCAAGCCAACGAATATGAAGTGAACCCGCCTGCCGGCGGTTGCTGCGGCGGCCCCGCGCCCGCTGGCGTGGCCGCCTGCTGTGTCAAGGATGCGGTTGCCAGGGCCGCGGGTGCATCCGGCTGCGGCTGCGCCGCCACCCCGGCTTCTGCTCGAGATTCCGCGTCCGCTGCGTGCTGCGCCACGCCGCCAGCGCCGCGTGAGCGCAGCGGCGACGGCGCGCTGCCGGTCGCGGTGATCGGCGCCGGCCCAGTCGGACTCGCCGCCGCGGCGCGGCTGATCGAGCGCGGCGTCGAACCGATCATCCTCGAGGCAGCCGCCGCGGTCGGCGCCAACCTGCTCGACTACGGTCATGTGCGCCTGTTCTCGCCGTGGCGCTACGACATCGACCCGGCGATGCGGGCGCAACTCGAGGCCACCGGCTGGCCGCCGCCGCTGCCCGAAGAGCTGCCGCTGGCGCGCGACATCGTCGAGCGCGTGCTGCAACCCTATTCGACGATGCCCGCGGTCGCGGCCGCGTTGCGCCTGAACACCAGGGTCGTCGCGATCAGCCGCGAGGGTTTCGACAAGGTCAAGACGATCGGCCGCGACAGGGCGCCTTTCGTCATCCGCGCCGTGCAGCATGGACAGCCGATCGAGCTTCGTGCGCGCGCCGTGATCGACGCCAGCGGCACGTGGACGACGCCGAATCCGCTGGGCGCCAATGGCCTGCCGGCGCTCGGCGAGCGGGAAAACGCGACGTCGATCTTCTACGGCATTCCCGACGTGCTGGGGCGCGACCGCCGCCGCTATGCGGGCAGGCGCACGCTGGTGGTCGGCGCCGGCCATTCGGCCGCCAATACGCTGCTTGCGCTGGCCGAACTCGCCGACGACGCGCCCGGCACGCGCATCGTCTGGGCGGTCCGTTCGCCGGTGCTGGCGCGCGTCTTCGGCGGCGGCGCGGCCGATGCGCTGCCGGCGCGCGGCCGACTCGGCACGGCGCTCAAGGCACTGCGCGACAGCGGCGGGATGGCGTTCGTCAGCGGCCTGCGCATCACGGCGGTTCGCCGCGATGGCGGCGCGCTGGCCGTCGAGGGCTCTGGCCCCGATGGGCAGCCGATCCGGCTGGACGGCATCGACGAGATCGTCTGCGCCACCGGTCAGCGGCCGGATCTGGCGATGATCGGCGAACTGCGCCTGAAACTCGATCCGTGGCTGGAATCGACCGAGGCCCTGGGCCCGCTGATCGATCCCAACCTGCACAGCTGCGGCACGGTGCGGCCGCACGGCCACCGCGAACTGGCGCACCCCGAGCCGGGCTTCTACACCCTCGGCGTGAAGAGCTACGGCCGCGCGCCGACCTTCCTGATGGCGACCGGCTTCGAGCAGGCGCGCTCGGTCGTTGCCGCGATCGTCGGCGATAGCGAAGCGGCCGACCGCGTCGAGCTCGACCTGCCCGAAACCGGCGTCTGCAGCGTCGACCTGGCCAGTCCGGCGGAGGCGGGTGCATCCTGCTGTGGCGCCAGACCAGCTGCGGAAGCGGATATTTCTTACGCGCTTGCAGCAGCCGCTGCGCGCTGCTCGAGACCGGCAACCGCAACGTCCCGTCCTCGACCCGCCGTCGTGCCCGCGTAGGCATCGGCGGCGGTTCCGCGCGGCCTCGGCGGTGCGGGACGAGCAGCAGGCATAAGAAAGGCGGCGCATTGCTGCGCCGCCGTCCTCCTGCCGCCGTGCGCGGTGCGCACGGCACCTTGCTGTTTCAGGCGATCATCGTCAGCCAAGGCACGCCGATCACGATCAGCGCGACGAAGAAGATCACGCCGAAGATCGCACCCAGCCGCCAGTAGTCCTTGGCCGGCAGGTAGCCGCTGCCGTAGTACACCGGGCTCGGTCCCGTGGCATACGGCGTGAGGATGCCCATGATGCCGAGCGTCATCACCAGCAGCAGCGCGAACATGCGCATGTCGAGCCCCGGCACGCCCATGCCCACGGCCAGCATCACCGGCAGCATTGCGGTGACATGCGCGGTGATGCTCGCGAACAGGTAGTGGGTGAAGTAGAACACCGCGACCAGCAGCAGCATCGCGACCATCGGCGAGAAGCCGGCCATCTGGCCGCCGACCGTGTCGGCAAACCATTTGACGAAGCCGACCTTGTTCAGCCCGTCGGCCAGCGCCACCAGCGTGGCGAACCACACCAGCGTGTTCCACGCCGACTTGTTGGCGAGGATGTCGTCCCAACTGACCACTTTCAGCAGCACCATCAGCGCGATGACCGCCATCGCCACCGTGGTGGCGTTGATCACGGCGCCGCCGAAGATCCACAGGGCGAGTGCCATCAGCACCAGCACCGCCAGCTCGATCTCGCGCACGGTCAGCCCGCCGAGCTTGGCGAGTTCGCCGCGGGCCCAGTTCGGCACCTCGTCGCCGCTCTTGATCTGCGGTGGATAGAGGAAGTAGGCGACCAGCGGCAACGTCAGCAGCAGGACGATGCCCACCGGCGCGAAGGCGATGAACCAGTCGGTCCAGCTGATCGCCACGCCGGCGGTCTTGCTGGCCATCTCGGTCGCCAGCAGGTTCGGCGCCATGCCGGTGACGAACATCGAGCTGGTGATCGTAGTTGCCGCGATCGCCACCCACATCAGGTAGCCGCCGATCTTCCGCGCCGACGGATCATTGGGCTTGCTGTCGTACAGCCCCGGCAGGTTGCGGATCACCGGGTAGATGGTGCCGCCGCTGCGCGCGGTGTTCGACGGCGTGAACGGCGCCAGCAGCAGGTCGGCGATGACCACCACGTAGCCGAGCGTCAGCGTGCGCCGGCCCATGACTTTCACCAGCGCCAGCGCGATGCGCTTGCCGAGCCCGCTCTTCTCGTAGCCGAGCGCGAACATGAACGCCGCGAAGATCAGCCACACCACGGTGTTGGAGAAGCCCGACAGCGCCCAGTTCAGGCTGTCGTTGGCCGGCTTGAAGCCCGCCTTGGCCAGTTCGGCCGGAGAGAACAGCACATAAGGCGAAAGCAGCGTGACGAGCACGACGCCGATCAGCCCGATCGCCGCGCCCGGCAGCGGTTCGAGCATCAGGCCGACGATGACGCCGGCGAAGATCGCGAAGAAGTACCAGGCGTGCTGGGCCAGGCCTTCAGGCGGGGGAAACAGTGCGATGACGCCGGCAACGATGACCGGCAGCAGTGCCTTCCACGGGAACCCGTGCGCCGCCTTCTGGGCGGTTGGGGTCCCAGGGGCGGCGGCGCTACGTTCGGTGAGCGCGTTTGCCATGGTGACCTCCGAGGGAGTGCGATGAATGGAACAGCGGGAAAAGCGGTAAGCGGAACGGATTGCGGGGTGTCCGAAGCAACGGAACAATTGTCATCTTGCCGACAGTGCCGGATGTGCCCTGCATCAAGGATCCATCCGCGGATCGGCCGATCAGCGCGGCCGCGCGGCATCCGGGCAACTCGGCGACGAAATGCAGGCGAAACTCGCCACGCCGCGCACCGAATCAGTGCGAAAACCGGCCGGACGTCTCGGCGGTTCCGGTGAACGCATCGCGGCCGAGGCGACGCGGCGGGACCGCGGGATGTGGCGCGCGGCAGTGCCGGTCGGCGGCGCGCTGTTGAACGTCGCGATGGCGCGGGTTGGCGGTACGAGGTCGCGCCGGCCGACACGCCCGCTGGCCATCGGCTTGTCCGGCGCTCGCGCCCCTTGGCACAAGAAGCCTTGCGCCGGCTCGGCGAATCACGTGGGGAAGGGGCTGTTGTTCTGCGGACCGCGCGCCTTGTCGCGCGATGCTGGGTGAGCACGGCGGCGCGGCCCGCGTGCCTTGCAGCACCTGACGGACACCGAACTGCCGGAGGTGCGCGGTGCAGAGGTCGGGCGCCGCATCGAGTCGGTCGAGCCGTTTGCCTCGATGCTGGTGGTCATGATCGGCGGCCGCAGCGAAAGGCAACGCGTGGTCGACGGCTTCAAGGCCGGCGCGGCACGAGCCTCGCCGATGCGGCTGCGCTAGCCGGGCTTGCGCGCCAGGAACGAGTAGCCGTAGACGTCGAACTGGCGCGCCTTCTTCTCGCCGCGCGCCTGCCCGAAGGTGTCGACGCGATCGCTGATCTGGATATCGACAAAGCCCATTTCGGACATCATGGATCGCCAGGCTTCACACGGAAGACCACCGGCGATTCATGCGGTCCACAGATCGATGATGCCGCGCGCGGACTCCGGAATCGGTTTGCCGTTGGCGATGTCGGCGAACTGCAGCCAGCCGCCGGGGCGCAGGACGCGCCGGATCTCGGCGAACACCCGGCGCTTGTCGGCGCACAGGTTGATCACGCCGTTGCTGATGACGACATCGGCCCAGCCGTCGTCGACCGGCATCTCTTCCAGCAGGCCCTCGCGGAACTCGACGTTGCGCAGGCCCATCGTCGCCGCGTTTTCGCGCGACTTCACGAGCATCTCCTCGAGCATGTCGATGCCGACCACGCGACCGTCCGCTCCGACCTGCTGCGCGGCGATGAAGCAGTCGAAGCCCGCGCCGGAGCCGGCGTCGACGACCTTTTCGCCCGGCTGCAGGCGGCGCAGGCGAAACGGGTTGGCAACGCCGGCAAAGGACTCCACGGCCCGGTCGGGCAGCGCATCGACCTGCGCCGGCTCGTAGCCGAGGCGCGCGGCCAGCGGCCGGCCGGTGTGGAAGTGATACTCGCCACCCGGATTGATCGCCACGTCGCGGTACTTGTGCTTGACCTCCTCGCGGAGGGTCAACGGATCGACCGCCACATCGTTGCCCATAAGCACCTCCTCAAGAGCGCACATCGTTCGCCGCCGCGACGGCGCGGCAGCAGTTGCGGCGAATGGCCGCCGCCGAAGGCCCCTTCGCGCACGGCGGCGACGCAACGCGGCCGAACCGTTGCGACAAAGCGGTGCGCAGGCGGTGCCACTGCGCCGGTGCAAGCTAAGCGCGTCGCCGCGCCACTGTCAACGGCGACCTCCGCGCGGCTTGCGCGCCCGGTGTGGCGCCGTCTCCGATGTCCGGTGGCCGGGCGCAGGCCACCGGGCAATGCCTCTTCGGCAAGCTCGGCCGGCCTCGGCCGGATGCCCCGCGGCGCGGCCCCGGGCGGCGATCGAGCCGTTACTTGCGCCGCCAGCCGCCGCCGACCTCGGCTTGGGCGGACAGCCGCCCCTCGGCCTGCCGCCGCCGCGGCAACGGCGACCGCCTTCCCGGCCCGAGCCGATGGCCGTGCCGGGCCAGCGCCCCCATCATGCATCACTGATCCCGGTCAACGGCCGGGTCTTGTCCCTCTGCCAGCATGCGCGCAAGCGTTCGCCGGGGCGGCGCGGCCTGTGGCCGCCGGCCCCGCGGGCAACGCAGCGCGATCTTCATGGGGCCTCATCGGGGGAGTGCAAATGAGAGGGATCGTCATTACCGCCGCGTTCCTGGCCGCGCTTGTCGGCGGCTGCACGAGCGGCATATCGACCAGCACCGACAAGCAGTTCGTCGGTTCGGACAAGTGCAAGTCCTGCCACGCCAACGAGTACGCCACCTGGAAGGGGACACTGCACAGCAAGATGGTCCGCCCGGCCAAGGAAGCCCTGCTCAAGGACGCCGGCGAGAACTGGGCCAAGGACAGCAAGGGCAACGCCGGCCCGACGAAGGCCAACATCACCGGCACGCCGGCCAAGATGGAGGACATCGTCTACGTGGTCGGCTCGAAGTGGAAGCAGCGCTTCCTGGTCAAGAACCCGGCCAGCGGCGGCCACCAGTTCCTGGACAAGCAGTGGAACAACCTGCACAAGCAGTGGGAGCCGTACGGGCAGAAGAACACCTGGGAGACCCAGTGCGCCACCTGCCACGCCACCGGTTACCGCGTGCTCGAGGTCGACGACAAGCGCGCCGTCAAGAAGTGGGCGATGACCGAGGAGAACACCGGCTGCGAGGCCTGCCACGGCCCGGGCAGCCGCCACGCCAGCAGCGGCGACAAGAAGCAGATCTTCAATCCGAAGAACGCCTCGCTGGCCGAGAGTTCGAAGGTCTGCGGCTACTGCCACATCCGGATCGAGAACGACTACTACAAGACCGCTGAAGGGAACCACTCCGAGTTCCTGCCGCATCCGCAGCTCGGCCAGAGCTTCAAGGCCGGAACGGATGACTGGAGCACGTGGTACCCGGACAAGGTGCTGATGGTCGGCATCCAGCCCGAGGACGTGATCACCAAGAACTACCCGGGCACGGACCTGAACAACGCCTTCTTCATCGACGAGGCGGCGCAGAAGTCGGGCTTCTTCGAGGCGCGCAAGCACCACCAGGAGTTCCAGGAGCACCTGCAGAGCAAGCACGCGAAGAACAACGTCGCCGGCTGCACGACCTGCCACTGGCCGCACGCCTCGGCCGGCAAGCCGAAGCGGCTCATGGGTGCCGAGGTCTGCCAGGCCTGCCACGGCAACGCAATGAATGACCTCGACAAGTTCATGCCGGGTACGGCGAGCACGGCCGGCAACCTGTTCGTCCGCTCGCACACCTTCAACCCGAACAGCCCGCGCAAGAGCGGGCCGACGATTCCGGCGAGCGCGCCGGAGCCGCAGTACTACTACAGGAAGTAGCGCCGCACGCGCGAACGCGGCAAAGGGCGGCGCTGCCGCCCTTTCTTGTTTGCGGCTGCGCGATCGCCGTGTACGCCGCTCGCAGGCGCGTGCTCGACAACGCGCACGATCCGCGGCTCGCGCACCCACGCCGTGCTCACTGCGCGCGACGTGGAGACGTGGCGACGCCTCCGTGGCCGACTTCGACGAGTTGCTTTCGGCAGTCGACTACGCGCACTTCCGGTTCCCGCAGGCGACGACAAGGCGCATCAGCCGGCGTCGGCGGCGCAGGCGAGAAATCCGCCGAGCAGCCAATGCGTCGGCCAGCGCCGTTCGACACCTTGCGCAAGGCGTCCGCCCGAAGGCAGCACGATCGCGCTGCGTATCTGCAGGCCGCTGGCGGGCACGCCGCCAAAAAGCGCGCGCACTTCGGCCGCCGTGTGCCAGTGCGCGCCGCGGTAGCCGCCGCGGCCGCCGCCGCGACCTTCGCGCAGGTACAGCAGGCTATGGCGGTTCAGCAGGCCCAAAACCAGGCGCCGCCTCGTCACGCGCAGCATCTCGCGCAGCGCCTGACGCTGTTCGGCGACGAAGCAAAGCGCGGTGACGCAGGCCGTGCAGTCGAAGCTGCGGTCGGCGAACGGCAGCTGCTCGGCCCTGCCCGCCACGTAGTCCTCGCCGAGGCCGGCCAGCGAGCGCGCATAGGCGAGCCACTGTGGATCGGGATCGACGCCGGAGACCTGAAGGCCGGCCGCGCGCGCGAAGCGGCGGGTGAAGTAACCGGTGCCGCAACCGACGTCGAGCAGCGTTTCGCCCCGTTGTGGCTGCAGCATCGCCACGAGCAGGCGGAATTCGACATCGCCGATCCAGGCGCCGCGCGGCGTGCGATACCAGGCGTCGTACTGCTCGGGGCTCACTTCGGAGCCAGGCGCTTCCAGGCGGCGATCAGGGCCTCGGCCGCGCGGCCGACGTCGTGGTCGGTCGTCGTGCGCCCCACCGACAGCCGTACAGCACCGGCGGCACGCGTCGCGTCGAAGCCCATCGCTGCCAGCACGCCGCTGACGGCGTCGGCCTCCGAGTGGCAGGCCGAGCCGACCGACGCGGCGACCGTCTCCGCGGCCGCCTCGAGCAGGGCGCGGCCGCTCGCGCCGGGAAATGAAACGTGCAGCGTGTTGGGCAACCGATGTTCCGGGTGGCCGTTCAGCCGCAGGCCGGCAACGGCGGTAACCAGTCGTTCATGCAGGTCGTCGCGCTGCCGGCGAAGTTTGTCCGTGATCCACGGCAGCGACTGCCGTGCCAGTTCGGCCGCGGCACCCAGGCCGACGATCGCGGCGACGTTCTCGGTCCCGGGGCGCAGGCCCCGCTCCTGGCCGGCGCCGTGCAGCACCGGCGCCAGTGCCGTGCCGGCGCGAACGTACAGGGCGCCGACGCCCTTGGGCGCGTAGAACTTGTGCCCGGCCAGCGTCATCAGGTCGACGCCGAGCGCATCGACGTCGAGCGCGATCTTGCCCGCCGACTGCGCCGCGTCGGTGTGCAGCACGATGCCGCGCGGCCGCGTCAGTGCGGCGATTTCCGCCACCGGCTGCAGCGTGCCGACTTCGTTGTTGGCGTGCATGACAGACACCAGCGCGGTGTCATCGCGCAGCGCCTCGGCCACCGCCTGCACCGAAATGCGGCCGCTGCTGTCGACCGGCACGAGGGTCAGTTGCCAGCCCTGCCCGCGCAGGTGCTGTGCCGGTGCCGTCACCGCCGGATGCTCGACGGCGCTGATCGCCAGGTGCCGCCGGTCCGGCGGCATCACCGCAGCCGCGCCGAGCAGCGCCAGGTTGTTGGCCTCGGTGGCGCAGCCGGTGAAGACGATCTCTTCCGCCCGGGCACCGATCAGCGCGGCCACCTGCGCGCGCGCCATTGCCACCGCCTGCGCGGCGCGGCGGCCGAATGCGTGCGCGCTCGACGGATTGCCGTAATGCTCGCGCAGGAACGGCAGCATCGCGGCGAGCACTTCCGGCGCCACCGGCGTGGTGGCGTTGAAGTCGAGATAGACGGGCGCGTTCATGCCGGTCGGGCGGCGATGCGCGGCCTCCCGCCGATGAGCAGCGTTGCGCCCAGCGCGGCGGCGAGCAGCGGTGCGGCAATGAGGTTCAGCATCGTCCAGCCGGAGCGATCGTACAGCCAGCCCGAGCCCAGGCTCGCCAGCGCCACGAGCGTGAAGACGATCGCCTCGTTCAGCGCCTGCACCCTGGTCTGCTCGGGCGGCCGGTAGCACTGCGTGAGCAGCGCCGTGCCGCCGACGAAGGCGAAATTCCAGCCGGCGCCGAGCAGCACCAGCGCGCCGAGGAAGTGAAGCCACTGGACGCCGGCGGTGGCCACGACCACATGGCCGAGCAGCAGCACGAAGCCCGCCTGCATGATGCGCGGGGCGCCATAGCGCGCGATCAGTGCGCCGGTGAAGAACGACGGCGCGAACATGCCGAACACGTGCCACTGGATCACCGGCTTGACCTCGCCGGTGCCGAAGCCGCAGCCGAGCATCGCCAGCGGCGTGGCGGTCATCGCCAGGATCATCACGGCGTAGCCGACGGCGGCGCCGAGCACGGCGGCGATGAATGGTGGCTGCGCCGCGATCGTACGCAGCGGGCGGGCGTCGGCGCCGCCCTGCGCCGCGGGTCGCGGCAGGCGCAGCCGCGACAGCAGCAGCATTGCGGCCACGGCCAGCGCCGCCTGCGCCAGGTACGAACCGAGGAAGACCTGCGGCGCGATCCAGTCGCGCGCCCAAAGACCGATCTGCGGCCCGGCGAAGGCGGCGACGATGCCGCCGGCCACCACCCACGAGATCGCACGGCTGGCCTGCGCCGGTCCGGCCGCCTCGGCGGCGGCGAAACGGTGGTAATTGCCGAAGCCCTGCCAGGCGCCGAGCAGCAGGTGGCCGGACACGAACAGCGCAAAGCTGCCAGCGCGCAGCCCGGCAGCGGCAGCGAGGCTACCGGCTGCGCCGATGGCGGCGCCGGTCACGAATCCGGACCGGCGGCCGATCCGGCGCATCAGCAGCGACGCCGGCAACGAGGCCAGCGCGGTGCCGATCACCATCGCTGCGATCGGCGCTGTGGCCCAGCGCGGGTCCGGCGCCAGCGTTGCGCCGAGGATGCCGGCCAGCGTCATCGACAGCACGATCGCCGACAGCAGCAGCGCCTGGCTTGTGGCCAGCAGCAGGACATTGCGGCGTTCGGGAGGTGTCATGAGGTCCGCTCGCCGAACAGCACGCCGCCGGCCGTGAGGCGCGGCAGGCGGCGGCAGCATTCGTACGGCTCGACCGCCAGGCGCTCGTCGCCGCGCATCAGAATCTCGAGTAGAGCCAGTACTTCTCGTACAGCACCTTGGCGCCGTGCCACAGCCGGCTCGGCGCGCGCAGTTTCACCGCCGGCAGCGGCTCGGCGTAGAAGTCACCCTGGCCCATGCCGGCGCGGCCGTCGCCGGTTTCGATGAAGCAGGCGCCGACGCCGTCGAAGCGTGTCGGTGCGCCGCGCCCGGTCCAGGCCGCGGCGAGATTTTGCGCGACGACCTCGCCTTGCGCGTGCGCGAAGACGCCGGCCTTCGGCAGCGGGCGCCCCATTTTCAGCGGGATCGCGACCGCGTCGCCGATTGCGTACACGCCTTCGAAACGCGTGGCGAGCGTATGGCGGTCGACCGCGATCCAGCCTGACTCGTCGGTCAGGCCGGCCGCGCGCACGACGGCGGGCGCGCGATGCGGCGGAACGTAGAACAGCAGGTCGAACGCTGCCTCCTGGCCCTCAGCGAAGCGCAGCTTGCCGGCCGGGTCGGCCGCGACGATCTGCCGCCCGGGCTGGTACGCGATGTCGCGCGACGCGATCAGTTCGCGCAATGCCCCCGACACCGCCGCTCCCGCCGTGAGCATCGGCCCGGGCTCGGCTGCATGGAAGTCGATCCGCGTCGTGCTGCGCAGACCGCGGCGGCGCAGTTCACCGTCGACGAGCAGCGCGCTCTCGTACGGCGCTGCGGGGCACTTGTACTGCGGCGCGGCGGTTACGAAAGCGATGCGGCCGCCGCGAAACGCATCGAGCGCGCGCCGCCCCGCGAGCGCGCCTTCCGGCGTGTAGAAGCAGTGCCCCGCTTCGGCGAGCCCGGGCACCGCGGTGAGGTCGTAGTCGGCGCCGAGTGCGACGATCAGCGCATCCGCGTGCAGCGTCCGTCCGTTGACCGTCACGCTGCGCTCGGCCGGCGAGATCCGATCGACTTCGCCGCGCTCGAACTCGATGCCCGAGCGCACCGCGCGCACGATCGGCCGCATCAGTTGAGGGAGGCTCCGGCTGCCCGCGAGCACCCAGGGCAGCGACGCCTGATAGACATGCTGCTCGGCGCGATCGACGAGCACGACGCGGTCGCTGCGCGGCAATCGCTTGCGCAGCGCCTGCGCGGCGGCAATCCCGCCGAGGCCGGCGCCGAGCACGAGCGCGGTGCGGCCCACGGCTCAGAAGACGAGGATCTTGTCGGACAGCTCGCTCCAGTCGGCGAGCTCCTCGAGCGAGCCGCGCGTGCAGCCGTCGGCGAGCTGTTCGTTCGCGATCCCGCGCGCGTCCATGCAGGTGCCGCACACTGCGACCTGACCGCCGTGGCGGGCGACGTTGCCGATCATCACCTCGACGTTGTAGTAGCCCTGCGGCACTTTCTGGCTGCGGTGCGCGGCCGACGCGGCGTCGCCCATCAGGAAGACGCGAACCTTGTGCTCCGCGCGCTTGGCGAGCGCGCCCGCGAGCCGCAGCCCGTTGTACGTGTGCTCGCTGCCGTACGGCGCGGCGTTCAGGATGAACAGCATCGAACCCATCACTGGCCTCCGGGATTGATCATTGCGTCCCGCGCTGCGCCGCGAGGTTGGCTCACGTCACGCTTGCTTCCGCTCGATCAGCGGCACACCAGCGAGTGCGTCGGCCGCGGCGGGTACGCGATCGACGGCGGCGCTTGCGGCCGCCGCGCGGAAGGGCTGGGTCAGCAGCGCGCCGATGCGCAGTTCGCTCGCGTGCTGCAGCCCGTCGACGCCGATGCGCATCGCCTCGTGTCCCGCGGCCGGCTGCGCGCGGTACGTGCCTAACAGCCGGTCCCACCACGGCACGTTGAAACCGAAGTTGCCGTTCATCTCGTGCGCGAGCGCCGAGTGGTGCACGCGGTGCATGTCGGGCGTGACGACCAGCCAGCGCAGCCAGCGGTCGGCGCGTGCGGGCAGGCGCGCGTTCGCGTGGTTGAACATCGCGGTCGCGTTCAGCACGATCTCGAAGACGAGCACCGCGAGCGCCGGCGCGCCGATCGCAGTGACCGCCGCGCACTTGATGCCGAGCGACAGCACGATCTCGAGCGGATGGAAGCGCGTCGCGGTGGTCACGTCGAAATCCGGGTCGGCGTGGTGGACGCGGTGCAGCCGCCACAGCGCTGGCACGGCGTGGAAGACGACGTGCTGAAAGTAAATCGCCAGGTCGAGCAGCACGATCGCGATGACCACCCCGGCCCAGAAGGGCAGCGCGACCGCGGCGAGCAGCCCCCAGCCGTGCGACTCGCCGGCCAGCGCGACCGCGATCGCCGCGGCCGGCGCCAGCAGCCGCACGACGAGCGCGTCGAGCGCGAGCAGCGCGACATTGTGCGGCCAGCGCGCCGCGCGGGCAAAGCGCGCGCGGCGGCGCGGCGCCAGCCACTCCCACAGCGCGACTGCGGCGAACATGCCGGCAAACGCCGCCAGCCGCAGCGCGGCTTCGTGCTCGGTGAGCGATCCGGTCATGGGGCCTCGGCGACGGCGGCGGGCGGTGTTAAGCTCCGACTCGATTAATCGTGTATTCAAGCGATCACTTGAAGACTAGCTCCGGAGGAACGGCCTTGTCAACCGCAGTCAATCCCAAGCGCGAGGTCTACGAGGCCCTCGCCCGCATTGGCGCCGCCCTCGCGAGCCACGTGCGCCTCGAGCTGCTGGAGCTGCTCGCGCAGGGCGAGCGCAGCGTCGACGAGCTGGCCACGCTGACCGGCACGACGGTCGCCAACGCGTCGCAGCACCTGCAGAGACTCAAGCAGGCGGGGCTGATCGCCGGTCGTAAGGAGGCGCAGTTCGTCCGCTACCGGCTCGCCGGCGACGAGGTCGTCGCGCTCGTCGACGCGCTTGGCACTGCCGGCCGCGCGTACCTCGCCGACATCGACCGCATTGTCCGCCAGTACTTCGCGTCGAAGGACGAACTCGAGCCGGTGCCCGCGGCCGACGTGCTCGAGCGCGCGAAAAAGGGGCTCGTCACCGTGCTCGACGTGCGCCCGCCCGAGGAATTCGCCGCCGGCCACGTGCCCGGCGCGATCAACATCCCGATCCACCAGCTGGAGAAGCGCCTGTCCGAGTTGCCGAAGCGCAGGGAGGTCGTCGCCTACTGCCGCGGCCCGTACTGTCTGATGTCGTTCGACGCCGTGGCACTTCTGCGCAAGAAGGGGCTGAGGGCGCGGCGCCTGCGGGACGGGCTGCCCGAGTGGCGGCTGGCGGGGCTGCCGACCGCGCGCGACTGACCGGCGCGCCGGGCCGGGTGCGCTGCTTTGACCGACTGGCCGGAAGCCCTTCGTTCGCCGGAATGGCCGCCGTCCGGCCGCGGGACCGCGTCAGCGCGCCGCCGAGCGCATCGTGCCGATGATCGTCATCGTCTCGACGCTGACCGTCGTCACGCGGGGCCGACCGACTTGTCCTTGGCGTCAGCGAGATGCTCGGGCAAGTTGCTCGCAACGCATCGGCGGCGATTTGGCTCGGAGTCGGACGCCGAGCGTCCTCCAGGCGGAAGCGCGAAGCAGGTTCCGCGCCATCGTGTAGCAATGCAAGCTGGTCGGCACGAAGTCGATTTCCATCTGGCCGTCGGACCCGCGCGCAGTGCGAGTCAGAGTCGTGACGAGCGGCCGTCGCTGCAGGCGATGGCGGGCGGCGAATTCACGCAACCCGCGCAGCTCGCTCCAGTCGTCCCCCCGCTTTGTCCGATCACTTGAGCTCGTCGCGCAACACCAGTTCCTGCTGGGACCAGCGAGCAGCCAGGTCGGCATCGCGCTCGGCTGCCGATCAGGCGGGAACGAAGGCGACCGCGGAGGCATACAGGCCCTAGGGCGGACCGGCCACGATGGCGGCGGCGGCCGTCGCGGTCTCCGGCCGCAGCGCGCCGGTCCGCGGCGTTCGCGCATCTGCGGCTCGCGGAGCACCTCGGTGGCGCAGCTTCCCGGCTGGCGCGCGAGCCGATAGCGCCTCAGGCTCGCGCCGACGATCGCCGCGACGCCCGGGTGCGACCACCAGCCCATGAACGGGAAGATCCCCGACAGCGACCGCCAGAACGTGGCCGTCGCGAACGCGGCGCCCGCCAGCGCCAGCCAGAACGGCCGCAGATCGTCGCGCCGCCAGCCGGAGCGCCACAGCAGCCAGACACTGAAACCAAGCAGCCCGGCGAACGCGGGAAACGAAAAAGGGCGGCACCGGCCGCCCCTTCGGCGCTGGCGCGAACCGCTATTTCGCGAAGCGCAGGTAAAGTGGCTCGTAATGGACGGCGTGCCGGACCTGGGCGTTGTCGAACGCCGCGAAGCCGAAGCCGTAAGACGCGTTCAGGTCGCTGAACTGCACGTCGAGCTTGCTGCCGGTGACCAGCTTGCGGCTGACCTCGGAGATCACCTTGCCGTTGGCCCAGCGATACGCAACCCGGATGTCGGCCCGGTCGCCCTTGAGCTGGTGGATCAGGTACGAGGCCACCTCGTCGCCGGCCTTGAACTTGCTGTCGTCGAACGGAACCTGCGTGCCGTCGATCACGTAGTACAGCCCGCCGGCGTTGCCCGGCTTGGCGTCCTTGTTCATGAACTCCGGCTTGCCGTTGACGACCTTCATGTTGCTGTACTCTGGGCCGCCCGGATCGCTCTTGCGGCCGGCGTTGGGGCTCTTCTGCGCGTCGTAGCGTGTGTGGTCCAGCCACTGGTCATCAACGTGACCGAGCGGGGCGGTGCGGCTGCCCTTCATATGCCACATGTCGCCCAGTTCGCCTTCCTTGTCGGTGTACTTGTTGCCGTAGGGCTTGCCCGGTTCGCCGGCATGGCAGAACGCGCCGCAGCCCTGCTTGTCGAAGCCGGCGATCGAGTTGTTGATGTTCCAGATGATCGCCCACTTGTCTTCGTAATAGACGTTGTCGTCGCCGCCCTTGTTGGCCGGGTCGACGAGTTTCTTCCACGAGCCGTCGGCCTGCTTCTGGAACGGGCCGCGGCGCACCGAGTTGGTCGGGTCGTCGTACTCGATCAGAAAATAGACCGTGTCGCCGCTGTAGACGGACTTGAGCGTCGCCTTGGTCTCGCCCTTGCCGCCGGCGAAATTGGCGCCGTCGGACAGCGCCACCGTGATCGGCTTTGCCGCGGCCCAGGCCGCGTCGTTGGTGTTGCCGTCGAGCACCGGCGGTGCGGCCACCCGGGCGGCGACGAGCACGTTCGGTGCCATGGGCGCGTCCGGTGTCGAGCAGGCCGCCAGCGCCAGTGCCAGTGCCGACAGTGCAAACGGTGTGCGGTAGGTCATGTGCATGTCTCCCTGTGGGTTGATCGGATCGGTCTGCTTTCCGGGCCGCGCCGTTGGCGTCACGGATTTCGTTGGACGAATCGTGCAGAAATCGACAACGAAAACGTTGACGAGGATCACGGTCGCATCGTGCGCTCGCGGAAAGCAACGCCTTGATACCGTATTTCGTAATTGAAACGCGTTATCGGATTTCGATTTCGTGGCCCATATGCAGCGGCGAGTACGGCGAAGCATGCCCGGCGCGTCGTTCTTCGATGTCGCGCCATCGGCCCACTTGATCGCGGTCAGATCGCCAGCCGGACCGGGCGTCGACAATGGCACTGCGCGTGCTCGCCGGTCGGACCGATCGGCCGGGGCCCGGCGCCATGAGAGACATCTTCCGCGAAACCTTCCTCGGCTTCATCCGCGTGCACCTGCTGCACCACGCGGCGAAGGCGCCGTTCTTCGGCACCGAGATGCTCGACGAACTGCGCCATCACGGTTATGCGCTGAGCCCGGGCACGCTGTACCCGATCCTGCACGCGCTGCAGGACGCCGGCTACCTGCGCAGCGAGCAGATGGTGGTCAATGGCAAGGTCCGTCGCTACTACCGCGGCACGGCGAAGGGCGCCCGGGCGCTGCAGGAGCTCAAGGTCAAGGTGCGCGAGCTGACCGAAGAAGTGCTCGAAGACGAGCGGCCGCCCCCGCAGGCGGCCGGAAGACGTTCGGGCTGAGCGATGGTTCGCGGCTCGCACCGCGCCGCCACGCGATCTGCGGCGCGACTCGGACCCCCTTCCCCGCCGCGGAGCGACGGTCCAGCGCTGTTGAGGCCGGCGAAAGTTCAGCCGCCCGGAGCGCAGCATCCCGAGCCTGTCTGCTTTGTCGGACACTTCACGGTGCCGTAGGAGCAGAACACGCAGCAGTCGCCCGGTAGCGGCCGCAGGACGGCGCGGCAGGCCGGGCACGCGCAGAACCACTGGCACGAGTCGGTCGGCATCGTCTCGCGCGACGTCGCGCCGCAGCGCGGGCAGGTGAGGTCCGATTGCAGTTGCATTGATATCCCCGAGGCATGGTTACGAGCAGGCGCGGTGGTACCGCAAACACCGGGCCGGGCCACCGCGCAATTCCCGTTCCCCATCCTTGCCGCGCGGCGGCAACGGCGCAAAGTGTGCATAATTCACGCGTTTCATACACATCAAGTTCGAGGCGCGAATGCGGACCAACATCGTCATCGACGAACGCTTGCTGTCGGCTGCCATGAAGGCGGGCGAATTCAAGACCAAGAAAGCGGCGGTCGAGGCCGGTCTGCGGCTGCTGGCGCGCAAGGCGGCCTACGAGGACATCCGCCGGTTGCGCGGAAAGATCAAGTGGGAGGGCGACCTCGCTGAGTGGCGCCGTGACGCCACGCCCGGGGCGAGGCGGCCGACGCGACGCAGCGCCCGATGATCCTCGTCGATTCCAGCGTCTGGATCGATTACCTGCGCGGGGCACCCGAGGCGGAGGCGCTGCGGCTCGATGACCTGCTCGCCGAGGGCGAGGAAACGCTGCTGGTCGGCGACCTGATCCTGATGGAGGTGCTGAGGGGCTGCAGGAGTCAGCGCGAGTACGACCAGGTCCTGAAGGTGCTGTCGGCGCTCGAATGCGTGACGCTCGGAGGGCGGAGCATCGCAATCGCGGCGGCGCAGAACTACCGGGCGTTGCTGAAGCGAGGTGTCACGGTATCGAAAGGCGTCGATCTGCTGATTGCGACCTGGTGCATCGAGGAACGGTGCGCGCTGCTGCACGCGGACCGGGACTTCGAGCCGTTCGGAACGCTTGGCCTGAACTTCGCCTGACGCGCGTGGGCCCGCCGGCCGGCGCGGCACACACGGCGGCCGTCACATCTTTGGCGGCCATTTGTGCGCCTCGTCCTGCGCCTCGCGGCACCAGGCATACAACGCGTCGTAGATCACCAGCCCATGGCGCAGCATCTCGTGGTCGTCGGCAAAGACGCGCGACAGGCCGAGCGAGATCGCATACAGGCCGGCGGACTGTGGCGTCAGGTCCAGCCGCGACGTGTCCGCGCCGCGGATGATCACGGCCATCTGCCGCAGCGCCGGCTCAGCGAGCCGGTACTTGGCAAGGAAAGCGTCGAAGCTGCACAACTCGCCGACATGGCTCATCGGCACGCCGGGGATATCGAATGGCGTGGCGCCGGTTTCGGCGGCGACGCGGATGACGTCGGCCGCCGGGACATAGAGGAATTCCGCGTCGCCGTCGATGAAGCGCAGGATCAACCACGGACAGGCGATGCGGTCGATCTTCGGCCGTTCGCGCGTGACCCATTTCATCGGTTTGCCTCCTTCGCACAGAGCGGTCGCCCTGCTGACTGCCAGCCGTCGATGCCGCCGCGCAGGTACCGCGCATTCAGCCCGGCGGCGCGCAGTCGCAGGGCGGTGGCGCGGCCGACCTCGTGCCCGTAGACGCAGTAGACGACCACCGGCCGGTCGGACGGCAGTTCGGCGGCCCATTGCGCGACGGTGGCCGGGTCGCGCCGGTCGGCGCCGGGGATCATCGTCGCCGCCTGCTCGAACACGCCGGCGCGGCGAACGTCGAGCAGCCGCGCGCCGGCGACCTCCTCCTGGCTGGCACCGAATCCTTCGGTTGCCGCATGCACCGCGGCCTGGTAACGGGAATAGACGCCGGCCCAGTCGACGTTGTCCATGAAGGCGTCGACGTAGGCCGCGGCCGCCGCGCCGTAGTCGATGTGGTAGGCATGCTCGTACATGTCGAGCGCCAGGATCGGCACGCCTCCGGCCAGCGAATGCGTGTGGTCGGCAGCCCATTGGTTGACCAGCGTGCCTTCGCGCGGCTGGAACGCCAGCAGCATCCAGCCGGAGCCGCCGGCGAGCGCCCTGGCGCAGGCGACGAACTCCTCGCGCCAGCGCCCGACGCTGCCGAAGTTCGCCTCGAGCGCGAGCTGCATCGCCGGCTCCATCGTCCGGCCGTCGCCGCCGAGGCTGGCGAAGTACAACTCGTGCAGCAGCATCGAGTTTGTGGCGATCAGTTCCTCGCGCTTCAGGCCGTTGAGCAGGAAGCCGGGCACATCGGCGAACGGTGTGGCCGCGAGCTGCGCGCGCAGCGCATTGAGCCGTTTGACTGCTCCGCCGTAGTTGTTCTGGTGGTGGCTCGCCAGCAGTTTCGCGGAAAGTCCGCGCAGCGCGGTGGCGTCGAACGGCAGGGGGCGAAGCAGTGCGTCCATTGAATCTCCTCTCAGCGCAGCACGGGCTCGAGCAGCGTGATCGCCAGGCCGGCGGCTGCGCAGGCGCCGAGCAGCGGCAGAACGCCGACCCTGAAGCGGAACAGGGCCAGGGCGGCGGCCGCGGCGATCAGTGCCGACGCGATGTCGAACGGGCCGGCGAAACCCTTCGGCCACAGCACGTGGTAAGCAAAGAAAAGCGCCAGATTGACGATCACGCCGACCACCGCAGCGGTGATCGCTGACAGCGGCGCCGTGAAGCCGAGCCTGCCGTGCGTGGCCTCGACCGCCGGTCCGCCGGCGAGGATGAACACGAACGACGGCAGGAAGGTGAAGAAGGTCGCCACCGCGGCGGCCACTGCGCCGGCGGCGAACAGTGCGTCCGGGCCAAAGACTTCCTTCTGCCAACCGCCGACGAAGCCGACGAAGGCCACCACCATGATCAGCGGGCCGGGCGTGGTTTCGCCCAGCGCCAGGCCGTCGATCATCTGCGGTCCGCTCAGCCACTGATGGCTTTCCACCGCGCCCTGGTACACATACGGCAGCACCGCATAGGCGCCGCCGAAGGTGACCAGCGCCGCCTTGCTGAAGAACCACGCCATCTGCGCCAGCGTCGAGGACCAGCCCTGCGCGGCGACCAGCGCGGTCACGACGCCAGCCCAGAGCAGGACGCCGACGATCAGTACCCGCAGCAGATGGCCGCGCGAGAAACGCGCGTGCGGCGGCGGCGGCGTCTCGTCGTCGATCAGCGCCGGCCCGTAGCTCGCGCCGGAGCCGGCGTGGCCGCCGACCGCAAACACCTGCGGCCAGCGGCGAGCGCCGAAGAAGCCGATCAGCGCCGCGGCCAGCACGATGGCCGGGAACGGCGCGTCGAAGGCGAAGATGGCGACGAAGGCCGCCGCGGCGATCGCCCACATCCAGCCGTTGCCCAGCGCCCGCGTGCCGATGCGGTGCGCGGCGTGCAGCACCAGCGCCGTGACCGCCGGCTTGATGCCGTAGAAGATGCCGGCCACGACCGGAACGTCGCCGAAGCGCAGGTAGATCCACGACAGTGCGATCAGGATCGCCAGCGACGGAGCCACGAACAGGCCGCCGGCGACGATGCCGCCGGCGGTCCGGTGCATGAGCCAGCCGATGTAGGTGGCGAGCTGCTGCGCCTCCGGTCCGGGCAGCAGCATGCAGTAGTTCAGCGCGTGCAGGAAACGCTTCTCGCTGATCCAGCGGCGGCGCTCGACCAGCTCCGCATGCATGATCGCGATCTGCCCGGCGGGCCCGCCGAAGCTGATGAAGCCGAGCTTCAGCCAGAAGCGGAAGGCCTCGCCGAAACGCACGGCCGGCGGCGCGGGTTCGGCGTTCATTGGATGACTTTCTCGCTGACGCTCGAAGGATTCGCCCTTGGGGCGGCCCGGCGGGCTCACTGGACTACCCTCCGTACCGTTG
>CAZDXQ010000003.1:98144-163084 GCA_964509545.1 uncultured Burkholderiaceae bacterium | reverse complement strand
TGCTCGAAGCCGTTGCCGCCGCAGGTCGGGCAGCGGCCGTCGCCGGCGTTGAAGCTGAAGTGTCCGGCGCTGTAGCCGCGCTCCTGCGCCAGCGGCGCCCGGGCGAAAAGCGCGCGGATCGCGTCCCACGCGCCGACGTAGCTCGCCGGATTGCTGCGCGTGGTCTTGCCTATCGGCGACTGGTCGACCATCGCGACGTCGGCGATCCAGTCGTCGCCGAGCAACCGGTCGTAGTCGCCCGGTGCTTCCGTGGACCTGCCCTTGGCCTTGGCGAGCGCCGGATACAGCACGTCGGCCACCAGCGTGCTCTTGCCAGAGCCAGAGACGCCGGTGATCAGCACCAGGTGATTCAGCGGCACCTCGACCGAGACGTTCTTCAGGTTGTGCTCGCGCGCGCCTTCGAGCACCAGCCGCGGCGTGTTCGGCCGCACGTTGCGCGTGGCATAGCCGCCGGTGGTCAGCAGCGGCAGTTCGACCTGCCTGCGGCCGGACAGATACAGACCGGTCAGCGTGTCGCTTGCCTGGATCGCCTCCGGCGTGCCGTTGAAGACGATGCGCCCGCCGCGTTCGCCGGGCCCGGGGCCGATGTCGATCATCCGGTCCGCGGCCAGCATCACCTGCGGGTCGTGCTCGACCACCACCAGTGAATTGCCGGCATTGCGCAGCCGGTGCATCACCTCGATCACGCGGTGCATGTCGCGCGGGTGCAGTCCGATCGACGGCTCGTCGAGCACGAACAGCGTGTTCACCAGCGAGGTGCCGAGCGCGGTGGTCAGGTTGATCCGCTGCACCTCGCCGCCGGAAAGCGTGCGGCTCTGCCGGTCCAGTGTCAGGTAACCGAGGCCGACGTCGCACAGGAAGCGCAGCCGCGCCCGGACTTCCTCGAGCAGCAGCTCGGTCGCTTCATCCATCACGCCGGTGAAGGTGAGGCCGTCGAAGAAGCGCCGCACGCGCTCGATCGGCAGCAGCATCAGGTCGTGGATCGACAGGCCGGGCAGCGCGGCGAGCTGCGTTTCGCTCCACGCGGCGCCGGGCGGCTGGTAGCGGCGGTAGCTACCGGCAGCGATCTCCGACGGCGCCAGCGCCGTGTCGGCGTCGCCTTTACTGCCGACCCGCCACAGCAGCGCATCCGGCTTCAGCCGCGCGCCAGCACAGGCCGTGCACGGCGTGTAGGCGCGATAGCGCGACAGCAGCACGCGCACGTGCATCTTGTAGGCCTTGCTCTCCAGCCAGGCGAAGAAGCGCTTGATCCCGTACCACTGCGTGTTCCACTTGCCGGAGAAGCCCGGCTCGCCCTGCATCACCCACTGCTTGTGTTCGTCGGCGAGCAGGTTCCACGGCGTGTCGAGCGGCACGCCGAACTTCGGCGCCAGCTTCACCAAGTCGCGCTGGCAGTCGGCGAAGCTCTTCGTCTGCCACGGCTTGACCGCGCCTTCGCGCAGCGTCTTCTTCTCGTCGGGGATCACCAGTCCGTAGTCGACGCCGATCACGCGGCCGAAGCCGCGGCAGGTGTCGCAGGCGCCGAGCGGCGAGTTGAACGAGAACGTGCTCGGATTGGGCTCGGCGTAGTGGATGTCGCAGTCGGCGCAGTGCAGGTCGTCGGAGAACTTCCACGTCTGCCGCAGCGAGCCGTCGTCGTCGAGCACCTGTGCATCGACGCGCCCGCCGCCGAAGCGCAGCGCGGACTCCAGCGCCTCCATCAGCCGCTGCCGTTCGGCGCTGCCCAGCCGCAGGCGGTCCTGGATCACGTCGAGGACGAGTTCGGCGCCGGCGTCCGCCTGCGTGCCGTGCGCTGCCTCGTCTCCGGCGCGGCTTCTCCGGGCAGCGGCCTTGTCCTTGCCGCGGGCGCCATCGGCTGCGCCGTCACCGGCGATGGCGACGGTTCGCCGGCCGAACACCCGGGTGTAGCCCTGCGCCTCGAGGTGGGCGCGGATCTCGTCCTCGCCGAAGTTTGCCGGCACGCGCACGGGAAAGGTCAGCACCACGCGCGGGTCGCCCGCCGCGGCGCAGCGCTCGACCAGCATCTCGAAGATCCTGCCCGCCGTGTCGCGCGCCACCCGCTTGCCGCAGCCGCGGCAGAACAGCGTGCCGGCGCGCGCATACAGGAGCTTCAGATGGTCGTTCAGCTCCGTCATCGTGCCGACCGTCGAGCGCGACGTGCGCACCGGGTTGGTCTGGTCGATGGCGATCGCCGGCGGCACACCCTCGATCCGGTCGACCTGCGGCCGGTCCATGCGGTCGAGGAACTGCCGCGCGTAGGGCGAGAAGGTCTCGACGTAGCGCCGCTGGCCCTCTGCGTACAGCGTGTCGAAGACCAGCGAGCTCTTGCCCGACCCGGAGACGCCGGTAACGACGATCAGCTCGCCGGTGGGCAGGTCGAGGTCGAGGTTTCTGAGGTTGTTCTGCCGCGCGCCGCGGATGCGGATGGCGCGCGCAACTGCGGTTCGGTTCGGATCGTCGGGCATCGGTGGACGGCGCCATGGCGCCGGAAAACGGGCGCAAACTGCCTAGTGTAGGCAAGCGCGCCCGACGCGCGCGGAACGACGCCGATCGCGCGTCGCAAGCGCCGCTTCGTGCGGCGAATGTCGTCGACCGGCCTGCGCCGACAGCGCGCCGGCCGTCAGCCGATCAGTTCGCGGTATGCGCGCCAGCTCGCATGGCCGAGCCACGGGAAGATGACGACCAGCCCGATCATCAACGTGGCGAAGCCGACGGCCGTAAGCAGCGCGATCAGTGCCGCCCAGACCAGCGCCGCGCCAGGGTTGTACCGGCAGCAACGCAGGCTCGTCATCGCCGCGGTGACGACGTCGACGTCGCGGTCGAGCAGCATCGGCGCCGTGACGACGCCGAAGACGAAGACGGCCAGCGCGAGCAGGCCGCCGACGCCGAAGTAGGCCACCAGCAGCGGCACGTAACGGCCGGAGAAGAGAATGTCGCTGGCCAGCGTGCTCAGATCGCTGACTTCGCCGCCGTAGAACAGCGCGAAGATGATTGCCGCCAGCCGCTCCCACAGGATCAGCGCCAATGCCAGCGCCAGGCCCCACAGCGCAATCGAGCCAGCGTTTCGCTGCCAGGCGAACAGCGCGGCGCTGCCGTCGACGGGCTGGCCGCGCTCGATCTGCTGCGACATCGCGTAGAAGACGAGCGCCGCGAACGGCGCGACCAGCAGGAAGCCGCCGATCAGCGCCGGCACGAGATAAGTGGCGTCCCAGGCCAGCCACAGCAGGCCGACGCCGAACGCGGCGATCAGCAGGCCGAAGCCGAGGCTCGGCCGCGCCGCCCGCCTGAAGTCGGACCAGCCGAGACGCAGCCACTCGAACGGCCGCGACGTACCGACCCTGCGCACGGCGATGGTGTCGGTTCCGTGCGGATGACGATCGATCACTTGATCCATCTGGCCTCCTCGGTCTCGAGATCTTCCGTCCGCCGCCGGCGCACGCAGCAGCGAAGGTTCAGCCCGCCTTGATGCGCGGCCGCATCGAAAGGTGTGTGCCGGCGCGCGCTCGGGCCCGCTTCGAACGGTCTATCGATCCTTTGCGGTCACGGCGGTTTCAGATCCGAAGTACGTCCCGCGCGTCAGAAAGGTGTATGCGCCTTCGAGCGCACCGATGCCGATCAGCGTCACCAGCAACAGCGGCGGCACCACCACCGCATAGACCAGCGCCAGCCGTTCCCACAGCATGTGCATGAACACGGCGACGATCAGGCCGGCCTTCAGCAGCATGAAGATCACGATCAGCGTCCACCTGAGCAGGCCCTGGAAGTGGAAGTAATCGACCAGGTAGGAGGCGACGCTGAGCACGAACAGCAGGCCCCAGATCCTGAAGTAGATCCCGAGCGGATGCTGCTGCCCCGGGTTGTGCGCCACGGCCCCGACTTGGGTGTGCGACTGATGGCTGTCTGCATGGGTCACTTGCGGTTCCTCCCGCCTCGCCGCGCCGTCCCTACCAGAGATAGAAGAAGGCGAAGATGAACACCCAGACCAGATCGACGAAGTGCCAGTACAGGCCTAGGATCTCGACGATCTCGTAGTTGCCCCGGCGCCCGGTCAGGAAGCCCGGGCGCTCGCGGTCCAGGTCGCCGCGCCAGACCTTGGCGGCGACGATGATCAGGAAGATGACGCCGATGGTCACGTGGGTGCCGTGAAAGCCGGTGATCATGAAGAACGACGAGCCGAACTGCGCTGCCCCCCACGGATTGCCCCAGGGGCGCACGCCTTCGATGATCAGCTTGGTCCACTCGAAGGCCTGCATGCCGACGAAGGTCGCGCCGAGCAGCGCCGTCAGCAGCAGCAGGATGCAGGTCATCTTGCGATCCTTGCGGTAGCCGTAGTTGACCGCAAGCGCCATCGTGCCGCTGCTGCTGATCAGCACGAAGGTCATGATGGCGATCAGCAGCAGCGGCACGCTGGTGCCGAAGACGGTCAGCGCAAACACTTCGCTGACGTTGGGCCATGGATCGGTGGTCGACATCCGCACCGTCATGTACGAGATCAGGAAGCTGCCGAAGATGAAGGTGTCGCTGACGAGGAAGATCCACATCATCGGCTTGCCCCAGGGGACGTTCTTGAACGCCCGCTGGTCCGACGACAAATCGGCGACGATGCTTCGCATGCCCTGCGGCTGCGCCGCGGCGGCGCCGTGCGCGTTGTGTGCCATTTCTTATCGTCCTCCTCGGCGGTCGCGACCGGTCGTCACAGCGTCACCGATGTCGAGCAGACCGACAGTCCCAGCGCGTTCGACGTCAGTACGGCGAACAGGACCACCCACGCCGCCAGCAGGAAGTGCCAGTAGATCGCGCACAGCTCGACGCCGAGCCTGAGCTTCGGACCGGCCTCGTCGCGCCAGGCGCGCGCCGCCGGCCGGCTGAAGGCCACCAGCCCGCCGAGCACGTGCAGCCCGTGCACGGCCGTCAGCAGATAGAAAAAGCCGGTGGCGGCGCTGCTCGAAAGGAAGTAACCGGCGTCGGCGAGCTGCTGCCAGACCACCAGTTGCCCGGCGATGAAACCGAGCGTCAGCGTTCCGGTCGCGGCCAGCGCCTTGCGAACGGTCGCCGCATCGCCGCGGCGCGCCGCGAAAGCGGCCCATTCGACGGCGCCGCTGGCCAGGATCAGCAGCGTCGTGTTCAGCGCCAGCAGTTGCGGCTGCGGCAACGGCGTCCAATCCATGTAGCCGATCCGCATCGCGTAGGCGCTGATGAACAGCGCGAACAGCGAAGTCGCCACCGCCAGGAAGACCCACAGCGCCGTCTTGGCCGCCGGCTGCGCCAGCACGCCGGCATGAACATCCTGCGCCCCGGACTGCGCCACCCAGGGCTGAACGTTGACGCTCTGCCGCAGCAGCCAGCCGACGATGGCGAACATCAGCACGGCGAGGAATAACAGCGTGATGGTCATGGCAATGCCTCCCCGCGGCTAGGACCTGTGCCAGGCGCCGGCAGCGACCTCGTTCGGCGGCACGTTCTGCGGGATGTAGTCGTGTTTGACTCCGGGCACGCCGTAGTCGTAGGCCCAGCGGTAGACGACCGGCAGTTCCCGGCCGAAATTGCCGTGCTTCGGCGGAGTCTCCGGCGTCTGCCACTCGAGTGTCGTGGCGTGCCACGGGTTGCCGCCGGCCTCGCGGCCGCGGAAATAGCTCCAGATCAGGTTATAGAAGAACAGCACCTGCGCTGCGCCGACCACCAGCGCGGCGATGGTGATCGCCTCGTTCAGCGCATGCGCCGACTGCGGAATGAAGTCGGTGCCGCCAATCGCGTAGTAGCGGCGCGGCACGCCCATGAAGCCGAGATAGTGCATCGGGTAGTAGATGGCGTAGCTGCCGACGAAGGTGATCCAGAAATGGATGTGGCCGAGCGTCTCGTTGAACATCCGTCCGGTGATCTTCGGATACCAGTGATAGATGGCGCCGAAGACGACCAGGATCGGCGCGATCGCCATCACCATGTGGAAGTGGGCGACGACGAACATGGTGTCCGACAGCGGCAGGTCGATCGTGACGTTGCCGAGAAACAGCCCGGTCAGGCCACCGTTGATGAAGGTGAAGATGAAGCCGATGGCGAACAGCATCGGCACCGTCAGGTGGATGTTGCCGCGCCACAGCGTCAGCACCCAGTTGTAGACCTTGATCGCGGTGGGCACGGCGATGATCAGCGTCGTCGTGGCGAAGAAGAAGCCGAAATACGGGTTCATGCCGCTGACGTACATGTGGTGCGCCCAGACGATGAACGACAGCCCGCCGATGATCAGGATCGCCCACACCATCATCCGGTAGCCGAAGATGTTCTTGCGCGCGTGCACGCTGAGCAGGTCGGAGACGATGCCGAAGGCCGGCAGCGCCACGATGTAGACCTCGGGGTGGCCGAAGAACCAGAACAGGTGCTGGAACAGGATCGGGCTGCCGCCGCCATGGCCGGTGGCCTCGCCCTTCGACAGGATCGCCGGCATGAAGAAGCTGGTGCCGAGCAGCAGGTCGAGCAGCATCATGATGGCGCTGACGAACAGCGCCGGAAAGGCCAGCAGCGCCAGGATGGTGGCCATGAAGATGCCCCAGATCGTCAGCGGCAGCCGCATCATCGTCATGCCGCGCGTGCGCGCCTGCAGCACCGTCACCACGTAGTTCAGGCCGCCCATCGTGAAGCCGATGATGAAAAAGGCCAGCGACACCAGCATCAGGATGATTCCCCAGGTCGCTCCCGGCGTGCCGTCGAGGATGGCCTGCGGCGGATACAGCGTCCAGCCGGCGCCGGTGGGTCCGCCGGGCACGAAGAAGCTGGCGACGAGCAGCAGCACGGCGAGCAGGTAGACCCAGTAGCTCAACATGTTGACGTACGGGAACACCATGTCGCGGGCGCCGACCATCAGCGGGATCAGGTAGTTGCCGAAGCCGCCGAGGAACAGCGCGGTGAGCAGGTACACCACCATGATCATCCCGTGCATGCTGACGAACTGCAGGTAATTGCTCGGGTCGATGAACGAGAACTGGTTGGGATAGGCCAGCTGCAGCCGCATCAGCCACGACAGCACCAAGGCCACGACGCCGATGCCGATGGCGGTGACCGCGTACTGGACCGCGATGACTTTCGCGTCCTGGCTCCAGATGTACCTGCCGATGAAGGTTTTGGGGTGGTAGAGCTCCAACTCCGCGACTTCGGCAGGCGGAGCGAAATCCGATTCGTCATGCGCGACATAACCCGACATCGACGTTTCCCCTTCGACCGTTCACGAAGACCGGGCGCCCCCGGTCTGCTTTAGACGTCACCTTCAGTGATTCATTCACCAGTCTTGTTGCCGGCGCCCCGTGCCGGGCGCGCCTGATCTCATCGCAGCGTGTTGATGTAGGCGACGATGTCGTCGATGGCCTTGTCGTCGTTGAGCATGGCGGCCATCAGCGCCATCTGCGATCCGTGCATGTCCTGCGGGTGCGTGCCGCGGACGCCGTCGCGGAAGTGCTTCAGCTGCGTCACCATGTACCAGTCGCTCATGCCCTGCAGCCGCGGCGCATTGGTCGCCTCGATACCTCGCCCGTCAGCACCGTGGCAGGCGGCGCAGGTGACGAAGCGTCCCTTCGCCTTGCGCACATTGCCCGTCACTGTGGTCGGCGCCGCCGTGCCCGGCAGCGTGGCGATGTAAGCGGCCACGTTGTCGATGGCGGCATCGTCTGCCAGCGTCGCCGCCATCGGCGCCATCACCTTGCCGAAGACATCCTTGTCGTGCGCTCCGCGGGCACCCTGCTTGAAGTGCGCCAGCTGCCGCCTCAGATACCAGGCCTCCTGTCCCGCCAGCTTCGGCGCATTCAGCGCGGGGTTGCCCTCGCCCCGCATGCCGTGACAGGCGGCGCAGGCCGCGTACAGCGCCTGACCGGCGGCGGGATCGGGCTTGGGCCGCGCGCGCAGTTCGGCGAACGTCGGCTGTTTGCTGAGCCACGAGTCGAACGCCGCTTCCTCGGCGATGACCATCCGGCCGCGCATGGCGAAGTGACCGATGCCGCAGAGTTCTTCACAGAGCAGGTCGAAACTCCCGGTCCGCGTCGGCGTGAACCAGGCGTGGGTCACCAGGCCCGGCACCAGATCCATCTTGACGCGGATCTGCGCCACCGAGAAGTTGTGCAGGACATCGACGGAACGCAGCAGCACCTTGATCGGCCTGCCGAGCGGAAGCTGCACTTGCGGATGCGCGATCAGGATGTCGTCGCGCCCGTTCGGGTCGGACGGATTGATGCCGAAGGGGTTTTCGTCGCTGACGAATTTCGTGTCGACAGTGCCGAGCCTGCCGTCCTTGCCGGGGAAGCGGTACATCCAGTGCCATTGCCGGCCCAGCGCTTCGACCACCATGGCGTCGTGCGGCACGTCGACGAACTTCGCCCACACGAAAAGCCCCGGCGCGAGCATGGCGGCGACGCCGACCGTCGTCACGCCGAGCAACCACCATTCGAGCTTCTTGTTTTCGGGCTGGTAGTCCGCTCGCCCGTCCTTGCGATGGCGATAGCGGTAGACCGCATAAGCCAAGAACAGGTTGACGGCGACGAAGACGACGCCGGTCACCCAGAAGGTAATGCTGATCGTGGTGTCTATCGCGCCCCAGTTGGAAGCAAGGGGCGTGAAATACCAGGGACTCAGGAAGTGGAACAGGACCGACGCTGCGACCAACAGGACCAGAACGATGGCTACAGCCACGATGACCTCCTGGCTGAGTGGGGCAAGACGAGCCGCCTGTGCGGGTCGAAGTCGGCGACATTTTGTGCCTAACCGCGGCACGTCGTCCACGCTTGTTCGCAGTACTCGCGACCGAATGACTCCGAACGCTGCGCTGCGCCGCGAGACGCTGCGATGCGGTACACCCGCACCAGCAGTATGGTTTGTCTGTCGCTGAAGAAGGAACGTGGAATTACTTATCTCCGCAGCGACATGGTTGGAGCGCATCACGAGAACGTCCGCCGGGTTTGGGCGCGCGAATGTGTGCCGTGTTGCAGCGTGCTGTGCTCCCAGCGCGCCGCCGATCCGTGCCGGTGTGTGTTGAGACGCGACTGAGTTACCTAAACGTGGGTGTCGCCGGCGATTACGCGATCTCCGCCGAATTTGAGCGACCACTCACCCCCGCCGTCACCTGTTCGTGGTGTGACGGCTGTCGTATCACCATGACGTGGACATACGTTTTCGCGCGTCGTGCCGTCGGCTTCAGCAGGGTGCCATGTTGCACTGTTGTTCGAAGCGATCGCCACCAAGGCTTTCGACGGCGGTCCTCGTTGCGGCGAGGGTCGGCGCCGGATCAGCGGCTCGGAAATGGCGCATGGCCATGAATCGCGTGCGGTCTTCTCGCGCTGTGCCGCTGCGCCTCGAATGCGATTCCGCTTGACAGCCTCGTTGCCTGCGCGGTTACGCTTGCGCCAGTCCGCTCGTCGCGGTAACCATGGCGGACGAGGAGGCGTTATGAAACGGCGACTGTATGTCGTGCTGCCCGACCTCTCCAGTGCGATCCAGACCGCGAACGATCTGCTGATGGCGCGGATCGAGGATCGGCACATGCACTTCCTCGGCCCGCGCGGAATGTCCCTCGGCGGCCTGCACGAGGCGAGTTACCTGCAGAAGTCCGATGTGCGCCATGCGCTGTTCCTCGGTGCCGGTCTCGGCGCGCTCGGCGGCATGCTGCTCGGCGTCTACCTGAAGCTGACCCCGATCGGCGGCTATGAATTCGGCGTCGGCGCGTTCCTGCTGGCGACCATCGGCGGCACGCTCTTTGGCGCCTGGGTGTCGTCGATGATCGGCATGTCGACGCCGAACACCAAGCTGAAACCGTTCGAGGCCGACATCGCCGCCGGCAAGATCCTGCTGATGGTCGACGTACCGGTGTCGCGCGTCGAAGAGATCGAAGCGCTGCTGGCCCGCCGCCATCCGGAAGCGGTCGACCGCGGCGTCGATCCGACGATGCCGGCGTTCCCGTAGGCGCGGCGCGCTAGAGCCCGCGCGCCGTGGCCGCCGGTGCGTCGGCGGCGCGCGAGAAACGCATCGTTGCCGGCGCCGTTGCGCCGCCGGTCATCACGAAGCTCATCGCCTCGTCCATCGACCACTCGGTCGGCGTGACCTGCTCCAGCGGCACCAGTTCGATGTAACCCGACGTCGGATTCGGCGAGGTCGGCACATAGACGGCGGCGATCCGCGTGCCGGTCGCCTCGTCCTCGATCACGCGCGTGACGAAGCCCAGCGCCCGCATCTCCGGCGTCGGAAACGGGATCAGGACGACGCGCTGCACGTCTGCGGGCTTGTCCTTGACCACGCTGAGAAAGCGCTTGGTGCCGCCGTAGATCGCGGCCACCAGCGGAATGCGCTGCACCAGCGCTTCGAACGCGTCGAGAACGCGGCGGCCGATGACGCGGCTGGCGAACCAGCCGAGCAGGTACAGCAGCACCAGTGACACCAGCGCCGCCAGCAGCGACTGGAACCACGACTCGAGCAGCCAGTCCGCGAGCGGCGGCGAGAACGCACGCAGCGTTCGCGCCAGCGCGTTGACCCATGGCGTGCCGAGCTTCGACAGTTGCGTCAGCAGGAAGTCGAAGACCAGCCAGGTCACCCACAGCGGCGCCGCGGTGACCAGACCGATCAGCAGGTAGCGCGGCGTCTGGCGCAGCTTCGCCTTGGTCGATTCCTTCATCGTCCTCCCCATTGCGGAGCGCCCGTGGCCCCGGCGAGTCAATCGTAAGCGCAGCCACCTTCGCGCGAGGGCAGGCGTCAGTGAAATCCCTCAAGGCGACGAATGTGGACGCGGCGGGCCGGCTAGCATCGCCGCCATGGTGCGCGAATGGCTGCGGCGCTGGCTGCCGTCGGAACAGGCGCTGCGCAGGCAGCGGGCATTGCGCTGGCTCGGCCCGCTCCTGTGCCGGCCGTGGCTATGGCACGTGAATCGGCGCAGCGTCGCCGCCGGCGCGGCGATCGGCGTCTTTTTCGGCTTGATGATCCCGCTGTTGCAGATTGCCTTCGCCGCGGCTCTGGCGATCCTGCTGCGCGCCAACCTGCCGGTGGCCGCGGCAACCACGCTGGTGTCGAATCCCCTGACCTATGTGCCGATCCTGGTGTTCGCGTACCGCACTGGCTCTGCCGTGCTCGGCGAGCCGGTCGACGAGCGCAAGGCGGCCGCGCTGGCCACGCCCGAGGACGCGCCGGCATCCGCCGAGAGCTGGGGCCGGCGCGTGGTCGACGTCGGCAAGCCACTGTTCGTCGGGCTGGCGCTGTTCGCGGTCACCGGTGCCGTGGTCGCCTGGCTGGCGGTAAATATGCTTTGGATGCTTGCGGTCTACGTGCGCCGTCGTCGGCGCGATCTGCGCGCCGGGGCAGGTCCGCCGAAAGCGAACTGATGCTGCGCAGAGGCTGTCGCAGGGGCTTGTGGTAAACGTCCCCCAAGGACAACGCTCCCTCGTGCCGAAAAAGATGAATAGTCCCACCCGCCCCGCTTGGCTGCGCCCGTTGCTCTATGGCCTGGTCGTCTTCGCCGCCCTCGCGGCGCTCATCTGGTGGTTCGGCCGGCCGAAGCCGGTGGCGGTGGTGCTCACCGAAATCGGCCGCGGCACGGTCGAGGCGACGATCTCCAATACCCGCGCCGGCACGGTCGAGGCCTGCCAGCGCACCAAGCTGTCGACGATTGCCGGCGGCCGCATCGAAGTGCTGGCGGTCAAGGAGGGCGACCGGGTCAAGAAGGGCCAGCTGCTGATGCAGCTGTGGAACGCCGACCAGCAGGCGGAGCAGCGGCTGGCTGCCGCCGCGCTGGAGACGGCGCGCAAACGCGTGATCGAGGCGTGTACGGTGGCGGACAACGCGGTGCGCGAGGCCGAGCGTCGGCGCGACCTGTTCAGGCAGGGCTTCGTCTCGGAGAGCGCCTACGAGGCGGCGCGCGTGGAGGCGGACGCGCGCAGCGCCGCCTGCGCCACGGCGAAGACCGACGTCGCGCAGGCGCAGGCGCGCGTGGAGGTCACGCGCGTGGTGCAGGGGCGCACGATACTGGTCGCGCCCTTCGACGGCACGGTGGCCAAGATCGTCGGCGAGGTCGGCGAGTACTCGACGCCGTCACCGCCGGGGGTAGCGACGCCGCCGGCGATCGATCTGATCGACGACTCCTGCCTGTACGTGAAGGCGCCGATGGACGAGGTCGACGCGCCAAAGATCGTCGTCGGCCAGCCGGTGCGCATCACCCTCGACGCACTGCCGAAGCAGTCGTTCCCCGGCAAGGTCAAGCGCGTGTCGCCGTATGTATCGGCGGTGGAGAAACAGGCCCGCACCGTCGACATCGAGGCCACATTCGATGATCCGGCCGCGCCCGGCCGCCTGCTGGTCGGCTACAGCGCCGACGTCGAGATCATCCTCGACGTGCGCAACGACGTGGTGCGCGTGCCGACGTCAGCGCTGCTCGAAGGCGGCCGTGTGCTGACACTCGACAAGGGCCGGCTGGTCGAGCGCAAGGTCAGGACCGGTGTCGCCAACTGGGAGTACACGGAGATCGTCGACGGGCTGGCCGCCGGCGAGCGCATCGTGACCTCGCTCGAGCGCGAGGGCGTGAAGGCCGGAGCGGCAGCGGTCGAAGACAGCGGCGCGGGCAGGTGAACTCACGGATGGACGAGCACGGCACCGGGCCTTCGAACAGGCCCGCTTCGCCCGGCGGCGACCGCCGGAAGGAAAATGAGGGCAGCATCCCCGGCCCGCAGATCGAACTGGCCGGCATCGAGCGCGTCTTCCGCCTCGGTGACAGCGCAGTGCGCGCGCTGGCGGGCATCGACCTGGCGGTCGATGCCGGCGAGTACCTGTCGGTGATGGGACCGTCGGGATCGGGCAAGTCGACGCTGCTGAACGTGCTCGGGCTGCTCGACTCGCCCACCGCCGGTCGTTATCAGCTCGAGGGACGCGACATCACCACGCTGTCGCCGGCCGAGCAGGCGCGCGTGCGCAGCCAGCGCATCGGCTTCGTCTTCCAGAGTTTCCACCTGGTGCCGCGGCTGACCGCCGCGGAGAACATCGCGCTGCCGATGATGCTCGCCGGCCTTCCGGCCACGGAGCGCGCGCCGCGGGTCGAAAAGGCGCTGGCCGACTTCGGCCTGGCCGATCGCGCGCGGCACAAGCCGGACGAACTGTCGGGCGGACAGCGGCAGCGGGTGGCGATCGCCCGCGCCACGGTGATGCGGCCGGCGATGCTGCTCGCCGACGAGCCGACCGGCAACCTCGACCGCGCCACCGGCGAGGAGGTGATCCGCCTGCTCGAGGATCTGCATGAGCGCGGCGTGACGCTGATCATGGTCACGCACGACCAGGCGCTCGGCGACCGCGCGCACCGCCGCATCTACATGGAAGATGGCGCAATCAAGCGCGATTCGGGGCGCGGCAGCAGGCAGGGGGGCTGATGAACGCGCGCGACGTCTTCGCCTCGGCCGCCGGCGCCGCCGCCGGCAATCCGCTGCGCACGTTCCTGCTGATGCTGGCCATGGCCATCGGGGTGGCGGCGGTGGTCGTGCTGACCGCGCTTGGCGACGGCGCGCGACGCTACGTGGTGCGCGAGTTCACCTCTCTCGGCTCCAACCTGGTGATCGTGCTGCCGGGCCGCACCGCCACCGGCGGCGTCAATCCGGCCAGCGCCATCACCACCACCCCGCGCGACCTGACGGTGGACGATGCACGCGCGCTGGCACGGCTGCCCGCCGCGCTGCGCGTGGCGCCGATCGCGGTCGGCACCTCGGAGATGAGCGTCGGCGGCCGCCTGCGCGACACGCTGGTGGTCGGCTCCACCGCCGAGTTCATCGAGGTGCGCCGCTTCACGCTGGCGCAGGGGCGCTTCCTGCCAGCGGAGGACTGGGACCGCGGCTCGCCGGTGATGGTGATCGGCGCCAGGCTTCGCGCGGAACTGTTCGGCGCCGAGCCGCCGCTGGGCCAGTTCGTGCGCATCGGCGAACGGCGCTTCCGCGTCATCGGCGTGCTCGCCGCCAGCGGCAGCGGGCTGGGCATGAACACCGACGAACTGGCGATCGTGCCGGTGGCGCTGGCGCAGCAGATGTTCAACACCAACACGCTGTTCCGCATCCTGGTCGAGGCGCGCGGCCGCGCCGCGATCGAAGCGGCCAAGCGGCAGGCCACCGCGATCCTCAAGGAGCGGCACGGCGGCGAGGAAGACGTTACGGTCATTACGCAGGACGCCGTCCTTGCCACCTTCGACCGCCTGCTCGGCACGCTGACGCTCGGCGTGGCCGGCATCGCCGCGATCAGCCTCGCGGTGGCCGGCATCCTGGTGATGAACGTGATGCTGGTGTCGGTCACCCAGCGGCGTGCCGAGATCGGCCTGATGAAAGCGCTCGGCGGAAGCGACGGCACCATCCGCCTGCTTTTCCTCGTCGAGGCGGCGCTGCTGTCGCTTGGCGGCAGCGTCGCCGGCTACGCGCTCGGCCACGTCGGTGCGTGGGTGATCCGCTACCTGTACCCGGTGCTGCCCGCCTGGCCGCCCGACTGGGCGGTGCTCGCCGCGCTCGGCACGGCGCTCGTCACCGGCGTGCTGTTCGGCGTGATGCCGGCGCGCCGCGCCGCTGCGCTCGACCCGGTGCTTGCCCTGGCGCGCCGATGATCGCCCGCGACTCGGTCTTCCTCGCGCTGCGCGCCATCACCGCGCACCGCCTGCGCAGCTTCCTGACGCTGGCCGGCATCGCCGTGGGCATCGCCGCGGTGATCCTGCTCACCTCGATCGGCGAGGGCATCCACCGCTACGTGCTGAGCGAGTTCTCGCAGTTCGGCACCAACGTCATCGGCATCGCGCCGGGCAAGGTCAAGGTCGGCGGCGGGCCGCCGTCGGGGCTGCCGACCTCGGTGCGGCCACTGACGATCGAAGACGCGACGGCGCTGGAGCGCGTGCCCAACGTGGCCGGTTCGGTGCCGACGTCGTGGGGCAACGCCGAGGTGGCCTTCGGCGGGCGCAGTCGTCGCACCACCGTCTACGGCGTGAGCAGCGCCGCCACCCACGTGTTCAACATGAAGATCCGCGTCGGCCAGTTCCTGCCGCCGGAGGAGCCGTCGCAGGCGCGCGCGCTGGTGGTGCTGGGGACCACGCTGAAGCGCGAACTGTTCGGCGCCGAGAATGCGCTCGGCGCCAAGGTGCGCATCGGCGGGCTGCAGTTCCGCGTCATCGGCGTGCTCGAGTCCAAGGGGCAGTTCATCGGCATCGACCTCGACGATACCGCCTTCATCCCGGCGGCGCGCGCGCTCGAACTGTTCAATCGCGACGGCCTGACCGAGATCCACCTCTCTTACCAGGAAGGCGCCGCAGTGGCGCCGGTGGTCGAGGCCGCCCGGGCCATCCTCACGGCGCGTCACGGCCGGGAGGATTTCACCATCACCACGCAGGAGGAGATGCTGCGCACGCTGTCGAACATCCTCGACATCCTGACCATGGCGGTGGCGGCGCTCGGCAGCATTTCGTTGCTGGTCGGCTCGGTCGGCATCGTCACCATCATGACCATCGCGGTGGCCGAGCGCACCAACGAGGTCGGCCTGATGGTCGCGCTGGGGGCGCAGCGGCGCACCGTCCTCGGCCTGTTCCTCGCCGAGGCCGTGGCTCTGGCGGTGCTCGGCGGGCTGATGGGACTGGCGGTGGGGCTGGGCCTGGCGCAACTGCTGCGCATGATCGTGCCGGCGCTGCCGGTGCAGACGCCGGTTGCGTATCCGGTGCTCGCAGTGGCCGCCAGCGCACTGATCGGCCTGGCAGCCGGCGTGCTGCCGGCGCACCGCGCCTCGCGGCTCGACCCGGTCGAGGCGCTGCGCGCCGAATAGGCGTCGCCCGCCTCTGCGCCGCGGCCGCACGGCTGCGGGCCGCCGCCGGGCGAGATCAGGCCGGGCACTGGGCCGAGCATGAGCCGGTCTGGCGCGGCGGCTCCGCGTGCCGACGCAGCAGGTGCTTCAGCCATGCCGCGCAGCGATCGATGTACCGCTGCATCGCCTGATCGCGCAGTTCCTTGGCCTTTTGCCGGTAAACGTCGTAATCGCCAGGGCGCAGATCGGAAGCGTTCATGTCGGGTCTCCTGGGTTGGGCTCGGCGGACGCCGGGTCCGTCAATGGGAATCTAATTACCGACTCTGCTGCATACAATCCGCCAACCAGGCACAGAATTGATGACACCATGGCAAAGATAGGCAGCGACCGGGCACTCGAAATGACGACGCTGGTGACCGCGGCCGAGCAGGGCGGCTTCTCGGCGGCGGCGCGCCTGCTCGGCGTCACGCCGTCGGCGGTGTCGAAGACGATCACCCGGCTCGAGGCTCGCCTCGGCGTGCGCCTGCTCAATCGCACGACGCGGCGGCTGACCGCCACGGCCGAGGGCGAAACGCTGATCGCCCGCGGCCGCCACATCCTCGCCGAACTCGACGAGGCGGAGATGGAGGTCACGCGCACCCGCGGCGCGCCGCGCGGCCTGCTGCGCATCAATACGCTGGTCGCCTTCGGCCTGCATACGCTGCCGCCGGTGCTGCCCGAGTTCCTCCGTCGCTACCCGGAAGTGCAGGTCGAACTCTCAGTTACCGACAGGATGGTCGACCTCGTCGACGAAGGCATCGACCTGGCCGTGCGCAGCGGCCGGCTGCCGGATTCATCGCTTGTCGCGCGCAAGATCTGTGACACGGAGCGGATGATCTGCGCCGCGCCGGCCTACCTGAAGCGGCACGGCACGCCGCGCCGCCCGGAGGATCTGCTCAGCCACAACTGCATCGTGATCAGCGGCTACCCGCAACTGCGCCGCTGGCCGTTCGACGACCCGACCGCGCCCGGCGGCATCCGCACGATCGAGGTCAGCGGCAATGTCGCCGCCAACAACGCCGAGAACGTGCTGCAGATGGCGCTCGCCGGTGTCGGCATCGTCCGTCTCGGCGACCTGGTCATCGCCGAGTTTGTGCATGACGGCCGGCTGGTGCAGATTCTTGCCTCACACCATCACGTCGAGCCGCTGCCGCTGCACGCCGTGTATCCGCAGTCGCGGCTGCGCTCGCCGAAAGTCGGCGCGATGGTCGACTTCCTGATCGAGAAGTTCGCGCACGCGCCGTGGCGCAATGTGCCGCCGCGCCGGCGGCGCTGAACCGGTGCCGCGGCTCCGGCGCACGGCCCTTTCAGAAGAAAATCGCCGCCGGCCCGCTGCCGGACCGGCGGCGCTACCCGGGCGGCTGCGCGTTACTTGCGCGCCGCAATCGCCGCTTCGGCCTTGTCGACCAGCGCCGGGCCGATCTGGCCTTTCCACTGCGCATAGACGCGCCGCGTGGCGGTCACGAACTCGTTGCGTTCGGCCGGGGTCAGGCGGGTGATTTTCACGCCCATGCCTTCGATCTCCTTCAGCAGCGGCTGCCCGGGCTCGTCCAGGCCCTTGCGGGCGATGGCGATCTCCTGCTTGCCGGCGTCGATGGCGGCCTGGCGCACGACCTCGCGGTCGGCCGGGGTCCAGCTCTCCCAGACCTCCTTGTTGACGACGAAGATCAGCGGGTCGGCGACGTAGCCCCACATGGTCACGTTCTTCTGCCCGACCGTGTGCAGCTTGGCGGCGGTGAAGATCGACATCGGGTTCTCCTGGCCGTCGACCGCGCCGGAGGCAAAGGCCGGCTGCGCGTCGGCCCAGCTCATCTGCGTCGGATTCGCGCCGAGCGCCTGGAAGGTGGCGAGGAACAACGGCGAACCGACGACGCGGATCTTCAGTCCCTTCAGGTCATCGGGCTTGCGCACCTCGCGCTTAGAGTTCGTCAGCTCGCGGAAGCCGTTCTCGCCCCAGGCCAGCGGCACCACGCCCTGTTTCTCGAGGATGGCGAAGATCTCCTTGCCGACCGCGCCCTGCGTCAGCGCGTCGATCGCCCTGTAGTCGGGCATCAGGAAGGGCAGCGAGAACAGGTTCAGTTCCCTGACCTGCGGCGACCAGTTGATCGTCGAGCCGATCGCCATGTCGATGATCCCCTGGCGGATCGCCGTGAACTCGCGCGTCTGGTCGCCCTGCACCAGCGACACGCCGGGGTACATCTTGATGTTGATGCGGCCATTGGTCCGCTGCCGGACGAGATCGGCCCAGATCTCGCCACCCTTGCCCCAGGGAAAGGAGGCCGGCACGACCGTGGAAAGCTTGTATTCGGGCTTGTAGTTCTGCGCCTGCGCCGCGCCGCCGGCAAGAAGGCCGAGCGAAGCGGCAAGAGCGATGAAAAGGTGTCTGCGTTGCATGTCGTCTCCGTCGTTGATCGCGTGTTGCAGGGGTCAGTAGCCGAGTTGGGTCGGCAACCATAGCGCGAGCTGCGGAAACGCCGCAACCACCGCCAGCGCGCCGAGCATCGCGGCCACCATCCACAGCACCCAGCGCACCGTCTGCTCGATGCCGATGCCGGCGATGCGGGTGGTGACCAGCAGATTGACCGCCATCGGCGGCGTGAACTGGCCGATGGCCATGTTCATCGTCATCAGCACGGCAAACCAGGTCATGTCCCAGCCGAAGGCGTTGACGATCGGCACCAGGATCGGCAGGAAGATCAGAAAGATCGACACCGCGTCGAGCAGCATGCCGGCGACCAGCAGCAGCAGCATGATCATCGCCAGCATCAGGTGCTCTTCCTGCGTGACGCCGAGCATGGCCTTGGCCATCGCATCGAAGGCGCCCAGCGTCGAACCGGCGTGGGCGAAGATCCCGGCGCAGGCGATGATCAGCATCACCACCGCCGAGATCTCGGCCGAATCGACCAGCACGCGGTACAGCCGCTTCAGGTCGAGCGTGCGGTAGATGACGGTGCCGACGAACAGGCCGTAGAACACCGCGACCACGGCGGCCTCGGTCGGCGTGAAGGCGCCGGTGCGCAGGCCGCCGAGAATGATCACCGGTGCGGCGATGCCCCAGCTCGCGTCCTTGAGCACGACAAGCAGTTTCTGCCGCTCGGCCTGCTCGGTGCTGCCCCAGCCATACTTGCGCGCGAAGATGATCGCCGGCACCAGCAGTGACAGCCCGGCGAGCAGTCCCGGAATCACGCCGGCGGCGAACAGTGCCGGCACCGACACCTGCGGCACCAGCACGGTGAAGATGACGAACGCGATCGACGGCGGGATCAGGATCGCGGTGGCGCCGGCGGCGGCGATCACGCTGGCGGAGAACGCCGGCGGATAACCTTGTCGCGTCATCGACGGCAGCATCACCATCGCCACCGCCGCTGCGTCGGCCGGACCGGAGCCAGAGATGCCGCCCAGAAACATGCAGACGATGATGGCTACCGCCGCCTGCGCGCCGCGGCGCGGGCCGACCAGCGCGGCCACGAAGGCGACCAGCTTGGCGGCCACGCCGGCACGCTCGAAGATCATCCCGGCGAGGATGAACACCGGCAGCGCCAGCAGCGGGTATTTCGCCAGGCTCGAGTAGACGTTCGAGGCGATCGACATCGCGCCGAGGTCGGCGGCGAGGATCACCGCCGCCCCGGTCATGCCGAGCGTGGTGGCCAGCGGCACGCCGGCCAGCAGCAGCACGAGGAAGCCGCCGAAGAGCAGCGCGCTCATCCCGGCCCCGCCCGTCGTTTGGACAGCGTTGCAGCGGCGCGGCGGGCGCGGCCGCAATGGCGTCCGCAGTTCAACGCGAGCGTCCCAGGCGGTAGAGCCTGCCGATAATGCGGGCGACCATCAGCGCCGACAGCACCGTCAGCCAGACCGAGTACAGCCACTGCGGCACGCCGAGGCCCGGGCTGGTCGTTTCGTACTTCACGTCGTCGAGGAAGAAACGCCAGCCGAACCACGCGACCATCGAGAACAGCACCGCCGACAGCATCATGCCGGCGACATCGAGCACGAAACGCGCGGGGCGCGGCAGCCGCAACACGAAGAAGTCGACCCGGATGTTGCGGTCGCGGGCAAACGCGGCTGCGGCGCCGACCAGCGTCAGCACCACCAGCAGGAATACCGAGATTTCCTCGGTGAAGGCGAAGGAGGCGTTGGTCAGGTAGCGGACCACGACGTTGGCGAAGGTGATCACGCAGATCGCCGCCATCGCCGCCGCCGCGATCGCCTCCTCGATGCGGATCGTCACCCGCGGCGTGTTGTCGGGGTCCGGCAGCGGATTCTCGGCGTGCGGGTCCGTGGGGCTCGACATCACTGTTCCGGCGGGTCCGTGCGGCAGTGGGCGATTGTAGTGAGTGCGAGTCGATGACCGCGGGCCTGAATCGAAGTGACGTGGTCCCGTGGGTGGCCGGGACCCAACTCCGGTGCTGGCAAACCGGGCCCCGGCCCCCGGCTTGAGGCCTGCGAGGGCAGGCTCCGCCGGGGCGACGAGCGCACTAGGCGGAACGCAGCCACTGCCGTACCAAGGCGGCGATCCTGGCCGCGTCGACTCGCGCAACCGCTTCCAGCGTCGGCGCATAACCCACCGGAATGCGCGGCGCGCCGAGCCGCTTGACCGGGCAGCCGATCGTCTCGGCCACGCTGGCGGCGATCTCGGCGCCGAAGCCCGCCGCCTGCACCGCCTCGTGCGCCACCAGCAGTCGCTTCGTCCTGCCGCAGGAAGCGAGCACCGTCTCGCGGTCCCACGGCCAGAGCGTGCGCAGGTCGATCACTTCGACCTCGATGCCTTCGGCGGCCAGCGCGCTCGCCGCGGCCAGCGATTCGTGCAGCGTGCGCGACCAAGTGACCAGCGTCAGGTCGCGGCCGGCGCGAGCGATGCGCGCACGCCCCAGCGGCACGGACAGGGCCGTGTCGACCTCGCCCTCCAGTCCCCACAGTTCCTTGTGCTCCAGGTAAGCGACGGGGTCGCCGCAGCCGAGCGCCGCCGCCAGCAGGCCGTGGTTGTCCTGCGGCGTGGCCGGGCAGGCGACCACGAGCCCCGGGATGTGCGCGAACCAGGCTTCCAGGCTCTGCGAATGCTGCGCGGCCGACGCCGTCCACAGCCCGATCGGCATCCGCGCCACCAGTGGCACCCGGCCCTGGCCGCCGAACATGTAGCGGTTCTTCGACGCCTGGTTGACCAGTTCGTCCATACCGCACAGCGCGAAGTCGATCACGCGCATCTCGACCACGGGCTTCAGTCCCGCCAGCGCCATGCCGACCGCCGCACCCATGATGTTGGCCTCCGAGATCGGCGTGTCGATCACGCGCGCGGGCCCGAATTCCTGCTGCAGCGGGCGCAGCGCGCCGTCGGCGCCGCGCACGCGGTACTGGCCGAACACCCCGCCGCGGCCGAGATCCTCGCCCAAGGCGACGACGCGGGCGTCAGCGCGCATCGCCGCGGCCAGCGCCTCGCCCGCGGCGGCGGCGTAGGTCATGCGGGTCAGTGCCACTGGCCAGCTCCCGTGCTGATCACGTCCTCGAACGCCGCCGCAGGCTCCGGCCAAGGTGCGGCGTCCGCCGTCTCCTGCGCCTGCGCGAGTTCGCGCTGCACCTGAGCGTCGATGGCCGCGACCGCGGCCGCCTCGCCGAGCGAATCGAGCCGCGCCCGTGCGCGCAGCAGCGGATCGTCCAGCCGCGCGCGTTCGACTTCGGCGGCATCGCGGTAGGCGCCCGGATCGACCGACACGTGGCCCTTGATCCGGTAGGTGATGGCGTGCAGCAGCGCCGGCCGCCCGCCGCGCGCGACGGCGGCCAATTCGGCCGCGGCGGCATCGACGGCTTCGGCGTCGTTGCCATCGACCTCGTGCGTGGCGATGCCGAGCGCCCGTGCCCGCGCCGCCGCACCCGGCCCGGCGGTCATCGACGAGGTCGGCGTGGTGGCGGCGATGCGATTGTCTTCGCAGACGAACAGCACCGGCAGGCCGTAGACCTGCGCCCAGTTCAGGCCTTCGAGGAAGGGGCCGCGGTTGATCGCGCCGTCGCCGAAGAAGCAGGCGACGATCGCATCGCTCCCCTGCAGTTTCAGCGCCTGCGCCGCGCCGGTGGCGATCGGGATGCCGGCGGCGACCACGCCGTTGGCGCCGAGCATGCCGACGCTGAAGTCGGCGATGTGCATCGAGCCGCCCTTGCCGCCGTTGCAGCCGGTGGCGCGGCCATAAAGCTCGCACATCATCTTCGCCATGTCCGCGCCCTTGGCCAGCGTGTGGCCGTGGCCGCGGTGCGTCGAGGTCAGCAGGTCGTCGCGGCGCAGGTTGATGCACACGCCCGCGGCGACCGCTTCCTGCCCGGTCGACAGATGAAGCGGCCCGCGCACCTTGGCCGGCGTCGCTGAGGCTTCGAGGCCCCACGCCTGCACCCCGCCCTGGCTGGCCGCCTCGGCCGCGTTCTCGAAAGCGCGGATGCGCGCCATCGTCCGGTACAACGTTAACAGCCGCGCCGTTCGTCCGGCTTGTTCTGCCATCTCGACATCCCCTGCGGTCCGACCGGGCCGTATTCTGCCTGTGCGCTGCGCGTGGTCCTGGCTGCCGCGCCACCTCGGCGCCTCTGCCGCGGCCGCTATCCTCTGCCGCGATGAACTTCGACGTTCCCGATCCGCGCTACACCCACTCCACGCATTCGCGCGAACTGCTCGGCCTGTCCGTGCGGCTGTCGCTCGGCTTCGTGGCGCTGCTTTGGCTGATCCACCTGATGAACTGGGGGCTCGATCTGGACGCGCAGCCGTTCGGGGTGCGGCCACGCGAACGGTCCGGGCTGCTCGGCATCGTCGCCGCGCCGCTGGTCCACGGCGACTTCGGGCATCTGATCGCCAACTCCGTGCCGCTGGCGGTGGTCGGCAGCTCGATGCTCTTTCTCTATCCGCATTCGACGCTGCGCGTGCTGCCGGCCATCTACCTTGGGCCGGGCATGCTGGTGTGGATCTTCGGCCGCGGCTCGGTGCACTACGGCGCCAGCGGACTGGTCTACGGCCTGGTCAGTTATGTCTTCGTCGCCGGACTGCTGCGTCGCGACCGGCGCGCCGTTGCCGCTTCGCTGCTGGTCGTGTTCATGTACGGTTCGCTGGCGTGGGGCGTGCTGCCGATCCAGCCCGGAGTGTCGTGGGAAACGCACCTGTCGGCGGCGGCCATCGGCGTGCTGCTGGCGCTTGTGCTGCGCCGGCTCGACATACCGCCGCGCAAGCGCTACGCGTGGGAGGATGAGCCGCCGCCTGAAGAGACGCCGGCCTTCGGCGATGGCAGCGACGAGGAGCCGCGGCGATGAGTGGGCTGCCGCCTCGGCCTGCCGCCGCGACCTTCCGCTTCTACGAAGAGCTGAACGATTTTCTGCCGCCGTCGCGCCGGCGGCGCGAATTCAGCACCCCACTGGCGCGCGCGGCGACGACCAAGCACATGATCGAGGCGCTCGGCGTGCCGCATACGGAGGTGGAGCTGGTACTGGTCAACGGCGAGTCGGCGGGCTTCGATCGCCTGCTGCGCGATGGCGACCGGGTCGCGGTCTACCCGAAGTTCGAAGCCCTCGACATCACGCCGCTGCTGCGCGTGCGTGCGCGGCCGCTGCGCGTGACCCGATTCATCGCCGACGCGCACCTCGGCGGACTGGCGCGGCTGCTGCGGCTGACCGGCTTCGACACCCTGTACCGAAACGCCTGGCACGATGGCGAGATCGAAAGGCTGGCTGTCGACGACGGCCGCATCGTGCTGACGCGCGACCGCGAACTGCTGAAGCGCCGCGGCATCACCCACGGCTGCTACGTGCACGCGCTGCGGCCGCGGGCGCAACTGGTCGAACTGTTCGAGCGGCTCGACCTCGCGCGCAGCGCGCGGCCGTTCTCGCGCTGTCTCGTCTGCAACGGCGACCTGGGCCCTGTGGACAAGGCCGAGGTCGCGGCGCTGCTGCCGCCGACCGTACGCGAGCAGCACGCGCGCTTTGCCGCCTGCCGCGACTGCCGCCGCGTCTACTGGGAAGGCTCGCACTGGCGGCGCATGCAGGCGATCGTCGCCGCCGTCGCCAACCCGGACGGCTCAAGGCAGCCGGGTTGAGTTTGCAGGCGCGTCAAGCCAGAGCAGGCGGCCGCATTCGCGGGAGCCTGCCCCGGCCCGCCATCGCACCCGCCGGCCGGAAACGGGTGATCGAAACCGTCGCGCTGGCACAGGCCTGCGTGAACGCGGAGGTGCGAAACCGCGGCCGCGGCCTAAGCTGACCGGCCTTGATGGCGCATCGGGCGCCGGAACGGGAGGGCGAAATGCTCGGCGAAAAGATCGGTGAAACGTCAGGTCGAGTGACGTCGCAGCGCGTGCTCGGCATCGAACACGGCGCGGCGAAGACGGAGACGTCCTTTCAGACCCGCGGCACGCTGCTCGGCGTCGAGTTCTCGGAACTCGGCACCTACTGGTCGTCCGTCCGTCCGGACGGGACGCTGTTCGGCGAGGGCCAGGGCGTGATGATGGGCAAGGACGGCGAGATGGCCACCTGGGTCGGCCAGGGCGTGGGTGGCTTCGGCAACGACGGCGCGGTGTCGTACCGCGGCGCGGTCTACCTGCAGAGTTCGCACCCGAAGTGGTCGCCGCTGAACCGCGTCGCCCTGGTTTACGAACACGAAGTCGATGGCAGGGGCAGCACCAGCGCCAGGCTGTTCGAATGGAAGTAGCCGGCCGAAGTGCCGCCGCCGTCTCTTACGCGCCGATGGGGTCGCGCTGCCCGAGTTCCTGCACCATGTAGGCCGGAATGGCCTCGAGACCGGCCAGGCGCGCTGCGCGCCAGCGGCGCTCGCCGTGCACGATCACGTAGCCGCGCGGCGTGCGCCGCAGCAGCACCGGTCGCAGCACGCCATGCTGGCGGATGTTGGCGGCCAGCGCTTCGAGTTCCTGCGGCCGCGGGCCGTCGTTGCGCGGGTTGGGGCGGATCTCCGTGCAGCGGATTTGTTCCAGGCGCATGCGTCTTCCTAGATTCGTGAACGGAGCCGATCGGTCGGGATCAATGCCGTAATTTGACAGCGCGATCGCTCATTGGCGATCGGCTGGCATGCCCTGTTCGCGCGAATCCGAGGACCGGATCGTCATGTCGATATGACGAGGCCGTATGAAGGGCAGCGGCCTGCCTCGGCCTCGTGCGTCGGGCGCGACTGCGCGCCGGCGACGCGCAGCCGGCCTATTCTTGTTGTCCCAGCGAAGGCGGAGGCAGCGTAATGGAACTGACGACGGTGCGTATCGAGAAGCCCGACGAGGTGAACTTCATCCTCGGCCAGTCGCACTTCATCAAGACGGTGGAGGATCTGCACGAGGCGATCGTGCAGACCGTCCCGCAGATGAAGTTCGGCATCGCCTTCTGCGAGGCAAGCGGCCCGGCGCTGGTCCGCTACAGCGGCAACGATGGCGAGATGACCGAACTGGCGAAGACCAACGCTGCAGCGCTGGCCTGCGGCCACTGCTTCATCGTCTTCATCAGCGGCGGCTTCCCGATCAACATCCTGAACGCGATCAAGGCGCTGCCCGAGGTCTGCGGCATCTTCTGCGCCACGGCCAACCCGGTGCAGGTCATCGTCGCCGAGCACGACGGCGGGCGCGGCATCCTCGGCGTCATCGACGGAGCGAGCAGCAAGGCTGTGGAGACCGAGGCCGACATCGGCGCGCGCAAGCAGCTGCTGCGCAGGTTCGGCTACAAGCTCGGCTGAGGCCGGCTGCCTCATGCATCGACACGCGACAGCGGCCGGCCAGCCTGCCACGGCGGTCGGCCCCCGGCCGTCAGGCGAGGGGCTCGCTTTCCTCGAGCGGGGAGAAACGCACCGGCAGGATGTTGTTCGTCGAGATCCTGCCGCCGGCGTCCTTTTCGACCAGCATCAGTTGCTGCGCATCGGCCAGGCCTGCCGGGACCACCATCCTTCCGCCCGCTTTGAGCTGGTACAGCAGCGGTGCCGGAATGAGCTCCGGCGCCGCGGTGACGATCACCTTGTCGAAGGGCGCGTGCTCGGGCCAGCCGAGACAGCCGTTGCCGACCTTGAACCCGACATTCGCGTAGCCCTGCCGCTCGAGCCGCTGCCTCCCCTGCGCGGCCAGATCATCGATCAACTCGACCGTGTAGACGCGTGCCGCCAGTTCGGCGAGGATCGCGGCCTGATAGCCGAGCCCGGTGCCGATCTCGAGCACCTTGTCGGTCGGCGCGATGTCGAGCAGGTCGGTCATCAGGGCGACGATGAACGGCTGCGAGATCGTCTTGCCGAAACCGATCGGCAGCGGCGTGTTCAGATAGGCAAACTGCTGCAACTCGACCGGCACGAACTCGTGCCGCGGGACCCTGGCCATCGCCTCGAGCACGCGCCGCTGCAGCGCCGCCTTGCCGATCTGCGCGCTGCAGTAGATCGTGTTTGCGGTGATCTCCAGCAGCATCTGCTGGCGCATGGTCGTGAAATCGACGTCGGTTGCCATGGCTTCGGCATGCGATCGGTCAGCGATGCGAACATGCTACGCCGCGCGCCGCGCAGCGACGAGGCCGTGCCGGCCGCGAGCTGCGCGGAGGCGACCGCCGCGGCATGGCTGCTGCGCTGCGCGCAGACAGGGCGCGGATACTCGGACGACGATGCCGCCACTGCAGCCTTGCACGCTGCGCCGACATTGCGGAGCCCCGATGCCGAACAAACCGCCGCTGCAAGGCGAGCGCGTCGCGCTGCGTGCCCTCGGCCCGGCCGATGCCGAGGCGATGTACGAAAGCATCCAGGACGCGAAAGCGGTGCGCCTGACCGGCTCGCATGGCAGCTTCACCCGCGAGATGATCGCCGCGCACTGCGCGCGTGTCGAAAATGCCGAAGACCGGCTCGACTACGTGATCGCCCTGCGCGGCGATCCGACCTACCGCGGCGAGGTCGTGCTGCGCCACGTCGACCCGGACAACCGCTGTGCCTCGTACCGGATCAACCTGGCGACCTGGGCGCCGCGCGGCGCCGGCCTTGGCGGCGAGGCGACGGTGCTGCTGCGCCACGGCTTCACGGTCTGGCCGCTGCTGCATCGGGTCGAACTGGAGGTCTACGACTTCAACGTGCGCGCGATCCGTTCGTACGAAAAGCTCGGCTTCGTGCGCGAAGGCCACAAGCGCGACTCGCTGTGGTGGGACGGCCGCTTCTACGGCGCGGTGCAGATGTCGCTGTTGCGGCCGCAGTTCGAGGCGCTGCACGGCAGCCTGCCCGATTGAACCGATTGCCGGCGCGGCGCTTGCCCGGCGACCTGCGCGGCGGTGCTGGCGTGGCTGAAGCTGCGCTCGGTTGCACCGTTGCCGACCGGCTGGGCCCGTGAATCTGCAGCGTTCCCTGCCCCTGTGGAGGCCGAGCGCCGAGTTCGCCTCGGCAAGCCGCATCGCCGATTACCGGCGCTGGCTGGCGGTGCGTCACGGCCTGCGCTTCGACGGCTATGACGCTCTGTGGCGGTGGTCGGTCGAACACCTGCCTGAATTCTGGCAGTCGATCTGGGACTACTTCGACCTGCATTCGGACTCGCCGGTCACGGCGGTGCTGGCCGATGCGCGCATGCCCGGCGCGCGCTGGTTCGAAGGCGCGCGGCTGAACTACGCGCAACAGGTGTTCCGCCATGCCTCGGCGCAGCAGCCGGCGATCCGGTTTGCGGGCGAAGACGCGGCGCTGGCCGAACTGTCGTGGACGCAGCTGCAGCGGCAGGTCGCCAGCGTCGCCGCTGCCTTGCGTGATCTGGGCGTGCAGCCGGGCGACCGCGTCGCCGCCTACCTGCCCAACGTGCCGCAGACAGTCGTCGCGTTTCTCGCCACGGCCAGCATCGGTGCGATCTGGTCGGTATGTGCGCCGGAGATGGGGCCGGTGGCGGTGCTCGACCGTTTCCGCCAGATCGCGCCGAAGGTGCTGCTGGCGGTGTCCGGCTATCGGCATGGCGGCAGGCACCACGACCGTGGCGAAACGGTGCGCGAACTCGTCGCCGGCCTGCCCGGCCTGCGGCACTGGATCCACGTCGCGCAACCGGACGCTGAGGCGCCGCCAGCGGTCTGCGGGCCGTCGGCGCATCGCTGGGACGACCTGCTGCGCCGGACCGCCGCGCTGCAGATCGAACCGCTGCCCTTCGACCACCCGCTGTGGGTCGTCTACTCGTCGGGCACGACCGGGTTGCCGAAGCCGATCGTGCATGGCCACGGCGGCATCGTCGTCGAGCACCTGAAGATGCTCGGCCTGCACTGCAACCTGCGCGCCGGCGACATCTTCCACTGGTATTCGAGTTCGGGCTGGATCATGTGGAACGTGCAGGTCGGCGGCCTGCTGGCCGGCGCAACGATCGCGCTGGCTGATGGCAGCCCGGCCTGGCCCGACTTCGGCCGCCTGTGGCGCTTCGTCGACGCGGCACGCGTCACTGCCTTCGGCGCCGGCGCCGCGTTCTTCAGCAACTGCATGAAGGCCGGCGTCGAGCCGGCACGCATCGCCGACCTGTCGCGGCTGGCGATGCTCGGCTCGACCGGCTCGCCGTTGCCGCCGGAGGCGTACCAGTGGATCCTTCGCCAGGTGCGCGCCGACCTGTGGATCAACCCGATTGCCGGCGGCACCGACTTCGCCGGCGCCTTCGTCGGCGGCAACCCGACGCTGCCGGTGTACGCGGGCGAAATGCAATGCCGCTGTCTCGGCGCCAAGGTCGAGGCGTTCGACGACGCCGGCCGGCCGCTGCTCGATGAGGTCGGTGAACTGGTCTGCACGGCGCCGCTGCCGTCGATGCCGCTTTACCTGTGGGGCGACAGCGACGGCCGCCGACTGAACGAAAGCTACTTCGACGTCTACCCCGGCGTCTGGCGCCACGGCGACTGGGTGCGCATCACGCCGCGCGGCGGCGCGATCATCTACGGCCGCTCGGACGCCACGATCAACCGTCACGGCATCCGCATGGGCACCAGCGAGTTGTACCGGCTGGTCGAGGATCAGCCCGAGGTGCTCGACAGCCTGGTCGTCGACCTGGAATACCTCGGCCGCGGATCGTGGATGACGCTGTTCGTGGTGCTGCGCGAAGGCCACGTGCTCGACGAGGCGCTGACCGCGACGCTGAGGCAGAAGATCCGCGCCGGCCTGTCGCCGCACCATGTGCCGACCGAGATCGTTCAGGCTCCGGAGGTGCCGCGCACGCTGTCGGGCAAGAAGATGGAAGTGCCGATCAAGAAGCTGATGCTCGGCCAGCCGCTGGAAAAGGTCGCCAATCCGGACGCGATGGCCAACGCCGGTTGCCTTCCGTGGTACTGCGCGTTTGCTCAGCGCCATTTGGCCCGCGAAAAGGGCGCGTAGTCGAACGCCGGCACCGTCTGTGCCGGCATTTCGCCCGTCCAGGGAGCAGACGAGTGCGGTTCAAGATCGCGGATACGGAAGCGGAGTTCGAGGCGATCCATCGGCTGAACTACCGCACCTTCGTCGAGGAGATTCCGCAGCACGCCGCCTACGCGCAGCGCCGGCTCGTCGACCGCTTCCACGCGCAGAACACGTACCTGATCTGCCTCGTCGACGCGCGGCTGGTCGGCATGATGGCGTTGCGCACGCAACGCCCTTTTTCGCTCGACCAGAAACTGCCGGACCTCGACAGTTACCTGCCGGCCGGCGGGCGCACCGGAGAAGTCCGCCTGCTCGCGGTCGAGCGGCAATGGCGCGGCTCGGCGGTGATGGCGGGCCTGGCGCAGTTGCTCGAATCCGAGTGCCTGGCGCGCGGGCTCGATCTGCTGATCGTCTCGGCGACCACGCGCCAGCAGCGGCTGTACCGGCATTTCGGCTTCGAGGCTCTCGGCCCGTTGGTGGGGCGAGAGGGTGCCTGGTTCCAGCCCATGCGCCTGCGCCGCGAACGGTTCGATGAACTGAGGCGGAAGGCGGCGTGGCGCAGGCGATAGCGCGCGCCGCGGCGCGGCTTGACGGCGCGCCATTATTTCGATTATTGTGCAAATACAAATTCAAGGTATGGACCGCAATGCCACGCAAGGACGAAGCCGAGCAGACTGCCCGTTTTGCCGACATGCTGGCGGCGATGGGCACCGAACCGAGGCTGCGCATCGTCCGCCTGCTGCTCGCCGCCCATCCTGACGGGATGATCGTCGGCGACATCGCCGCCGAGCTCGGCATCGCCAACTCGACGCTGTCGCACCACCTCGAAAAGCTGCGCAACGAGGATCTGGTGAACGTGCGCCGGGAAGGCACCTTCCTCTGGTACTCGGCCAATACCGAAGCGCTGCAGCAGTTGCTCGGTTTTCTCTACGCCGAGTGCTGCACCCGCAACAAGGTGATCGAGCCACGCAGCATCGTCTGCTGCAAGTGAACGGGAGAACGCGATGAACACGGAAGCGAACATCAAGGACGTCGTGCGCGAGAAGTACGGCGAGGCGGCGCGGCGCGTCGGCCAGGGCGGCGGTTGCTGCGGCGGCGCGACCAGTTGTGATCCGATCACCGCCAACCTGTACGACGCGCAGCAGGGCGGCGAGGTGCCGGCCGACGCCCTCGCCGCCTCACTGGGCTGCGGCAATCCGACGGCGCTGGCGCAATTGAAGCCCGGCGAGACCGTGCTCGACCTCGGCTCCGGCGGCGGCATCGACGTGCTGCTTTCGGCGCGCCGGGTCGGGCCGACCGGCAAGGCCTTCGGCCTGGACATGACCGACGAGATGCTGGCGCTGGCCGAGGAGAACAGGCGCAAGAGCGGGCTGTCGAACGTGCACTTTCTCAAGGGCGAGATCGAGAACATCCCGCTACCGGACGACTCGGTCGACGTGATCATCTCCAACTGCGTGATCAACCTGTCCGGCGACAAGGATCGCGTGCTGCGCGAAGCCTTCCGCGTGCTGAAGCCCGGCGGCCGCTTCGCCGTCTCCGACGTGATCGTGCGCGGCGACGTCCCGGCGGCCATCCGCCGCAGCATGGAACTGTGGGCCGGCTGCGTCGCCGGCGCGCTGTCCGACCGCGACTACCTCGACAAGCTCGCTGCCGCCGGCTTCGACAACGCCGCGATCGAGGTCACCCGCGTTTATTCGGCGGCCGACGCGCGCGACCTGCTGGCCGGGCAGGGCGCCGACGTCGAGGCGCTGGCCAGTCAAGTCGACGGCAAGTTCGCCAGCGCCTTCATCCGGGCGGTGAAGCCCGACGGCGACGCCAAGACCCGCCCTGCGGCCGCGCGCAGCGAGGCGTCCTGCTGCGCGCCATCGTGCTGCGGCGGCAGGTGATCGCGCCCGCCGTACCGCCGTCGCGCAACGCGGGTGTCCGCCGGACACAAAGCCGCTAGCCAGCGTCCGGCCTGCGCACGGCGCTGGACGGCGCATCACCCGGCGCGCAAACTTTCGCTCGGCCGGCGGGAACTGGCTCGCAGACGCCGGCGCGCCCGGCGGGGCCATTGACCGGGCGGCTGCGAGTGACGATCGCGCCGGCGGCGGGCGCGCTGTTTGCGATGGGGCGTGGCGATGGTCGACGTGATGGCGGTCGATCGACTCGAAGTGCTCGTCGTGGTCGACAATGCGACCGACAGCCTGTCGAGCGGTCCGAAAAATACGGTCAGCGAATGGACCGGATTGCTGACCGGCGGGCGTATGCGCCTGCTGTCGGGGCGGCACACCTGCTGCGCACACCACGGCCTGTCCCTGCTCGTCACCGCGCATGTTGGCTCCAAACGCCGCACGGTGTTGTTCGACGCCGGGCCGGAGCCGGCGACGTTCCTGCGCAATGCCGAAATCCTGGGCGTCGACTTCGCGGCGATCGATGCCGTAGTCCTGTCGCACGGCCATTGGGACCATGCCGGCGGCCTGCAGGCGGCGATCGAGGCGATCGCCGCCGCCCGAGGACGCGGCAGCTTCGAGTGTTTCGTTCATCCGGGCATGTTCGCCGATCGGGCGCTTCAGCGGCCGACGGGGGAACTGCTGCCGTTCGAACCGGTGCCCGACCCGGACGCGCTGCAAGGCGCAGGCGCACGCGTCGTCAACACGCGCGAGCCGCAATCGATTGCCGCAGGCACTTTCTACCTCAGCGGCGAAATTCCGCGCGTCACCGCCTACGAAACGGGTCTGCCCGGGCATGTCCGCCGCAACGCCGACGGCAGCGCTTGGGAACCCGATCCGCTGATCATCGACGAGCGCTTCGTGTCGGCGCAGGTGCTCGGAAAAGGGCAGGTCGTCTTCTCCGCCTGCTCGCATGCCGGCGTGGTCAATGCGCTGACGCACGCGCGCAGTGTCTTTCCGGCCGTGCCGCTGCACGGCGTGATCGGCGGCTTTCATCTTTCCGGGATCACCGAGAAGATCATCCCCGAAACGATCGCCGACCTGGCGCGCTTCGATCTGGCACTCGTGGCGCCTGCTCACTGCACCGGTTGGCGTGCGGTAAGCGAAATGGCGCGTGTCTTCGGCGATGAACTCGTGCCGGCGGCCGTCGGCAAGCGCTACATTTTCTGACCGCAGCGGCGCGCCGGTTCAGGGCGCGGCAGTCGTCGTGCCTTCGCGCACGAGCAGCACGTCGGCCGTCACCATCATCGCCGCGTTCGACGCCACGCTGCCGAGCAGCGCCGCCTCCAGTTTCCCCTTGCGGCGCGAGCCCAGCACGACCAGGTCCGCGCGCTGATGCTGCGCTTCGTGGGCAAGTTGCAGGCCCGGCGGGCCGTAGGCGAGCAGCGGATTGCAGTGCTGCGCCAGCGGGCCGAGCTGCGCGACGAACCCGTCCAGGGCCTGCTGCGCCGACTGGCGCGCCTGCATCCGGTAGTGCGATTCGACCTCGGGGCCGGCCTGGCCGAGGAACAGTTCGGCGGCAAACGGGTCCTCGTAGGCGTGCAGCAGCGCAATTTCGGCGCCCGGGCACAGCGCCGCGGCGAAACGCACGGCCTCCGTCGAAGCTGAAGCGAAGATGATGCCGGCCAGCGCGCGCCGGTACGCCTGTGCGGCGCCGTTGCGCACGACGAGGATCGGCACATCGCAGCGCTCGAGCAGCGCCAGGGCGGTGCTGCCGAGCACGGTCTCGCCGACCAGGCTGCGGCCGTGCGCGCCGACCACGACCAACCGCGCATCGACGCGCTGCGCATGGGCGGCGACCTCGTCGCGCGCGTCGCCTTCGAGCACCTGGGTCACGATGCGCAGCCGGTCGCGTTCCAGCGCCGCCGCGCATCGCTCCAGCCGCTGCCCGATCGCCTCGGCGCCGGCCTGCACGTCGGCGCCCGCGAGCCACGAGCGCATCTGCGCCAGCCAGCCGGAAGGCAGCACGGTCACCAGCTGCAGCTCGGCGCCGTGCACGGCAGCGAGCTGGGCCGCGCGCTGCAGCGCCTGCTCGCTCGCCTGCGAGAGGTCCGTTGCGGCGACGATCCGTTCGATCTTCATGTCGTGTTTCCCGTTGCGACGGCCGGGGACCGCCCCGCTGCCGTCTCCTGGTTTGGGCTGGCGCGCTGTCACGGCAGCGCCGGCCCGAGCAGCCTGGCCGTGGCGCGATCGAGGTCGGCCGGCGCGCCGAACAGCACGAGCACGTCGCCGGCATTCAAGCGCGTCGCCGCGCCCGGGGCCAGATCGCGTTTTCCCTCGCGCAGCAGCGCGGTGACGAGCACGCGATCGCGCTGCAGGTCGAGCTCGGCGAGCGTACGCCCGATGGCCGCCGCGCCCGCATCGAGCGCCACCGAGTGCAGCCGGTCCGCATCGGCATCGTCGGCGTGGCCGGCAAGCGCCTCGCTGCCGCGGAAGAACTCGCGCATCAGGTGATAGCGGTCGACGCGCACGTCGCGGATGCGGCGCACGATGTGGCGCAGCGGCACGCCGAGCAGCAGCAGCGCGTGCGAAACGATCATCATCCCGGCTTCGAGCGTCTCCGGCACGACTTCGGTGGCGCCGGCCCGGCGCAATTCGTCGACCCGGCTCTCGTCGCGCGTGCGCACCATCACCGGCAGCGCCGGTCGCAGCGCGCGCACGTGGTGCAGCACCTTCAGTGCCGCGGCGATGTCGTCGTGGCTGACCACGACGAGGCGGGCGGTCGCCATGCCGACCGCTTCCAGCATGTCGCGTTCGGCGGCGTCGCCGTAGAAAACCGGTTCGCCGCCGGTGCGTGCGTCGCGCACGCGCACCGGATCGAGGTCGAGCGCGACGAACGGGATGCCCTCCTCTTCGAGAAAGTGGCCCACGTTCTGGCCGATGCGGCCGTAGCCGCAGATGATCACGTGGTCGCGCAGTGCTGCCGCCTGCGGCAGCGGCGGCGCCGCTGCGGGTACCGGCGCGGCGCGGCCGGCGAGCGGCTGCGCGACGGTCTGGTTGAAGCGGATCAGCAGCGGGCCGAGGATCATGCTGAACAGCACCGCCGTCAGCGCCACCTGCGCCGGCTGCTCGGCAATGGCGCCGGCGCCGATGGCCAGGGCCAGCAGGGCGAAGCCGAATTCGCCGCCGACGGCCAGCACGATCGCGGTGCGCCAGGCGGTGGCGGCCTCCAGCCCGGCGAGGCGGACGATCAGCGCCACCAGCAGCGCCTTGCTGACCAGCAGGCCGGCGGCAGCGGCCAGCGCCCAGGGCCAGATCCGCGGCAGCAGCGACGGCTCCACCAGCATTCCGATGGTGACGAAGAACAGCCCTAGCAGCACGTCGCGAAACGGGCGGATCGACGATTCGATCTGGTGCCTGAACTCGGTCTCGCCGAGCATCATGCCGGCGAGAAAGGCGCCGAAGGCGAGCGACAGGCCGAGGCTGTCGGTGGCCCAGGCGGCGGCCAGCGAGACCAGCAGCACGGTCAGCGTGAACAGTTCCGGCGAACGGCGCGCCGCGATCTCGTGAAACAGCGGCCGCAGCAGCCAGCGGCCGGCGACAAAGACGACGGCGACGGCGAGCAGCGCCATGGCCAGCGCCTCGGCCAGCGGCAGTGCCAGAGACTGCGTGCCGGCGGCGGCAAGCACGGGGATGACGACCACGAACGGCACCGCGGTGACGTCCTGGAACACCGACATCGCCAGTGCCAGCCGGCCATGGCGGCTGTTCTCCTCGCCCTGCTCGGCGAGCTGTTTGCCGATGATCGTCGTCGACGACTGGGCGAACACCGCGCCGACGACGAAAGCGGCCGGCGGCGGCAGGCCCAGCATCCAGGCGACGAGGCCGACGGCAAAGGTGGTCAGCAGCACCTGGCCGGTGCCCAGCCCGAAGACGAGGTGCCGCAGCGCGTAGATCTGCGGCAGCGAGAAGTTCAGGCCGATGGTGAACAGCAGGAAGACGATGCCGAACTCGGCCACCAGGCGGATCGTCTCGGCATTGCTGATCAGCCCGGCGGCATGCGGCCCGAGCACGGCGCCGACGAGCAGGTAGGCGAGGCTCGAGGGCACCCGCTGCCGCTGGAACAGCGCGACCACGAAGACTGCGGTGGCCAGCAGCAGCAGGACCTCGACGAAGGGCGTGGCGTTCAATGGCAGGGGCCTCGCAGGTAGACGGGCCGATCGTAGCGGCCCGCGCCGGCAGACGGATCTAGGAGGCAGCGCGCCGCGCTTGTATGTTGACCTCCGCGCTGCGCGCTCCGGGGTGAGCGCTTGGGGCGGCCCGGCGCGCTCACAGCCGCACGACGCCGACGCGGCGCAGCAGTGCTTTTTCCAGTTCGACGGCAAAGAACTTGGCCAGCGACAGGGCGGCGATCAGCAGCCACGCCTGCCCGTCGATCGCAGCCGTGCGGAAGACGGCCTGCAGCGTCGGCGCGTAGGTGAACAGCAGTTGCAGCGCGATCAGCGGCGCTGCGACATACAGCGCGATGCGGTTGCCGGTCAGCCCGGACCAGTTCAGCGAGCTGGCGACGAAACGGCGGCAGTTGACCAGGTAGACGAGTTCGCCGAACACCAGCATGTTCACGGTCGCGGTGCGCGCCGCTTCCAGCGAAACGCCGCGGCCGAGTTCCCATTCGAAAACGACGAAGGCAGCGGCGATCATCAGCACGGTGACGTAGGCCAGCCGCAGCAGCAGCTTCGTGATCAACGGCTCGTCCGGCGGCCGGGGCGGTCGCTGCATGACGCCACCTTCGGCCGGCTCAAAGGCGAGCGCGATGTCCAGCGCCACCGTCGTCACCATGTTGATCCACAGGATCTGCACCGCCGTGACCGGCAGTGCAAGCCCGAGCAGCACGGCGAGCAGGATGACGCCGCACTCGCCGCCGTTGGTCGGCAGGATGAACAGCAGCGCTTTCTTGATGTTGTCGTAGATGCGCCGGCCCTCGGCCACCGCATTGGCGATGCTGGCGAAATTGTCGTCGGTCAGAACGATGTCGGCGGCCTCGCGCGCTGCATCGGTGCCCTTGCGGCCCATGGCCACGCCGACGTCGGCGCGCTTCAGTGCCGGCGCATCGTTGACGCCGTCGCCGGTCATGGCCACGATCTCGCCTTGCCCCTGCAGCGCGGCGATCAGCCGCAGCTTGTGCTCGGGACTGGCGCGGGCGATGACGTCGGTCTGCGCCAGCCGGCGGCGCAGCGCTTCGTCATCCAGCGTCTCGATCTCGCTGCCGGTGAGGACGCGCGCGGCGTCAAGCCCCACATCGCGGCCGATCGCGGCCGCAGTCAGCGCATGGTCGCCGGTGATCATCTTGACCTTCACGCCGCCGGCACGGCAGCGCTCGACCGATTCGAGTGCCTCGGGCCGCGGCGGATCGATGATCGCTGCCAGGCCAAGCAGCGCGAACCCGCCATCGAGGTCGGCCAGCGACAGTGCGGTCAAGCCCGTTGGCGCGTCGCGCACGGCCAGCGCCAGCACGCGCTGGCCGAGGCCGGCGGCCGCCTCGACCCGTGCCTGCCAGGCGTGCACGTCGAGCGCCGCGCCCCGCCCGTCCTTGTCGCACCGCTGCAGCACGCGCTCGGGCGCGCCCTTCAGGAAGATACGAGCCGCGCCGCTTTCATGGTCATGATGCAGCGTGGCCATGAAGCCGTGCTCGGCTTCGAACGGCACCTCGTCGATGCGCGGCCAGCGCGCCCGTTCGGCCGCGGCATCGAAGCCGGCTTTCAGGGCGAGCACCAGCAGCGCGCCCTCGGTCGGATCGCCGGCCAGCTGCCACTGGCCCTGCGCGTGGCGCAGGGCGGCGTCGTTGCACAGCAAGGCGCAGCGGGCGAACTGCAGAAGGTCGTCGGCCGCGGCGGCATCGATCGGGCTGCCGGCGACGGCGAAGCCGCCCTCGGGCGCATAGCCGACGCCGGAAACATCGACACTCCGCTTCGGCAGCAGCGCGCCGACCACGGTCATCTCGTTGCGCGTCAGCGTGCCGGTCTTGTCGGTGCAGATCACGGTGACGCTGCCCAGTGCCTCGACCGCCGGCAGCCGGCGCACGATGGCGTGGCGCCGCGCCATCGCCTGCGTGCCGATGGCCAGCGTGATGGTGACGATCGCCGGCAGTCCCTCCGGAATCGCCGCGACGGCCAGGCCGACGACGGCGAGGAAGATCTCCACCGCGTCGAATCCGTGCACCAGATGGCCGAAGGCGAAGGTCAGCGCGCTGCCCGCCAGGATGAAGGCGGTGATGCGGCGCGCGAACTGGTCGAGCTTGCGCGTCAGCGGCGTGGCGACCTGTTCGACGCTGGCGACCAGCGTGCCGATGCGACCGATCTCGGTTGCCGGTCCGATGGCGACGACCACGCCGGTTGCCTGCCCGGTGGTCACCACTGTGCCGGAATAGACCATGCTCACACGTTCGGCCAGCGGCGCCTCGGCCGCCACCGGCGCCACCGACTTGGCGACCGGCACCGAATCGCCGGTCAGCGTCGCCTCGTCGACTTCGAGGTTCTTCTCGTGCAGAAGCCTCAGGTCGGCAGGCACGCGGTCGCCGGAGCCAAGCAGCACGATGTCGCCCGGCACCAGCTCTGCGGCGGCGACCACTTGACGCTGGCCGGCGCGCAGCACGATCGCGGTGGCCGCCAGCATCGCCCGCACGGCCTCGAGCGCCCGCTCGGCCTTGCCCTCCTGGATGAAGCCGATGACGGCGTTGATCAGCACCACGCCGAAGATCACGCCCGCGTCAGCCAGGTGGCCGAGCAATACCGTGACGACCCCGGCGGCCAGCAGGACGAAGATCAGAACGTTGTGGAACTGGCGCAGCAATCGGGCCAGCGGCGAGCGCTTCGGCGGCGGCGGCAGTTCGTTGCGGCCGAAGCGGGCGAGCCTTGCTGCGGCTTCCTGCGGCGGCAGCCCCTGCCGGTTCGCGCCCAGTTCGGCGAGCACCGCGTCGCTGTCGAGGGCGTGCCAGCGCGGCGCCGGTGGCGCCGATCCCGGCGCCGCGTTGCGACTCGACGTCATGCCGTTGGCCCCTTTCCTCCGCCGCCAAGCCTAGCGCCTGCAGCGGCTCGCGGCCGGGGCCGCCGGCCGCCTTCAGAGCCTGACCACGCCAAAGCGCCGCAGCAGCGCCTTCTCGACCTCGACCAGGACGAACACGCCGGCGGCGAGCAGGGCCATTCGCGTCCAGGCGTCGGCGCCGATCGCCGTGGTGTGGAAGAGGTGTTGCATCACCGGCAGGTAGGTGAACGCCACTTGCAGGACGATCAGGCCAAGTGCGGCCCAGAATGCAATCGGATTGCCGGTCAGCGTGCCACGCACGAAGGCGTGGGCGACGAAGCGGCGCGAGTTGAACAGGTAGACGATCTGCGCCAGCACCAGCATGTTCACCGCTGCCGTGCGCGCCTCGTCGAGCGCGACGCCGCGGCCGAGTTCCCAATGGAAGATGACGAAGGTGACGCTCATCACCAGCACGCTGACGTAGGCGACGCGCGCCAGCAGCAGCCGCGTGATCAGCGGCTCGGCCGGCGGCCGTGGCGGCCGCTGCATCACGCCGTCCTCGGCCGGCTCGAAAGCGAGCGCGATGGCCAGAGTCACCGTGGTCACCATGTTGACCCACAGGATCTGCACCGCCGTGACCGGCAGCGCCATGCCAAGGAAGACCGCGAGCAGGATCACGCCGGCCTGGCCGCCGTTGGTCGGCAGGATGAACAGCAGCGACTTTTTGATGTTGTCGAAGATGGTCCGCCCTTCGTGCACTGCGTTGGCGATGCTGGCGAAGTTATCGTCGGTCAGCACGATGTCGGAGGCCTCGCGCGCCGCGTCGGTGCCCTTGTGGCCCATGGCCACGCCGATGTCGGCCCTCTTCAGGGCCGGCGCGTCGTTCACTCCGTCGCCGGTCATGGCGACGATCTCACCGCGCGACTGCAGCGCGCCGACGAGCCTCAGCTTGTGCTCGGGGCTGGCGCGGGCGACGACGTCGGTGGCGGCGATGCGCCGCGCGAGCGCCTGCTCGTCGAGGCCATCGATCTGCTGGCCGGCGAGCGCGTCATCGGCATCCAGCCCGAGCTGCGCGCCGATTGCCGCCGCGGTGACCGTGTGGTCGCCGGTGATCATCTTCACCCGGATGCCGGCCGCCTGGCACCCTGCCACCGCCTCGATCGCCTCGGGTCGCGGCGGATCGATCATGCCGGCCAGCCCGAGCAGCGTGAAGCGGTCGGTGATGTCGTCCATCGCCAGCGCCGTCGTTCCCGCCGGCAGTTCGCAGGTGGCCAGCGCCAGCACGCGCTGGCCGTCGGCGGCCGCGGCATGTAGCCGTTCGTCCCAGTAAGCGCGATCGAGCGCGCGGCCGTCGGCCTGGCTGCGGCAGAGGCTCAGCACGCGCTCGGGCGCACCCTTCAGGTAGACGCGCGCATGGCCGGCATGATCATGGTGCAGCGTGGCCATGTAGCGGTGATCGGATTCGAAGGGAATCTCGTCGACGCGAGGAAGGTTGGCCGTTTCCTCGCCGCGGTCGAGTCCGCACTTCAGGGCCAGGGTCACCAGGGCCCCTTCGGTCGGGTCGCCGGCCAGCCTCCACTCGCCTTCGGCGTGCCGCACCTCGGCGTCGTTGCACAGCAAGCCGCAGCGGGCAAGCTGCAGCAGGTCGTCGGCCGAAGCGGGGTCGAGGCTTGCGCCGTCGGCCGTGAAGCCGCCCTCGGGAGCGTAGCCGGCGCCGCTCGCCTCGACGATCCGGCTGGGCAGGATCGCGCGCACCGCGGTCATCTCGTTCCTGGTCAGCGTGCCGGTCTTGTCGGAGCAGATCACGGTGACGCTGCCCAGCGTCTCGACGGCCGGCAGCCGGCGCACGATGGCGTTGCGCCGGGCCATTTTCTGCGTGCCGATCGCCAGTGTGATGGTGACGATCGCCGGCAGGCCTTCCGGGATCGCTGCCACCGCCAGGCCGACCACGGCAAGGAACATCTCGACCGCACCGAAGCCGTGCACGAGATAGCCGAAGGCGAAAGTCAGCGCCGAGGCGGCGATGATGAAGGCCGTGATCCGACGCGCGAACTGGTCGAGCTTGCGAGTCAGCGGCGTGGCCAGGTGCGCGACTCCGGCGACCAGCCTGCCGATGCGACCCAGTTCGGTCTGGCTACCGGTGGCCACCACGACCCCGGTGGCCTGGCCGAAGGTCACCCCGGTGCCCGAGTAGCACATCGACGTGCGCTCGGCGAGCACCGCGCCTTCCGTCACGGGGTCCGCCGCCTTTTCCACCGGGGCCGATTCGCCGGTCAGCGCCGCTTCGTTGATACGCAGGTTCTTGGCCTTGAGCAGGCGCAGGTCGGCCGGCACGCGGTCGCCGGAGGCGAGCAGGACGATGTCGCCTGGCGCCAGTTCTGCGGCGGCGATCTCATGGCGCTGGCCGGCGCGCAGCACCACGGCCTGGCTGGCCAGCATCGCCTGCACCGCCTCCAGCGCGCGCTCGGCCTTGCCCTCCTGGACGAAGCCGATGATGGCGTTGATCACCACCACGCCGACGATGACGCCGGAGTCGACGTAGTGGCCAAGCAGCAGCGTGGTCACGCCGGCGGCGAGCAGCACGTAGATCAGAACGTTGTGGAACTGCAGCAGGAAGCGGATGAGCGGCGAGCGCTTCGGCGGCGGCGGCAGTTCGTTGCGGCCGTAGCTACGCAGCCGCTGCGCGGCTTCCTGCGCTGTCAGCCCCTGCCGGCCGGAATTCAGCGCCGCCAGCACCGCGGCCGAGTCGAGCGCGTGCCAGGCGCGTTCTCCGGCAATCGCTATAGGCAGGCGCTCGGGTGCGTTCATGGTCGCGTCGCGCCGTTTCAGGCCCTGCGGATCAGCAACAGCGGCGTAGCGCAGCGCGCCGCCACACGGGTGGCCACCGAGCCGAGCACGGCGGCCCTGAACAGGCCCTGGCCGTGCGAGCCCATCACCAGGACGTCGAGATGGCGCTGCGCATAGTCCGCAAGCTGTGCGCCGGCCTCGCCGACCAGGTCGACCGCCTGCACCGGCTGGCCGGCGGCGCCGAACAGCCGCAGCGATGACCTGACCGCACGGTCGAAGGCCTGCTTGCGCAGCGCACGGACCTTCTCGTGCGTGAAGCTCATGTCGGCGAGGTTGGCGAGCAGCGTCTTCGCCTGGATGGGCAGGTCGCGCACCGCATGGATCAGTTCGAAGTGCGGCTGCGGGCCGAACAGCTCGCGATGGGAAAGCAGCCAGCGCACGGCGGCCTCGCCGTAGCGGCTGCCGTCGACGGCGACGCCGACGCGCAGCGACTCGGCCTTCGGTGCCTCGCCGTCGCGCAGCAGCAGCACCGTCGTGTCGCAGTGGGCCAGCACGGTGCTGGCCACCGAGCCCATCAGCATGCCGGCCGCGGCCGTGCGGCCGTGCGAACCCATCACGATCAGATCGGCCTTCTTGTTGCGGGCCATGCGGGCGATGCGCAGGCCGGGCACGCCGACCAGATGCGTCGCCTGGACGTTGAGCCCGGCGCGCTTGAGCAATGCGCGCGCCGGCCGCAGCACGCTGGCGGCGCGCCGCGCGTAGATCTCGGCCAGCCGTTTGCGCGTGGTCGCGGTCGGGATCTCGGTGAAAAGCGGCGGCTGCACGTTGAGCAGCCAGATCGTCGGGTCGCGCCCGGCCAGCGGCGTGCGCGCGGCGACCAACTCCACCGCCCGCCGTGCGTGGCGGCTGCCGTCGTAGGGAAGGAGAATCTTCATGTCGAGGTCCGGTTGACGTCGTGCGCCGGAGCGCTGGCGAGCGCGCGCGCCTGCGGCGCCGCCAAACAAAGTCTAGGAGCCGGCAGTGCGTATCGAGCGCGGCATCGGGACAGCCATTGACCTTGGTCAGCGATGGCTCCGCATCGGGGCAAGTCCGGGTTGAAACGGCGGCAGCGTTGCCGTGGCGCGGTGGAATCGGCTTCACAATGGGCCCGGGGAGGGGCAATGGACGCAGCGTGGGTCGACTGGCTGCAACTGGCGGCGTGTGCGACGCTGATCCTGGTTGCCGGATCGCGGCTGGCGCGCTACGGCAACGCCATTGCGCAGCACACGGGACTGGGCGGCAGCTGGATCGGCATGGTGCTGATGGCCACGGTCACGTCCCTGCCCGAACTGGTCACGGGCGCCGCATCGGTCACCGTCGCCGACGTGCCCGACATCGCGGTGGGCAACGTGCTCGGCGCCTGCGTGCTGAACCTGGCGATGCTGGTCGTGCTCGATGCGCTGCACCGGCACGCCTCGATCTACTCGGTGGCCAGCCAGGGGCATGCGCTCGGCGCGGCCTTCGGCATCGTGATGCTGGGCGTGGTCGCCTTTGGCGTGCAGTCCGCCGAGCAGCTGGACCTGCGACTGGGACACGTCGGCCTGGTCAGCCTGGTGCTGCTCGGCCTGTATGCGGTGGCGATCCGCAGCATCTACATCTACGAGCGCGGCGCGCGCACGGCCGCAGCCGCCGCGGAGGCGCCAGCCGCACTCACACTTCGGCAGGCCGCCTGGCGCTACGCGGCCGCCGCCGCCGTGGTCGTCGCCGCGGCGCTGTGGCTGCCTTTTGCCGCGCGCGGTTTGGCCGAGGCCATGGGCTGGAGCCAGAGCTTCGTCGGCACGCTGCTGGTGGCGCTGGCCACGACGCTGCCCGAACTGACGGTCACGGTCGCCGCAGTGCGCCTCGGCGCGCTGGACCTGGCCATCGGCAACCTGGTCGGCAGCAATCTGTTCAACCTCGCCATCCTCGGCATCGACGACCTGCTTTACCTGAAGGGACCGCTGCTCGCGGCAGCGGCGCCCGCGCACGCCCTGTCGGCGACTGCCGCGGCAGTGATGTCCGGCGCGCTGATCGTCGCGCTCGTCGCCCGCCCGCAGGCGCGGCTGCTCAACGCCGTTGGCTGGACCAGCGTGGCGATCGCGCTTGTCTACTTCATCAATGCCTGGCTGCAGTTCCGGCACGGTGGTTGAAACGGAAACCCCTGTTCCTGGCGCAATGTGCTCGCTGTCGCGCTGAGCCGAAGACTCCATGACCTCCCGCGCGGCGCGTGCGCGGGAGCGCTGCAAGAATCGCGCGCGCCGCGCTGGTCGCCGCGGTCGGTCGGCACCGCGGCGCTGTCGCAGCGACTGATCCGCTGTTGCGTCGGCTCGGGGTGCGCCGGCGGTGTCGATGACCACTTACCTGGACAAGAACTCCGAACAGCGCGGTCGGTTCGATCGCGGCGGATTTCCATCGCCTTCTGGGGTTGGCCCCGGAGGGGCGTCGGGTGTCGGGCTGGCGTAAATCCCTAACCTTATGTCATGGACAAAGCATTGACAAAACGGAAAGCGTCTGCGACTGTTCGCCGCGCCGGTCAGGCATACGGGGTTCAAGCCCTCAACGTCGTTCACCCCACGGAGGAAGCCCATGAGCAAGACAGCAGTACGCAAATTCGCCGCCGCGTTCGCCATCGCCGCCGCCAGCGTCGTCGGCGCGGCTGGGTCGGCATCGGCAATGGGTCCCGGCATGCCGGGCACCAACAACATCCTGCCGGGCGGCAACATCGTGCAGATCGCGCAGGCCGCCAATCGGGCGCTTGGCGAATTCGATTACCTGTTGGCGGCCGTGGGCTGCCTTACCGATCCGTCGACAGGTGCCAATCCGATCGTCCAGGCGCTGACCGGCGACGAGCGGCTGACGCTGTTCGCGCCCACCGACGAGGCGTTCGAAAACCTGCAACGCGCGCTCGGTGCCGCCACGCCTTCGCCGCAGTTGACCTGCTCGCTCGGCGCTGCGGTCGTCGCCGACGTGCTGACCTATCACGTCACGGAGGGACGCCGTTTTGCCAACAGCGTCTTCAACGCCAATCGGCCGAAAAACGTGGCGATGCTCAACGGCGAGTTCATCCGCGCCAATCCCGATCTGACCCTGACCGACATCGCCGGGCAGTCGGTCGGCGTTGTCGGCCCGCTGTCTAACATCGACGCGGCCAACGGCGTGATCCACGTGATCGACAAGGTGCTTCTGCCGTTCAAGCCCTGATCGGACGGCTGAGCCGGACGGAACTGCGTCGGATGCAACTGCGCAGGATTGCACTGGACTGGCCGGGCGGCGGCTGCGACGCGGCGAATCTGCGGTAATCCGCAGCCGCCGGGTCCGCGGCCGTCAATGCGGCGCGCCGACCTGGTCGACCGCCGCAATCTCTCCGGCTTCACCTTGGTCGCTTCTCATCCAGATCAGCCGGCGGTGGTCGAAGCCGGCCGCCAGCCGCGGCTTGACCACGGCGAAGAAGGGCGATACGTCGAAGTCGCGCGGCGCGTACAGGCTGTAGTGCCTGATGTGCAGCAGTTCCCGATAGCAGTTGCCACAGCCGGGGTCGTCAAGCTTTTCCAGCGTGATCTCGGGCAGGATCGGGTAGCCGACGGCCTGGAAGGCCTGCGCGATCAGTGTCGAGCAGATCGCCCGCGTTGGATCGCCGCTGCCCAGCGCGATCATGCGCCGCCGCCAGCGCGTCGGCACCGGCGGCATGCGGACCAGGTAGCGGGCCAGGTCGACGACGTTCTTCAGGTCGTAGCGGTGGCCGAGCCGCGCCAGCACATAGTCGGTCAGCCGCACCACGTCGTCGGTGGTCAGGCTCACGGGGCGGCAGATGCGCGTGTGCATGCGCGCGTAATGCGAAAGCGGCATCGCCCGCACGCCTTCGTTCAGGTCGGCCTCGACCAGCGCCACGGGTTCGCCGTCGCGCGCGGGCAGCTGCGGCTGCGCGCCGACATACAGCGCCGCGTGCGACCACGTCGACTGGGTCAGGTACTTGATGGCAACGCTGATCCGCGTGTCGCCCTCGACCAGCAGCACGTCACCCGGCCGCAGTGCCTGCGCGAGCAGTTCCGGCGGACTGGTCGCCGCAGCAGCGTTACCCAGCGGACGGGTCAGGAAACCCGCCAGCGCGCGGCCAACGGCGCCGGCGCTGGCCTGTGCCAGTTCGTTTCACCTCACAGGCTGCACCGGCCTCATTGTGCGAGGCGAACACGGTCAGCGGGAAGGCGGTGCCTGCGTCCTCGCTGCTGCAGGGGCCGGGGCGGCGTGGCCGAACCACTGCCGTTCGATGCACTGGCGCAGGCGCATGCGCGCACGGAACAGCATCACGTTGCAGTGGTTGGCGCTGATGCCGAGGCTGCTGCAGATCTCCGCCGTGTCCAGTTCGAGCCACTCGCGCATCATGAAGGCGCGCCCCTGCGTGGCTGGCAGTTGCGCCAGGCACGCTTGCATCAGCTCCAGAAACTGCCGCTGCGACAGCGCCTGTTCCGGGTCGCCCCAGTCCGTGGCCGCACCGGCCGGACTCCCTTCGTCCGCGTACAGACCGTCGATGCTGTCGGGGGCGTTGTCGTCGGCCTGCGCATCGATCGCGACCTCGCGCGCCTGTCGCCGCAGCTGGTCGATGATCTTGTGTTTGAGGATGGCCGTTACCCAGGTCGAAAGCTTTGAGCGGGCTTCGAAGCGCGCCGCCTGCTCGATCGCGGCGACCAGGGTCTCCGAGACGACGTCCTCGGCAAGGGCGGGATTGCGCAGTTGCAGCATCGCCAGTCGCATCAGCATCGGCCGCAGTCGGGCAAGCGCGTCGTTCAGGTCGGTGGCGTCGTCCATGCGTGATCCTCTGATCGGTGCGGGCCTGCGCCGCGCCCCGGGGTTATCGGGCTATTCGTCGGCGCGCACGCGCCGGTTACAGGCTGCGGCAAAATCGGTCGCGGTTTTTCCCGCCCCTGGGCTGTAACCGGATCACGGTCATTGACGAACAACAGGAAGAACCCTTGACGACGTCGGCCGAGGCGCGGGACGCGCGTCTGCGTTCGCTGATGGTGCGGGCGCAGGATGGCGATGCGGGCGCCTACCGGGAACTGCTGGCCGCGGTGGCGGGTTTGCTGCGGGCTTTTTTCAGGCGGCGCATGACGCGGCTGCCGGACGAGATCGAGGATCTGGTGCAGGAAACGCTGCTCGCCGTTCACAATCAGCGCCATACGTACGATCCGGAGCGGCCGGTGACGGCGTGGCTGTTCGCGATCGCGCGCTACAAGCTGATCGACCTGCTGCGCCGGCGCTCGCGCCAGGAACTGCTGACCGACGCTCTTGATGAGGTCGACGAAACGCTGCTCGCCGCCGAGGAACCACCGGCCGAAGCGCGGCGCGATCTGGCCCGCCTGCTCGAGCGCCTGCCCGACAAGCAGCGGCTGCCGATCCTCTACGTGAAGATCGAGGCGTTGTCGGTCGAGGAAGCCGCAAGGCGCACCGGGCTGTCGGAATCGGCGGTGAAGGTCGGCATCCACCGCGGCCTGAAGGCGCTGGCGGCGCTGATCCGCAGGCAGGCATGAAGACCGAGGACCTGATCGCGGCGCTGGCCGCAAATGTCGAGCCGGTCGGCCGACACGCGCCGCGACTGGCGTTTGCCGGCGCGCTGGCCGGCGGGGCGGCGATCGCCTTCGTGGCGATGCTGACGTTGCTGGGGCTGAACCCTTCGCTCGCCGCCTATGTTGCCGAGCCGATGTTCTGGGTCAAGCTGATGTTTGGCCTGCTGCTCGCGGCGGCGTCGTTGTGGCTGGCGCTGCAGCTGGGGCGGCCGGAAGCGCGCCCGTCGGCCGCCTGGCTGCCGCTGGCACCGGTGGTGGCCTTGTGGCTGCTGGCCGCGGCCGCACTTGCCGGCACCGCACCGGATGCGCGCGCCGCCGCGCTTTGGGGCGATACCTGGGCGAGTTGCCTGCTGAGTATCCCGCTGCTGTCGGCGCCGACGCTGATCGGCGCTCTGCTGGCGCTGCGACGGATGGCGCCGACGCGGCTGGCGAGTGCCGGTGCTGCCGCGGGCGCGCTGGCCGCGGGCGTTGGCGCAGCGGTATACGCCCTGCATTGCCCCGAACTCGGTGCGCCATTCCTCGCTGTCTGGTACGTCGCCGGCGCGGCGGTCCCGGTCGTGGCCGGGGCACTGTTCGGGCAATGGCTGCTGCGCTGGTAGGTCAGCGCCACCGCGGACGGCGCTCGCGTGCCGATCAGAAAACGGCGTCAGGCGAGCCCGGCGTTGCACTACGGCCGCAAACGAGCTCGGCGCGAGCAAACGTCAAGCAACGGCGAGCAGCGGCGACGAGAGTCAGAACCCGCGCGCGACGCCGCCTTGCTGCGCGCGCTGCAGGACCGCCCGCGCCTGCCGATAGCCGAGCTCGATCATCTCGCGGCCGCGATGGAAGTCGAGCCCGCCGCAGGCGTCGACCGGAATCTCGATCAGGATGTCCGGCCGATAGGCGGCGATCTGATAGCGCGCGATTCGGTCCTGCATCGCCTCGACCGAACGCGTGATCGTGTCGAAAGCGTTGATCGATGGTTCGTCGCGAACGTCGAAACCGAGTTTGCGCCGCGTGCTTCCGATCCAGCGCGCCAGGGCCGAGCGCTCGGCGCGCGACGCCTCAGCCGGCGGATCGGCGGCGGGACTCGGCGACACTTTCTCGGCGACGCCGTTCAGTGACACCGCGATCGTTCGGTCGCCTTCGTGGCCGAGCGTCGGTGCAATCGGCAAGGGACTGAGCAGGCCGCCGTCGACGAGCAGGCGGCCGTCGCGCGCGACCGGGGTGAACACGCCCGGAATCGCGATCGAGGCGCGGATCGCCTCGAACAGCGAGCCGCGGTTCAACCAGACCTCGCGGCGCCGTTCGATGTCGGCGGCCACGGCGGTAAATGGGATCGGCAACTCCTCGATCAGGGCGTCGCCGACCAGTTCGGCGAGCCTGTCCATCAGGCGCTTGCCTTCGAACAGGCCGCGGCCGGTGAAGGAGAAGTCGAGCAGGCGCCACACATCGGCGCGCGACAGGCCGCAGACCCAGTCGGCATACGGGCCCAGCCGGTCGCCGGCATGCAGGCCGCCGACAAGGGCGCCGATCGAGGCGCCGGTGATCGAGCGCAGCTCGTAGCGGCCGTCTTCGAGCAGGGCCCGGATCACGCCGATGTGCGCGAGTCCGCGCGCTCCGCCGCTGCCGAGAACCAGCGACACCGGCACTGCGCCTTGTGCCAAGTCTTCCCCTCCTTTTCCGGCAGCGCAGCGGTCAGCCCGGTGCCGCTTCCGCCTGCAGCGGCAGGCGAATGTGAACGTAGCCGTTGTCGTCGCCCGGCTGGACTTCGAAACCCAGCGCCCGCGCCAGCTTCAGCATGCCGCTGTTTTCGCGCAGCACGTCGCCGACCAGTTCGAGCGTGCCTCGTTCGCGGCAGTAGCGGATCATCTTCTTCATCAGCAGCAGGCCGAGGCCGCGTCCCTTCAGGTCCGAGCGGACGATGACGCCGAATTCGGCGCGCGCGTTGTCGGCGTCGGTGACCGCGCGCACGGTGCCGATCGTCTCCGTTTCGCCGCTGGCGGCGGCAGTCACGGCGATGAACGCCATCTCGCGCTCGTAGTCGATCTGCGTCAGCCGCGCCAGTTCCGAGCGGGCGATCTCACGCCGGTTGCTGAACACGCGCATGCGGATGTCCTCGGGATCGAGCTTCTGCAGGAACGCCAGATGGCGCTCGCCGTCGTCGGGGCGGATCGGCCGCAGCAGCATCTCGCCGTCGTCCCAGGCGTAGGTTTCCTCCAGTTCGCGCGGATACGGCCGGATCGCCAGCCGTGCGTCGCCGCGTGCTGCCTCCTGGCGGGCGATGCGCACGCGCGCGTCGAGCGCAATGACGCCGCCGTTGTCGGCGAGCAGCGGGTTGATGTCCAGTTCGACCAGTTCCGGCAGGTCGATGACCATCTGCGACACCGCGACCAGCACGCGGCCGATGGCATCGAGATCCGCAGGCGGCCGGTCGCGGTAACCGGGCAGCAGGCGCGCGACGTGCGTGCGCGAGATCAGCTCGCGCGCCAGCGCCGTGTTCAGCGGCGGCAGCGCCACGGCGCGGTCGGCGACGATCTCCACCGCCGTGCCGCCGTGCCCGAAGACGATGACCGGGCCGAACTGCGGATCGCTGGCGACGCCGACCAGCAGCTCGAACGCCTGCGGCCGGCGCACCATCGGCTGCACGACGAAGCCTTCGAGCCGCGCCTGCGGCCGCTGCTCGTGGGCGCGGCGCAGCATCGCGACCGCCGCGGTGCGCAGTTCGTCGGCCGATTCGATGTCGAGGGCCACGCCGCGGATGTCGGACTTGTGGCTGATGTCCGGCGAGGCCAGCTTCAGCGCAACCGGATAGCCGATCGCGTCGGCGGCGGCGCGGGCCGAGTCCACCGATGCGGCGGCGTGCGTTTCGACCACCGGCACGCCGTAGATCGTCATCAGTTCGCGCGCCTGCGCCTCGCTGAGCCACTGCTGGCCGGCGGTGAGCGCGGCGCGCAGCAGGCCGCGGGCGCGGCCGCGATCGGGGGCAGGCTCGTCGGTCGAGCTGGACGGCATCTGCAGCAACTGTTCCTGGTTGCGGCGGTAGGTGACCGAATGCACGAAAGCGCGTACCGCCTCTTCCGGCGTGTGGTAGCTGGCGATGCCGGCCTGGGCAAAACGGCGCCACGCGTTCTCGACCGCGGCGGCGCCCAGCCAGCAGGACAGCACCGGCCGCTGCGATGCCTGCACCACCGGCACGCAGGCCTCGGCAATTGCGTCGGCCGGCACGATCGCCGAAGGCGCGTGAATGAACAGCACGGCATCGGTTTCCTTCGCCTCGCCGAGCACCTTCAGCGTCTCGACATAGCGGTCGACCGGCGCGTCGCCGATGATGTCCACCGGGTTGGCCCGTGACCAGTTCGCCGGCAGCAGCGCATCGAGCTTCTGCACCGTGGTTTCGGACAACGCGGCCAGCCGCGCCCCGCCGAGCGCGGCGGCATCGGCAGCGAGCACGCCGGCGCCGCCGCCGTTGGTGACGATCAGCAACCGGTCGCCTTCGAACTTCGGCCCGCGCGCCAGCGCCTCGACGGCGACGAACAGGTCGAGCAGGTTCTCGACACGCAGCATGCCGGCGCGGCGGATTGCCGCATCGAAGACCTCGTCGGCGCCGGCGAGCACGCCGCTGTGCGAAGCGGCGGCACGCGCCCCCTCCGGTGCGCGCCCGCTCTTGACGACGATCACCGGCTTGTTGCGCGAGGCCGCGCGCGCGGCCGAAAGGAACTTTCGCGGCGTCTTGATCGATTCGACGTACAGCAGGATCGCCCGTGTCGCCGGGTCGCTGCCGAGATAGTCGATCAGGTCGCCGAAGTCGACGTCGGCGCGGTCGCCGACCGAGATGAAGTGCGAGAAACCGATGCCGCGCGAATTGGCCCAGTCGAGCACCGCCGTCACCAGCGCGCCCGACTGCGACACGAAGGCCAGCGGCCCGGCGGCGGTGCCGGTGTGCGCGAAGCTGGCATTCAGTCCGAGCCCCGGAACCAGAAAGCCGACGCAGTTCGGCCCGAGAATGCGCAACAGGTGCGGCCGCGCCGCCGTCAGCATCAGTTCGGTGAGGCTGCGACCCTTGCGGTCGGTGGCTTTGGCCACGCCCGCGGTCAGCACGACCGCGGCGCGCGTGCCGAAATCGCCAAGGTCTTCGATCAGTCCCGGCAACGTCTGCGGCGGCGTGCACAGCACCGCCAGGTCCGGCGCCTGCGGCAGCGCACGCACGGTGGCGAATGCCGGCTGGCCCGCCACCTGCTCGTGCTTGGGGTTGACCGGCCAGACCGGCCCGCTGAAGCCGCCGGCGAGCAGGTTGCGCATCACGGTGGCGCCCACGCTCGCCGGCCGGTCGGAGGCGCCGATCACCGCCACCGAGCGCGGCGCCAGCAGACGATCGAGGTTGCGGATGCTCATTGCAGCTCAGTAACGGCAGGGCGCCAGACAGGTTGTCGGGCGCTGCCTTCGGCAGCGGCCTGGCGCCCAATGATCGCCCATGTCGCAGCCCCGGCTTCCTTCATCTGAGGATTGTTATTCTGTCAGCGTGCTCCACGAGGCTTGATGACCCGCTGCCTGCCCGCGATCAAGGCCAGCCGCAAATGGAGGGCCGATTCCAGCACATTGCGCGCAGGACACCGGCAGCCGCGTTGATGTGTGCCGCTGATGCGGCCGGCGGGCCATCCTGCAGCGGCCACCGGTTGCAGGCGCCGCGCGCCTGTGGGGCCGGCGCGTCGCGCGCACCGGTCACGCCCTCGTCCGCAGCGGTCGGGACCGTCGCCCTGACGGACAGCGCTGCGGCGAACCTCAGGCCCGCGCCAGATAGCGCTCGACCAGCCGCACCCAGAAGGTGGCGCCGACCGGAATCAGCTCGTCGTTAAAGTCGAAGCTCGGGTTGTGCAGCATGCACGGCCCTTCGCCATGGCCGCTGGCGCGGTGCGAGCCGTCGCCGTTGCCGATGAAGATGTAGGCGCCGGGCCGCGCGCGCAGCATGTAGGAAAAATCCTCCGAGCCCATCGTCGGCTCGTAGGCGGCAAAGACGTTGTCCTCGCCGACCATGTCGCGCAGCACATTTGCAGCGAAGGCGGCGTGCTCGGCGTGATTGACCGTCGCCGGGTAGTAGCGCTCGAACTTCACCTGCGCGCTGGCGCCGTGCGCCTCGGCCGTGAGCTGCGCGATGCGCCGCATCTTCTCCTCGATCAGATCGGTGACCGCCGTGTCGAAAGTGCGCACGCCGCCGCTGATGAACGCCGTATCGGGGATGACGTTGATCGCGTCGCCGGCCTTGATGATGGTGACCGACAGCACTGCCGCGTCGATCGGCTTCTTGTTGCGCGTGACGATGCCCTGCAGTCCCTGCACGATCTGCACGGCGACGAAAACCGGATCGACGCCGAGGTGCGGCAGCGCCGCGTGCGCGCCCTTGCCCGTGACCGTGATCTCGAAGCGGTTGCCGGAGGCCAGCATCGGCCCTGGCGTGGTCGCGAACTGGCCGACCGCGAGCCCCGGCCAGTTGTGCATGCCGAACACCGCGTCGCAGGGGAATTTCTCGAACAGGCCGTCGTCGATCATCTTCTGCGCGCCGGCGCCGCCTTCCTCGGCCGGCTGGAAGATGAGATTGACCGTGCCGTCGAACGGGCGCGACTCGGCGAGGTATTTCGCTGCCGCGAGCAGCATCGCCGTGTGGCCGTCGTGGCCGCAGGCATGCATCGTGTTGGCATGCCTGGACGCATGCTCGAAGCGGTTGGTCTCGGCGATCGGCAGCGCATCCATGTCGGCGCGCAGGCCGATCGAGCGCGCGCTGGTGCCGTTGCGCAGCACGCCCACCACGCCGGTGCCGCCGAGGCCGCGGTGCACTTCGATGCCCCAGCCCGCGAGCAGCTGCGCCACCTTGTCGCTGGTCCGATGTTCCGCGTAGGCGAGTTCAGGGTGGGCGTGGATGTCGCGGCGGATCGCCTGGATCTCGGTGCGAAACTGGACGATACGGTCGATCAGGTTCATGACGGCGGGCTCGGCATGGGCATGGGACGGGCCGCAGAGCTTACGCAATTCGGCAGGCCCGTCGTCGACCCGCGCCGCGTTGTGGTCTTGTGTCCAGCGGCAGCCGCCGCCGCGGCGTACGATGCGGCGCGCGCAATGCGCGGCGCGATGCGCGGGAGGCCACGATGGAGGCGCGCGAACAACTTCGCCTGCTTGCCGGCTATCACGGTTGGGCCAGCCGGCAGCTGACCGGGCTGCTGCGCGCCGTGCCCGACGAAGACTATCGCCGTGACTGCGGCATGTTCTTCCGCAGTATCCATGGCACGCTCAACCATCTGCTGCTCGCCGACCGGCTCTGGTACGGACGCTTTACCGGACAGCCGATCGCGGTGCGGGGGCTCGACGAGGAACTGGTCGGCGAACGCGATCGGCTCGCGGCCGAGATCGTCGGCAGTGCCGAGCGTTGGGATGCGTGGCTGGGCGATGTGCCGCCGCGGCGGTTCGAAGGCGAACTGGCCTTCGTCACCACCGAGGGAACGCCACGGTCGATGCCGTTCGCGGCGACGCTGGCGCATGTGTTCAACCACGGCACGCACCATCGCGGGCAGATCTCGGCGGCGTTGACGGCGCTGGGCCATGGCGCACCGGAAATCGACCTCTACTACTACCTGCTGCACCGGCAGTCGGAAAGCGGAGTAACCACGCTCGAAGCGCTGCACCGGTACCTGCAGTCGAAATTCGCCCAGCTCGACGAGGAGATCTCGCACTATCCGTCGCCGATCGCGCGCTGTGACGAGCAGCTGACCAAGCTGATCGAACAGCGCGCCGAGGTGCTCACCCATCTGCGGCGGCTGCAGGCGCTCGCCGGCGCGGGCGGAGCGCAGGACGACGCTGGCGCGATCTACGCCGGGATCCTGGCCGCCGCCGTGTACGACGACGCGCAGGCCGAGGCGCTGCGGCGCGGCCTGCCGGCAGGATGAGCGCGGAGTCGCCCGCGGCTTGCCGCGTGGGGGCCGGAGGCGGCAGCGTGAATGGTGGCCTGCTGCGTCAGGCGCGAGGCGACGACATCGCGGCGATCCAGCGCGTGCGCGCGGGCGTGCGCGAGAACCGCTGGGTGTCGCGGCGGATCGGCGACGACGCCTGCGCCTACTGCGGAAAGGTCCCGGGCACGAGGATGCTGCGATCGACATCGACGAGGCGGGTGCGGCCGCAGAAGGCCATCGTCAGGTCCAGTTCCCTGTGGATGATTTCCAGCGCCTTGCTGACGCCCGCCTCGCCCATGGCGGCGAGGCCGTAGACGAAGGCGCGGCCGATGTAGGTGCCACGCGCGCCCAGCGCCCAGGCCTTCAGCACGTCCTGGCCGCAGCGGATGCCGCCGTCCATGTGCACCTCGATGCGCGAGCCGACCTCGGCCGCGATCGCCGGCAGCGCCTCGATGCTGGACAGCGCGCCGTCGAGCTGCCGGCCGCCGTGATTGCTGACGACGAGTGCGTCGGCGCCGCAGTCCACCGCCAGCCGCGCGTCCTCGACGTCCTGGATGCCCTTGAGGATCAGCCTGCCGCCCCAGCGCTTCTTGATCCACTCGACGTCGCCCCAGTTCAGCCGCGGGTCGAACTGCTGCGCCGTCCAGGCCGCCAGGTTGGCCATGTCGGTCACACCCTTGACGTGGCCGACGATGTTGCCGAACTGGCGCCGCCGCGTGCCGAGCATGCCCAGGCACCAGCGCGGCTTGGTCATCATGTTCAACAGATTCGGCAGCGTCAGCCGAGGCGGCGCCGACAGCCCGTTCTTCAGGTCCTTGTGCCGCTGGCCGAGGACCTGCAGGTCGAGCGTCAGCACCAGCGCGTCGCAGCCGGCGGCCTTGGCGCGGTCGATCAGCCGCTCGATGAAGTCGCGGTCGCGCATCACGTACAGCTGGAACCAGAATGGCTGCGTCGTCGCCGCGCGCACGTCCTCGATCGAACAGATGCTCATCGTCGACAGCGTGAAGCGGACGCCGAACTTCTCCGCCGCACGCGCGGCAAGAATCTCGCCGTCGGCGTGCTGCATGCCGGTCAGGCCGACGGGGGCGAGGGCCACCGGCATCTTCATTTCGACGCCGGCCATCTTCGCCGCCGTGCTGCGGTTTTCGATGTCGACGGCGACGCGCTGGCGCAGCTTGATCCGGCCGAAATCGGCCTCGTTGGCGCGATAGGTGCTCTCGGTCCACGAGCCCGAATCGGCGTAGTCGTAGAACATCCGCGGCACGCGTCGTTGCGCCAGCCGGCGCAGATCATCGATGCAGGTGATCACGGGCATCTTGCATCCCTCTTCGCGGCGGCGATGGTAAGGGCGGCGAGAGCCGCCGCCGCGAACGGCGTGGCCTCCATGCCGATGGCGCGCGGGCTTCGGTGGCGTTGCAGGTTCCGGGCGCAAGGCCGCGTTGCCGCGTGCTCGTCCATAAGGGTTAGGGTGGATATGGCATCAAGTGTTGTCCATCGGCGCGTGGCGTGGCGCAAAGTTCGCGTGCTTCCGTCGCGTATCGGGCGTGCGTGCCTGGTCCGTTGCGCGCCGTTGGTCGCGCCTGACGGAGCCCTGTCCCGAAAACTGACCGAAACCGCGAGGAACACCGATGGGAGCAGCCGAACAGCTCACCCATGCCTCAGACCTTCACGATGACGTCGTGCTGGCGCCGACCGAGCGGGGCCGCGACGAACTGACCCACCCTCAAGCCGGGCTGAGCCTGCCGCAGCGGCGGCTGCTGACCCTGATCGACGGCAAGCGGTCGCTGCGCGAGATTGCCGCCGCCGAGCGGACGCTGCGGCCGGAGCGCATCACGCGCGACGCGGCGCGGCTGCTCGGCCGCGGACTCGCCGAACTCGAGCACGGCTTCCTGCAGCCGATCGCACGACCGACCACGGTCATGCCGGTCGTGCCGCCGGCATCGCGCACGGTGCGCCGATCGGCGCGCCCGATGCTGGTCAAGGCGCCGCCGGCTGATGAACCGATCGTCGTCGGGCAAACGCGAGGGCCGAGCCGCAGCGGCGGAACACTCTGGCTGGCACTGGCCGTCGCCGGTGCAGCGGCGATGGTGATCGGCTACCTGATGCAGGGCGGCGCACCGGAGACGAACCCCGTTGCGCCGGCTGCGCTCGAACCGCGGCCGATCGTCCAGGCGCCGGTACCCGCCGCCCAGGTCGCGGCCGACAGCGCGTCGCCGGCTGCGGACCAGCCGGTTGACGTCGCGGTGGTCGTACTCGAGAGGCGCGGCGCGCCCGCCGATCACGCGCCGGCAGCGCCGTCGCCGGCCCCGGTGCCGCCCCCGGTCGCGACGCCGCCTGTCGCCGCGCGCGCTGTTGCCGCGAGCGCGCCGATAAGGGCGGCGGCGCCGGCGGCGAAACCTGCGGCCGCGGTCGCGTCGGCCCGGCCCGCTGCGGCAAGCGCCGCGCCGCCGCCGGCCATCATTCCAGTTCCGCCGGCCGCTGTGGTCAGCAGCGATGCGTCATCGTCGCGACCGGCACCTGCGGAGCCGGCGCCGCCGGCTCAGGCTGAGGTGCCGGCCTGGGCGCGCGAGTTTGCCCCGGTCGCGCCCGACTCCGACAGTGCGCGCGTCGTCGCGCTGAGCAGCGGCGTGACGCCGATCGAGCGCATTCCGCCGGTGTTTCCGCGCGACGCGGTCCGCGCCGGAATCACCCGCGGCAGCATTCGCGCCCGCGCTGTCATCGGCGTCGACGGCCGGGTCGAGCGGGTCGAGTTTCCGTTCGTCGACGCCAGCAACCGGGTGTTCGAGCGGCCCGCCCGCGCAGCGCTGATGACGTGGACCTTCCCTGCCGGAGAACGCGGACGCGTCTACGAGGCGGTGCTGAACTTCGTCGCGCCGTAGCGGATCGCTGTCGCCGCGGGTCGGCGGCGGCGTCGGCGCGGACCGCGCGCCGGCACCCATGTGCTGGCCGGCGGCGCGACTTCGTAGAATGGCCGGACTGCCCTCATGTAGGTGGTCCGCATGAACAAGCCCCAGGACGTGCCGATGGCCCAGCCTTCCGCGGAAGCGCTGCGGATGATCGACCGGCTGATCGGCATGCCGACGGTCAGCCGCGACTCGAACCTCGGCCTGATCGAGTTCGCGCGCGATCACCTCGCCGCGCTCGGCTGCAAGCCGCACCTCGTCTACGACAGCAGCCGGAAGAAGGCCAACCTGTTCTGCACGCTCGCCGACGACGCGGCGGCGGCAAGGACGCGCGGCATCGTGCTGTCGGGTCACACCGACGTCGTTCCGGTCGACGGCCAGGACTGGGCCAGCGATCCGTTCACGGCGACGCATCGCGAGGGCCGCATCCACGGCCGGGGCAGCGCCGACATGAAGGGCTTCATCGCCATCGCGCTGGCCTGGGCGCCGCGCTTCCTGGCGGCGCAGTCGCGGCTGCCGGTGCACCTGGCGCTGACTTTCGACGAGGAGACCACCTTCCTCGGCGTGCGCGGCCTGGTCGCGGATCTGGCCGAGCGCGGCATCCGCCCGGCCGGATGCGTGATCGGCGAGCCCACCGACATGCGGGCGATCGTCGCCCACAAGGGCAAGCGCGACTTCTGCTGCCGCGTGCGCGGCCGCGAAGCGCACTCGTCGCTGACGCCCACTGCGGTGAACGCGATCGACTACGCGGCCAGCATCATCGGCTTCATCCGCGCCCTGGCGGCCAAGATGGCGCGCGAGGAGCCGAAGGACGACCGCTTCGAAGTGCCGCACTCGACGCTGTCGACCGGCGTGATCCACGGCGGCATCGCCACCAACGTCGTGCCGCGCGACTGCGAGTTCTTCTTCGAGATGCGCAACATTCCCGCCACCGCGCATGACGCGATGACGCAGCCGATCCTCGAGTACGCGCAGGCACTGCTGCCGGAGATGCGTGCCGTGGCGCCGGAGGCGGACATCCGCTTCGAGATGGGGATGGACCTGCCCGCCTTCGGCATCGCCCCGGACGCGCCGGTGGTGAAGTGGGCGCAGGCGCTGGCGCGAACGCAGCATCTGGGCACCGGCGCGGTGAGCTTCGCCACCGAGGCCAGCGTGTTCGCCAGCATCGGCATCCCCACCGTGGTGCTCGGCCCGGGCTCGATCGCGCAGGCACACAAGCCGGACGAGTACATCAGCTACGAGCAGGTCGCCGCCTGCGAGGCGTTCTTCGCCCGGCTGGTCGACGCCGTGCCGCCGGCGGCCTGAGACCGCGCGCCATGCAATCGCCTTCCGGCGCAGCGGCGGAGCGCATCGTGCGCGCCGCCTGCCCGCACGACTGCCCCGACACCTGCGCGATGCGGGTGACGGTTCGCGACGAGGGCGGCCGGAGCGTGGCGGTGAGAATCGCCGGTGACCCGGAACACCCGACCACGCGCGGCGCCCTGTGCACCAAGGTCAGCCGGTACCTGGAGCGCACCTACCATCCCGAGCGGATCCTGCATCCGCTGAAGCGGGTGGGGCGAAAGGGCGACGGGAAGTTCGTCCGCGTGTCGTGGGCCGAGGCGCTCGACGACATCGCGGCCCGGCTGAAGAAGATTGCCGCCGTCGATCCGCAGCGCATCGTGCCGTATTCGTATGCCGGCACGATGGGGCTGGTGCAGGGCGAGGCGATGGCCAGCCGCTTCTTTCACAAGCTCGGCGCCAGTGTCCTCGACCGCACGATCTGCGCCACCGCCGGCGGCGAGGCGCTGACCTACACGCTGGGCACGCGCACCGGCCCGGCGATGGAGGCCTTCGCCGACAGCCGGCTGGTCATCCTCTGGGGCACCAACGCAATCGCCTCGAACCTGCATCTGTGGAGTTTCGTGCAGCAAGCCAAGCGCAGCGGCGCGAAGCTGGTTGCCATCGACCCGTACCGCTCCGACACGGCAGAGAAATGCCACCAGCACATCGCGCTGCTGCCGGGCACCGACGCGGCGCTGGCGCTGGGCATCATTCACGTGCTGATCCGCGAGGGCTGGCTCGACCGCGACTACATCGACCGCTACACGCTCGGCTTCGATGCGCTGGCCGATCGCGCCCAGGCATTTCCGCCGTCGCGGGTGGCGCAGATCTGCGGCATCGATGCGCAGGAGGTCGAGCAGCTGGCGCACGACTACTGGCACATCCGGCCGGCGGCGATCCGGCTGAACTACGGCATGCAGCGCGCTGCCGGTGGCGGTAACGCGGTGCGCGCGGTGGCCTGCCTGCCGGCACTGGCCGGTCACTGGCGCGAATCGGCCGGCGGTGTGCTGCTGTCGTGCAGCGGCGTGGCCGAGGTCGATGGGGCGAGGCTGTACCGGCCGGACCTGCTCGCCGGGCGCCGGCCGCGCACAATCAACATGAGCACGATCGGCGCCGACCTCGCCGCGGCCTCGCCGCCGATCGAGGCGCTGATCGTCTACGACAGCAACCCGGTGGCGGTGGCGCCGGACTCGCGCGCGGTGGTTGCCGGCTTCGCACGAGAGAGTCTCTTCACCGTCGTGCTCGAACACTTCCAGACCGACACCGCCGATTACGCCGACTACGTGTTGCCGGCGACCACGCAGCTCGAGCACGTCGACGTGCACAAGTCCTATGGGCATCTGTACGTGCTGGCCAACAACCCCGCCATCGCGCCGCTCGGCGAGGCGCTGCCCAATGCCGAGATCTTCCGCCGCCTCGCCGCGCGGATGGGGTTCACGGAGCCCTGTTTCAGCGAGACGGACGAGGAACTGGCGGCGCAGGCGTTCCCGCGCAGCGGCGCAACGTCGACGTTCGACTGGGGCCGCCTCAAGCAAAGCGGCTGGCAGCGACTCGACGTGCCGCTGCCTTACACGCCATTCGCGCAGGGCGGCTTCGCTACGCCGAGCGGCCGCTGCGAGTTCCATTCGCAAAGGCTCGCCGAGCTCGGGCTGGATCCAGTGCCCAACTACGTGCCGCCGCACGAGGGCTCGGCGAGCGCGCTCGCCGCGCGCTATCCGCTGGCGATCATCTCGCCGCCGGCGCGCAACTTCCTGAACTCGACCTTCGTCAACGTGAAGAGCCTGCGCGATGTCGAAGGCGAGCCGACGCTGCAGATCCATCCGGCGGACGCCTCGGCGCGGGACATCCGCGACGGCGACCGCGTCCGCGTCTTCAATGGCCGCGGCGAGTTCGAGCTCGCCGCGCGCGTGACCGACCGCGCCCGTGCCGGCGTCGTGGTCGCGCTGTCGATCTGGTGGAAGAAGCTCGCCGCCGACGGCCGCAATGCCAATGAAGTCACCAGCGGCCGGCTGACCGACATTGGCCGCGCGCCGACCTTCTACGACTGCCGGGTCGAGGTCGCGCGGCGCTGATCGGCGGGCCAGCCGGCCTGCAGCTTGTCCGCAAGTACTTCGTACGAATTATTCGCGGACAAGCGCTTAGCGGCGGGCGACCAGCAGCCCGATCAGGAAACCGAAGCCGGCGCCCAGCCCGACCGCACCCCACGGGTGCATGTGCACCCAGTCGTCGGTGGCGTGCACCGCGGCGCGCGAGCGGTCGGCGAGCTTGTGCTGCAGTTCTCCCATCCTTGCCTGCGCCCGCTGCAGCTGCTCGCCGGCGCGGCTGCGCAGTTCCTGTGCCTGCTGCCCGCTCGCCTGAGCGGCCTGCGACAGCAGGCCCTGCACATCGTCGAGGACCTGGCGGACGTCTCCGGCCAGTTGTTCGCGCGTGATGTCGTTCATCGTTTACCTCCGCTATGGCCCAATGAGCAATGTAGGAGCAACATGTTCGTTGCTGTTGACCGGGGTCAGCGCCACCGGCGCCCGCGGCCATCGCGGCGGCGTGCATGCGGGATGGCGATGGCCTGAACTCACGGGCGTTGGTGCAGATCAAACGCGCTCGACGCCGGACGCGGTAACAGGAAGCGTGCCGCAAACAGACGCCGCAGCGACGGTCCGCGCGCCGCGGCGCGCCCTGACGGGACGAAAAGGGCAGGAGAGCGAGGCATGAGTCGGACGGCAAGTGCAGCGCAGCGCCAGGGCCGTGTCGCGGCTGATGCCGCGGATCTGCGCATCCGGCTGACCGCGCCGCCTTTCTTCGACGCCGGCCGATGCGCCCGGGCCGCGGCCGACGTCTGGTCGGCGATGTGGCTCGATCCGGAAGCGATGGCCAAGCGCGCCCGGCAGCGGCTGACGGCGTTGCTCCGTTTTGCGCGTACCCAGGTGCCGTTGTACCGGCGCCTGCATCGCGCCCTGCCGCCGCCCGCGCAACTGCAGCTTGCCGATCTGCCGGTGCTGCGCAAGTCGCAGATCATGGCCAACCTGTCCGCGTCGCTGGCCGACGGCAGCCCGAACCGGGCTGCGATCGACGCCTTCCTCGCCGACCCGTCGCAGATCGGCGCGCCGCTCGCCGGTCACTACGCCGTCTGGACCAGTTCCGGCTCGACCGGGGTGCCGGGAATCTTCGTGCACGACGGCGATGCGCTGGCTGTCTACGACGCGCTCGAACTGCTGCGCTTCCGCGGCCTCGGCGGCCATCCGCTGAGCGCCGCGCCGTTCATGGCCGCCGAACGCTATGCGATGGTGGCGGCAGTCGAGGGGCACTTCGCCGGCATTGCGACCGTCGAGCGGCTGCGGCGCAATTTCCCGCTGCTGGCGCCCTATGTGCGGGCCTTCTCCGTGCTGCAGCCGCTGCCGCAGCTGGTCGAGGCGCTGAACCGCTACCGGCCGACGCTGCTCGCGGCCTACCCGACGGTGGCCGAACTGCTGGCCGACGAACAGCGGGCCGGACGGCTGCGACTGTCGCTCGATGAACTGTGGTGCGGCGGCGAGTGCCTGAGTCCGGCAACGCGGTCACTGCTGGCGCAGGTGTTCCGTTGCCGGGTGCGCGAGGCCTATGGCGCCTCCGAGTTCCTGTCGATCGCCTGGCCCTGCCGCTACGACCGCATGCATGTCAACAGCGATTGGGTGCTGCTCGAAGGGGTCGACGCGCGCGGGCGGCCGGTTCCGCCCGGCGTGCCTTCGCGCACCACCTTGCTGACCAACCTTGCCAACCGCGTCCAGCCGTTGATCCGCTACGACATCGGCGATTCGATCACGGTGCTGCCGCAGCCATGTCCCTGCGGCTCGGCCATGCCGGCGATCGAGGTGCAGGGCCGTTGCGACGACGTGCTCGCCATCGCCTGCGGCCAGCACGCTTCGGTCAAGCTGATGCCGCTGGCGCTGGCCACCGTGCTCGAGGACGACGCGCTGGTCAACGATTTCCAGTTGCTGCAGACCGGCCCCAGGCGGCTGGCGCTGCGCCTGGGCGGTACGGAACGGGCGCGCGGCGATGCGGCCTGCACGGCGTTGCGCGCCTACCTGCGTCGGCTAGATCTCGCCGATGTGCGCGTCGAGCTCGACACCGCTGCACCGCGCCGCGATCCTGCCAGCGGAAAGCTTCGCCGCGTGGTCAATGCGCTGACAGCGGCCGCCGTTCAGTGAAGGCGCTGCCGCCGCGGCTGCGGCACAATCGCCGCACCTATGTACCGCGTCCCGGCGCTGCCGCGCCTGCTTCTGCTCGGGCTGGCGAGTCTGCTCGCCGGTTGCGCGACTGTCGGCTACTACGGCCAGGTCGTGCAGGGCCATTTTGCGCTGCTGGCAGCGGCGCGGCCGATCGCCGAGTGGGTCGGCGACCCCGCCACGCCGCAGACCTTGCGCGAGCGGCTGCTGCGGGCGAAGGAGATCCGCCGCTTTGCCGCCGCCGCGCTCGCCCTGCCGGATAACCGCAGCTACACCGAGTACGCCGACCTGAAGCGCCCGGCAGCTGTGTGGAATGTCTTTGCCGCGCCGGAACTGTCGCTGGAACTGAAGACCTGGTGCTACCCGGTGCTCGGCTGCGCCGGCTATCGCGGCTACTTCGATCGCAGCGACGCCGACGCGATGGCCGCCGCACTGCGCGCCGCCGGCTACGACGTCAACGTGGCACCGGTACCGGCGTACTCGACGCTCGGCTGGTTCAGCGACCCGCTGCTGAACACGTTCATCTTCGCGCCGGACGCCGAACTGGCGCGGCTCGTCTTCCACGAACTCGCGCATCAGGTCGTCTATGCCAGGGACGACACCCCCTTCAACGAGAGTTTCGCCACCGCCGTGGAGCGCGAGGGCGTGCGCCGCTGGCTGTCGGCGCACGGCGACGACAGCCAGCGCGCCGCGTATGCCGCGTTCGCGCAGCGGCGCGAAGAGTTCCTGGCCTTGCTTCTGGCGCATCGGCGCCGCCTTGCCGACGTCTATGCCTCCGCGGAGCCGGACCAGGCGAAGCGGGCAGCGAAGCAGACCATCCTGTCCGAACTGCAGCAGCAGTATCGGCAGCTGCGCGATGAACGCTGGAACGGTTTCGCCGGCTATGACCGCTTCTTCAGTCAGCAACTGAACGGCGCGCACCTGGCTGCGGTCGGCGCCTACAACGACTGGGTGCCGGCGTTCGAGGCGATGCTTGCCGAGCTCGGCGGCGACCTGCCGGCGTTCTATGCACAGGTCCGCCGCCTCGGCGCGCTCGACAAGCCGGCCCGGATCGCGGCGCTGCGCCGGCTGGCGCCGCAACTGGCGCAGCGGCCGTAGCGCCGCGCGATCGGCAGAGCTGCTGCATCGCAGCGCACGCGCGGCAGGCTGGGATAAACCCGAGGTGCGGTGATTGGAGGCGAGCGCCTATGACCCAGCGCATCGACCCAAGCAAGGCTGCCGCTATCATCGCTCGCGTTTCGCGCCAGGCGCGGATGATTCCAGTTCATGAGGCGCGGCAGCGCCCGATCAAAGAGGAGACCGCAATGGGAGCCGTCGACCGGTTCTGGCTCAAGAACTATCCGAAAGGCGTTCCCGCCGACATCGACGTGAACCAGTACGAATCGCTGGTGCAACTGCTCGAAGAGGCGTTCAAGAAGCACGGCAGCCTGCCCGCCTACAGCTGCATGGGCGCCAGCATGACGTACCGGCAGCTCGACGAGAACTCGGCCGCGATCGGTGCCTGGCTGCAGTCCAAGGGCCTGGGCAAGGGCAAGCGCGTGGCGATCATGATGCCCAACATCCTACAGTACCCGGTGGTGATGGCCGGCGTGCTGCGCGCCGGCTGCACGGTGGTCAACGTCAATCCGTTGTACACGCCGCGCGAACTGGAGCACCAGCTGAAGGACTCCGGGGCGGATGCGATCTTCATCCTCGAGAACTTCGCCACCACGCTGCAGCAGGTGCAGGACAAGGTGCCGACGAAGATGGTGGTCGTCTGCTCGATGGGCGACCTGCTGGGATTCGCCAAGGGGATCATCGTCAACTTCGTCGTGCGCAACGTGAAGAAGATGGTGCCGGCCTACCAGCTTCCGAACGCAGCCAAGTTCCTCGACGTGCTCGCCGACGGGCTGAAAATGCGGCTGTCGCCGGTCAAGGTCGGCCACGACGACGTCGCCTTCCTGCAGTACACCGGCGGCACCACCGGCGTGAGCAAGGGCGCCACCCTGCTGCACCGGAACATCATCGCCAACATGCTCCAGTGCGAGGCCTGGTACCAGCCGGCGCTGTCGAAGCTGAAGCCGGGCGAGGCGCCGGTGACGATCACCGCGCTGCCGCTGTATCACATCTTCGCGCTGACGGTGTGCGCGATGATGTCGATGCGCATCGGCGGCCAGTGCGTGCTGATCCCGAACCCGCGCGACATTCCGGGCTTCGTTAAGGAACTGGGCAAGCACACGTTCCACGTCTTCCCGGCGGTCAACACGCTGTTCAACGCGCTGCTGAACAACGATGAGTTCCGCAAGCTGAACTTCTCGCGCCTGATCCTGTCGGCGGGCGGCGGCATGGCGGTGCAGGAGGCGGTGGCCAAACGCTGGCTTGAGGCGACCGGCTGTCCGATCTGTGAAGGCTACGGGCTGTCGGAAACGTCGCCGGTGGCCACCGCCAACCGCACCGACACCGACAAGTTCACCGGCACCATCGGCCTGCCGATCTGCAATACCGAGATCGCCATCCTCGACGACGACGGCAAGCACCTGCCGGTCGGCTCCACCGGCGAGATCGCCATCCGCGGCCCGCAGGTGATGGCCGGCTACTGGCAACGGCCCGACGAGACGGCGAAGGTGATGACGCCGGATGGCTTCTTCCGCACCGGTGACATCGGCATCATGGATGCCGAGGGCTACACCAAGATCGTCGACCGCAAGAAGGACATGATCCTCGTCTCGGGCTTCAACGTCTACCCGAACGAGGTCGAGGGCGTGGTCGCCGGCCATCCGGGCGTGCTCGAGTGCGCGGCGGTCGGCGTGCCCGACGAGAATTCGGGCGAGGCGGTGAAGCTGTTCGTGGTCAAGAAGGATCCGGCGCTGACCGAACGCGACGTGATGGACTACTGCAAGGAACACCTGACCGGCTACAAGAAGCCGAAGTACATCGAGTTCCGTTCCGATCTGCCGAAGACCAACGTCGGCAAGATCCTGCGCCGCGAACTGCGCGACTCGACGGTCAAGAAAGCCGCGTAGCATCCGTTTCGCTCGACCAAGGCGCCGCCCGCCCGGGCGGCGCCTTTTTTTCGCGCCGTCGCCGTATCGACCCGTGGAGACCAGACGATGAAACGCAAGGACGCCGGCAAGCCGGTACGCAGTGCAGCGGCACGCGCACGTTCCGGCGGCAGTTACTCCGATCCGTATCAGAAGGCACGTCGGCCGCAGCCGCCGGCGCGCGGTGAAGCGCCGCCGTTTGCCCGTCGGCCGC
>CAZDXQ010000003.1:0-98044 GCA_964509545.1 uncultured Burkholderiaceae bacterium | reverse complement strand
CGTCGGCCGCAGCCGCCGGCGCGCGGTGAAGCGCCGCCGTTTGCCCGTCGGCCGCGGCCGGGCGACGACGAGGCGCCGCCTTATGCCCGTGAGCGGCGTCCGCCGCGCCGCGAAACGGGCGATGCGGGACCCGGCGGTCGCGATCGGGGCGGCCGCGAGGGCGGCTTCACCGTGACGCTCGATCCGGACGTGGCGCGCGTCTTTCGCGGCGACGCCTCGGTGAACAAGGCGCTGCGCCTGGTGCTGCAGTTGATGCAGGTGGTCCAGGGTCCGCCGCGCGGTTTCGGTCCTCGCGCCGAGCGGCCGGCCGGCGAGCGGCGAGGCAGTTACCAGGGGAGCCCGGAAGCACGCGGCTTCGCGCGCAAGCCGCGTTTCGAGGACGAGGACGAACAGTGAGCCGGGCAGGGCGGCAGCGCCGCGCGCGCCGCGGCTGCCGCGCCTGACGTGGAGGGGCGACGATGAGCGGAATCACCACGGCCGGTCTCGGGCCGATCGGTCAGATCGCGCTGCACGTGTCGGACGTCGACCGCGCCGAGCGCTTCTATCGCGACACGCTGGGCCTGCCCCTGCTGTTCCGTTTCGGCAGCCTGGCGTTTTTCGACTGCTCCGGCGTGCGGCTGATGCTCGAGGGCGGCCACGAATCGACGGGCAAGCGCGAGCAGTTCTGCATCTATTTCCGCGTCAGCCACATCGAAGCGGTGGTGGCGACGCTGCGTTCGCGCCAGGTCTATTTCGAGCGCGAGCCGCACCTGGTCGCGAAGATGCCGGATCACGAACTGTGGATGGCGTTCATGCACGACCCGGACGGCAACCTGCTGGCGCTGATGGAAGAAAAACGCTGAGCGGCTGCGCACGCGCGCTCGCCTCCGAGGCTGCGCGGACGATGCCGATGGCCAGAGGCGGCAGGCACGAACGCGGTGGCCGCGGCGCGACGCCATGCACAGCGCCGTCGACGCAAGTCGCACGCTGAACCGCTGCCGCTGACGCATCGTGTCACGTTGACCGTTCGCGAGCGGCGCGGCTATCGTGGCCGGGTCACGACCGGTTGCGCCGATGAAGCCGCTGCGCATCGCCACGCTGAACTGCCTGAACCTCGCGCTGCCGGGCCGGCGCGTCTACGCCGGCGTCGATCCCTACACGGCGGACGAATACATCGCCAAGACGCAGTGGCTGGCCACCATGCTCGACCGGCTGGGCGCCGATTTCGTGCTGGTGCAGGAAGTGTTTCACGAGCAGGCGCTGTCGGACGTGGCGCGGCAGAGCGCAGGTGGCGCGCGTCACTGGTCGCTGGCGGTGCCGCATGCCGCGCAGGACAACGACAGGCCGCGGCTGGGAATGATCTGGCGCCCGCCGTGGCAGCCGAAGCTGCAGTCGATCACGCATTTTCCTGCCGGCTGCGCGGTGCCGCTGCCGGAAGGAGAGCCGCACGCGGCCTTTTCGCGCCCGCTGCTGTGCGCCGAGGTGGCATTGGCCGGCTTTCGCGGCGCGCCGACGCTGACGCTGATCAACGTGCACCTGAAGTCGCGCCGGCCCGAGTTCGCCGACGGCGAGGACCGCGACGATGCGGTAGCCCTGGCGCGGGCCCAGCTGCGCGCGCTGATCAAGCGCGGTGCCGAAGCGGCGGCGCTGCGGCGGATCGTGGTCGAGGCGACGCGCCGCTCGCGCGCGCCGCTGATCGTCGGCGGCGACTTCAACGACAGGGCTTCAGCGGTGACGACGCAGATCGTCGCCGACACCTCGTGGAAGACCGAGGACCGGCGCAACCGCGACTTCATGCTGTTCGACGCGTTCGACGTCGAGCAGCGGCTGTCGCCGGCGCGAGGGCGCGATGTCGCCTTCACCGTCCTGCACGGCGGCGAACCCGAGCGGATCGACCACGTCATGGTCTCCGAGGAGTTCGTGGCCCAGTCGAAGCACGCGATCGGCCATGTCGCCGCGGTCGAAGTGTTCAGCGATCACCTGCTCGAGCGGCGTCGAAGCGACGGCAGCGGCGCCGCGCTCGACCGCATCTATTCCGATCACGCCGCGGTCTGCGTGAGCCTCGTGCCGGCCGACTGAAGAGCGCTGCCGCGCGCCGCCGTTTTCATCCGCGGCGTTGCCTCAGGGCGCAGGATGTCCCGCGCCGGACGGGGAAAGGCTTGCGAGCAATGACTCGCGCAGGTACTGGTAGATGGTCGTCGCCTCGAGCGGCAGACCTTCGCGGCCCTTCAGGCGAATACGCATCATGTTGGCGCCGGCGCGGACGTTCACATCGGCCAGTGCCGACGGCACCTCGCGCAGGGCGGAGACGCGGCGCTGGCATTCGTTCAAAGCCAGCAGGACACGCTGCTGGCGCCCGGCGACGCCATCCACGTCGATGTGGATTTCGTCTCCTCGCTGACGGACCCGCAGCATCATGTTTGCCTCCGCACCTGTATCGGCCGCGCCTCGCCGGGATTTCAGGGCGAATCGATGGCCGGCACGCCGATGTACGAAAAAAGTACGCTGATCGCTGAACGAGCACTAGCGGGTTTGCGTGTCATGCGCCCGGAGGTGGACGCGATCCGACCGGCGCGGTGCCACGTTCGCCGGCTCGACACATGCTGCGGCGCGAACCGCGAGGACTTGGTGCTGCGGCGCGGCGAAAGCGTCAAGTGCCGATGCGTCGATGGACATGGCAGCGTCGCCGGCCACGCCGCCCCGCGCAGCGTCGGGTGGTCAGAACCTATCTCAAAGTCCCCGGCGGCCGCGGCGGGGATTCTGAGATCGGTTCTATTCTTCGAACTCGATCCACGCGCTTTCGAGACGGAGCGATGAACTACATCCTTGCGCTCGATCAGGGAACGACCAGCTCGCGCGCAATCCTGTTCGACCGCGAAGGCCGGGTGGCCAGCGTCGCGCAGCAGGAGTTCGCGCAGCTCTTTCCGTCGCCGGGCTGGGTCGAGCACGATGCGCGCGAGATCTGGCGTACGCAACTGGACTGTGCGCGGCGCGCCATCACCAACGCCCGCATTGCCGTAGCCGACATCGCCGCGGTCGGCATCACCAACCAGCGCGAAACCGTCGTGCTTTGGGAACGGGCGACCGGCGAGCCGGTGGCCAACGCTATCGTCTGGCAGGACCGGCGCACGGCAGACATGTGCTCGGCACTGCGCGCCGACGGTGTCGAGCCGATGCTCACCGAACGCACCGGGCTGCTGCTCGATCCGTACTTCTCGGCAACCAAGCTGGCCTGGCTGCTCGACCAAGTGCCGGGGGCGCGGCGCCGCGCCGAGCGCGGCGAACTGGCCTTCGGCACCATCGACAGCTGGCTGGTGTGGAACCTCACCGGCGGCCGCGTGCATGTCACCGACGTCAGCAACGCGTCGCGCACGCTGCTTGTCAACCTGCAGGCGCTGGACTGGGACGACGAGCTGCTGCGCCTGTTCCGTGTGCCGCGCGAGGTGCTGCCGAAGATCGTCGATTCGAGCGCCGTGGTCGGCGAATCCCCGCCCGAACTGCTCGGCGCGCGGCTGCCCATCGCCGGCATTGCCGGCGACCAGCAGGCGGCGACGTTCGGCCAGGCGTGTTTTGCCCCAGGCATGGCGAAGAACACCTACGGCACCGGCTGCTTCATGCTGCTGAACGTAGGCCAAGCGCCGCAGGCTTCGCGCAATCGCCTGCTCGCCACCGCCGGCTGGCGGCGCGAGGGCGCGCTGCCGACCTACCTGCTCGAAGGAAGCGTCTTCGTCGCCGGCGCGGCGGTGCAGTGGCTGCGCGACGGCCTGGCCATCATCGAGCGCTCGGACGAGATCGGCGCGCTGGCGGCGCAGGTCCCCGACAGCGGCGGCGTCGTCTTCGTGCCGGCGTTTGTCGGCCTCGGCACGCCGCACTGGGATCCGGACGCGCGCGGGCTGCTGGTCGGCATCACGCGCGGCACGACGCGCGCGCACATCGCCCGCGCCACGCTGGAATCGATCGCGCTGCAGTCAGCCGAGGTGCTGCAGGCGATGCAGCGCGATGCCGGTGCTGCGCTCACTGAACTGCGCGTCGACGGCGGCGCGGCGCGCAACGACCTGCTGATGCAGATGCAGGCCGACATGATCGGCGTGCCGGTCGTCCGCCCCGCGGTCACCGAGACGACCGCGCTCGGCGCAGCCTATCTGGCCGGCCTTGCGGTCGGCCTGTGGCGCGACGAGGCCGAGATCGGCGCCCTGTGGCGAGCCGAGAAGCGTTTCGAGCCGCAGTCCGATACCGCATCGCGCCAGGCGCTGCATGCGGCGTGGGCGCGCGCGGTTGGACGCGCCCGCGGCTGGGCCGGTGCGTCCTGATTGGCCGGCAGACCGCGACAGGAAAAAAAAGGGCGCCCGCAGGCGCCCTTTGCTGAAACGTGTACTGCTCGCTTAGAACAGGTGACGGACACCGGCGGTGTACTGCCGCGTATCGAAGGTGGCGCTGTTGTTGAGCGTCTTCTTGCCGTCGTTGTCGGCGTACGAGAAGTACAGGTTGGTCCGGCGCGACAGCGGGTGCGAGTAGCCGATACCCCAGCGGCGCAGGTCGCGCTCTTCGACCGTCAAACCATTGTTCTTGCCGTTGTAGTCCTGGAACGAGGCGAGCAGGCTTCCAGCGCCGACCTTTACGGTTGCGCCGACCATCCAGGCCTTGGCATCAGCGCCGTTGATGATGCCGACCGAGTTGGACGTGAAGATGTTGTCTTCCTTCGCATAACCGGCATGGAGCTTGACGATGCCGACGTCGAACGTGGCGCCGACCTGCAGGTGCTTCTGGTCGGAGGCGCCGGCGGCCGGGTTGTTGATGATGTCGTAGGTCACTGCGCCCATGAACGGGCCCGCTCCGAAGCTGGCCGCCACGCCGGTGTAGTAGGTGTTGTTCTTCCGATCGGGAACCTCGGAAGCGGCGATGTTGAACGAGTGCATCGCACCGACCTGGAAACCGCCCATTTTCTGCGAGCGCCACAGGATGGCGTTGTCGACGCGCAGCGCGTTGGCCGACGAGAAGATCAGGTTGGCGCCGCCGAAGCCGGTCAGGAACGGATCGGTGAAGCCATACATATCGAACGAGCCGGTGCCCGAACTCAGCGTGGCGAAACGACCCAACGCAAGGGTACCGAAGCCACCCTCGATGCCGGCCCAAGCCTGGCGGCCGAACAGGCGGCCGCCTTGTCCGAGCGTGCCATTGTCAACGCTGTAACCGCCTTCCAGCGTGAAGACTCCCTTCAGACCACCGCCCAGATCCTCGGAACCGCGGAAGCCCCAGCGCGAGCCCGACTGATGGCCGGAGTTCACGCCCACCGTCGACTTCAGGCCACCCGCTTTCGGGTCGACCATCTGAAGGTTGACGTCGGCGATGCCGTACAGCGTCACCGACGACTGCGCCTGAGCGACACCGGCAAACGCGCCGAGGACTGCCAAAGCAACCCATGTTTTTTTCATCTGTATCTCCAGTATTGAGACGGAAACAACACCAAGGCCATCTTTCGGGCGTTCACAAGGGCCGACCTCTTCTCGAACGCCTTGGTGCCCAGCACTTCTTCTGTAGAAGCTCGCGCCGATTCTTCCAGACTTCGCTCGCAGCGGCAGCAAAGGCGCCCTCGAAACACCCAATTCGTGGTGCCGGTTGTAGGTTCTGCGCAACACGAACGGATTCGACCGTCCGGCTGAGCTTTCACGATGGAAAAGCAACGGGCGCCGCAGCGCCCCGGGTGAATCCTATGTGCGGCGGCCGAGGCCGCCCGGAGGGCCCTAGAAGGTGTGCCTCACGCCGAACTGCAGCGAACGGCTGTCTTCACCCACGGCGGTGGTCCAGCCGCCGACGCAGCAGGCGGCGCCGAGGCCGACGCGTGCCTGGCCCGAGTTGCTGGCCAGCGCTCCGGCACCGTACAGCCACGTGCGCTTCGAAAGATAGTAGTAGTAGGCCAGCCCGTACGAGGTCGTATTCGCGTCCGCAGTGGCCCACGCACTGCGCGACGAATCCTCGGCGCGGTTGACCGCGGCGAGCAGCCGGCCGTTGCCGAGCGGCAGTTCGAGGCCGATGTGGTACAGATCCAGGTCGGTCTTGCCGGCCACGCCGCGCAGCGTGTTGACGTCGAAGCGGTTGATGTACAGGCCGCTGGTGGCGGCGCCGAGCGCGGCGGCGATCGTCGCCGGTGTGGCGCCCGGCGCGGTGACGGCGAGGAAGGCGATGTTCTGGATGTCTTCGGGCCGCAGCACCGGATTGTCGTTCTTCGACTTCAGGTAATGGGCGAAGACCTTGGCGCCGCCGAAGCCGACCCAGCCGCCGACGTTGTAGGTTTCGAGGCCTTTCTTGTTTTCGGTGGGCGCTGCAAAGGTCACGGTGCGGTTCTGCTGGTAGGCAGCCGCGACACCAAAGGCGTTGCTGGTGTACTGCAGGTTGCCGCCCCAGAAGTCATCGCCGCGCGTCACCGTGCTGCGTTCGTTGCGGTTTGCTTCCGTGCCGCCGAAGCCGTACATCGCCGACAGCGTGAAGCCCTTCAGCTCGGCGCGGTACTGGATGGCGTTGTTGGCGCGCAGGTTGATCGTCGCCAGTTGTCCCGGCGTACCTGCGAAGGAGTCGAAGAACGAGTTGTTCTTGACGAAGGCTTCGTAGCCCGGCGTGTACTGGCGGCCGAGCAGGATTGCGCCAAACGGCGTGATCAGTCCGGCGAAGGCCTGGCGGTCGAACAGTGCGTTGACCGGGTTCACGCCGCTGACACCCTGCAGCAGCGTGGCGTTCGCCTGGCTCATCACAGCCACGGTCGTCCCGGTGATCAGCGCGGCGGTGGCTGGCGGCGTTCCGGCAGGCAACGGCAGGGGCGATGCGAGCGTCACACCCGGGCAGATCGATGTGCCGCAGTAGAAGATCGCGCCGTTGTTCTGCATCGTGCCGTTGTCGACCTCGATCCGGCTTTCCAGCGTGAACAGCGCAGCGTAGCCGCCACCGAGGTCCTCACGTCCGCGCAAGCCCCAGCGCGAGCCGGTCGAAATTCCGCTGGTGATGCGCCTGACAGAAACAGCGCCGTTATCGACGCTCTCGAAGCCGACGTCGACAACGCCGTACAGTTCGACGCCGCTGCTCTGCGCGGCACCCTGGGCGAACGCTGCCGGGAAAGAAATCGCCAGCGCCAGTGCCAGCACGGTCTTCCGCATCTTCTGTCTCCCCCTGTTGATGCAAGGCCGAAAATTGCAGAAAAGGATAGCGGCCGCGATGACGGATTGGCAGGTTCGGGCCACGGGCATGATCCGTCACAATGCAGGCTGTGGCATTGGCGCAACAGGCGAGGTATCGGATGACTCGACAACTCGATTTCGTCGATGAGGTGATCGCGGTGGCCGATCGTGCTTTGCGCACAGTGGCTGCAACGCCGCAGTCATCGCGACCGTACCCGGCCGCATTGGCAACGGAAGGCGAGGCGGCACTGACGCCGCAGCAGAGGGCGGAGGCGGCGGCGCTGATGCGCGTGAACCACGTCGGTGAAATCTGCGCCCAGGCCCTTTATGAAGCGCAGGCGCTGGGTACGCCTGATCCGAAACTGCGCGAAGCCTTCGTCATGGCGGCGCGGGAGGAGGCGGACCATCTTGCGTGGACCGAACGGCGGATCCGCGAACTGGGCGGGCGCACGAGCCTGCTCAATCCGCTGTGGTTCGGCGGCGCCTTCGCCATCGGCTTGCTGGCAGCACGGCTGGGCGATCGGGTCAGCCTCGGCTTCATGTCGGAAACCGAGAGGCAGGTCGAACAGCACCTGCAGCGACATCTCGATCGGCTGCCTGCGGCCGATCTGGCCTCGCGGGCGGTGGTCGAACAGATGAGCGCCGATGAAGTGCGGCACGGAAACACGGCAACGGCCCTGGGCGGAATCGATCTGCCGCTGCCGGCGAGGCTCGCCATGCGTCTGGCGGCCAAGGTGATGACCACGACCGCGCACTACATCTGACGCGGCGCCGATTATCCGGCTTCGAGCACCTCGACCGTGGTGACGATCTCGGCCGTCCTGGCGAGCATCGCGGTGGCGGAACAGTACTTCTCGTGCGACAACCGAACAGCGCGTTCGACAGCGTCCCGAGGCAGGCCGCGTCCCCGAACGACGAAGTGAAAGCCGATACGCGTGAACACTTTCGGGTCTGTGGCGGCGCGCTCGGCGTCCAGCCGCACTTCGCAGCCGGTGACCTGGTGGCGGCCCCGCTTCAGGATCAGCACGACGTCGTAGGCGGTGCAACCTCCTGTGCCGACGAGCACCATTTCCATGGGCCTCGGTGCCAGGTTCCGGCCGCCGCCGTCCGGCGCGACATCCATTGCGACCAGGTGGCCGCTGCCGGTTTCTGCGATGAAGCTCATTTCGTCCGGTCCGGACCAGCGAACGTTGGCGCGCATGGAATTTTTCGCTCCTCTCACGGGCCCATTGCGGGCTGCACCGCCTGTGCCGCCGCTTAACTTGCGAAGCCCGCAGGCAAACAAATACAATACAAAGCTTTCCGCAAAGGCCGGCAGGAAGCCGGCGCGGCGGATGCTGCCGCAGTGTCGCGCTGCCGGGCGCTGCGTGAAGCCGGCCGATGGCGCGGTGGCAGGCAAGCCGGGGCAGGCCAGTGCAAGTCGCCGACGGTGGCCCACGTGGACGCCGTCCAATGGAAGTGAAGATGATGAAGACTTTTTCTGCCAAACCGCAGGAGGTGCGGCACGACTGGTACGTGGTCGATGCCAGCGACAAGGTGCTTGGGCGCCTCGCTGCTGAGATCGCCCGCCGCCTGCGTGGCAAGCACAAGCCTGAGTACACGCCGCATGTCGACACCGGTGATTTCATCGTTGTCGTCAACGCCGGCAAACTGAAGGTGACCGGTGCCAAGGGCGGCGACAAGATGTACTACCGCCACTCGACCTATCCCGGCGGCGTCTACGAGACTTCCTTCGACAAGATGCAGGGCCGCTTCCCCGGTCGGGCGCTGCAGATTGCGGTCAAGGGCATGCTGCCCAGGGGGCCGCTCGGCTACGCGATGATCAAGAAGCTGAAGATCTACGCTGGCGGCGAGCATCCGCATGCTGCCCAGCAACCCCGCCCGCTCGAAATCTGAGGACGCGATGATCGGTACCTACAACTACGGCACGGGCCGCCGCAAGAGCTCGGTCGCACGCGTGTTCATCAAGCGCGGCACGGGCAAGATCGTCGTCAACGGGCGGCCGATCGACGAGTACTTCAACCGCGAGACCGGGCGCATGATCGTGCGCCAACCGCTCGAACTGACCAACCACGCAACGACATTCGACATCCAGGTCAACGTCGACGGCGGTGGCGAGTCGGGCCAGGCAGGTGCGGTGCGGCACGGCATTGCACGCGCGTTGGTCGACTACGACGCGGCGCTGAAGCCGGCGCTGTCCAAGGGCGGCCTGATCACGCGCGATGCGCGCGAGGTCGAGCGCAAGAAGGTCGGCCTGCGCAAGGCGCGCCGGCGCAAGCAGTTCTCCAAGCGCTGACGCAGGAAGCTTTGCGGTTTACCGTTTTCGCGCGGCACCGACAGGTGCCGGGCGCGTTTTCGCCTCCTATACTCGTCCGACCATAGCCATCAGGGCAGTGGGGCATCGGCCCCTGGCGTGGCGCATATCCGTTCGGATGAGCCGCCCGGTCGCGGCGCCGGCGCGCTCGATCGCCGCGCTCGCCCAGGCCATGAGGCCGCATCGCGCCGGAACATGCATCCGTGCAGGCCGCTGCGCTGCGCCCGCCGTGGCCCGCGTTTAGACGCCGACAAGGGTGCACTGCAGAAGGTCACAGGCGCCACCGGGATGAAGTGGAAGCTGCTGCTACGCAAGCTGTCGATCAGTTCACCGGAAGTCTCGGTGCGCTCGCATCTGCCGCTGCCGCTGCGTCTGCTGCTGCTTTTCCTCTTGCTGTCGCTGGCGGCTGCCGTCGGTGTCGGCATCTACGAGTATGGCCGCGGCTTCGGCGGCCCGGACCGGCGCGATCTGGTGGCCGAAGTCGATCGGCTGCGGCTGCAGTTGCGCGAGGCCGAGGCGGAGCGCAACCGGCTGACGGCGACGATCACCGCGCTCGAAACGCAGATGAAAATGGAGCGTTCCGCGCAGGAACAGCTCGCCCGCCAGGCCGCGGAACTGGGCGCCGAGGCGAATCGGCTGCGCCAGGACCTGGCCTTCTTCGAGAGCCTGCTGCCGACCAAGGCCAACGCCAGCGGCATCGTCATCCGCAGCTTTCGCATGCAGCCGGAGGGCACGCCGGATGCCATGCGCTACCGACTCCTGGTGCAGCAGGCCGGAAAGCCGGAGCGCGATTTCGTCGGCACCGTACAGATGCAGGTCAATGTAGTGCGCGACGGCCGCAGTTTCTCGCTGCAGGTGCCGGATCCGGCCGTGCCGGAATCGCGCCGGCCGCTCGAGCTGAGCTTCCGCCACTACCAACGGGTCGAGGGGTCGTTCACGTTGCCGCAGGGGGCGACGGCGCGCTCCGTCGTGGTGCGGATCATGGCGGCGGGACAGACCCACGCACAGCAAACGTTCCAGTTGTGAAGGCCGGGGAGGGAACCTGATGTTCGGCAAGAAAACCAATGGCGACAAGCACATCGCCAGCCTGATCGGTGCCGGCTCGACGCTGGTCGGCGACCTGGCCTTCAGCGGCGGCCTGCGCATCGACGGCACCGTGCGCGGCTCGGTCCGCTGCGTCGGCGGCGAGGGCTCGGGCATGCTTGTGGTGAGCGAGCAGGGCGCCATCGAGGGCGAGGTGCGCGCCGCCCATCTGGTCGTCGCCGGCCGCATCACCGGCCCCGTTTACACGACCGAGCTGGTCGAACTGCAGCCGAAGGCGCGGGTCAACGGCGACGTTCACTATAGGGCGCTGGAGATGCACCACGGTGCGATCGTCGAGGGTCGGCTGGTGCACGAGTCCAGCGCGCAGGAGGGGCGCAACGGGCCGAAGCTGGCGGTAGCCGCGTCGAACGCCGCGCCCAAGACCGAGTCGCCCCGGGGGTGATTGCGCCCTTGCCCGGAACCCCGGTTGCCTATAATTTGTGTGAACTGCCGACACCCTTTCGGAGCACCCTGATGAATGCCGCCGTCGAAATGCCTGCCCCGCTTCACTTTTCCGACTCCGCCGCGACCAAGGTCCGGCAGTTGATCGACGAGGAGGGCAATCCCGAACTGAAGCTGCGTGTCTTCGTCCAGGGTGGCGGCTGCTCCGGCTTCCAGTACGGATTCACCTTCGACGAGGTCGTCAACGAGGACGACACGACGATGGAGAAAAACGGCGTCACTCTTCTGATCGACTCGATGAGCTACCAGTATCTGGTTGGCGCCGAAATCGACTACAAAGAGGATCTCGAGGGTGCGCAGTTCGTGATCAAGAATCCGAACGCGCAGACGACCTGCGGCTGCGGTTCGTCGTTTTCCGTCTGACGCGGCTTTCGGTTCGAACGGCGAGGGGCGCCACCGGCGCCCCTCGCCTTTTTCAGCGAGGGTAGAGCGCGCCGAGAACGCGGGCGCCGCGCGCGCCGGTTACGGCCGGCAGGCTGGCGGCGCGTCGACCGACGTGCTCGCTCGCCAGCCAGGCAAAAGCCAGCGCTTCCACCTGATCGGCCGGCACGCCCAGCGCATCGGAGGCGATCACCTCGCGCGGTGCGCAAGTCTGCGCCAGCATCTTCATCAACGTGACATTAAAGGTGCCGCCGCCGCAGATGACGACCCGCGTCGCCTCGGCGAAGTAGTGCTCGACGGCATCGCCGACGACGGTGGCGGTCAGCTGGGTCAGGGTTGCCTGGACATCGCGCGGATGGACGGTAAGACGTTCGGTGTGCCGACGCAGCCAGTCGCGGTTGAAGCGGTCGCGGCCGGTGCTCTTCGGCGGCGCGATTGAAAAGAACGGGTCCTGCAGCAACGCCTGCAGCAGCATACTGTCCACTTTGCCGCCTGCGGCCCAGCGGCCGTTGCGGTCGACGGCTTCACCGAGGTGCTCCAGCGCCCAGGCATCGATCAGCACGTTGCCGGGGCCGCAGTCGAAGCCGACGACCGGCGATGCCTCGCCAAGCGCCGGCAGCCCGGTCAGGTTGGCAATGCCGCCGATGTTGATCACCGCAAGCGGTGCTTCGCCGCGGAACACGGCAGCGTGGAAGGCCGGCGCCAGCGGTGCGCCCTGTCCGCCTGCGGCGACGTCGCGGCTGCGGAAGTCGGCGACGACATCGATGCCGGTCAGTTCGGCCAGCGTTGCCGGCGCGTTGATCTGGATCGTGTATCCGGCCTCGGGCTGGTGGCGCACGGTCTGACCGTGCGCACCGATGGCGCACACGGACGGCGCTTCGATCTCGGCAGCCAGCAGCAGATCGCCAACCGCGGCCGCATAGGCATGCGCCAGATGCTGACCGGCGACCGCGGCGCGATGCAGTTCGTTGTCGCCGGCGCTGTTCAGGCGCAGCAGCGCGTCGCGCAGTTCACTTGCCAGTTCATGATGCACGTGTGCACAGATCCGTGGCGGCGCGGACGAGAAATCGGCCAGCACCGCGTCGATGCCGTCGAGGCTGGTTCCGGTCATCAGACCGATGAAGAGTTTCGATTCCGGCACGTTGCAGATCCACGGTGGCGCGACGCGTCAATTAGACTGCGGGCCGCAGAGAAAAGCCACCGGCCGTTGCATCGGCCACGACGTCCTTCATGTCGACCGCTGACACGCATTACCCGATCACCGCCGAGGTCGAGGCCGCGCTGGCGCGGATCAAACGCGGCTGCGACGAACTGCTGATCGAATCCGAATTCGCGCAGAAGCTGGCGCGCAGTCGCGCCACCGGCACGCCGCTGCGCTGCAAGCTCGGTCTTGACCCGACCGCGCCCGACATCCATCTCGGGCACACGGTGGTGCTGAACAAGCTGCGGCAGCTGCAGGATCTCGGCCACACGGTCATCTTCCTGATCGGCGACTTCACCTCGATGATCGGCGACCCGTCAGGGCGCAATACGTTGCGGCCGCCGCTGTCGCGCGAGGAGATCGACGCCAACGCCAGGACCTACTTCGATCAGGCGTCGCTCGTGCTCGACCGGTCGAGAACCGAAATCCGCTTCAATTCCGAGTGGTCGCTGCCGCTAGGCAGCGACGGTCTGATCCGTTTATCCGCGAAGTACACGCTGGCGCGGCTGCTCGAACGCGACGACTTCGCCAAGCGCATGCGCGAGAACCAGCCGATCGCGATGCACGAACTGCTCTATCCGCTGATGCAGGGCTACGACTCGGTGGCGCTGCGGGCGGACCTAGAGCTCGGCGGCACCGACCAGAAGTTCAACCTGCTCGTCGGCCGCGAACTGCAGCGGCATTACGGTCAGGAGCCGCAGTGCATCCTGACCATGCCGCTGCTCGAGGGCCTCGACGGCGTCGAGAAGATGTCCAAGAGCAAGGGCAACTACATCGGCATCACCGAGCCGCCGTCCGAGATGTTCGGCAAGGTGATGTCAATCTCGGACGAGCAGATGTGGCGTTGGTACGACCTGCTGTCACTTCGCTCGAACGAGGAGATCGCGCGCCTGAGGCGCGACGCCGGCGAGGGCCGCAACCCGCGCGACATCAAGGTGCTGCTTGCACAGGAGATCGTCGCCCGCTTTCACTCGGCGCGCGCTTCGGAGGAGGCATTGGCGCAGTTCGAGGCCCGCTTCCGCGCGCACGAGGCGCCGCAGGACATGCCGCAGGCGAACGTGCAGGCGGTTGGCGGGGCCGTGGCCATTGCCGCGCTGCTCAAGCAGGCGGGGCTTGTGCCGTCGACGTCGGAAGCGATCCGCAACATCGAGCAGGGCGGCGTGAGGGTCGACGGGCAGAAGATCACCGACCGCGCGCTGCAGCTTGCCGCCGGCACCTACGTGGTGCAGGTTGGCAAGCGCAGGTGGGCGCGGGTGACGGTTGCCTGACGCCGCTCAGTCCGGCCAGGCGCGGCCGATGACCGCACCGAAATCGACGTTCGACGGCAGGGTGCCGAAGCACGCGCCGCGATCATGCGCCAGGCGGGAGACGCAGAAGGCTTCGGCCACCGCGGCCGGGGCGTGGCGCACGAGCAGCGCCGCCTGTAGCACCAGCACCAGTTGCTCGGCCAGTCGGCGTGCCTCGGCCTCCGACGGCTGCGGTGCGCGCAGCCGTTCGAGCAGGGCCGCGGCGGCGCGGTCCAGCCGCGGCTCGGCGCCGCGCGCCGGCGCGAGTTCCTGCGCCACCGTGTCCGCAGCCGCGGGATCGTGGCGCAGCGCGCGCAGCAGGTCCAGGCACATGACGTTGCCCGAGCCTTCCCAGATCGAGTTCACCGGCGCTTCCCGATACAGCCGCGGCAGGATCGACTCTTCGACGTAGCCGTTGCCGCCGAGCACTTCCATCGTTTCCTGCGCAAAGGCGGCGGCGCGCTTGCACAGCCAGTACTTCGCCGCCGGTGTCATCACTCGGCGCAGCCCGGTTGCTTGCGCCGAGTCGCTGTCGTACAGCCCGGCCAGCCACATCGACAGCGCCGTCGCCGCTTCCGATTCGAGGGCCAGATCGGCGAGCACATTTTTCATCAACCCATGCTCGGCGAGGCGGCGGCCAAATGCGGCGCGGTGGCGCGCATGATGCAACGCCTGCGTCAGCGCCTGCCGCAGCAGGCTGCTGGAGCCGATGGCGCAGTCCAGCCGCGTGAAGTTGACCATCTCGATGATCGTCGGCACGCCGCGGCCCTCGGCGCCGAGCATCCAGGCGGTGGCGCCGTCGAACTCGACCTCGGAGCTGGCGTTGGAGCGATTGCCGAGCTTGTCCTTCAGGCGCAGGAGGCGCAGCGCGTTGACGCGGCGCTCGACGAAACGCGGCAGGAAGAAGCAGGACAGGCCGCCTGCGGCCTGCGCCAGGATCAGGAACGCGTCGCACATCGGCGCCGACATGAACCACTTGTGCCCGGTGATCCGGTACGGCTGACCGGTGCCGGCGCGCCCCAGCGGCTCGGCGACCGTCGCATTGCTGCGCACGTCCGAGCCGCCCTGCTTTTCGGTCATGCCCATGCCGATCGTGGCGCCGCGCTTGTCCTCGACCGGCGCGAAGCGGCGGTCGTACTCGCGTGTGTGGATCCGCGGCAGCCAGTCCTGCGCCAGCGCCGGCAGTGCCTCGGCATGGTGGCTCAGCAGCGCGGTGGCGGCGTAGGTCATCGTCAGCGGGCACTGCGTGCCGTGCTCGACCTGGCCGTACAGCAGGTAGCCGGCCGCGCGCGCTGCGTGCGCGCCCGGGCGGGGCTGCGCCCACGGGCTCGAGTGCAGGCCGTGCGCGCAGCCGAGCGTCATCAGTGCGTGGTAGGCGGGATGAAATTCGACTTCGTCGCGCCGGTTGCCGAAACGATCGTGCGTGTGCAGCTGCGGCGTGTGGCGATTGGCGAGGAAGCCGAGCTCGATCGTTTCGGCCTCGCCGGCGCGGGCGCCGAGGCGCCGCAGTTCGTCCTCGACCCAGCCGGCTCCGGCGCGCGCCACCGCTTCCTGCAGGGCGATGTCGGCGTCGTACAGGTTGTAGCCGGCGAGCGGCGGGCTCTGGTTCGGTGCCGGCGGGCCCGCATGCGGACCGATCGCGATCGCGTCGGTCTGGTGGACGGCCGACCGCGCGGCCCGGGCTTCACGCATCTGTGCCTCCTTACAATGCAGGCCATGATCGCGCTGATCCAGCGGGTGTCGCAAGCGCGGGTGCGAGTGGCCGGCGCCGACGCCGGCGAGATCGGCCAGGGCGTGCTGGCGCTGGTGTGCGCGCAACGCGGCGACAGCGAGCGCGAGGCCGACGCCCTGCTCGCCAAGCTGCTTGCGTTTCGCCTGTTCGCCGATGCGGCGGGCAGGATGAACCTCAGCGTCGGTGATGTCGGCGGCGGCCTGCTTCTGGTGCCGCAGTTCACGCTGGCGGCCGACACGAATGCGGGCACGCGGCCGAGCTTCAGTCCGGCCGCGGCGCCGGCCGACGGCGAGCGGCTGTTCGAACATTTCGTCGCGCAGGCGCGTCGCCGCCATCCGCAGGTGGCCACCGGTATCTTCGGTGCCTACATGCAGGTAGAGTTGACCAACGACGGGCCGGTGACGTTCTGGCTGCAGGTCAGGCCGAGGGAGCAGAGCTCATGAGGGTATGGAGCGATTCGTTCGCCGACGGAGGACGCATTCCCGGCGAATTTGCGTTCGCGGTGATCGATCCGGCGCATCACGTCAAGCTGTCGTCGAACCGCAACCCGCATCTGGCATGGGCCGATGCGCCGGCGGCAACCAAGTCGTTCGTCGTCATCTGCCACGACGTCGACGTGCCGAGCCGGCCCGACGACGTCAACCAGGAAGGGCGAGAGATCCCGGCCAGCCTGCCGCGGGTCGATTTTTTCCACTGGACGCTGATCGATATCGCGGCGACGACGAACAAGATCGACGCCGGCGCCTATTCCAGCGGCGTGACGCCGCGCGGCAAAGGGGGGCCTGCGGCGGCCAACGGCACGCGGCAGGGCATCAACGACTACACGGCGTGGTTCAAGGGCGACCACGACATGGAAGGCGACTATTACGGCTACGACGGACCCTGCCCGCCATGGAACGACTCGATCGTCCATCACTACGTGTTCACGGTCCATGCGCTCGACATCGAGCAGCTGCCGCTCGACGGCCGCTTCACCGGGGTCGACGTGCGCAAGGCCATCGACGGCCATGTGCTGGCGAGTCACGCGATCACCGGCACCTACACGCTGAATCCGCGATTGGCCGGGCAGGGCGGCTGATGGTGGACGATGCGGCGACCACGCTGCTGCTGATCCGCCACGGCGAGACGGCGTGGAACGCCGAGCATCGGATCCAGGGCCGGCTGGACGTGCCGCTGTCGGCCACCGGCGTCTGGCAAAGCGGCAGGCTGGCGCAGCGGCTGGCCGGCGAAGCCATTGATGCCGTGGTCTGCAGCGACCTGGCGCGGGCGTGGATGACCGGCGCGCCGCTGGCCGATGCGCGCGGCCTGACGATGGTGGCCGAGCCGCGCCTGCGCGAGCGAGTCTTCGGCATCTTCGAGGGCAAGACGCTCGACGAGATCGCCGCCGAGCATCCCGACGAGCTGGCCGCCTGGCGCGCGCGCGACGTCCACTGGCGCGTGCCCGACGGGGAATCGGGCGCCGAGTTCATCGCCCGCGTGCTCGAAGCGGTACACGAGATCGTCGTCGCCTACGCCGGCCGCACGGTGGCGGTCGTCACCCACGGCGGCGTGCTCGACGTCGTCTACCGCAACGCGCGGGCTCTGGCCTGGGACGCGCCGCGCGATCACCTGATGCTGAACGCCAGCATCAATCGCCTGCGCGCGCTGGCGCCGCCGCTGCGGCTGCAGATCGTCGACTGGGCCGATGTCGGTCACCTGGAGCAGGCGCGCGACGAACTGGCCGAGCCCTGAAGCCGAGCCGCGGCGCCGCCGGCAACGGCGTTGCGTAGTGCCGGCCCGCGCGTGCCGCCGGCGCTGCGGCGACAGCGCCCGGCCCGGGCACCCGCGCGGGGCGCTGATCCGGCGCAATCGGTCGCCGGCTGCCGCTCCTACACTGCGATCGTGAACGCGACGCTCGACCACGCGATGACATTTGCGGTCAGCGCGGCCATCGGCCTGCTGGTCGGCATCGAGCGGGAACGCAAGCCGACCGCGAAGGCGGGTTTGCGCACGTTCGCGCTGATCGCCGTGCTCGGCACCGCCTGCGCGCTGCTGGCCGAGACGCTCGGCAGCCCGGCGATCGTCGCGGTCGGGCTGGCGCTGATCGGTCTTGCGCTGGCAGCCGCCTACGCCGCGGATCCGGGAATCGCGGCCGAGGACTCGGGCACGACGACGGTCGTCGCCGCGCTGGTCGTCTACGCGCTCGGTGCGCTGAACTTCCACGGCGAGCGCACGCTGGCCGTGGCGCTCGGCATCGGCATGACGGCGCTGCTGTACTTCAAGACCGAACTGGAAGGCGCCGCCACCCGCCTGACGCCGACCGACATTCGCTCGATGCTGCAGTTCGGCGCCGTCAGCGCGGTGGTGCTGCCGCTGCTGCCCGACCGCGCCTACGGGCCTTACGGCGTGCTCAATCCGTTCCACATCTGGCTGATGGTGGTGCTGATTTCCGGCGTCAGCCTGGCCGGCTACGTTGCCTGGCGGCTGACGCTCGCGCGCAAGGGGCTGCTGCTGACCGGATTGCTCGGCGGCGTGATCTCGAGCACCGCGACCACGTTCGCGTATGCGCGGCACGCCCGTGATGCCGTGCATACGCCATCGGCGGCGCTGGTCGTCATCCTGCTCGCCAATCTGGCGATGCTACTGCGCGTGGTACTGCTGGTCGTGGTGATCGCGCCGCCGGTGCTGTCGCTTCTGGCCATGACGCTCGCGCCGGCGCTGCTGCTGACGCTGCCGGCGCTGTGGTGGCACTTCCTCGGCGTCGGCGCAGAGAAGGGCGAGAACGCCGACCGGCTGCACAATCCGACGCAATTGGGCACGGCGCTGCTGTTCGCGGCGTTTTATGCGCTGGTACTGCTCGCGGCGACGTGGCTGTCCGACGTCGTCGGTGCCGGCGGCCTGTTCGCGCTGTCGTTCATTTCCGGCCTGACCGACGTCGATGCGATCACCTTGTCGTCGGCGCGACTGGCCGGGCAGGGCACCGTCGGCCTGGCCGCCGCGGCCGCGGCGATCACCCTGGCGGTTACCGCCAACATGTTGTTCAAGGCGGCGGTATCGATCGCGGTCGGCGGCCGAACGCTCGGCCGCGGCGCTGCGATCGCCTTTGCGCTGCCACTGGCCGGAATGCTGGGTGGGCTGGTCGCACTGCACGCGCTGGCATAATTTTGTCTGCCATCTTTCCTCGCGCAACTGGCGTCCAGGTGGGGCACCACCAGGGAGCGCGAGGCCCGCATTGCGCCGTTCGCCTGGGCACCGATGGCAAGTGACCGTCCCTGATCGCACTTGCTGCCAGGAGCTTTCATGTTCAAACGATCCACGCACACCATCGAAGCGGTCGACCCTGAAGTGTGGGCGGCGATGCAGGCCGAGAACCGGCGCCAGGAAGAGCACATCGAGCTGATCGCCTCGGAGAACTACGCCAGCCCGGCGGTGATGGCCGCCCAGGGCGGGCAGATGACGAACAAGTACGCCGAGGGTTATCCGGGCAAGCGCTACTACGGCGGCTGCGAGCACGTCGACGTTGCCGAGACCCTGGCGATCGACCGGGTGAAGAAGCTGTTCGGCCTGCCGAATATCGAGATCGCCGCCAACGTGCAGCCGCACGCCGGCGCGCAGGCCAATGAAGCCGTGTTCCTGGCGCTGCTGAACCCCGGCGACACGATCATGGGCATGAGCCTGGCCGAAGGCGGGCACCTGACGCACGGCATGCCGCTGAACATCAGCGGCAAGTGGTTCAAGGTGGTCAGCTACGGACTGAACGCAAGCGAGGAAATCGACTACGACGCGATGGATCACCTGGCGCACACGCACCGGCCGAAACTGATCATCGCCGGCGCCTCCGCCTACAGCCTGCACATCGACTTCAGGCGCGTGGCGCAGATCGCCCGCGACGTCGACGCGCTGTTCATGGTCGACATGGCGCACTATGCCGGCCTGATCGCCGCCGGCGTCTATCCGAGCCCGGTGCCCCATGCCGACGTGATCACCTCGACCACGCACAAGACGCTGCGCGGCCCGCGCGGCGGCCTGATCCTGATGAAGCCGCAGCACGAGCGCGCGATCAACAGCGCCGTGTTTCCGGGCCTGCAGGGCGGGCCGCTGATGCACGTGATCGCCGCCAAGGCGGTCGCGTTCAAGGAAGCCCTGGCGCCGGAATTCAAGGCCTACCAGCAGCAGGTGCTGGCCAATGCGCGCGTGATGGCCGAGACGCTGTCGCGGCGCGGCCTGCGCATCGTCTCCGGCGGCACGCAGAGCCACCTGATGCTGGTCGACCTGCGTCCCAAGGGCATCACCGGCAAGATGGCCGAAGCCGTGCTCGGCCAGGCGCACATCACGGTGAACAAGAACGCGATTCCAAAGGATCCTGAGAAGCCGATGGTCACCAGCGGCATTCGCATCGGCACGCCGGCGATGACCACGCGCGGCTTCCGCGAACTCGAGGCCGAGATCACCGCCAACCTGATCGCCGACGTCCTCGAGGCGCCGAACGACGCCGCCACGGTCGATCGCGTCCGCGCCGAAGTCGGCACGCTGACCGCGAAGTTCCCCGTTTACGCGTAATGTGATCCCGGTCGCCGTGCTTGCGCAGTTTGCACGGATCGCGGCGCGATCCGCGCTTCGACCCTCGCGCCGCCTGCCCGGCCGCCTGAAGGGCGGCGCGCCGACTTGCCCGCAGCGCGTGAACGTGCGTCGCGCAGCGACGCGTAAACGCGCTGCGGACGCGGTATGAAGTGCCCCTTCTGCCACCACGCCGACACGCAGGTCATCGACTCGCGGGCATCGGACGAGGGCGCGGCGATCCGCCGCCGCCGGCGCTGCATCGGGTGCGACAAGCGCTTCACGACCTACGAGCGGGTCGAACTGGCCATGCCGACGCTGATCAAGCGCGGCGGCACGCGCGCCGAGTACGACCGCGACAAGCTGCGCGCCTCGATGCTACTGGCGCTGCGCAAGCGGCCGGTGCCGCGCGAGGCGGTCGACGAGGCGATCAGCCGCATCGAAGAGAAGCTCATCAGCTCGGCCCAGCGCGAGGTCAAGAGCGAGAAGCTCGGCGAACTCGTGATGCGCGAACTCAAGCGCCTCGACAAGGTCGCGTACATCCGCTTTGCCTCGGTCTACCGCAGCTTCGAGGACGTCGACGAGTTCGCCGAGGTGGTCAAGGAGGTCCGTCCCGCACGCCGCCGCCGCGGCTGACGGCGGCCCGAGTTGCCGGCGCAGCGCGTGTGTGCGCCCGGCGCTCGTGCCCTGTCGTCCGGGCGAAGCACGAAGACCTCGTCCGCGCGGCGGGATGGCAGCCACCGCCGCGTAGAATCCGCCGCCGTGTACTCGGCGCAGGATCATGACCTGATGCAGCGCGCGCTGGAACTGGCGGCGCGCGCGATGTATCACGCCACGCCGAACCCGCGCGTCGGCTGCGTGATCGCCCGCGACGGGCGCATCCTCGGCGAGGGCTACACCCAGCCGCCCGGCTTCAACCACGCCGAGATCGAGGCGCTGCTCGATGCGCGGCGCAATGGACACGACCTGCACGGCGCCACCGCCTACATCTCGCTCGAGCCGTGCTCGCACTTCGGCCGCACGCCGCCGTGCGTGACCGCATTGATCGAGGCTCGCCTGGCGCGCGTCGTCGCGGCCGTCGAGGATCCGAATCCGCAGGTCGCGGGCCGCGGGCTGGAGGCGCTGCGCGCCGGCGGCATCGACGTGCGCTGCGGCCTGCTCGCCGCCGAGGCGACCGAGATGAACATCGGTTTTTTCTCGCGCATGAACCGCCAGCGGCCGTGGGTGCGGCTGAAGATCGCGGCCAGCCTGGACGGGCGCACCGCGCTCGCCAGCGGGGTGTCGCAGTGGATTACGTCGGAGGCGGCACGGGCCGACGGGCATGCCTGGCGCGCACGGGCCTGCGCGATCCTCACCGGCATCGGCACGGTCGCCGCCGACAACCCGCAGATGACCGTGCGCCTGGTGCAGACCCTGCGGCAGCCATTGAAGGTTCTGGTCGACAGCCGCCTCGAGGTCGATCCGCAGGCGCGAATCTTTGCCGGCGGCCCGCTGCTGGTCGCCTGCGCCGTCGACGATCCGACACGGGCAGCGCCGCTGCGCGCCGCCGGCGCCGAAATCGTCGTGCTGCCGAACAGCAGGGGCAAGGTCGACCTGCCGGCGCTGATGAGGGAACTGGCGCGGCGGGGCATCAACGAGGTGCACGTCGAGGCCGGCTTCAAGCTGAACGGCTCGCTGGTGCGCGAGGGCTGCGTCGACGAGCTGCTCGTCTATCTGGCGCCGATGCTGATCGGCGAGGCGCCGGGCATGGTGCACCTGCCGGCGCTCGCCGACCTGGCGCAGGCACAGCGGCTGCAGTTCCGCGAGGTCACGCAGGTCGGTGAAGACGTGCGCATTCTGGCGCGCTGGGGGTTGAGCTGATGTTCACCGGGATCGTGCAGACCACGGGCCGGATCAGTGCGGTCGAGCCGCTCGGATTCGGCCGTCGCCTGAGGATCGAGGCGCCGGCCCTGGGGCTGGAGGACCTGCGCATCGGCGATTCGATCGCCGTCAACGGCGCCTGCATGACGGTGACGGCGAAGACGCAAGGCAGTTTCTCGATCGACGTCTCGGCCGAGTCGCTGTCGAAGACCGCCGGCCTCGACGCGATGGGCGAGGTCAATCTCGAAAAGGCAATGCGCTTCGGCGACCGGCTCGACGGGCATCTGGTCAGCGGCCACGTCGACGGCACCGGCATCGTGCACACGATGGCGCAGCACGGCGAGAGCTGGCTGTTCGAGATCGACGCGCCGGTCGAGCTGGCGCGCTTCTTCGCCTACAAGGGCTCGGTGGCGGTCAACGGGGTGTCGCTGACCATCAACCGGGTCGAGGATATCGGGCCGGACCGAGGGCCGGCCTGCTGCCGCCTGTCGATCAACCTGATTCCGCACACCATCGAGGTGACCACGTTGCGAAGTCTGAAGCCCGGCGACCGGGTCAACCTCGAGGTCGACCTGATCGCGCGCTATCTGGAGCGCATGCTGCCGGCGGCGCTGCCGCGGTGAGCGGTGGGCGGTGCGGCAGCGCTTGCTCTCGCCGTCGCCACGGCGCTGCTGATCCACGCCTGGACTGACCGGACGCACCGCGCATGGGCTTGGCTGACCCTGGCCGGGCTGGCCGGCTATGTCGGCCTGCACAGCGCGCCGCAGCTTGTTCCGGGCGCGCCGTTCATCGGCAGGAACTGGAACTGGAGCGGCTACCTGCTGGCGCTGACCGGCACCGCGCTGCTCGGCGCAGTGCTCGTGCGCCGGCTGGGGCTTTCGGTCGCCGACCTCGGGTTGCGGCGGCCGATCCGGCTGCGCGCCGCGATCCTCGCCACGGTCGTTGCGCTGGCCTGCAGTTACGCGATCAGCAAGGCGGCTGGCGGCGCGTTGAACGATGTGCGCGCCGAAACCTGGCTGTTTCTAGCGACGATGCCGGGACTGGTCGAGGAGTTGGCGTTCCGCGGCGTGCTGCTGGCCGCCGCCGAGCGCGCCGCGCCGGCTGCATGCCTGATCGCCGGCGCACCGGTGAGCGTGGGCGCCCTGCTGTTGACGCTGGCCTTCGTCGGCCTGCATGGCATCTCGCTGGGCACGCTGATCTCGGTGCTGCCGGCGGCGCTGCTGTACCTTTGGCTGCGCATGAGCACCGGCAGCATCCTGCCGCCGGTCGTCGCGCACAATCTGTGGAATCTCGCCGTGCTGGCGGCGCATCTGTAAGCGAACCCCATGTCCGCCCTGTTCCAACCGCTGCGCCTTCGTGATCTGCAGCTCGCCAACCGCATCATGGTGTCGCCGATGTGCCAGTACTCGGCCGTCGAAGGCTGCGCCACCGCGTGGCACTACGCGCATCTGCTTTCGCTGGCCGGCTCCGGCGCGGCGCTGCTGTGTCTCGAAGCCACGGCCGTGACGCGCGAGGCACGCATCACGCCGGGCTGTCTTGGACTGTGGGATGACACCTGCGAGGCGGCGCTGGCGCCGGTGATCCGCCTGGTCCGCAGCACCTCGCCGATCAAGCTCGCCCTGCAATTGGCGCATGCCGGGCGCAAAGCATCGAGCCGGCCGCCGTGGGAAGGCGGCAAGCTGATCCCGGTCGAGCAGGGCGGCTGGCTGGCCGAGGCGCCGTCGCCGCTGCCGCACGGTCCGGACGAAGCGCCGCCACGGGCGCTGACAGGGGCGGACCTGGGGCGGCTGCGCGAAGCTTTTGCCGCGGCGGCGCGCCGCGCGGCACGGCTCGACTTCGATGCGCTCGAGATCCACATGGCGCACGGCTATCTGCTGCACCAGTTCCTGTCGCCGGTGGCCAACCGGCGCAGCGATGAGTACGGCGGAACGCTGGCCGGCCGCATGCGTTTCCCGCTCGAGGTCTTCGATGCCGTGCGCACCGCCTTCCCGGCGGACCGCCCGGTGGGTGTGCGGGTGTCGGCCACCGACTGGCTCGACGACGAGGCCAGCTGGACGCCGGAGCAGACGCTCGAACTGGCGCGACAGCTGCAGTCGCGCGGCTGCGACTGGATCGACGTCTCCAGCGGCGGCGTCTCGCCGCGGCAGAAGATCGCCATCGGCCCCGGTTACCAGGTGCCGTATGCACAGGCCGTGCGCGAGGCGACGGGGACGACGACGATCGCCGTCGGACTGATCACCGAGGCGCGGCAGGCCGAAGCGATCGTCGCCTCGGGCCGGGCCGACATGGTGGCGCTCGGCCGCGCGATGCTGTATGACCCGCGCTGGCCATGGCATGCGGCCGCGGCGCTCGGCGGCACCGTGCACGGGCCGCGCCAGTACTGGCGCGCGTTGCCAAGGGACGCCGGGCAGATCTTCGGCGCGACGTCGTTCGGTCAGCGCTGAGACGCAATTCGCAGCATCGACGCGCGGGTCTTTCGCCGCGACGGCGACCGTAGAATCCGCCTGTCTCCGGGCTCGTAGAGGCTCGCTATGCTTTCCGCCGTGCCGTCCACTGCTACCCCGTCGCCGATTGCCTCGGTGGAGGAAATCGTCGATGAGATCCGCAAGGGCCACCTGGTCGTGCTGGTCGACGACGAGGACCGCGAAAACGAAGGCGATCTCGTCTTCGCCGCCGACTTCGTCACGCCGGAGAAGATCAACTTCATGGCCAAGCACGCGCGCGGCCTCGTCTGCCTGACGCTGACTGATGCGCATGCGCGGCAACTGGCGCTGCCGCCGATGGCCTCGGCCAACGGTACCGTGCACGGCACCAACTTCACCGTGTCGATCGAAGCGGCCAGCGGCGTGAGCACGGGAATTTCCGCCGCCGACCGCGCGCACACCATCTGGGTGGCGACGCGGCCGAACGCGCGGCCGGCCGACATCGTGCAGCCCGGCCACGTGTTTCCGGTCGTTGCGCAGCCGGGCGGCGTGCTGATGCGCGCCGGCCATACCGAGGCCGGATGCGACCTGACACAGCTTGCAGGGCTGACGCCGGCGGCAGTCATCTGCGAGATCATGAACGACGATGGCAGCATGGCGCGGCTGCCGGACCTGATTCCATTCGCGCAGCAGCACGGGCTGAGGATCGGCACCATCGCCGATCTGATCCATTACCGGGCGGCCAACGAGTCGCTGATCGAGCGCGTCGGCAGCCGGCACATCAACACCACCGCCGGTCCCTTCGAACTGATCGCCTACCGCGACCTGCCCGGGCGCAGCGCGCACCTGGCGCTGGTTCGCGGACCGATCAGCCCGGAGCGCGAGGTGCTGGTGCGCGTGCACGAACCGCTGTCGGTGCTCGATGCGCTCGATGCTGACATCAGCACGCACTCCTGGCCGCTGCCGCGCGCGCTGCAGGCGATCGCCGCCGCCGGCAGCGGCGTGGCGGTGCTGCTGAACTGCGGCGAATCGGCCGACAGCCTGCTCGCCCAGTTCGCGACCCTGGCGCGCATGGAACAGGGGCGCGCGGTGGAGCAGCGCGCCGCGCGCATGGACCTGCGCACCTACGGGGTCGGCGCGCAGATCCTGCGCGACCTGAACGTGGTCCGGATGAAGCTGCTCGCCCGGCCGCGCAAGATGCCGTCGATGGCCGGCTTTGGCCTGCACACCACGGGCTTCGTCGAAGGCTGAGTGGCTGTTGCCGGCAGCACGCCGGCATCGCTGACGGAATCCTCGCCGCCGGCAATCGGCCGTCCGCGCACGACCGGCGCGTCGGTGGGCGCGGGCCGCAGAACCCGCCTGGGCCGTGCGCGGCCGCCGCCGAGGAACTCGCGGTCGCTTGGCAAGGCGGCTGCGCGGCACTGCCCGCGCGTACACTCGCTGCGAGGAGACAACATGGCCATCGACGATCTGACCCCCGATCTGGACGGCGCCGGGCTGCGCGTCGGCATCGTGCAGTCGCGCTTTAATGAGTGGGCCGGCCAGGCGCTGGCGCAGGCCTGCATCGCCGAGCTGCTCGAACTCGGCGTCGACGAGGACGACATCACGCGCGTCACCGTGCCGGGCGCGCTCGAAGTGCCACTGACGCTGGCCCGGCTGGCCGCAGCCGGCGACTTCGACGCGCTGATCGCGCTCGGCTGCGTGATCCGCGGCGACACCTATCACTTCGAGGTCGTCGCCAACGAGTCGGCCGCGGGCCTGACCCGAGTCGCGCTCGATGCCGGCGTGCCGGTGGTCAACGGCATCCTGACCACCGACGACGAGGAACAGGCGCGCCTCCGCGTTGGCGAAAAGGGCCGCGACGCGGCCCGTGTCGCCGTCGAGATGGGCAACCTGATGTGGGCCCTCGCCGAGGATGGCGAGGACGCCGCCGCCGAGGACTGAAGTGGCGGCAGCGTCGCCGGCCCAGGACACTCGCCCGCGCCACGGCGGGCGCAGCGCGCGCCGCCGCGCCCGTGAGCTGGCGTTGCAGGGCATCTATGAGTGGCTTGTGGGCGGGCAGGATCTGGCGGCAATCGAGGGCCACCTGATGGAAACCGAAGGCTTCGAGCGGGCCGACCGGTCGCATCTGCGTGAGGTGCTGCATGGCGCGATCGAAGGCGCCGAGGCGCTGCGTGCGCAGTTCGTCGCCTTCATCGACCGTCGGCCCGAGCAGCTGTCGCCGGTCGAGCACGGCATTCTGCTGATCGGCACCTATGAACTGCAGCAGCGGCCCGAGATCCCGTATCGCGTCGTGATCAACGAAGCCGTGGAACTGGCCAAGAGCTTCGGCGGCACCGAGGGTTTCAAGTACGTCAATGGCGTGCTCGACAAGGTCGCCGCGCAGCTGCGGCCGCAGGAAACCGGCGGCCGTTGAGGCGGTGATGGATGTCTGCCTCAGCGGGGATGCCGCCCGGCCGCTGCCCAGGCGTCGCCCCGGTCGCGCGGGCAGGCGTGGCGGGCGCCCGCATTGAACGAATTCGAGCTGATCGATCGCTATTTCGCCCGGGCGGCGCCGGTCGGCGGTGTTCGACAGGGTGTTGGCGACGATTGCGCGCTGCTGGAGTGCGGCGGGCATCTGCTGGCGGTGACCACCGACATGCTGCTCGAAGGCCGTCACTTCCTGCCCGGTGCCGATGCCGAGGCGCTCGGCCACAAGGCGCTGGCGGTCAACCTTTCCGATCTCGCCGCGGCCGGGGCCACGCCGCGTGCCTTCCAGCTCGCGCTGGCCCTGCCGCGTGCCGATGAACTCTGGCTGGCCGCCTTCTGTCGCGGCCTTTTCGCGCTGGCCGACGCTCATGCCTGCGCGCTGATTGGCGGCGACACCACCCGGGTGCCGCGGCTCGGCAGCGGTGCAGCCGTCGACGGGCCGCTGACGATCTGCATCACAGCGTTCGGCGATCTGCCGCCGCAGCACGCGCGAACGCGCGCCGGCGCCCGCGCCGGCGATGAGCTTTGGGTCTCGGGCACATTGGGCGACGCGCGTGCGGCGCTGGCTTTCCGCGGCGGCGAACTGCCGGGGCTGCCGGCGGCCGATGCCGCGGTGTTTGTCGCCAGGATGGACCGGCCGCAGCCGCGCATCGCGCTTGGCGTGGCGCTGCGCGGCATTGCCAGTGCCGCGATCGATGTCTCCGATGGCCTGCTCGGCGATCTGGGCCATATCCTCGAACGCTCGCAGGTGGGGGCACGCGTCGATTGGCCGCAGGTTCCGCGCAGCGCGTCGCTGCGTTCGCTGCCGGAGCCGATGCAGCAGCAGTTCGCGCTCGCCGGCGGTGATGACTACGAACTGCTGTTCACTGCCGCGCCGTCGCGGCGCGCCGAGGTCGAGGCGGCCGGGCAGGCGGCCGCCGTGGCGGTGACGCGCATCGGCCGCATCGAGGCCGGCGGGGGGCTGCGCGTGTGCGACGAGGGCGGCAGCCCGCTGGCTCTGCCCGGGCGCGGCTTCGATCACTTTGCCGATTGAGCCTCATCACACCCGCGTCGAGCCGATGACGGAAACGACACCGGGCCGCGAGGTCGATGCCGCGCCGGGCGCTGCGGCGACGCTGCGCTTCATGCTGGCTTCGCCGTGGCACCTGATCGCGCTCGGCGCCGGCAGCGGTCTGCCGCGAGTCGCCCCCGGCACCTGGGGCACGCTGCTGGCCTGGCTGCTTTTCCTTCGCCTCGATCAGTGGCTCGATCCGCTGCAGTGGTGGCTGCTGGTGGCGGCGATGCTCGTGATCGGCGCCATCGCCGCGCAGATCACCGGGCGGCGGCTTGGTGCTGCGGACTCCGGCCACATCGTCATTGACGAGATTGTTGCCTTCTGGATCGTCCTGCTGCTGCTGCCGGGCGAGGCCACGCACGGCGGCATGCTGCTGGTCGCGGCGTTCGTGCTCTTCCGCTTTTTCGATATCGTCAAGCCGCCGCCGATCCGCGCACTCGACGCGCGCTTGAAGAACGGCGCCGGCGTGATGATCGATGATGTGGTGGCGGCGTTCTACACGCTGCTCGTGCTAGCGATCGGCGTGCGGCTCGGGGGATAGACGATGAACACCGCCGATACGATCGTGCAGCTGGCCGAGCAGCTCGGCGCCGCATTGCTGGCGCGGCGAATGGTTCTGGCCACGGCCGAGTCCTGCACCGCGGGCGGCGTGGCCTACGCCGTGACCCAGTTGGCCGGGTCCAGTGCATGGTTCGACCGCGGCTTCGTGACCTACTCCAATGCCGCCAAGCGGCAGATGCTCGGCGTGCCGGCCGAAGAACTGCGCCGCCACGGCGCGGTGAGCGAGGCCGTGGCGCGGGCGATGGCCTGCGGTGCGCTGGACGCCAGCGACGCGCAACTGGCGGCGGGCATTACCGGCGTCGCCGGCCCGGGCGGCGGCAGCGCCGAAAAGCCGGTCGGCACGGTGTGCTTCTCGTGGGCGTTGCGGCGTTCCGGCGAACTGCGCGTGCAGACGACGACGCGACGCTTCGCCGGCGACCGCGCGGCGGTGCGTACGCAGGCGATCATCGCCGCCCTCGAGGGCTTGCTGCAGATCCTGGCCGAGAACACCGATGTCTGACCGGCCGCCGGCCGCGGCATCAACGTTATCGCGCGACGGTGAAACAGGCCGGACGCTGCGGCACGAGCCATCGGCTGTCGCCGCCAGGCAGCCGGCGTTGTGTGCATCGATGAGGCGGACGTGACGACCGCGGTCAAGTTGCCCCGCGAACTGCGGCTCGGCCTGTCGGGTTTTTCGGCGCAGGAGGCCGCGGAGATCGGCGCGATCGTGCAATCGCTGCGGTCGGTGCAGTCGCCGTGGACGGTGAGCACCGACACGCCGGTCGACGCGCTGCTGCTGGCGCGCGGGACACGGCTGAAAGATCCGCCGAACCTGGCCGTGCTGCGCCTGAACCTCGGCGGCAAGGCGGTGGATCCGCGCGATGCCGAGCGAAGGGTCGAGCCGCTGATGCTGCGCAAGCCGATCCGGGCGGCGGCGCTGCGCATTGCGCTGGACGCCGCGGCAGCACGGATCGAGCGCCTGCGAAGGTAGGACAGCCGCGGCGGAACCCGCCAGCCGCCGCCTGCGCGCCGTCTTCCCGCGGCCGCCAGTCAGGCGGCCTTCGCGGTGACGGTATCCGGTGCGAGGCGATGTTCCTGCGCGTGCAGCCAGAAGTCCGTCTCGTTCGGGTTGCGCAGATGGAACACCTGCATCGGCTCGGCGGCACGTTCGCGCAGCAGCCGATGCAGATGCGGCGTCCACGCCGCATGCACGACGCTGTCGCGGACATCCGCCAGCCCCGGCATCGGATCCACCGCTGCCGCCTCACGCCTGCGAAGGCGAAGGTTCCGGATCCATAGCCGGGCAACGGTCAGCGGCGAGTAATGAAGCCACACCGCGGTGTCGGCCGCGCACAGGATCGATTCGAGGAGCGCGCCGACGCCGGCCACGGCAACCCAACCGGACTCGCGCGCCGCGCTTTTCGGAGACGCTGCCCTATGCGCGGTAAGCACCGGCAGGCCGAGATGCCGCGCAAGACGACCAGCGACCATCGCACAGCTCGCGTGTCCGTAGGCTCCACTCTGACCGAAGACGACGACGCGCTTCACGGCTGTCCCACTCGCTGGCTGCAGTGCTGGGATAAGACTTGCGACGAAAGTGTTTACTAACTACACATCTTTCGCCAGCCGGGCTGCGTCGCATCGACAACAGATCGCGCGTTACCGGTATCGAAGGTGATGGCCCCGCGTTTGCGGGAGAACACCTCAGTGCGATTTCTGCGCCGTGGCGCGAATGGCCGCCAGTGTCGTGGCCGGCGAGATCACTTCGGGATCAGTGCGCAGCTCGATCACCGCCGGCAGCTTGCGCGTCCGCGTAAAGGCCAGCGCGTCGTCCAGCGCCGGGCCAAACTGCGCGCTCGACTCGACGACGGCGCCGAAGCCGCCGTAGGACTGCGCCAGAAGGTCGAAGCGAGGATTGACCAGTTCGGTGCCGATCACCCGGGCCGGGTGGTGGCGCTCCTGGTGCATGCGGATCGTGCCGTACATGCCGTTGTTGAAGATCAGGATCAGGACCCCGGCCTGGTACATCGCCGCAGTGGCCAGTTCCTGACCCGTCATCAGGAAGTCGCCGTCACCGGCAAAGACGACCACGGTGCGCTCCGGCGCGACGAGCTTGGCGGCGATCCCCGCAGGCACGCCGTAACCCATGCTGCCGGCGGTGGGTGCCAGTTGCGTGCGCAGTCCGCTATAGCGCCAGTAGCGATGCGCCCAGGTGGCGAAGTTGCCGGCGCCGTTGGCGATGATCGTGTCCGCCGGCAGACTCGCCTGCAGCATCTGCACCACCTGCCACAGATCCAGCCGCGGCTTGGTGCTGCCGTAAACGGGCGCCTGCGCCTGCCAGGCCTCGTATTCCGCCCGCGCCTGCGCTGTGGCCGCAGCCCAGGTCGGCGATTCCACCGGCACCATCATTGCCATTCGGGACGCGAACTGGGGCATGCCGGAGGCGATCATCAGCTGCGCCTGGTAGACGCGCCCGAGTTCCTCGATCCCCTGGTGCACGTGCACCAGATTCTGCCTCGGGCGAGGCGCGGCGAGCAGCGAGTAACCGCCGGTGGTCATTTCGCCGAGACGCGGGCCGATGGCGAGGATCAGGTCGGCATCGCGAACACGCTGCGCCAGTTTCGGGTTGATCGCGATGCCGACGTCGCCGATGTAATTCGGATGACGGTTGTCGAACAGGTCCTGGTAGCGGAAGGCGCAGGCCACCGGCAGCTGGTTGGCTTCGACGAAGCGACGCAGGTTCTCGCAGGCCGCCTCCGTCCAGCCGCTGCCGCCGAGCAGGACCAGCGGCGAACGCGCCTGGCCGAGCAGCCTGCGCACGCCGGCGATCTGCGTATCGGTCGGCGCCGACTGCACGGGCTGGTGGCAGGCGCCATCGTCGACCTCGGCCGTCTGTTCGAGCAGGTCCTCGGGCAGCGCCAGCACGACGGGGCCGGGTCGGCCGCTGGTGGCGACCTGGAAGGCATGGGCGACGAACTCCGGGATGCGGGCGGGCAGGTCGATCTGCGCCACCCACTTCGCCATCTGGCCGAACATCCGCCGGTAGTCGATCTCCTGGAAAGCCTCGCGCTCGACGAAGTCGTTGCCGACCTGGCCGACGAAAAGCACCATCGGCGTCGAGTCCTGGTAAGCCGTGTGCACGCCAATCGAGGCGTTGGTGGCACCGGGGCCGCGCGTCACGAAGGCCACGCCCGGCTGCCCGGTCAGCTTGGCGTAGGCGTCGGCCATGAACGTCGAGCCGGATTCGTGCCGGTTGACGATGAGCCGGATGCCGCGCGCGTCGTACAGCGCGTCGAGCACGGCCAGGTAGCTTTCGCCAGGCACGCAGAACACGTGGTTGACGCCGTGGATCTGCAGCTGGTCGACGAGGATGCGGGCAGCGGTTCGGTTCATGGCGGCGGGCTCGCTGGGGCAGAGGTCAGTCTAGAGCCGATCCCGGAGCCCGCGGCGGGCGCAACGGAAAGCTCGGCGCAGGGTGCGGCCGCCGAAGCCGATGCGCGTGGGAGGCTGTGATGCAAAGGGCAGCCATCAGGCGCCGCGCCGTGGCGGTAGGTACAGATCCTGCCGGTAGGTCAGCACCAGGTGCGGGCCGAAGATCACCAGCGCCGAGAACAGCATGCCGCTCGCCAGCGCCTCGCCCCAGGCGAGCAGCAGGGCATAGGCGAACTGATCCACGGTTGCGGCCGCGGGCGCGGTCAGCCTCGCCGCTGCGAGCAGGGCCGCGCTGGTGGTCGCCGTGACCGCCAGCGTGACGAACAGGCCGTTGCCGATGATGAACACGAACAGGTTGCGCGGAAGCCGCAGTTCGATCTGCCGGCGCAGCACGTCGGTCATCGTCGTCGGCAAGACGGCCAGCAGCAGGCCTTCGATGCCGAGATTCGCCCAGCTGCCGCCGGTGGCCACGGCATGCACGACGAGCGCTGCCAGCAGTCCGAGGCGCGCCCAGTCGCGGCCAAAGACCAGCGCGTAGAAGGCGGCGCCAAGCAGGCCCAAGGTGGCGCCATCGGCGGTTCTGACCTGCAGCGTCCACAGCCAGGCGAGGAACACGACCCCGGCCAGCCACACGTGCTGCTGCGCGCCGGCGAGCGGCGGACCGCGGCGCAGCGCCTGCCACGAGTGCCACGCCGGGGGCAGCAGCAGCGCCCAACCGATAACGGTCCAGGCGAAGGCGACAGGAGCGTTCGATGTCATCGCGGCAGCGCCGGCCGATACGTGCTTGTGCCTCAATTTACCGCGCCGCGCCACGCCCGCCTGCAGGGGGGCGGCGGGCAGACGCGTCAGCGGATCCAGACGGTCAGGCTGCGTTCGAGCGCCGCCCGCAGCGGCGTCTCGAGGTAAGGCAGAAGCAGGAACAGCAGCGACAGGCCGACCAGGATGGTCAGCGGAAAACCGACGGCGAAGATGTTCAGCTGCGGCGCCACCCGCGCCAGAACGCCAAGAACGATGTTGGTGAGCAGCATCACCGCGACGAACGGCAGCGCGATGGTCAGGCCGACGGTGAAGATGTCGGCGCCCATTTTCGCCGCCTGGCCAAGGTCCAGCGGCAGCGCCGCCGCGGCGTCGAGCGGATACAGGCGAAAGCTTTCGGCCAGCGCGTGCAGCAGCCACAGGTGGCCGTCGATGGCGACGAACATCAGCAGCGCCAGCAGCGACATGAAGTTGCCCACGGCATTCTGCGTCTGCCCGGTCGCCGGGTTGAAGAAGCCGGCATAGGACAGGCCCATCTGCAGGCCGATGATCTCGCCGGCCACCTCCAGCGCCGCGAACACGAGGCGCACGGTGAAGCCGATCAGCACGCCGAGGGCGATGTTCTGCACCAGCAGCGCCAGCCCGGCGCCGGTCAGCGCATCGGCGATCGGCGGCGCGGGCACGATCGGGACGAGCAGGATGGCGATGGCCAATGCGAGGGCGAGGCGGACGCGCACGGCGATCGCCCGGTGCGACAGCACCGGCGCCACCGACATCAGCGCCAGCACCCGCACCAGCGGCCAGAACACCGCGCCGTACCAGGCGGATAGCTGCTCGGTGGTGAAGGTGATCATCGCCGATCGGTGATCAGTGACCGGCGATCAGCGATCGTTGCCCGTGGCATCGGTGTGCGCGGCACGGGCCGGCGAATGCCTGTCCGACGAGGCGAGGCAACGGGCGAGGTGCTTCGCTGCCGGCGCGTCGACCCGGCATCGCAGCCGTCAGCCGATCGCCGCCGGTATCGACTCGAACAGCCGGCGCACGAAGTCGACGTACATGGTGATCATCCATGGGCCGGCGATGACGAGGGCGGCAATGATGGCCAGCAGCTTGGGAATGAAGGTCAGCGTCATCTCGTTGATCTGCGTGGCCGCCTGCAGGATCGACACCAGCAGGCCGACCGCCAGCGCGGTGAGCAGAAGCGGCGCAGCCATCATCAGCATCACGTACAGCGCCTGCTGGCCGAGGGTGATCACGGATTGGGGATTCATTTCGAGTCCATCAACGCTGTCGCACAGGGCGGGCGCGGCCGTGCCCTGGCCCGCGCGGCGCGGCCGTGTGCTCCGGAGCCCAGCGGCCGCGGCTCATACCTGAAAACTCGCCACCAGCGAGCCGATCAGCAGGTTCCAGCCGTCGGCGAGGACGAACAGCATCAGCTTGAACGGCAGCGCGATCAGCACCGGCGACAGCATCATCATGCCCATCGACATCAGCACGCTCGCCACCACCATGTCGATGATCAGGAACGGGATGAAGACCATGAAGCCGATCTGGAAGGCGGTTTTCAGCTCCGAGGTGATGAACGCCGGGATCACCACGCGCAGCGGCACCTCCTCCGGCCGCTCGACCTTGTCGATGCGCGCCATGCGCGTGAACAGCTCGAGGTCGGCGTCGCGCGTATGGCGGAGCATGAACTGCTGCAGCGGCGCGCCGCCGCTGGCCAGCGCCTGCTCGAAATTCAGCTTCTGCTCGCGGTAGGGGACGTAGGCCGCGTCGTGGATGCGGTCGAAGGTCGGGCCCATGACGAAGAAGGTCAGGAACAGCGCCAGCCCGATCAGCACCTGGTTCGGCGGCGTCGTCTGCGTGCCCAGCGCCAGGCGCAGCAGCGACAGCACGATGATGATGCGGGTGAAGCTGGTCATCATCAGCAGCACCGCCGGCAGGAAGGTGAGCAGCGTGAAGGCGAGCAGCGTCTGCACCGGCACCGAGTAGCTGGTGCCGCCGCCGGGCAAAGGCGTGGCGTTGATCGCCAGCGGGCTGTCCTGTCCGGCGGCAGGCGCCGCGGCGAGCAGCAGGGCGACCGCAAGCGGCAGCCATGCCGTCACCAGCCGGGCGCAGCGGCCCCGTGCGCGCTCAAGCCGACTGTGCATTGCCTCAGGAAGCTGTCGGTCCGCCGCACGTGACGCGCGCCAGCAGCGCGGCGAAGTTCGCCGGCGTCGCGGCCGCATTCAGCAGCGCCGCGTCGGCCGGCGGTTTGGCCAGCGAGCCGAGCCGCGTGATGCTGCCCGCGGTCACGCCGAGCAGCAGCCAGCGCTCGCCGGCGGCGAGCACGACCACGCGCTGACCTGCGCCGAGGGGCAGCTGGCCGACGACCTGCAGGCCGGCCAGCGGCGCCATGGTGCCGGCGCCGAAGCGCTTCAGCAGCCAGACCGCCACCGGGATCAGCAGCAGCACTGCGGCCAGTGCCATGACGATCGGCGCCAGCGAAGGCGCGGCCGGCGCCTGCGCCTGCGCGGCGGCGACTGTGGGCCGCGCGGCCAGCAACGCAGCGCAGGCCAGGCCGCCGAGGAGCGATCGCGGAAAGCGGGACACGGTCGGCACCGGGTTCAGCGATGCAGGCGACGCATGCGCTCGCTCGGCGTCACGATGTCGGTCAGGCGCACGCCGAACTTCTCGTTGACGACGACGACCTCGCCCTGCGCGATCAGGCAGCCGTTGACCAGCACGTCCATCGGCTCGCCGGCCAGCGCGTCGAGTTCGATCACCGAACCCTGGGCCAGCTGCAGGATGGTCTTGATCGGGATCTTGGTCCGACCCAGCTCGACCGAAAGCTGCACCGGGATATCGAGGATCAGGTCGAGGTCCTGCTTGCCGCTGGCGGGGTTGCCCGGCTCGAGCGGCTGGAAGATGTCGGCCGGCTGCGCCGTGCTGTCGACGGCGAGCGCGCCGGCGGAGGGCTCGTCGAGCGCGGCCCATTGGTCGGCCGTACCGCGGCCGGAGGCGTCGGAGGACATGTTCATCAGGAAGGCTCCGCTCAGTGGAGGTCGCCGGCGCCGCGGCGGTCGGCGAACTTCGAATACTTCAGCATCCGCTCGATGCGCACGGCGGCGCGGCCGTTGACGGTGCCGAAGCTGCACTCCATCACCGGCACGCCGTCGACCTTCACCGGAATCAGCTGCTTGATCGGCAGGCGGATGAAGTCGCCGGCGCGCAGGCGGCGCAGTTCGCCGACGGTGATCGAGGTGCTCGCCAGTTCCGCCGCCAGTTCGACCTCGGCCGCCTGCACCTGCTGCGTCAGCTGCTGCACCCAGCGCGCGTCATGCTCCTGCCCGTCGCCCTGCACCGGCGAATAGAGCAGGTCGCGGATCGGCTCCAGCGTGGCGTAGGGAAAGCACAGATGCATTTCGCCGCCGGCCTCGCCGATGCTGACGGCCAGCGTCGTGGCGACCACGAGTTCCGACGGCGAGGCGATGTTGGCGAACTGGGTATGCATCTCCGCGCGCTGGACCTGGAAGTTGAAGCGCGCGAGCGCGCTCCAGGCCTGCGCATATTCGGCCAGCGTCATCTGCAGCATGCGCTGGATGATCCGGCTTTCGGTCGGCGAGAAATCGCGTCCCTCGATGCGCACGTTCAGCCGGCCGCTGCCGCCGAACAGCGCGTCGACGACGGCGAATACCAGCTTCGGATCGAAGATCACCAGCGCGTGGCCGCGCAGCGGCGCCACCGACACGATGTTGATGTTGGTCGGCACGACGATGTCGCGCAGGAACGCCGAATACTTGATCACCCGCACCGGTCCGACCGAGATCTCCGGGCTGCGGTGCACGAAGTTGAACATGCCGATGCGCAGGTTGCGGGCGAAGCGCTCGTTGACGATCTCCAGCGCCGGCATGCGGCCGCGGACGATGCGCTCCTGGTCCTCGAGCTTGTACTCGCGCGGGCCGCTGCCCGTCGGCTCGTCTGCCGCAGGCGCCTGCGGATCGCCGGTCACGCCGTCGAGCAGCGCGTCGACTTCCTCCTGCGACAGGAAATGCTCGGCCATCGGTCCTGCCTACTGCACGATCAGGTGGGTGAAGTTGACATGCTCGATGCCGTTGGCCGCCGGCGTGTTCTCCAGCGGCCGGTTGGCGGCGAGCACGATCTCCTGCGCCAGCTTCTCCTTGCCCTCGCGCGTGGCCACGTCCTCGGCCTTCTTCGAGCCGAGCAGCAGCAGGATCTCGTTGCGCACCGCCGGCATCATCGTCTTGAGCATGTCGCCGCTGGCGCTATCGCGCACCTCGGCCACCAATTTGACCTGCATGAAGCGTTCGGCCTCGTCGGAGGGCAGGTTGACGGTGAACACGTCGAGGTCGACGAACACCGGCGTCTTGCGCGGCGGCGCGGCCTGCGCCTGCTCGTCGCCGGCCTTCCTGTGCAGCAGCAGCCACGCGGTGGCGCCGCCGCTGGCTGCCAGCAGCATCGCCGCGCCGGCGAGCATCAGCAGCTTGCGCTTGCTCCGCCGTGGAACGCTCTGCTCGGCCTCGCTATCGGCATCCTTTTCCGCCATCGATGTCCCCGTTCGCCATGGTCATGCCGGCCGGCGCAGCGCGCGCAGCGGGCGATGTTTATCGGCCGCAGTATCGATCTGCTTTAAGGGGGCGAATCGGCTGAAAACGGCCGCCAAAGCCCGCTGTTTCCCGCACCGCGCGGAGCGTTGCGCGCCCGGCCATGACGAACAAAGAGGTGGCCGCTGCGCCGCTCGACGCCGCGGCCGGCGCATCGAAGCGGCCTCGCGGACATGGCGCGCGCCGCGGCAGGCGCCGCCCGCGGCTTCAGGCGGTGACGTCGATCAGCCGCAGCGGGCGCCGCAGCACCGTCGTCGCGGCAGCAGCCGCATCGACGGCCGCGGCGTCGGGGCTGAGCGGATCGCCGGCGCGCGCCTGACGCGCCTCGTCCGGCGACTCGCGCCGCTGGCCCAGCTGAGCGCCGACATGGGCGTCGGCGAGGTTCATTCCCTGCTGCGCGAACATCTCGCGCAGCCGCGGCATCGCCTCCTCGAGCGCGGCCCGCGTGGCCGGTGACGCCGCGGCGAAGCTGATCGACGCGTCCTGGCCGCGCACTTCGATCGTCACCTTGACCGGGCCGAGTTCGGCCGGCGTCAGCGCCAGTTCGGCGCTGCGCACCTGGCCGTTGACCAGCATCAGCACGCGCTGGCCGACCTCCTGATCGAAACCGGGTTGGCCCACGGCCGTGGCAACGACGGCAGCGTTCCGCTGCAGCGACGCGCTGGCCGTCAGGAGGCTGGCGAACGGTACGTTGGCCGCGGCGTTGTCGGCGCGTGGCGCGGCGAGTGCCGCATCCGCCGGCTCCGGCCGCGGCTGCAGGTCGACCGGCTTGAACGACGGCAGGTCGCGCATCGCGGCGACCACCGCATCGCTCGTGCCGTTGCCTGCATCGGTCGCGCGCAGCGCCTGCGCGATCGCAGCGGCGATGGGGCTGCGCATGTCGCTGCGCGCGGCGCCTTCCTCGTGACTTGCGCCGGCGCCGATTTCGGGGGTTTCCCACTTTGCCTGGGCCACGAGCTTGCGGGCTTGTGCAGCGTCGTTGCCGCCGGCAAGCGCGGCGGCGGACACCAGCGGGCTCGCCGTCGCGGGCGCACCTGGGGCCGCCGCCGGAGGCGGCGCGGCCGGTGCTGCGGCCTCGTCTTTCGCCGCCAGCGTCGTCGCCGCGGCGGATGCCGTCGCATCGCCCGCCAGCGGCGGCGTCGTTTCAGCCGAGGCCAGCAGCGCGAGCGGATCGCGCCCCGCCGCAGCCGCATCGGCTGCGGTCGCCTGCGCCGCGGTGGCGGCCGGGTCGGCCGCTTGCGCCTCTTCGTCGTTGTCGTCGATGCCGTTCGCCGGTTTGTCCTCGGCGCCCGCCTTCGCGTTCGCCGAGGGGCGCGGCTCGTCGCCGGCCGGGCGTTCGGCGCGCTTGTCCGCACGGGCCGGCTCGTTGCGCGGTCGGCTCGCCGCTGGCGGCGATTCGCGCGTCGCCGGCGCGGTGCTGGCCCGCGCCATGGCGGCTTCGAAGCCACCGGCACCGGCGTCATGCGCGCCTTCGCTGATGCGCGCCGACGTTGCTCCGGCCGATGCCACGGCTAGCGTGGGCACGATGGGTAGTTTCATGGTTGTCCGTTCCTTCGTCTCGATCGGTGCTCACCAGTCGGCATTGCTGGTCGCGCGCCGCTGTGCCGCAAGGCGCGCCACCTCGTCGTTGTGCCTCTGTTCGTGCCGCTCGGCGCGTTGCCGCGCGGTTTCGGCGCGGCGCGCGGCGAGCAGCTCCAGCCGCTGCACGCGCTGCGCCAGCTCGCGCCATTGCGCCTGCGCCTGCGCCAGCTGGGCTTCGCGGCGCTGCAGTTCCTGCAGCTGCGCCGCCACCGCGGCATCGAGGCGGCCGCCGAAGGCGCGTGCATTGCCTTCTGCCATCACGTCGCAGCCGTCGACGCGCTGGCGCTGCGCGCGCAGCGCGTAGTCGCGCGCGTACTCGTGCAGCACGTTGAGCTGGGTCCTTGCCGCGTCGACCTGCTGCTGCGCCCGCGCCTGTTGCACGGCGGCGGCGTCGCGCGCCGTTGTGGCCAGCGAAATGAGCATGGAAAGACTGTGCGCTTCCATCGTCAGCGGATTCGCGTTCTCAGAAGTCCATCGCCTTGACGGTCGCCAGCAGCGCTGCCATCCGTCCATGCGCCTCGGCGAGCGTCGATGGCTCGTGCATCGACTGGCGCAGGAAGGCATCGAGCCGCGGCTGCGCCTCGATCGCAGCGTCGAGCAGCGGATCGTTGCCGGGCGCGTAGGCGCCGACCGCAATCAGGTCGCGGTTGCGCTGGTAGCGCGAGTACACCGCCTTGAAGCGGCGCGCCTGCTCGATCTGGTCGGGGCCGGCGACCGCCGTCATCACGCGCGAGATCGACGCCTCGATGTCGATCGCCGGATAGTGGCCGGCCTCGGCCAGCCGGCGCGACAGCACGATATGGCCGTCCAGGATGGCGCGGGCGGCATCGGCCACCGGATCCTGCGGATCGTCGCCCTCGGTCAGCACCGTGTAGAAGGCGGTGATCGATCCGGCCGCGCGGCCGTTGGCGCCGGGGGCGTTGCCGGCGCGCTCGACCAGCGCCGGCAACCGGGCGAACACCGACGGCGGATAGCCCTTGGTCGCCGGCGGCTCTCCGATGGCCAGCGCGATCTCGCGCGCCGCCATCGCGTAGCGGGTCAGCGAATCGAGCAGCAGCAGCACGTGCTTGCCCTGGTCGCGGAAGTGCTCGGCGGCCGCGGTGGCGTATGCCGCGCCCTGCATGCGCGTGAGCGGCGGCACGTCGGCCGGCGCGGCCACGACCACGGCACGGCGCAGCCCCTGCGGGCCGAGGATATCCTCGATGAATTCCTTGACCTCGCGGCCGCGTTCGCCGATCAGCCCGACCACGGTCACGTCGGCGCTCGTGTACTTGGCCATCATGCCGAGCAGCACGCTCTTGCCCACGCCGGAGCCGGCAAACAGCCCGATCCGCTGGCCGCGGCCGACGGTCAGCAGCGCGTTGATTGCACGCACGCCGACGTCGAGCGGCTGCGCCACCTTGGCCCGCTCCATGGCGTTGATCGGCCGGCGCGCCAGCGGCTGCAGCTCGGCCGGCGCCAGCGCGCCGAGGCGGTCCAGCGGCCGGCCATTCGGGTCGATCACTCGGCCGAGCAGCGCGTTGCCCATCGGCAGGTGGCGGGTGCGGTCCTCGCTGCGCCGCCACGGGTGATTGTTCCGGTGCAGCCGCGGCCGCACGGCCGCCGCCTCCTGCGCCACGACGGTGGCGCCGGGACGCAGTCCATAGGGCTCGCTGGTCGGCATCAGGAACAGCCGGTCGCCGGCGAATCCGACGACCTCGGCGTCGACGCGCAGCGCCTCGTCCTGCACGATCAGCACCTGACTGCCGATGGGCAGCTTCAGTCCGACCGCCTCCATCACCAGACCGGCCACGCGGGTCAGGCGGCCGTTGACTTCGAGCGCCTGCGCCGAGGCGGCGATGGACGCCGACTGCTGGAAGAAGCGCGCGAACGGCGCGGTGGCGGTGCCCGTCATGGCGCGGCTGCGCCGGCGCCTTCGTCGTCGGCTTCGGTCCAGGCGGCATCGGCGCCGAGCGTCTGCTGCACCACGCGCCGCCAGCGGGTGGCCAGCCGGCCGTCGATCTCGCCGAGGTTGGTCTCGACGCGGCAGCCGCCGTGGCCGACCTGCGCATCGGGGACGAAGCGGCAGCCTTTCAGCAGCCCGTCGGCGTCCAGATCGGCGCGGATCAGTTCCAGGTCGCGCGGATTCAGGTGCACACGCGGGTGCGCCTGCTGCTCGATCACCTGCGTCACCGCCTCGCGCAGCACCGGCAGCACCGCATCGCGGCGCACGCGGACCTCGTGCCGCACCACCTGGCGGGCGATCTCGATGGCCAGGTCGAACAGTGCGTCGGCGCCCGCGCTTTCCAGTTCGGCAAAGCGGCCGCGCAGCTCGTCGAGCACGCGGGCGATGCTCTGCGCGTGCTGGGCCCGCTGCGCGCTGGCTGCGGCAAAGCCTTCGCGCCGCCCCTGCGCCAGGCCGCGCTCGAAGGCGCGCGCATCGCGTTGCGCGTGCAGCGTCTCCCCGCGTGCGCCGTGCAGCGGCTCGAACTGCCACGATTCCGCGTCGCTCAGTTGCTCGCGCGGGATCAGCTTGCTGAACAGCTTGTTGTCGGGGGCGCCCATCTCGTCAAGTCGCGCTCGTGTACGCGCCGCTGCGCGGCGCACGTGCACTCGCGCGAGGCGAGCTCGGATGCGCCGCGATGCGGCGCATGATTCGACGAGCGCGTACGGCTTCGCTGTCCGCGCCCGCGCCGCTGGCGCGAAAGTCGGACGCGCCGCCTTGAGGCGGCTCGGCGCCGGCGCGTAAGGATGGGCTGGCCGCGCGTTGCGCCGCCAGCCCGGCCGGGCAGCGCTGCGCGCTGCCCGAAAGGCACCGTGCGAGCAGCCTTGCGAGGAACAACCCAGAGCCTTGCGGAGGATGGGTTGCAGGCACCGCGACGCGGTGCCTGCTCAGGTTGATCGGCCGCCGCCCGGCCGCCCGAAGGCGGCCGATCCGACTTTTTTCGCCGAGGGTGCACGTGCGACGCGCAGCGTCGCGTACACCCGAGGCGCCGTTACACATAGGCATCATCCCCGCCCTTGCCGCCGAGCTGGATCTGGCCCTCGTCGGCGAGGCGGCGGACGATCTTCAGGATCTCGCGCTGCTCGGCCTCGACCTCGGAGACGCGCACCGGGCCCTTGGCCTCGAGGTCCTCGCGCAGCATCTCGGCGGCGCGGCTGGACATGTTCTTGAACACCTTGTCGCGCATCGCCTGGTCGGTGCCCTTCAGCGCGATGATCAGGCTCTCGCTCTGCACCTCGCGCAGCAGCGCCTGCACGGCGCGGTCGTCGAGGTTGCGCAGATCCTCGAAGGTGAACATCTGGTCCGAGATCTTCTGCGCCAGGTCGCCGTCGTGCTCGCGGATCGCGTCGACCGCGGACGTCTCCAGCGCGCTGCCGAGCAGATTCAGCAGTTCGGCGGTGGCCTTGGCGCCGCCCAGCGTCGTGCGCTTGAGCTTCTCGGCGCCGCTGAGCACCTTCGACAGCACTTCGTTCAGTTCCTGCAGCGCCTGCGGCTGGATGCCGTCGAGCGTGGCCACGCGCAGCAGCACGTCGTTGCGCAGCCTCTCGGAGAAGGCGCGCAGCACATCGGCGGCCTGGTCGCGCTCAAGGTGCACGAGGATCGAGGCGATGATCTGCGGGTGCTCGTTGCGCAGCAGCTCAGCCACGGCGCCGGCATCCATCCATTTCAGGCTCTCGATGCCGGAAACGTCGCGCCCCTGCAGGATTCGGTCGAGCAGCAGGCTCGCCTTGTCGTTTCCCAGCGCGCGTTTGAGCACGCCGCTGACGAAGGCATCGGTGTCGCCGACCAGAGAGAACTGCTCGTCGCGGGTGCGCTGGAAGCTGGCGATGGCCGCCTCGACCTTCTCGCGCGGCACCGTCTTCAGCTGCGCCATCGTCTGCCCGATCTTCTGCACTTCCTTGGGGCTGAGGTACTTCATCACCTCGGCGGCCTGCTCCTCGCCGACCGTCATCAGCAGGATCGCGGCCTGTTCGATGCCGTTGTCGGCCATGATCTAACGCGCTCGCGGTGTACGCGTCGGCTGCGCCGACGCACGTGCACCGCTCGCGGGAAGATGGCGCAGCGGGCTTGAGGCGGCTCGGCGCCCGCTGCGAAAACAAAGGCGACGAAGAGGGACGACGGAACGCATGGCAGCGTGGGGCGCTAAGCCGTCTTCGCGCCCTCGGCGGCGACCCAGGTCTTGACGACGTTGGCCACCGTGGCCGGGTCGTGCCTGGCCAGCTGGCGGACCTGGTCGACGGGCGACAGGCCGAGTTCGGCCGTCGCCGCGCCGGTGCCGGCCGGCGGCGTGTTCGGCAGCGGCTGCGGCTTGGGCGGGCTGCCGATCGACTTCAGCGCCGGGCGGACGACGCCGAAGACGACGATCAGCGTCAGCAGCAGGAACAGCGCCGCCTTGCCCACCTCCTTGCCCATCGCGACCGTGTCCGGCTGCTTCCACAGCGGCAGCGGCTGCGCCGGCGCCAGCTCGGGCTGGCTGAAGGCGGCGTTGACCACGTTCAGCGAATCGCCGCGCTGCGCGTTGAAGCCCATCGCGTCGCGCGCCAGTGCGGTGATGTTCTGGATCTCCTTCTCGGACAACGGCGTCGACTGCGCGGCCGCGCCGTCGGCCGCGGCCGCAGTGCGATGGTTGACGACAACCGCAGCGGTCAGCCGGCGGACCTGGCCGGTGGCCTGGCGCGTGTGGCGGACGTTCTTGTCGACCTCGAAATTGGTCGTTGCCTCGCGCCGGGTCGACGGCGTGCTGTTCGCCGCCGCCGGCTGCGGATTCAGCGCTGGCGCGTTGCCGTTGATGGGCGCGGTGGGCGGCACCGGCGGCTGGTTCGACATCGCGCCGGGCACGCCCTGCGGCGTCACCGGCCCGGGCTGCATCGATTCGCTGGTCGTCGACGAGCGAATGCTGGCCTTGGCGTCGGCCCCCTGATTGGGCGTGTAGGTCTCGGAGGTTGCCTCGACCTGGGTGAAGTCGATGTCGGCGGTGACCTGCGCGCGGACGTTGCCGCGGCCGAGGATCGGCTCGAGGATGTCCTCGATGCGCTTGATCGTGTTCGCCTCGATCTGTGTCACGTAGTCGAGCTGCGCCGCATCGAGCCCGGCGGCGGTGGTGCGGTCGGAGGCGAGCAGGTTGCCCGACTGGTCGACCACGGACACGTTCTTGGTCGCCAGCTCGGGCACGCTGGAGGACACCAGGTGCACGATGCCCGCCACCTGCGTGCGGTCGAGCGTTCTGCCGGGGTGAAGCTGCAGCAGCACCGAGGCGGTGGGCGGCTGCTTCTCGCGCAGGAAGCCGGAGGCCTTCGGCAGCGCCAGGTGCACGCGCGCCTGCGCCACCGGCGCCAGCGCCTGGATCGAACGGGCCAGTTCGCCTTCGAGGCCGCGCTGGTAATTGACCTGCTCCTGGAACTGGGTGACGCCGAACTTCTGCGTCTCCATGATCTCGAATCCGACCAGCGACCCCTTCGGCAGGCCCTGCGAGGCGAGCTTCAGCCGCGCCTCGTGCACCTTGTCGGCCGGCACCAGCAGCACGCCGCCGTCGCCGTTCCTGTAGGGAATGTTCATCTGCGCCAGACTGGCGATGATCGCCCCGCCGTCGCGGTCGGACAGATTGGTGAACAGCACGCGGTAGTTCGGCGATGCCGCCCACAGCCAGGCCGAGGCGACGATCGCCACCACGCCCGCTGCGCCGAGGGCGAGCATGCCCTTGACCCGTGGGCTCATCCGGGCGAACGCGCTGGCCGGTCTGTCGGCGGCGCTGACGGTGCTGGGGACGACTGCGGTGTTGTCCATCGGTCCGGAACGAGTTGCCGTGGGCTCGCCTGCCGGCATGCCGTGGGCATCCCGGCGCGAGGTCGGACGGATTATTCGGCCGGCTTTAGGGTGCGAAAGCGTGGATAAGGGCCGGAAAAGCGCCGGACTTGAAGCGCCGTTGCAACGGCGGGAATAGACCGGCGGCGCGCGCGCTTATCCGGGGATCGGCGCCCTGAAGTTGTCACTAACGTCAGCCCGAGGCAGAACTTGCGGGTGGCGTTGCGCCATGGATATCAAACCGATCAACGCGCAGATCGCGCAGGCACTGGCCGGCCTGAAGGCGCCTGCTCCGGATCAGGCGACGCAGGCCGGCAAGGCCGATTTCGTCGGCGCGCTGGATTCGGCGCTGAAGGCGGTCAGCCGCACACAGCAGCAGTCGACCGAACTGCAGCGGCAGTTCCAGCTGGAGAATCCGGCCGTCAGTCTCGAAGAAACGATGATCGCGATGAACAGGTCGCAGCTGTCGTTCCAGGCGGCGGTGCAGGTGCGAAACCGCCTGGTGCAGGCCTACGAACAGATCATGAACATGCCGGTGTGAGCGGCATGGCCGCGGCGTGCCGGCGCCGCACCCGATGGGCGTTCCCGCGCTAAGCTGCGCGCCATCTACGCAGCGCATCGAGTCCGGCAATGACGGAAGGCACCCCCGAGCAGAAGCGCAAGGTCGACCTCGACGAGGCGGCGCGTCTCGTCGACGCGCTCGAACGCGACCTGGCGCAACTGAAGAGCGGCCGCGGCGACCTCGACCACCTGCGCGCCGACGTCGAGCAGTTGCGCGCGGCGCTGGCCTCGGCGCAGCCGCACGAGGACGTGCATGGGGGCCTGACGGGCCTGCGCGAGAAGCTGCACGCCGCCAGCGACGAGCTGCTGAGCGACGCCATCAAGGCCGGCGACTACATCGCCCGCATCGGCCGCCTGCTCGGCATGTGAGCCGGGCATGGCGCGCTGCAGAAGCGGCCGGCAATTCCGCTACGATCGCCCGCCTGCGCAACACCGAGCAGGGAGGGCCGCCATGCAGTACGTCCGCCTCGGCCAGTCGGGCCTGAAGGTTTCGCGCTTCGCGCTGGGCATGATGACCTACGGCACGCCGAAGTGGCGGCCGTGGGTGCTCGATGAAGCGGCCTCGCGGCCGCTGGTGCGCGCGGCGGTGGAGGCGGGCATCAACTTCTTCGACACCGCCGACATGTATTCGGCCGGCATCTCCGAGGAACTGACCGGCAAGTTCGTGCGCGAGTTCTGCCACCGTGACGAGGTGGTGGTCGCCACCAAGGTCTACTTCCCGGTCGATCTCGCCTTCCAGGGCGGCAATGCATCGGGGCCGAAGTTCCAGCCGCGGCCGAACACGAGCGGGCTGTCGCGCAAGAGGATTTTCGCCGCCATCGACGACAGCCTGCGCCGGCTCGGCATCGACTACGTCGATCTGTACCAGATCCACCGCTTCGATGCCGCCACGCCGGTGGAGGAGACGATGGAGGCGCTGCACGAGGTGGTGAAACGCGGCAAGGCACGCTACATCGGCGCCTCCAGCATGTTCGCCTGGCAGTTCGCCGGCATGCAGCACGCTGCCGAGCGGCACGGCTGGAGCCGGTTCGTCTCGATGCAGAACCACTACAACCTCGCCTACCGCGAGGAGGAGCGCGAGATGAACCCGTACTGCCGCGCCACCGGCGTCGGCCTGCTGCCGTGGAGCCCGCTGGCGCGCGGCTTTCTCGCCGGCAACCGCAAGCCGGGCGAGGGCGGCAGCACCGACAAGGCGGCCGGCGCCACCTCGCGCGCCGCCACCGATGACATCGCGCAGAAGTTCTATTACCGCGAGGCGGATTTCGCCGTGGTCGACGCGGTGACGCAACTGGCGCGCGAGAAGGGCGTGAGCAACGCCGCGCTGGCTTACGCATGGCTGCTGCATCAGGACGGCGTGACGAGCCCCCTCATCGGTGTCAGCAAGCCGGGGCAACTCGAACAGGCGCTCGACGCGCTGCGCATCACGCTGTCGGGAGAAGAACTCGCGCGGCTGGCCGCGCCGTATCAGCCGCATCCCGTGATCGGCCATAGCTGATCGCGCTTTGCACGGCGCCGGAATCTCCGGCGTTCGTTCACGGCGGATCGAGGTGACGGCGGCTGCCGCCGCGGCGCGCCCTCGGCCTCATCCGTATGTGATCCGCCGTTTGTTCTCCGACGGGCGGCGCATGCCGTTGCCTCGTGCCTTGCCGTGAGGTCAGCGTGGGCTCGCTGTCCTAATCCATCCGTTCGACGCGCGGCTGCGCGCACGAGTAGGCGCTGACGCACGCGACCTGCCTTCGCCTCGCGGCGTTGTCCGCGAAAACTTGAGGCCGCCGAACGGATGATCCTCATCCGCGCATCACGTCTTTACGGTTCGTACCAACTCATCCGAACGACGTGAGCACCCCGATGACAACCGAACAGTTCCCACGCCGCCGCTGGTTCCTCAACGCCCTTGGCAAGGGTTTCGCGCTGGCGCTGCTTGCGGTGCCGGGCCTGCTCGGCAGCGGCACTGCGCAGGCGCAGTCGAGCAGCAGCAAGATCGCGCGCGATCTGCAGGCCGGTATCGCGGCGACGAACACGCCGGCGGCGCGGTGGGCGCGCGAGATGAACGGCGCGCGTCATGTGCAGGCGGTGGTGGTCACCGACGGCGCGGATCCAACGATGGCCGGCATACGCGACTTCGTGCTGAAGAACGGCGGTTCGGTGCACGCGTCGTTTCCCGCCCTGAACATGATGACGGTGCAGCTGAAGGCCAACCAGGTCTCGAACCTGGCCGGGCGCTCGGACGTGGTCAGCATCTCGCCCAACCGCGAGATCCGGCGCACGGCCAGCGCGCTGGAGTCCATCACCGGCGCGCTGACCAGCGCGGTGCGCACGAACAGCACCAAGACCAGCTACAGCGGGCTGGATGGCACGGGGATCGGCATCGCCGTGCTCGACTCCGGCGTGATGAAGGCGCACGACGCCTTCCTCGACGGCAACGGCGTGACGCGGGTGAAGCGCAGCGTGCAGATGCTGAGCACCAGCCTGACGAACTGGACTTCCGGTTCCAACAACACATCGTCGCTGGCCCCGGATAGCAGCACCCTGGCCAGTTACGAGGCCGCGGTCGCCAACGACAGCAATTCGTTTGCCGACGTCTTCGGCCACGGCACGCACGTGGCCTCGGTCGCCGCCGGGCGCGCCAGGTACTACGTCAAGGACACGCCGGACACCACCGGCATCGCGCCGAACGCCGACATCTACGACGTCAAGGTCCTCGGCGACGCGGGCGTCGGCACGCTCAGCGACGCGCTCGAAGGCATCCAGTGGGTCATCTACCACGCCCGCGAATACAACATCCGCGTGATGAACCTCAGCATCGCCGCCTCCTCGACGGAGACCTGGCGCACCGACCCGCTGTGCCAGGCCGTGCGTAGCGCTGCAGCCGTCGGCGTGACGGTCGTGGTCGCCGCCGGCAACTTCGGCCTCGGACTGGACGGCAAGGAGGTCTTCGGCGCGGTCAGCTCGCCCGGCCACGATCCGTCGGTGATCACGGTGGGTTCGGTCAACTACAAGGACACGACGTCGCGCAGCGACGACACGGTGAACTTCTTCAGCTCCCGTGGCCCGACGCGCGGCTCGTACGTCGACGGTAGCGGCGTGCGCCGCGTCGACAACCTGCTGAAGCCGGATCTGGTCGCCCCCGGCAACCGGATCGTCAGTGCCGCGGCGATGAACTCGTCGTCGAGCTGGAACGTGCTGGCGACGGCCTTCTACAGCACCCTGGTCTCGCCGCTGAAGTTCAAGCAGACGTATCCGGAAAACCAGATGATGTTGTCCGGCACGTCGATCGCCGCGCCCGCCGTGGCCGGGACGGTGGCCCTGATGCTGCAGGCCAACCCGGGGCTGACGCCGCCGCTGGTCAAGGCGATCCTGCAGTACAGCGCGCAGCCGCTGCCGAACTTCAACCTGCTGCAGCAGGGCGCGGGCCTGTTGAACGTCGATGGCGCCGTGCGCCTGGCCAAGGCGCTGCGCACCGACATCAAGGAACGGATCGAGGCCGGCACGATCAGCGCCGGGGCCGCCCTGCTTGCCGCGGGACAGCCAATGCCGGCGCCGACTTCGACGGTCAACGGCACGGCGTTCAACTGGTCGCGCATCATCTTCGCCGGCGGCAACCTCGTGCTCAGCGGCAGCGATCTGTTCACCGAATACCAGCCGATCTACGACCCGCGCACGACCTGGGCCAGCGGCACCGTCCGCAGACGCGATGTCACTTACTGGTCTGGCACCGGCATCGCGGCCAACACGTTCCCGAAGTCGTTCACCGAAGCGACGGTATCGAACCAGACACTGGCCACGGGCGGTGTGGTGAACGGCACGGCGCTGGCGGGCACCAGTTCGCTGCTCGGCAAGACCGGCGTGTTCATCCCCACCGCGACGCTGTCGGGCTGGCTGATCAACGGCAGCGGTCTGGTGCTCAGCGAAGGGCTGGTGCTCAGCGAGGGCCTGGTGCTGAGCGAGGGTCTGGTGCTCAGCGAAGGGCTGGTGCTCAGCGAGGGCCTGGTGCTCAGCGAGGGCCTGGTGCTGTCCGAGGGCTTCTTGCTCAGTGAAGGCCTGGTGCTCAGCGAGCAGAACACCATCTCTGCGTACAACTTCAACCCGGCGGGCGAGAAGTAATCCGGCACGACACTGGACGGGGGAAAGCCATGGAAAAGCCAGTGACAGTGCAGGTGGCCGAGAACGCGGCCATTGGCGCGATCGACCTGATGGCCAAGCTGGCGGTGCTGATCGTCGCCGCGCTGCTGTTCGCCATCTACGGCATCGGCGAAGGGCGCACCCAGCCGCTGGGCGGCAGCGCCGAACCGGCCAGGCAGGGCAAGGCCGAGCGCGTGGCGATGCTGCGCCGGGTCATGGTCGACGGCAGAACCGCCGCCGCGCAGCCGACGGCGCGAAAAGTGCCGGCGCCGCTGATCGAGCGCTTCTGACCGCCGACAGGATGAGCGAACGCCCACGTCGCCGCACGCGGCGGCGGTAGAGCGAACCCGACCTCAAGAGCGGCCGCGCTGATGCCGATGAAAAGGTTCAGCGCGGCCATTTGCGCAGGATCGCCAGTGCCCGACCCCACAAGATGAACGACACCAACATCGCGGCATCACCTTCGCACCCGCCGGGCTGGCTGGCACGCGGCAAGGCCTGGCTGATGCCCGATTACGGTGCCGGCGCCACCGCCTACTGGCTGGCGCTGGTGGTGGCCGGGGCGGCGATCATCGGCTACTCGGCGTGGCAGGTCGGCACGCTGCCGCAGGAGGCGCTGATCCAGGTCCTGGTCGGCGCGGTCATCGCCGCGGTGGTCGGCCTGTTCCCGGTGCGCGTTCCCGGATCGAGGCATTCGATCGCCGCCGGCGACATCTTCATCTTCCTGCTGCTGCTGCTGCACGGGCCGGCGGCGGCGGTGTTCGGCGCCGCGGCCGAAGCGGCGGTGGGCTCGTGGCGCACGTCGAAGCGCTGGACCAGCCGCCTGGCGAGCCCCGCTTCGGCGGCGTTGGCGATGTTCATCTGCGGCCTGCTGTTCGAGAAGACCGTCGGCCTGCTGGGAGGCGTCGGCGTCAGTGGCGACGGCGCGGTGCTGGGCGTGGTGATGCTGTTCGCGGTTGGCTACTTCGTCGTCAACACGACGCTGATCACCTCGGTGATTTATCTCAAGCGTGGCGAGCGGCCGTCGCTCGCCGACTGGCTCGGCAATTTCGGCTGGGTCGGCATCGCCTATGCCGCGTCGGCGTCGATCTCCGGCCTGCTGTACCTGACGTTCCAGAAGTTCGGCGTGCCGACACTGATCGTCGCCGTGCCGATCATCGCCATGTTCCTGACCACGATGCACTACTACTTCGGCCAGCAGGAGGCGGCGGAGCGTGCAAGCCGTGAGCGGGTGGAGGCGGCCGAACGCGAGGCCGCGCAGGCGGCGCGCCACGTGCGCGAGCTCGAAGCGAGCGAAAAGCGCTTTCACAGCGCCTTCACCCACGCTTCGATCGGCATGGCACTGGTCAGGCTGGATGGCGCCATCCTGCAGGTGAACCGGGCGCTGTGCGTGCTGCTCGGCCACGACGAGCCGGACCTGGTCGGCCACGGTTTTGCCGACTTCGTCGACGCCACCGACCGCGACAAGCTGGCCGAACAACTGGCGCGCATCGGCGAGCAGCAGGTGCGCACCTTCACGCTGGAACTGCGCTGCCGGCACCGGCACGGTGCCGAGGTCTGGGTCTCTCTGGCCAGCGGCTTCTTTGCCGACGCGCCGTCGAGCAGCCCGCTGCTGATCTTCCAGGTCCAGGACATCACCGCGCGCCGGCGCGCCGAAAGCCGGCTGCAGCACATCGCCTACCACGACAGCCTGACCAACCTGGCCAACCGCAACCGTTTCAACGAGTGCCTGCAGCAGGCGATCGACCGCAACCGGGCCAACCCGGAGCATCATTTCGCCGTGCTGTTCCTCGACTTCGATCGCTTCAAGATCATCAACGACAGCCTCGGCCACCGCGCCGGCGACGAATTCCTGGTCAAGGTGACCGGCCGCATCCTCGAACACGTGCGGCCGACCGACATCGTCTCGCGGCTCGGCGGCGACGAATTCGCGATCCTGACCGAGGGGATGGAGCTGGCGCGCCATGCGGTGGGCCTGGCCGAGCGGCTGCAGCAGGTGCTGCGGGTGCCGGTGATGGTCGGCCGCAACGAGATCGCCACCAGCGCCAGCATCGGCATCACTTTCTCCAGCATCGGCTACACACGGCCGGACGAGGTGCTGCGCGACGCCGACATCGCCATGTACAAGGCCAAGGCGCAGGGCAAGGCGCAGTACGCGCTGTTCGACGCCAGCCTGCACGCGCAGGTGACCTCGCAGCTGCACCTGGAAAGCGACCTTCGCCGCGCGATCGACGCCGGCCAGCTGGCGCTCGAATACCAGCCGCTGTACGAACTGCAGTCGAACCGGCTGGTCGCCTTCGAGGCGCTGGCGCGCTGGCACCATCCCGAGCGCGGCAGCGTGTCGCCGGCCGTGTTCATTCCGATCGCCGAGGAGTCCGGACTGATCGGCCCGTTGACGCAGTGGGTGCTCGAACGCGCCTGCGCGCAGCTGGCGGCGTGGCACGCGGCGCATCCGAACAACGCCGGCCTGCGCATGCACGTCAACATTTCCGGTGCCGACCTGTGCGGCAGCGGCTTTGCCAATCGCGTGACGCGCACCATCCTGACGCACAGCCTGCAGCCGAAGCACGTCACGCTGGAGATCACCGAGAGCATGCTGATGGAGCGGCTCGACGCCGCGCTCGGCACGCTGGAGGAGCTGTCGCAGCTCGGCGTGGGCGTCAGCGTCGACGACTTCGGCACCGGCTATTCGTCGCTGTCGTACCTGTCGGCGCTGCCGATCACCAGCCTGAAGATCGACCGCTCCTTCGTCAGCAAGCTGCAGATCAGCACGCAGAACTCGGAGATCGTGCGCGCCGTGATCACGCTCGGCACGGCGCTCGGCAAGCGGGTCATCGCCGAGGGCATCGAGACGCCGGCGCAGATGAGCCGGCTGCGCGAGCTGGGCTGCGAACTGGGCCAGGGCTTCCACATGTCGCGGCCGGTGTCGGCCGAGAATGCCGACCTGCTGCTGGCGGCCAGCGGCGCCGCCACTGCCCGCAAGCAGGATCGCCCGACGCTCGCGTTCAGCGGCAACGGCCGCGGCGTCTGACCCTGCATCCCGTGCCGTGGGCGAGACAAGCGCTCGCCTCACCGGGCGCACTTCTCCCCGCGCCCGGCGCAGCGAAATCGGGGTTGGTTTGAAGCGGCGCGCGCGGCCGGCGCCACGCGCCGCGCCGAAGGCGATGCCGACCTACGCCGTGGCCAGGCCGGCGGCAGCCGCCGTGACGCAGTTGCGTCCGCGCTGCTTGGATTGATACAGCGCCCGGTCGGCGCGCTCGAGCCATTGCTCGAGCGTCTCGCCCGGCCGGTAGTTGGCCACGCCGAGGGAAATCGTGACGCCGCCGATGGTCTCGTCGCGGTCGATGCGGCGGATGCGCCCGCGCGCGACCGTCTGCCGGATCTGCTCGGCCAGCACCAGTGCGCCGCGCAGCGGCGTTTCGGGCAGCAGGATGGCGAATTCCTCGCCGCCGAACCGCGCCGCCACGTCGCGGCCCTTGACGCTGCCGCGGATGACTTCGGCCACCGTCTGCAGCACGCGGTCGCCGAGCAGGTGGCCGTGGGTGTCGTTGATCTGCTTGAAATGATCGATGTCGGCCATCAGCAGCGACGATCCGGCCAGGCCGTCGGCGCCGGCGGCCAGCATCTCGTCGATGCGGCGCTGGAAGCCTCGCCGGTTGCTCAGGCGCGTCAGCGGGTCGAGCAGGGCCTCGTTCTGCACCGTGGCCATCTGCGCCTTCAGGCTGGCGAACTCGCGCTGATTGGCCTGCAGCCGTTCGTTCAGTTCCCGGTTCGACGCCTGCATCCGCTGCGTCTCGGCGGCCAGCGCGCCGATCACGCCGCGCAGCGCGTCGAGGTTCAGGTCCGGCGCCAGGCGCTCGCCGTAGGTGGCGAGCGACCGGCCGTAGTCCTGCGTCTGGCGCGAGGCGCTGCCCGCGAGCTGGCCGAACTCGTCGACCGTCTTCTGCAACTGCCCCGACAGGCGATCGAGCGCCTTGGCGTCGCGCGCGGCGACGTAGGTGGCGTAAAAGGCGTTGGTTTCGTCGCTGCTCAGCGCGCCGCCCTTCGCCGTTCGCGCATCGAGCGCCTGCTTCAGCGGCGCATTGCAGCCCGAGACGTACTCGTACCAGATCGCGTAGCTCGGCGGCTGGAAGCCCGACCCATGCCGGGCGATCTGCGGCAGCGCCAGCCGCAGCAGTTCGCTGCTCGTGTTCTTGTCCTCGGGGTAACGCATCGGCGGCTTAGCGCAGCTGGGTCGAGGTACGTAGGAAAAAGGACGACACGAAAACAAGATCGTCATTACCCGGCGCGACTTGAGGCTGAAGGCGATCGGGGCCGCGCGGCAAGAAGAGGCCGCGGTTCGTGCCAATTCATTCGTTCGGCGGGCAGGCGGGTGCTGCCCATGGCCGCCGCGCGGCGTCTTCAGGCCGGCTGCGCCTGCCTTTGCGCTGCTCGCCCGCGTGCAGATGCCTTGGCGGGGCGACGCGCGGTGCGGGCCCTGTGCGAATGCTGCGCGAGGCTGCGGCCCCGCGGCGCGGTCAGAGTGGCGCCTTGACCGTGCCCTCGGCAGGTGCGCCGGAAGTCGCTGCCGTAGCAGCGGCGGCGGCATCGGGCAGCGACTGCTCCAGTTCGTCGGCGGTGCCGGCTTCGATTTCGCCGTTGGCCTTGTTGAGCCGGTCTTCGGCCAGCTTGTTGAGCAGGATGATCGCGATGCGGCGGTTCAGCGGGCTGCGCGGATCGTCCTTCATCAGCAGGCTCGAATCGGCCAGCCCGACCACGCGAACGATGCGGTCGCGGCCGAGCCCGCCGGCGACCAGTTCGCGGCGCGAGGCGTTGGCGCGGTCGGCGGACAGTTCCCAGTTCGAGTAGCCGCGTTCGCCGCCGGCATAGGGCGCCGCGTCGGTGTGGCCGGACAGCGCGACGCGGCCATCGACCTCGTTCAGCACGTCGCCGATGGCGCGCAGGATGTCGCGCATGTACGGCTGCACGACGCTGGAGCCGAGTTCGAACATCGGCCGGTTGAAGTCATCGACGATCTGGATGCGCAGACCGTCGGGCGTGACCTCGACGCGGATCTGGTGCCGGTATTCGGCCAGTTTGGCATTGGCCAGGATCGCCGCGTCGACGCGCTGCTTCAGCTTCTCCATCCGCTCGCGCTCGAGCCGGGCCAGTTCGCGCCGCATCTCGTGCGGCGCCTTCTTCGTCGAGTCGTTGTTGCCGTTCTTCACCTGGCCTACGGTCTGCGTCAGGTTCGGACCGCCGCCCTGGATCACCGAAGTGGCATCGCCAGCGCCCGAGCCGCCCGACAGCGCCACCTTCAGCGGCGACTGGAAATAATCGGCGATGCCCTGCAGTTCACCCTTGGTGGTCGAGCCGAGCAGCCACATCAGCAGGAAGAACGCCATCATCGCCGTGACGAAGTCGGCATAGGCGATCTTCCATGCGGCCGCGTGCGCGCCGTGGCCGCCCTTCTTGATCCGCTTCACAACGATCGTGCTCTTTGCCTTTTCGCCGACGGCCATATGTGCTCCGCGCTTTCGGTGTACGCAACCCTGCGGGTCGCACGTGCACCGCTCGCGCTCAAGTCAGTGCGCGGGGCTTGGGGCGGCCCGGCGCCCCGCGCAACAATCAGCGACGCACTTCGCGGCAGGCCGCTTCGCGCGTCGCGGCTCTTTGCCCTTGCCTTCGCGCGCCCGCCCGGCCGCCCGAAGGGCGCGCGCTGATTTCTCCGCTGAAGATGCACATGCGAGCCCGCAGGGCTCGCGTACATCTTCAGCGCTTCTGCTTCACATGCGACTCCAGTTCGGTGAACGACGGTCGCTCAGTCGAGTACAGGACCTTGCGGCCGAATTCCACGGCCACGGCCGGCGCGTAGCCCTGCAGGCTCGCCAGCAGCGTCGCCTTCACGCACTGCAGTTCCTTGGTGCTCTCGTCGCTCTTCTGCTCGAGCAGCGCCGCCAGCGGGCTGACGAAGCCGTAGGCGAGCAGGATGCCGAGGAAGGTGCCGACCAGCGCACCGGCGATCATCTGACCGAGCACGGCCGGCGCGGCGCCGACCGAGGCCATCGTCTTGACCACGCCGAGCACCGCGGCGACGATGCCGAAGGCGGGCAGGCCGTCGCCGACCTTCTGGATCGCGTGCGCGGGCTGTAACGCCTCGTGATGGTGCGTATCGATCTCCTGGTCCATCAGGCTCTCGATCTCGAACGGGTTCATGTTGCCGCTGACCATCATGCGCAGGTAATCGCAGACGAACTCGCTCAGGTGGTGATCGGCGGTCACCGCGGCGTGCTTCTGGAACAGCGCGCTCTTGGCCGGGTCCTCGATGTCGGACTCGATGGCCATCATCCCTTCCTTGCGGATCTTCTGCAGGATGTCGTAGAGCAGCGCCATCAGCGCCATGTAGCGCGCCTTGGTGTGCTTCGAGCCCTGCAGGACCTTGGGCAGCGTCTTGAAGGTCGCCGACACCGTCTTGGCGGAGTTGCCGACGAAGAAGGCGCCGAGCGCGGCGCCGGAGATGATGAACATCTCGACCGGCGCCGCCTTGGCCAGCACGCCGAAGTTGCCGCCGGCAAGCGCGTAGCCGCCGAAAACCGCGGCAACCACGAGCACGTAACCGATGATGACGAACATTCGATGCTGACCTTGTCGCGGGCGGAACAGGCAGGTGCGTCCCGGCGTGCACCCCGCCTCGATGTGTTTCGGCAGCGGCGCGACCTAACTTGAATCGGCGAGCCCCTGCGACAACGGAGAATTTCCGAGCGGCAGCAAGGGCTTGCGCCGCGGGCCGATTTGCGCGGCAAAGGCCCTGCAAATCCGCCGACCGGGCCGCTACGGCAAGCGACGCCCGAGTGCGGAAAAAAAGGGGCCGCCCGCGGGCGGCCCAAGTTTCAGCGGAGGAGTCTGTGCCGGGCCGGCGCACGGCCCGGTCGATGTTCGCTACTCGGTGAGGGCGGTGTCCTTGCGCGCCGGCTGGCCCTTGCCTTTGCCGGCGCGCGCCGGCGGTTCGCACAGACCGCAGACGTAGTCGGCGGTCAGCTCATACGTATGGGTGATGAACTTGCCGCTGCACTTGCGGCAGCCGGTCAGCCGGACCATGCCGGCGTCGACGAACTTGACCAGGCGCCAGGCACGGGTGATCGACAGCAGCGGCTCCAGTTCCTGCGCATGCACCTGCTCCAGGTACAGCTCGTAGGCCTTGATGATGTTGTCGATCTCTTCCAGCTCACTGGTCTTGTTCAGGTACTCGTAGATGTTCAGGAACAGCGACGAGTGGATGTTGGGCTGCCAGGTCATGAACCAGTCGGTGGAGAACGGCAGCATGCCGCGCGCCGGCGACACGCCCTGCACCTCCTTGTACAGGCGCAGCAGCCGCTCGTAGGACAGGTCGGTCTCGGATTCCAGCACCTGCAGCCGTGCGCCCAGCTTGATCAGGGTGATGGCGCGCTGGATCTGCCGGCTTTCGGAGACGATGGACTTGATGCGCATGATGTACTTCCGTTTCTTGTTCAGCGGATCGATTCGCGGCCGGCGGTCTGCAAGGCCGCGGCCCCGGACCGAGCGACCTAGGAGGCGGCGATCTGCCCGGCCATCACGATGTTGGCGTGCAGGCCGGCCACCGCGCCGGTGCCGGTGGCGCGGGCCTTGCTGGCCGAGGTCAGCAGGTTCCACACCATGTCGTCGTCGAAACGGAAACGGCAGATCAGCTGGTTGGCGCCGGCGATGCGCATCAGCTGCGCCGGCGAAAGTTGCGCGATCACATCGAGCACTTCCTCGGAGACGCCGAGCCGGTACATCGCCTGCGCCTTGTCGGCGCGGATCATGTGCTGGGCCAGCACGAGGTAGGCGAGATTGACCTCGCGCACCTCGGCGAGAAGCTGCTCGTTGGGGAAGGCGGTGCTCATCGTTCGATGCTCCTGTCAGCGCGGTGAATGGGTCACACGAATTGCGTTGCGAAGTGCAGCCATTGTGTAAGTCCGTTTTCGCATGCCATATCGGCGTGTCGCCAATTCTTGTGCCGGCACCGAGCTTACGCAGAAGTCGGGCGATTTCCGACAGGCCGTTTCCTCTCGGAAGAAGTGACTAAGCCTTGCGGATGGTTCGGTTCGTGCGTGCTGCAGCCGACCATCCCCTGGTCTCCATATGGAGCGCCGCAGTGCCGTGCCGCAGTCGCGGGTTGCGGGCGCGCAGGTGCCGGCCGATGAAGTCGGTGGGGGTCCGGCCGCGGCGACCGTTCATCGGCAGGCGCTTGCGACAGTCGGCTGACTAAAGTTCCGGGATGGGTCATCCGATAAGCCACCTAACGCGGCGCTGGAGGTTCCCGCACCGCGTGGCCCCCAGGGTGCCACAGGATCATCGGGCAGCCGCTAGGGCAGAAGGTGAACCAGCCGAAACATGAGCCGGTAAATCCGACAGCGGCTGACTTGAATCCAGACTGCAAAGGAGCTTTCGATGCCACAAGTGATCAACACCAACGTCATGTCGCTGAATGCGCAGCGCAACCTCAATGCGTCGCAGATGGCCCTGGCCAACGCCGTGCAGCGGCTGTCCTCGGGCCTGCGCGTGAACAGCGCCAAGGACGACGCCGCCGGCCTCGCGATCGCCGAGAGGATGAACGCCCAGGTGCGCGGCATGAACGTTGCCATCCGCAACGCTGCCGACGGCGTGTCGCTGGCGCAGACGGCCGAAGGGGCGCTCGGCTCGATCGGCAACAACCTGCAGCGGATGCGCGAGCTTGCGGTGCAGGCGGCCAACGCCACCGCTTCGGGCGACCTGACCGCACTGAACGACGAATACCAGGCGCTCGTGGCCGAGAACACGCGCTTGATCAGCGTGACGTCGTTCAACGGCACGGCGCTGCTGTCGGGTTCGATCAGCCTCACCTTCCAGGTCGGCGCCAACAACACGGCCAGCAACCAGATCACGGTGAGCTCGTCGGCGCTGTCGATCACCTCGGGCGACCTGACGAGCACGTCCAACGCGCAGACCGCGATCGACAACATGGATACGGCGATCGACTCGGTCAACTCGCTGCGCGCCACCTTCGGCGCCACCCAGTCGCGCTTCGAAAGCGTGATCAACGGCCTGCAGATCGCGGCCGAGAACACGGCGGCATCGCGAGGAAGGATCATCGATGCCGACTACGCGGCCGAAACCGCAGCGCTGACCCGGGCGCAGATCCTGCAACAGGCCGGCGTGGCGATGCTGGCGCAGGCCAACGCGGCCCCGCAGAGCGTGCTGTCGCTGCTGCGCGGCTGATGGCGCAAGCAGGCTGAGGAGAAAAGGGGGCCGCAAGGCCCCCTTCCTCTTTGATGCGCAGCGCAACGCGGCGGCCGGGCACTGGCGCAGCGGAAAGGCCCGGTCTGCGCGGCAAAACGGGCGCGATTCGCGGCATGGCGCGCATCGTTGCGCCCCTAGCATCGCCGGTGCGAGGTGATTGCGATGATCAACGAAGTCTTCGCCGACGAACTGGCCGGCGTGCTGCATTCCTTTGGTGGCGAAATCGAGACGCTGTCGCTCGACTGCTTCGACACGCTGCTGTGGCGCACGTCGCCGGAGCCGAGCGACATGTTCTGCGAGTTGCGCGCGCCGCTGTCGCGCAGCAGCCGCTACGTCGCCGAGAAGACGGCGCGGCAGCAGCGCTTCGTGCGCAGCGGCCATCGCGAGGTGACGCTGGCCGAGATCTACCGCTGCGCGCTGCCGGGGGCCGACGAGGCCGAGATCCGCGCCCGCGTCGAGGAGGAACTGGCGCTCGAGCGGCGGCACTGCGTGGCCTTCGAGCCGGCGCTGGCGCTGATCCGCAATGCGCGCCGGCGCGGCCTCAGGGTCATCGTCGTCAGCGACACCTATCTGAGCACGGCCGAGCTGAGCGATCTGATCCGCGCCAAGGTCGGCGACGAGGTCATGGCGCAGATCGACCATGTCTTTGCCTCAAGCGACCACGGTGCCGGCAAGCTGACCGGTCTGTTCCCGATCGTGCTCGGCCGGCTCGGGCTCGATCCGCGCCGTGTGCTGCACATCGGCGACAACCCGAACGCCGACCTGCGCAGCGCGCTCGAAGCCGGGCTGCAGGCGGTGCATCTTCTGCAGGGCGACGCGCAGCTCGACGAGCAGTGGCGGCTGGAGATGGCGGCGCTGCTGATGGCCGAGCCGGCGCTGCGACAGCGCGCTTCGCCGCTGTTGCCGCACCGGCCGCATCTGGGACGCGAACTGCGGCGCTTCGACGATGCCGGCGAACGTCTTGGCTACGGCACGCTGGGGCCGCTGATGTACGGATTCGCAGCCTGGGTGCGCGAGCAGGCACGCGAGCTCGCCGCCGACGGACGGCCGGTCAAAGTGTGCTTCCTGATGCGCGACGGGCATCTGCCGAAGCGCGCGTTCGATGCGCTCGGCAGCGAAGCCGAGCTGCCGACGTACGCCGTCGAGCTGAGCCGGTTCGCCGCCTTTGCGGCGTCTTTCCGCGGTGCCGACGACGTTATCGCCTACACCGGCAGCCAGTGGAACACCGGCAAGCTCGAGGCGCTGGCGCGGCAGTTGCTGTTTTCGCCCGCCGAGACCGACGCGCTGCTGGCGAGGGTGCAGGACCAGCCGAGTCCGGTGCATGCGCTGACTGTCGAGGCGCTGCGACCGCACAATCTGCGCCGGATCGTCAGCCGCTCGGCCGCCGAGCGGCAGGGACTGATCCGCTATCTGCGCCGCCAGGTCGATGCTCGGCCGGGCGACCGGCTGCTGTTCGTAGACACCGGGTCGGTCGGCACGGTGCAGAACCTCGTGCAGGATCTGCTGGCCGAGGCCCTCGGCGTGGAGGTCCACGGCCGCTACATGCTGCTGCTCGACGTGCCGTGTGCTGGCGAGCGAAAGCGCGGCTTTTTCGGCCCGGACCGCGTCGATGCGCGACTGCTGCGCGCCCAGTGCAACTACACGTCGGTCGTCGAACAGCTGTGCACGGTGGCGCAGGGCTCGGTCATCGGCTACACCGACCGCGGCGAGCCGCGCCGGCTGGCCGCCGAAATCTCGCCGCAGCAGGTCGCCAGCCGCGAGCGCGTGCAGGCCGCGTGCCTGCAGTTCATCGCCAACGCGGCCAACGCCGCGACCAGCGAGGCCGGCCGCAGTGCCGAGGCCCGCTTCCAGGGCGCCCTGGCCGCGTACACGCGGTTGCTGTTCCTGCCGCTGCACGGCGAGACCGGATTCTTCGAGTCCTTCGTGCATGACGTCAACATGGGCGCGAAGGAAACGGTGCAGATGGTCGACGCGGACGCCGCGCGCGAAGACCTGCTGCGCATCGGGCCGATGTACGTCAAGTCTTCGTTGCGGGTCTTCGGGCCGGGCGAGCTGCGCCGGCACGGTCTCGACCTGGCGCTGCAGCTGCTGGCGCGGCGCCGACTCGAACTCGACCTGCGCCCGACGGATTTTCGCCGTGACGCCGTGCAACTGCCGGTGATGGTCGCGCGCGGCCAGGACTCGACCATCGTGCGCCTGGAGGCGCTGCCGACGCACGACGGCTATTACAGCGTATCGATCCCGATCGGCCGCTGCGAGTATGCGGTGGGCATCCTGTTCGGCCAGCTGTTCGAATGGGTGCAGCTCGAGTCGGCGCGGGTGGCCACCGTGCGCCGCCAGTTCGACGCCTTCCAGCGCCAGCGCGAGATCGACCTGACGGCGGCGGCAGTGCACGAGCACACGCAGGCGCAGGCCGGCGGGTTGCTGCACTGCCGGCAGGAGCACAGCTTCAGTTTCTTCGCGCCGCCGGCACCCGTGGGCGACGAAAGCTGCGTTCTGCGGGTCGTGTTCCGGCCGATCGTCAGGCGTGCGACGACGGCCGAGGCCGCGGCCTCGGTGGCGCAACTGGCAACGACGGCCTGACCGTCAGGTGCCCGCCGGTGACGTGGTCACCGGGCGCCGAGTTCGCGGCGGCGTGGCGCCCGAATCAGCGCACGCGATGGACCAGGAACGACCGTCCTTCGAGCGCGTAGTCGTGCCAGCGCTCGGCGTCGAGTTCGGGGTGCTCGGCCAGCAGTTCGCGCAGCGCGCGGCGCTCGCCGGTGGCATTCGACGCCTGATTGGCGTGGAATTCGTCGAACAGCAGCACCGAACCCTGCTGCAGCACCGGTGCGACGAAGTCGAGCGCTGCCTTGGCGGCCTCGTAGACGTCGCAGTCGATATGCACAACGGCGGCGGCGTCGACGCCCAGCCGCTCGCGCAGCCCCGGCTCGGCCAGCGTCCGGCGAAAGTCGCCGGCGACGCAATGGCAGCGCTCCGGTGCGAGCCCGGAGACCTTCCAGTTGTGCTCGAAGGTCTGCCGGTTCGAACAGTACGTGCCGTCGACGTAGACCTCGTCGGCGCGCGAGCCGAGGATGCCGGTGAAGCTGTCGAAGCCGAAGAAGCGCATCCACGGGCAGCGGCCCGCCATCGTGTGCCAGGCCAGTGAAAACGTGCGCCCGTCGAAGACGCCGAACTCCAGATAATGGCCGCGGCGCAGATTGGCAGCCGCCTTGCCGGCCTCGTTGAACATCACTTCGTAATGCACCGGGTTGGCGCGTGCCTGCACCGGGCCGACGAACAGCGTGCGCCCGTACAGCGTGTTGATGACGAAGCCGCGCGTCTTCAGGAAGCCGGTGGCCGCATGCAGTGATTTCAGGGCCGCGGGATCGGCGTCGCACAGCAGAACGAGCGTGTCGACGCCGCTCGCGCCTTCGGGCAGCGCGCCTTCGATCAGCGCCGACTGCTGCGCCACCGGCGGCGGCAGCGTGACCGAGAATGCCTCGTAGCCGTCGAGCGCCGGCTGGCACTCCGGCACGGCGCGGGCGATGCCACTGGCCGTGCCGACGAGCAGGATGTTGCGCAGCGCCGGGCCAAAGGCGTCGATGTTTCGCTGAAGCAGCGACCGGCCTTCGGCAAAGGGCACGCGGACCTCGAGCGGAACCGATTCGGGACGCCGGACGCGGATCAGAAGAAGCCGTACTTCGACGTCAGTTCGTCGACGCCGATGCCCTGCGCGATGTCGATCAGCAGGTGCTTCTCGTTGCCGGCGTTGCGCAGCGCGGTGTCGATCACCTCGCGCTCGACGCGGCGCGGCACCACGACCACGCCCTCGCGGTCGGCGAAGATCAGGTCGCCCGGACAGATGCGGATGCCCTGCACCGTGATCGGCCGGTTCATCGAGTCCAGCGTCGCCCGCTTGCGCACGTCCTGGCAGGTGTAACCGTTGGCGAAAACGGGCAGGCCGACGTTGACCACGTCGGCCGAGTCGCGCGTGTGGCCGCCGATGATCGCCGCCACGGCGCCGGCGCGAACCGCCAGGTTGGCGTTCAGTTCGCCGAAGTAGGCGTGCTGCGGTACCTCGTTCTCGACGATGATGATGTCGCCCGGAACGATCGTCTTGTACGAGTCGAGCGCCCTGTAGATGCCGCGGAAGTCCTCGCCGTCCTTCAGCGTGCGCAGCCGCAGCGTCTTGGCCCGGCCGATCACACGGGCGTGATCCATGTTCGGCCGCAGCCCCTTGATCACCTGCTTGCGCAGGCCGAGGTCGTCGAGGATGTCCGACAGCAGCGAACTGTTCATCTGGTTTCGCAGGTTGGCGAGAAGCTTGCGTTCCTGCTCTCGATGGCCGGCGGCGATCAGGTTGGCAAGCTCCAGATCCTCGGGCCAGTTGACGTCGATCGCCTCCAGCGGCGTGGCTTCGAGCTGCAGCGGCGCGTCGCCGATGCGGCGGCCGAGGCGGCGCGCTGCCTCGGCGCGCATCACGTACAGCCCCATCGTCTCGATCACCGTGTCGGGCAGCGTGTTGCTGTTGGGGACGTGGCGGATGTCGTAGGCGGGGCGGCCGTTTTCCCAGCGATACAGCTTTTCCTTGCGGATCAGCACCGCCGAGTCGTAGCGATGGTCGTTGCGCAGCGTCGCCACGGCGTGTTCGAGCGTCTCGACCTTGATGAACGGGCTGGTGCACAGCACCTGCAGCACGATGTCGGCGTCGGTGTGCATCACCTCGTTGAGGAAGAGCCGATTGCCGTCGGTCTGGTTGCTGGCCAGCGCCGGGTCGCGGCGCATCACGCTGCAGCCGGTGTCGCGCCCCAGTTCGATCATCTCGTCCGACTCGGTATCGAGGAACACCTCGTCGATGAACGGGCAGGCCACGAGCTTCTCCAGCGTGTGCAGGAACAGCGGCTTGCCGTCGAGCAGGCGCAGGTTCTTGTTCTCGATCCGGGCACTGCTGCCCTTGGCAGGCAGGAAAGCGGCGACTTTCATGTCACGTTCTCCACGGCAGTCGGGGTGTTCGCGGCGGTCGAGGCGAGGTCGGACGCGGCGGCAGCGAGCCAGCGCTCGATGCGGCCGGCGGTATCGAGCGAATGCGCTGACTCGAGCGCGGCGAGGTGGCGGCCGAGATCGGCCGCGGTGTGCCTTGCCGGCGAGCCGGGCAGGCCGAACAGCGCGTGATCGAACAGGAACGGGACGTAACGCGCCGCCGCCTCGCGCTGCGCGGCGTGCCCGTCGCGCGCCAGCGCGCGTTCGACGAGCGCGCGCAGGTCGGCGCCGGCGTATTCGTGGGCCACCCCCTGGCCGCTGAGCTGGCTGCGCGACAGCAGCAGCAGCGGCTTGTCGGCGAGCAGGGCCTCGTGCTGCACGGTCGTTGCGCCGAGGAATGCGAGCACGTCGGCGACCTCGAACAGGGTCTGCAGGTGCGCGCCGCGAACATGGCGCAGGCGCGGATGAGGCGTCGGCTTCCAGCGGCCGCGGTCGAGCGGATGATCCTGCACGATGAGATGGACATCCGGCGGCAAGGCCGCCAGCAGACAGGCGACGGCCTGCTGCGCCGACTCGAACCAGGGCGAGGTGAAGCGCGCACCGGGCAGCGAGCGCGGCGCCCAGTTGGCCGCTGCCACCGACAGCATCAGGACCACGGTACGGGCATCGGCGGGGATGCCGAGGTCCTGCTTCAGCGTCGAGCCGCTGCAGCGCGGCGCCATCGCGTAGCGCGAAAAGTCGCGCTGCGCGTAGTAGCGGCGGATCTCGTCCAGCCGTTCAGGCTCCGGCCGCTGCTGCGCCAGCACCGAGCGCAGGGTCGGATTCAGGGCGACGTCGGCCTGCGCGCCGACCTCGCGCGATTCGACCATCATCGTCTCGGCAAACACGCCGCGCTCGATGCCGAAGCAGGGAATCGCGCGCGCCAGGCAGGCCATCTGCAGCAGGCGGCCCTGCGGCACGGTCGGGTTCCAGATCGACACGGTGTCCGGCTCCATTTCATCGAGCAGGCGGCCGAAGAAGGCCGTGCATGTGGCGACGGCGCGGGCGTGATCGGCAGGGTTCGCCGAGCGGCGCGTCCAGGCTGCTTCGGCATCGGCCAGCGCGCCGGGCACGAGGCCGGAATCGACGCCGGCGGCCGGCGGCGACAGCTGCGCGTAGCCGGCCAGCGTGTAGGAGATCTGCACGTAGAGCTGGGCGTCGGTCTGCGGCGCATAGGTCGGCAGCAGCAGCATCTGCTGGTCGTGCCGGCGCAGTTCATTGGCCAGGCTGGCGAAGAACGCATCGACGAATTCGTTGTTCGGCAGGTAGCAGGAAATCAGGTGCAGACCGCGCTTCATCGCGTCTCCGTAAGTCCGCCTGGGCGACGACCGGCGGAACGAGCAGGTGGCATTGGCTACGCCGGGCGAGACGACGCCGCGCAGCGCAACGATCCGATCCTATGGGCTCAAGTGCGGCACGAAATGGCCGAATAAACATGGTTATGGGCGGCATTTGCGCGGCGCGGGACGGCGACGGGCGGCGATCCATCGGGCCGGCTGCGACGAGCGCGGCCTAAAGTCGATCCGGCAGGCGCCGAAAAGCAGGAAATCGGTCAATCCCGTCCGACACGGCCATGGACATCGATGCGCTCGCACTGAACGGTCCGCCGCGCCCGCGCGCTGCGGCCGTGTCGCGCGCCGGCGAGGCCGCGCCCGCCGCTGCGAAGACCGAGGCGCCGGCGATTTCGGAAGCCATGATGCGCCGGGCGATCGAGCGCGCCAACCAGGCGCTCGCTGAAAAAGGGCGGGAATTGACCTTCGAATTCAACGACGACGTCGGTCGCGTGATCGTTAGATTGATCGACCGGAAAACCGGCGAAGTGCTGCGCCAGATTCCTTCACCGGAGATGGTCGAGATCGCACGGCTGCTGGGCAGCGAGAAGGCGGCGGGCACGCTGCTGCTCGCGCGCGCTTGATGCGTGCCGCCTTGACGCAGGCGGCGCACCTGAAGGAGTTGGCACGAACATGGTGACCGGGGTCGTTGGCGGGATGATCGATGTCAACGGTCTGGTCTCGCAACTGATGCAGGTCGAGCGGCTGCCGCTCGATCGGCTGGAGAAGCGCGAGACCCAGATCCAGTCGAGGCTGTCGGCCTTCGGTCGCATCAGCGGCGCATTGTCGGCGCTCGACGCCGCGTTAAACACGCTCAGCCGCGCCGCCAGTTTTTCCGCAGGCAAGGCGACGGTGACGGGTGAAGGCGTTGCCGCCGTCGTCAGCGGCACACCGGCCACGGGCCGCTATGCGGTGTCGGTGACGCAGCTGGCGCGGGCGCAGTCCACGGCGTCGGCGCGGATCGCCACGGCGGGCACCGACATCGGCAGCGGCACGGTGACGATCCGCAACGCCGACGGCAGCGAGGTGCTCGGCACGTTCAATGTCGGCGATTCCGGCACCGGGACGCTGACCGAACTGCGCGACGAGATCAACGCCGCCAACATCGGCGTGCGCGCCTCGCTGGTCGGCGATGCCGGCCAGGTGCGGCTGGTGCTCAACTCGAAGGAGACGGGCGCTGCCAACGCGTTCACGGTCGAAACCGACGCCGGACTGGCGGCGCTGGCCTTTGCCGAGCAGCAGGCGGCGCAGGATGCCTCCTTCAGCGTCAACGGCCTGGCGCTGACCTCGGCGTCGAACGTGGTCCGTGATGCGATCGAGGGCGTGGCCCTGACGCTGACCAAGGCGCCGCCGGCGGGCAGTCCTGTCGGCACCACGGTCGACGGCGAAGTGCTCGTCGAGACCGACAGCGAGAAGGTCGCCGCCTCGATCAACGACTTCGTCAAGGCGTACAACGACGTCGACAAGCTGATCGCCGAGCTGACCAAGTACGACCCGAATACGAAGACCGCGGCGATCCTGAACGGCGAATCCGTGCTGCGCCGGATGCAGGGCGATCTGCGCAGCCTTGTTCGCGGCACCATGACCGCCGCGGTGGGGGATTTTTCCCGCCTTTCGGAAGTGGGCATCAGCTTCGCAGTCGACGGCACGCTCAAGCTCGACGAGGAGAAGATCGCGGGCCTCGCCGCGGCTGATCCGGCCAAGCTGTCGCGTCTGTTCACCGCGACCTCCGAGACCGAGGCCGAACAGGGATTCGCCGTGCGCCTGCGGGCCAAGGTCAAGACCTTCGTCGAACCGGCCGGACTTCTGCAGGCCAGGCAGGACGGCCTGCGCGCCTCGATCCGGGTGCTCGACCAGCAGCAGGAGCGGATGGAGGCGCGGTTGGTGCTGATCGAAGAGCGGTTGCGCCGCCAGTACAGCCAGCTCGACGCGCTGATGACTTCCCGCCAGTCGCAGAGCAATGCGCTGGCCAATGCGCTCGCCGGCCTGCCGTCGACGCAGGGCTGATCGCCCGGGTAGCCGTCGAATAGCGCACGGTTTCGGCTTCATCCTCGCCTCAATTCCGCGACGCGCGCAGCCGATAGCACAGGCGGTGAGTCGGCGCGAGGGAGAACGGTCGTGAACGCATACGGAGCGCAGGTGTATCGGAAGGTCGGCGTCGACAGCGGCGTGGCTGCCGCGGATTCGCATCGGCTCGTGCTGATGCTGTTCGACGGCGCCATCGAGGCGGTGAGGCTCTCCCGCGCCCACGTCGCCGCCGGGCAGGTCGCGGACAAGGGTCGCGCGCTCGGCAAGGCCGTGCGCATCGTCGAGGAGGGGCTGAAAGCCAGCCTCGACCGTAATGCCGGCGGGGCGCTGGCGCAGCAGCTGGCGCGGCTGTATGACTACGTCAACATGCGGCTGCTTCAGGCCAACCTGCGCAACGACCGCGCGGCGTTGGACGAGGTCGAACGCCTGCTTGGCGAGCTGCGCAGCGCCTGGTCGCAGATCGACCCGGCCGCACGTCGCCCGTCCGCAACTGCCGCGACCGATGCGGCTCCCGTCCAGCGCATTGCGGTATCGGTCTGACCGAAAGCGGGCAATGGACGATCCCAGAACAGCCGGACGCGCGCTGCGAGCGGCAGCGCCGAGCCTGCTCGACCGCTACGAGTCGATCGCAGTGACCAGCCGGGCCATGGTCGACGCGGCCCACAGGCAGGACTGGGCGGAAGTGCGCGAACTGGAAAAGGACTGCCTGAAGCAGGTCAACCAGCTGAAGGCGGCGGCACGCGTGCACAGCCTCAGTCGCAGCGACCAGAGCACCCGCATGCGCCTGCTGCGCAGCATCCTCGCCGACGATGCCGAGATCCGGCGCCTGGCCGAGCCCTGGCTGGCCGAACTGGAGCATCTGCTGCTGCCGCAGCCGCGCGCAGCTGCCCGTCGCGCCAAGCCGGCGCGATGAGAGGCGGCGATGGATGCTGGCGCACTGGCCAACATCCTGCGACGACCCGTCGCGGCCACCGATGGTGCCGGGCACGAGCGCACGTCCCTGAACCTGCGGCTGGCGATCGACGTGGTGGCGGCGCAGGGCGGACGCGCCGATCTGGTGCGGGAACTTCAAGCCCTGACCGGCCGCTATTCCTCGATCAGGCTTGTTCAGTCGCCGGGCGGTGCGGCGAGACTGGAAGCCGGGCCGCTGCGCTTCGCCATTGCCGCTGAACTGCGCGAGGCGCTGATCGCCGCGCTGGCACGGGCGCCGTCGATGAACGCCGGCCGGCCGGCCGCCTCGACCACCGCGGCTTCGTCATCGCTGATGGCGCAGGCCGCGCCGACTGCGTCGTCGGCTGCAGCCGTGTCGGACGTCGAAGTGGCGCAGACCGGCCCTCCGCCGACGTCGTTGACCGCACTGGCTGCGGCATCGGTGCGCGCGGCGGTGAACTGGCCGGCGCGGCTCGCCGTGCAATCGGTGCCGGGCAGGCCGCGCGCCAGCATGGCCGATGCGCCGGCAGCGCGGTTGCCGCTGCCGGGGCCGGCACTGCTCGACGACTCGATCGACACCGCCGCTGCCGCGGCACGGCTGCAGTCGGCGGTTCGCGACAGCGGCGTGTTCGCCGAGGCGCAGATGGCGCGCGCCATCGTGCGCGAGCAGGAGAGCCCGGCGCCGGTGTTGCCGCGCGCGCCGGCAGAACTGACGCTGGCCGAGCGGGCGACGGCGCAGCTCGAGCTGCTGCGCCGGGATGCCGCGGCGTTTTCGCTCGCGCCGTGGAATGGCGTGTCGATGGAACTCGACCTCGGCCGCGAGCCGATCGACGCCGACACGCGGCGCGACGGGTCGGGCGACGCGGCGCAGGTCTTCACCGCAACGCTCAAGCTGGATCTACCTCGGCGGGGCCCGGTCACCGTCAGCCTGCGCCTGGCCAGGACGACGTTGGCCGCGACCATTGCGGCCGCTGCGCCTGAACCTTGGCGTGACGCCCTGCCTGAACTGGCGGCGCGCCTGCAGGCGCGTGGCCTGCAGCCCGCCGCGCTGCTGGCCTGCTGCGCGGCGCACGAGGACGAGCATGCGCCGGCCGCTTGAGACGTCCGCGCCGCCGCGCGCGGCAGCGCTCGCCTACACGGCGGCCGATACCGGCGTCGGCGGGGCGCCACGCGTGGTGGCGAAGGGGCAATGGTGGCTCGCCGATGAAATCATCCGCCGCGCGCGCGAGGCCGGCGTGGCGGTGCACGAATCGCGCGAACTGGTCGCGTTGCTGATGCGAGTCGATCTCGACGAGCAGATCCCGCCGGCGCTCTACGTCGCGGTGGCCGAGGTCCTTGCCTGGGTGTACAAGCTCGAGCATCGTGATGCGCCGATCGCGCCTGGGGCGCAACCGCAGAGCCTGACCCACTCGCCATGGGCATGACCTCGCCGTTTCCGGAGCCGGCTTCGCCCGAGCTGGAGAAGTACACGGTGTACTCGCGCGCCGAGATCGTCGGCGCGCTGCGCGCGCTGCGTGATGCCTGCGTTCTCGTCACCGCCTACTTCAATGCCGATCCCGGCTTTGGCGTGACGACGCTGCTGGCAGTCGATGAGGCGGGCGGCCGGCTCGTGTTCGACAACCTGTCGGTCGAGGTGGCACAGCGGCGGCTGCAGGCGTCGCCGAAAGTCACCTTCGTCGGCTTCGTCGATTCGATCAAGCTGCAGTTCGACGTTCCCGGCGCACGTGCCTGCACGCACGACGACAGGCCGGCCTTCAGCGTGCCGGTGCCGGCACAGGTGATCCGCCTGCAGCGGCGCGAAGCCTTCCGCGTCCGCCCGCCGCTCGCCAAGCCGGCGACCTGCCGCGTGCCGATCGGCGCCTCGGGACAGTTCGAGGCGCTGCGCGTGCTCGACATCAGTATCAGCGGCGTCGCCGTGCTGACTTATCCCGAGCGGTTCGATGTCGCCGCCGGCACGGTGATCGAGGATTGCCAGCTCGACCTGCCGGGCGTCGGTGGCACCTCGGTGTCACTGCGCGTGCGTCATCTCGATCCGCTGCCGCGCGACGAGCGGGCCCGACGCTGCGGCTGCGAGTTCGTCCGCATGGCCCCGGCGGCGCAGCTGATGCTGGCCCGCTATGTCAACCGCCTCGACGCCGAGTCGCGTCGCCTGGCTGGCGCGGTGCGCTGACCGACGGCCGCCGTGGCGGCGGCCGGACCCTGGCGGTCGTTTTCCCCGCGCGGCGCGGATAGACTGCGCCCGGGTCCGCTCCGGCCCACAACGGTCTTCACAGGGGGACACCATCATGGCCTTCCGTTTAGTTCTTGTCGCTGCCGGCGCGGCAGTGCTTTCCGCGTGTGCGCAGATGCAGGCTGCCTCGAGCGGCCCGAGCGCCACGGCGCAGCTGAAGCCGACCGCCGGCAACACGGTCGCGGGCAGCGTGCGCTTCGAGCAGGCCGGCGGCAAGGTCGTCGTGACCGCCGACATCACCGGCCTGAAACCGAATGCTGAACATGGCCTCCACGTGCATGAAAAGGGCGACTGTTCGGCCCCCGATGCGATGAGCGCGGGCGGCCATTTCAATCCCGCGGGCAAGCCGCACGCGCATTACGGCAAGGCCGACAGGCACGCCGGCGACATGCCGAACCTGAAGGCTGACGGCGCCGGTGCGGCGAAACTGCGCTGGGAAAGCCAACTGCTCGCCGTGGGCAGCGGCGCAGCGGACGTGGTCGGCCGCAGCGTGGTCGTCCACCGCGACCCGGACGACTACGCCAGCCAGCCGGCCGGCAATTCCGGCCCGCGGCTGGCCTGCGGCGTCATCGTCGCCGCGAAATAGCGCGGCAGCCGCGGCCCATTCGTCGGCGCGCGGCGCGTTTCAGCCGGCGGGTTCCGCCGGGCGGGCGCGGGCGCTACGATCGGCGCGCGGATACATCTGCGTCCAGGCGCGGCGATACTGCTCGCCGGTCCCGATCCAGGCGATCGTGCCGAGCGCGAGCGCGGCGGTGTAGATGCGTGCCACGGTTTCGGAGTGGTGCTCGGCGCAGCGGATGCGCACGGCGGCGAGCAGGTGCACGTGCCCCTCGGCATACCGCCGTTCGAGCACGCGGATGCCGCTGCCGTAGGGCAGCAGGCACTCGGGGAAGCCGGCAGCGCCACGCCCGTCGCCAATGCGGCGCTGGCGGTTGTCCTCGAACCAGACGAACAGGTCGTCGTGCCGCGGCCTGACCGATGGTGCGGCATCATCCTGCGCTTCCGCCGTCCGGGCGGATGAGCGCAACGGGTCGACGTCTGCGGCCGAACCGGCCAGCAGGCCGCGCATGTAGCGGGATCGGGACATCGTTCCTCGAGACTGCGTGCTGGGGCGGCTGGCTGCCGCCGATGAGCCCTTGATCGGACGGCCGCGCCGTCTCTTGAGGGCGGTCGTCGAATTGGCAGGTGAACGCCGTCCAATTCCCGCTTTCCACGCGGTTGGGCGCGACCCCGCCCACCCTAAAGTGGCCGCGGCTCGTGCCGATATTCGTCGCTTCAGCCTCAATGCGGCTGCGGACAATGGCGTCGACGAGGAGGACGAGAGCGCCGCCTGTCGTCCGCGCCGCGGTCACGCGTCGGCGCGGGCCGGCGGGGTGCGGCGATGAAGCGCCGAACCGATGGCTGACACGCACGACACCGGGCAGGAACGCAACCTGCCGCCGACCGCGAAGCGGCTGGCCGATGCACGCAAGGAGGGCCAGGTGGCGCGCTCGCGCGACCTGGCGCACCTGCTGGTGCTCGGCGTCGGCGCCGCGATGCTGATCGGCATGGCCTCGCCGCTGGCCGGCGCAGGCATGAAGCTCGTTGCCAGCGGTCTGAGCTTCGATGCGCGGGCCGTGTCGGAGCCGTCGCGGATGGTGGCCCGGCTGTCCGATCTGGCCGGCGGCGGATTACTGGCCCTGGCGCCGCTGTTCGTCGCCATGGCGGCGGCGGCGGTGGCGGCGCCGTTGGCCGTCGGCGGCTGGCTGTTCGTGCCGTCGCAGGTGGAGCCGAAGTTCAGCCGCCTGAATCCGCTTTCGGGCTTCAAGCGCATGCTGTCGCTGCGGGCCTTGGTCGAGCTGGTCAAGGTGATGCTGCTCGCCGGCCTGCTCGGCGCGGTGGGCTTTGCCTACATCGTGCAGCAGGTCGACGCCCTTGCCGGGCTGGCGCATGAAAGCCTGCCGGTGAGCCTTGCGCACTTCGGCATGCTGCTGGCGATCGCGCTGGGCCTGCTGGTGGCGGTGCTTGCGGTGTCGGCGGGCATCGACGTGCCGTACCAGCTGTTCGAGCACCACAGGAAGCTGAAGATGACGCTCGAGGAGGTCCGGCGCGAGGCCAAGGAAACCGAAGGCGATCCGCACCTGAAGGCGCGCATCCGTCGCATGCAGATGGAGGTCGCGCGCAGGCGGATGATGGCCGCCGTGCCGACCGCCGACGTTGTGGTCACCAACCCGACGCACTATGCGGTGGCGCTGAAGTACGCCGACGGCCGCAGCCGCGCACCGGTGGTCGTGGCCAAGGGCGCCGACGCGGTGGCCGAGCGCATCCGCGAGATCGCCCGCAGCCACGGCGTGCCGCGACTGGAAGCGCCGCCGCTGGCGCGCGCGCTGCATCGGCACGTGGAGATCGGCGACGAGATCCCGGCCGCCCTTTACACCGCCGTGGCGCAGGTGCTGGCCTACGTCTATCAGCTGAAGGCCTTCGCTGCCGGCCGCGCGCCGCGCCCGGTGGAGCCGACGGCCATCGAGGTGCCGCAGGGAATGGATCCCGGCGCTGCGGAGACGGCGCCGTGACGTCCGTTGCGCGAAGCGCCGGCGGCATCTGCTCATGAACGCGATCTTCGACCATCCGCTGCTGCGCGCGGTGCCGTGGCGCTCGCTCGCCGTGCCGCTGCTGGTGTTCATGGTGCTGGTGATGCTGGTCCTGCCGCTGCCGCCGCTCGTGCTCGACCTGCTGTTCACCTTCAACATCGCGCTCGCGCTCGTCGTGCTGATGACGGCCGTGTACACGAAGAAGGCGCTCGACTTCGCCGCCTTCCCGACGGTGCTGCTGCTGACCACGCTGATGCGGCTGTCGCTGAACGTGGCCTCGACCCGCGCCGTGCTGATGGACGGCCACACCGGCCCCGACGCGGCGGGCAAGGTGATCGAGGCCTTCGGCCACTTCGTCATCGGCGGCAACTTTGCCGTCGGCCTGATCGTCTTCGCCATTCTGGTGGTGATCAACTTCGTCGTCGTCACCAAGGGCGCCGGCCGCATCGCCGAAGTGGCGGCGCGCTTCACGCTCGACGCGATGCCGGGCAAGCAGATGGCGATCGACGCCGATCTGAACGCCGGCATCATCGACGACAAGGAGGCACGCCGCCGCCGCGGCGAGGTGGCGCTGGAGGCGGACTTCTACGGCGCCATGGACGGCGCCAGCAAGTTCGTCCGCGGCGACGCGATCGCCGGCATCCTGATCCTGGTGATCAACGTCATCGGCGGCATCGTCATCGGCACGCTGTCGCACCACATGGCGCTCGCCGATGCCGCCAACAACTACGTGCTGCTGTCGGTCGGCGACGGCCTGGTGGCGACGATCCCGGCGTTGGTGATCTCGATCGCCGCCGGCATGATCGTCTCGCGCGTCGGCAAGGAGGAGGAGGACATCGGCGGGCAGATGCTCGGGCAGATGCTGTCGATGCCGCGCGCCCTGGGCATCACCGCCGCGATCATGGCCGTGCTCGGCGTGATTCCCGGCATGCCGTGGCACGTGTTCCTGCTGCTTGCCGCGGCGGCCGGCTATGGCGCATGGTGGCTGCACCAGCGCGAGGCACGCGCCGCGGCGGCGGCGCCGGTCGCGCCGGCCGACGAGGCCCAGTCGGCGGCGCAGGAGGCGAGCTGGGACGACATCGTGCCGGTGGACGTGCTCGCGCTCGAAGTCGGCTACCGGCTGATCCCGCTCGTCGACAAGAGCGTCGACGGCGAGCTGCTCAGGCGGATCAAGGCGATCCGCCGCAAGTTTGCGCAGGACGTCGGCTTCCTGCCGCCGCCGGTGCACATCCGCGACAACCTCGAACTGAAGCCCTCCGGCTACCGCGTGCTGCTCAAGGGCGTGGTGGTCGGCGAGGGCGAGGGCTTCAGCGGCATGTTCCTGGCCATCAACCCGGGCGGCGTCACGCAGACCGTGCCGGGCACGCCGGCCAAGGATCCGGCCTTCGGCCTGCCGGCGGTCTGGATCGAGCCGCGCACGCGTGAATCGGCGCAGGTGCTCGGCTACACGGTGGTCGACTGCGCCACGGTGATCGCCACCCATATCAACCATCTGCTGCTGACCCACGCCGGACAGCTGCTCGGCCGCCAGGAACTGCAGGCGCTGCTCGACCACATGGGCAAGTACGCCGGCAAGCTGATCGACGACGTGGTGCCGAAGCTGATCCCGATGGCGACGCTGCAGAAGGTGCTCGCCAGTCTGCTCGACGAGGGGGTGCACATCCGCGACATGCGCACGATCATCGAGACGCTGGCCGACGTCGGCAGCCGCAGCACCGATCCTGTCGAACTGACGGCGCACGTGCGCGCGGCGCTGCGTGCGTCGATCGTGCAGTCGCTGTTCGGCAACACGCAGGAACTGGCCGTCGTCGCGCTCGATCCGGAACTGGAGAAGGTGCTGCTGCAGTCGCTGACGACGAGCGGCGAGACGGCGATCGAACCCGGCCTGGTCGACCTTCTGCAGCGGGGCGCGGCGGCGGCGGCGCAGCGGCAGGAGGACATGGGCCTGGCCGCCACGCTGCTGGTGCCGGACCGGCTGCGCGTGCCGTTGGCGCGGCTGCTCAAGCGCGCCGCGCCGAGGCTGCGCGTGCTCGGCCATGCCGAAGTGCCCGACACCAGCACGCTGCGCGTGGCCACCGTGCTCGGCGGTGCGCAGTAACGGAGGTCGCGCGGACATGACGATGGAATCTGACGCTTGCAGGGGTGGACGATGAGCATCAAGCGATTTGTGGCGCCAACCGGGCGCGAGGCGCTGGCCCAGGTGCGGCGCGAACTCGGCGAGGACGCCCTGGTGCTGTCGACGCGCAAGCTGACTGGCGGGCGCATGGAAGTGCTGGCGGTCGGCCCGGACGACATGCAGTCGCTGATCGAGGATTCGTGCAGCGCGCGCGCCGCGCACTCGAGGCTGGCGAGCGAAGCGGCCGCCGCGACCTCGTCGCCGCCGCAGTCGCCGGGTGCCGGCGCGCGCGTGCATGCGCCCGCGAGCGGTGTGCGCACCGAGAGCTTCGAGGACTTCCTGCAGCGGCAGCAGGGCGCGCGTGAACGCGGACGGGCGCCGGAGACCGCGCCGGTGCCGGCGGCCGCCGAGAACATGGTCACACGCCGCTATCAGCAGGTCGCTGCGGCAGCGGCTGACGACGCGGCACTGCCGCCGACGCCGGCATCGGCAGCGCCCGAGCCGGCCGTTTTCCGGCGCCGCGCGGCTTCGGCGGCGTCGCCAGCTCCGGCAGGTGTCGCGAACGCTGCGCCACAGCCGCCGGCAGCCGCCGCGCCGATGGCCGCGGCGACGGCTTCGCCTGTCGCTGAAGCTTCCTTCTCCGGCGGCGTTGCTGGCGGCGCCGCCGCCGATGCGCGGCTGCTGGCCGAACTGCAGACGATGCGGGCACTGCTGCTGGAACAGATGGCGACGATGGGTGCGGCCAGTACCGCCGCCGAACTGCACCGGCGCAGCCCGATGCAGGTGCGGGCGATGACACGCCTGCTGACGGCCGGCTTCTCGCCCGAGGTGGCTCGGCAGATCGCCGAGCGGGCGCCGGCGGCGGCGACGCCTGCCGACAGCGACCGCTGGCTGGCCGACGTGCTGGCGCTGAACGTCCGCTGCGTCGATGCCGACAGCGGCTGGCTCGATCGCGGCGGCGTGTATGCGCTGGTCGGACCGACGGGTGTCGGCAAGACAACGACGGTGGCCAAGCTGGCGGCGCGTTTCGCGGTGCGCCACGGCGCACAGGCCCTCGGCCTGATCACGCTCGACGCGTTCCGCGTCGGCGCGCACGACCAGTTGCGCGCCTACGGCCGGATTCTCGGTGCCCCGGTGCACCTGGCACAGGACATGCTGGCGCTGCGCGAGCTGCTGGCGTCGATGGCCGGCAGGCGGCTCGTGCTGATCGACACCTGCGGCGTCTCCCAGCGCGACGAACGCCTGCACGACATGCTGGCGATGATCGAGCAGGCGGCCGCCGGCCAGCGCACCGTCGAACGGCTGCTGCTGCTGAATGCGGCCTCGCATGCGGAAACGCTCGACGACGTGGCACGCGCCTGGCGAGCAAGTGAATGCGCCGGCGCGCTGCTGACCAAGCTCGATGAAGCGGTCCGCATCGGCGGCGCTCTCGACTGCGTGCTGCGCCACCGGCTTGCCGTGATGGGCGCCACGAATGGTCAGCGCGTGCCCGAGGACTGGTTGTTCGTGGCCTCGCCGCAGCTTGCCGCTGCGGCGCTGAAGCCCGGCAAAGGGTCGTTCACGCTGGCCGAAGCCGAAGGCGCCGTGCTCGGCGCGAACGCGCCGCGCGCAAGTCTCGTGCTGGCGCAATGAGCCGGTCGGCGCAGCTCCCGTCACCGCAGCATCCGATGGCCGGCTGCGGCGACCGGGCGGCATGCGCGCTCGGGTGATCGCGAATGCTCGAAGCACTTGCGCACCGGCCGGCGGGGCCTGGGCAGACCGAGGACCAGGCCGCCGGGCTGCGGCGGCTGTTTGCGCCGCCTGCCGCCCGCGTGCTGCCCGTGTTTGCCGGCCGGGCCAGCGCTGGCCAGGGTCGGTGGCTGGCGCAGCTCGGCCAGGCATTCGCCCGCGCCGGACAGCGGACGCTGCTCGTCGACGCGGCGCGGGCGCATATCGCCGCGACATTCGGCCTGCGCGCCCGCTTCGACCTGCTGCACGCGCTGACCGGCCAATGCGGTGTCGATGCGGTGCAGCTCGATGCGGCGCCGGGACTCACCGTGGTGTCGGCCGCCCGCGCCTGCGAACATGCCGCGGCCAGCGGCGGCAGCCTGCCCGCACTGCTGGCGCCTGTGCTCGGGCGCGGCGTCGACGTGGTGGTGCTGCTGCTGCCGCCGTCGCTGGCGCGCCTGATCGCCGGCGGCGATGCCCTGGTGCCGGTGATGCCGACGCGCGAGTCGGTCTGCGCCGCGGTCAGCACGCTGGGCGAGGCCTGCCGCCGTCAGGGATCGCTGACTTTTCGACTGCTTTTTCTCGCTATGGACCGGACCGCCGCCGCTACGCTGGGCACGCGTATGGCTGAAACCGTCGGCGTCCGATCGAACGCGCGCCTCGCGCAGGGCGTCGTTGCTGCCGTGCCCCGCGATCTGGCGCGGGTGGTCGTCGCCGCAAACGGCTACGCGCTTTCAGGCATCGCTCCGGCCGCGCCGCGGACCGGGTCCGGAGACTTGAATTGAAGCAGGACGCGTTCGTCTACACGGAAAAAGGCACGCTGCCGAAGGCCGACTACGCGCGCCAGTACGCGCCGCTGGTGCGCAAGCTGGCGCACCAGATGATCGCCAGGCTGCCGGCGAACGTCGAACTCGACGACATGATCCAGGCGGGCATGATGGGCCTGATGGACGCGGTCACGCGCTTCGAGCAGTCGCAGGGCGTGGCCTTCGAGGCCTACGCCGCCAACCGGATCCGCGGCGCCATGCTCGACGAACTGCGCGCCAACGACTGGCTGCCGCGCTCGGCGCGGCGAAGCCAGCGCGACATCGAAAATGCCGTGCACAGAGTCGAAGGCAGGCTCAAGCGCGCGCCGACGGAAGCCGAAATCGCGCGCGAACTCGGCATCTCGGTGGCCGAGTATCAGCAGATGCTCAGCGAAGCCCGCGGCGCCCAGCTGCTGTACTTCGACGATCTGGGAGGCGGCGCCGACGATGACGACTATCTCGAGCGGCACGTAGCTGATGCCGGTGCCGATCCCTCAGCGATCGTCGGCGACCGGCGTTTCCGCAGCGCGTTGGTACTCGCCATCGAGCAGCTGCCGGAGCGCGAAAAGCTGCTGATGAGCCTGTACTACGAGCAGGACATGAACCTGAAGGAGATCGGTGCCGTGCTCGGCGTCACCGAGTCACGGGTGTGCCAGTTGCACAGCCAGGCGGTAGCGAGGCTCAGGGCGAAGTTGAAGAGCTGGTGAAGCAAGATCGCGTGCCTCGGGAGCCTGGATGGTCTTCACCCCGCGAACAGGTGGGCGGGCGCGCGTGGCAGGTGATGGGCGTTCGGCTGGGTCCGGGGCAAGAGGGCAAAAAAAAACCGGGCAGCGCCCGGTTCTTTGTTGGCTTGGCATGCTCAGATCAGAACGGCATCGCCTAAACCGCCACCGACCTGTGCCAGTTCGGCCAGCGTAAGTTCTTGAACATCAACGGCAACGGTCTCGACGACAGCGGTGTCCATGACTAACCCCCTCAGTGCAACGGATGATCTGTTCGGTTTCGCCCATGCAATCGCATGGGCTTGTGCCAAGTTTCTCGTCTATGTAAGCAAGCGCTCAGCTGCAGTTAGCCCGAACGTGTGATACCAAACACAGAGTACAAGTAGCATAAAGACGGTATGGGTGCCGCCCTTCCCGTTCTTGTTCAAGACTCCCTTCTCGGTATCGATACCGCGGAGTCAGCCCGCCGACAGGCGACGCTGCGTGCGCGACTGAGCGAGCACCTCGGTGACGCCGGCGACGACGCGGCCAGGCTGTTCGCGGCGGCGCAGGCGCAACTTGGCGAACTCGAACCGCAACGACTGACCATAGACGGTGTCGAGGCGCTTCTGCTGATCGCGCATCGGCACTACAACGCTGCCAGCGCGCAGTCCGGCGTGGCATCGGCCGCGCGTGCATTGACCGTCGCGCGGTACCTCGGCGATTCGGGGTTGATCAGGCGGGCGGCGACGTTTCATGGCGTGCTGAACGGAGAAACCGGCAACCTGCCCACGGCAGTCGAAAACTACGCCGAGTCGCTGGATCTGGCCCGTACCTTGGGCGATCGGACCGTCGAGGCGGCCGTCTGGAACAACCTAGGGCTCGCGCTTCAATACGCCGGACAGTTCGCGGATGCCGCTCGCTGCTACGACCAGGCGCTGCGTAACCCTGGTGACGGCCCCGCGCGACAGTCGGTCGTTTGCGCCGCGCTAACGAACATGGCGCAGGCATGCGTTTACGTGCACGACGTCCGCCAGGGCATCGCCGCCGCGCGCAAGGCGATTGAACTGCTTTCTGATCCGAGAGAGCCCAACCTCTGCAACTATCGTGTTTCGGCAGAAACACATCTCACGGAACTGCTTCTCGAGGTCAATGACGTCGATGGGGCTCAACACCACGCCCGGCTGGCCAGGCAATTCGCCGAGCGTTCTGGTCAGCAGCGATCGCAGTTCCGCGCGCAACTCGCGGAAGGGCAGGTCGAGGTCCGTGCGGGTCTCAGCGATATCGGGCTGACGCGACTGAAGAACGGCCTTAGCAAGGCACGAGGCGGTCCGAAGGAATTCTTGCGCGAGGCGCTTACCGCGGCAGTGAAGGGCTACGAGCAGGCCGGCCAGCCCGACGTGGCGATCGTCTACCTGCAGGAACTGCTGAACCTGAACCGCGAGGCGAAGCAGCAGCAGGTGCTGATGCATCACCAGCGCCACTTGGAGCAGGTCGAGCGCTCGCGCATCAGTCTCGAGCTGCAGCAGGCGGCCGACGGCGAACTCGATTCGCGCCGTTCGATCCTGCGCGTCCAGCTCGGCGAGCGCGAACTGATGAAGTCGCGCATCGCCATGCTCGAGCAGCAGTCGGTCGCGGCCGAGCTGCACGACGACACCACCGGCGAGCACTGCTACCGCGTCGGCCGGCTGGCGTCGATCCTGGCCCGCGACTACGGGCTCGAGGACGACGTCTGCTTCATGATCGACCTGGCCGCGCGCATGCACGACATCGGCAAGCTGGCGGTGCCCGATTCGATCCTGCTGAAGCCGGGCCGGCTGACCGACGGCGAACGCGAGATCATGCAGCAACACACGACCGCGGGCGCCGAACTGCTTTCGAAGTCGAACATCCCGCAGATGCATATCGCCGAGGAGATCGCCCGCCATCACCATGAGTGGTGGAACGGCAAGGGCTATCCGCATCGGCTCGCCGGCACCGGCATCCCGATCGCGGCACGCATCACGGCCGTCGTCGACGTGTTCGACGCGCTGACGCACGTCCGCCCGTACAAGCCGGCATGGCCGGTGTCGCAGGCGATGCACGAAATCCGCACGCTGCGCGGCGTGCAGTTCGATCCGGATGTCACCGATCTGTTCATGCAGCTGATCCCGCGCCTGCAACGCGAAGTCGGCGATCTGGACGAGTACCTGGGCGCCGAGGCGAAGAATTCGCCGTTCATCCAGGCGCGCGCCAAGATCGCGCGCGCGCTGAAGGGCGAAGACGGCAGCGGCGTTCGCGTCAACTTCGACGTCCGGCGCTGACGCCGGACGGAACGCGGCCGCCGGCGGCAGCGCCCGGGCGTCCTGCGCTCGCTTGCGCATCAGGCGCGTCGTCCCTACATTCGGTCGGGCAAAGTCCGCCGGGCGATCGCTGGTGACCGCGTGTCACGAGAGGAACGTCCGGACTGCACAGAGCGGCGTAGCAGGTAACACCTGTCCACCGTGAGGTGAGGATCAGAGCAACAGAGACGAGTCGGTTCAGCGCTTCGGCGCCGAGCCGGGTGAAACGGGCAATCTCTACGCGCAGCAACACCAAATAGGCAGCCTGCGATCCGGCTCGGAGAGGCTGCGGGTAGGTGGCTCGAGCGCTCGCGCGAGCGGGCGCCTAGACGAATGATCGCCACGGCGGGGTGACCCGCCGCACAGAATCCGGCGTACAGGCGGACTTTGCATTTCCATGCCCCGTGTCGTCGCCAGACGGGACGGCGGCCGCGCGCGGACGTAAGCCGATCCCGGCGGGGCCGGAGCGGCCGGCGTCGGCGGCCTCGGCGAGGATGGCGGGTCACGCACCGAGTCCGCCCACGTCGACACTTCCTCATAAGCTACTTGCGGTTTGTCGCGTATCTCCTTCATTCGACGCGGGTTTGGGCGCGTCTTGATCATCTTTGTGGATAAGTCATTGTTGTACTTAGCAAAATCCAACCGTTTCGCTTGACCCCCTGAAGGCGCTGCTCTACAGTCGCGCGGTGGAGAAAAGTGGGAGACGGTGGGGAAACTTGCCGCCGCCTGGCCTGAACTGCACGCAAGGTGCAACGGGCCACTCCACCATGCAGGAGGGGCGGGGGCTTGTTTCAGGGGCTGTCGAAGCTGACGCTGGATGCCAAGGGGCGAATTTCGGTCCCATCGAGGCACCGCGATGCGCTGATCGCGCAATGCGAAGGCCGCGTCACGCTGACCCGCCATCCCGATGGCTGCCTGCTGCTTTATCCACGGCCGCGCTGGGAGCAGAAGCGCGCCGAATTGGTCAAGCTGCCGCTGTCGCGCCGGGTACTGCAACGAATCCTGATCGGCAGCGCCGTCGATCTCGAACTCGATAACGCCGGCCGCATCCTCGTGTCGCCGGAGCTTCGCGCCGCAGCGGGCCTCGAGCGCGATGTCTTTCTTTCCGGCGTTGGCGAGCACTTCGAGTTGTGGGAGCCGACGCGGATGGAAGAGCTCGAGAAGCAGCAGCTCGCCGCCGGCGGCTTCGATGCCGCCGAAGATTTCACGGTCTGAACGGGTGAGCACTCGCCGTGTCGTCGAACGCGCCTTCGGCGCATCTGACCGTGCTGGCGGCGCCGGCGGTCGAGTATCTGGTCACCGACCACGACGGGACCTACGTCGACGCGACCTTCGGCCGCGGTGGGCACTCGCGGCGGATCCTCGGGCGGCTGTCAGCGCACGGTCGCCTGATTGCCCTGGACCGCGATCCGCAGGCGGCCTTGGCCGCCGCGGCGATCGACGATCCGCGATTTCACTTCGTCTGCACACCGTTTTCACGGCTGTCGGCGACGCTGGCGCCGCTGGGCGTGACGCGCCTGCACGGGCTGCTGCTCGACCTGGGGGTGTCTTCGCCGCAGATCGACGAGGCGGCGCGCGGCTTTTCCTGGCGTGCCGACGCGCCGCTGGACATGCGGATGGACACCCGCGGCGGCGTCACCGCGGCCGAGTGGCTGGCCTCGACAACCTATGAAGAACTGGCGCGGGTGATTCGTGAGTACGGCGAGGAGCGGTTTGCTGCTTCGATTGCAAAGGCGATTGTGGCTCGCCGGCAGGCTGGCCGGCCCGTTGCCACAACGGCCGAGCTGGCCGCGCTCGTGGCAGGTGCGATCCCCGTCCGCAGCCGCCGCGATACGGCCCAGCATCCGGCCACGCGGACGTTTCAGGCTATACGGATTCACATCAATCAGGAACTCGAGGAGCTGGCGCTAGTGCTCGAGCAGGCCCTGTCGTTGCTGGTCGCAGGCGGTCGGCTGGTCGCGATCAGCTTCCATTCGCTCGAAGACCGGCTGGTCAAGCGCTTCATCGACGCGCACGCGCATCCTGGGCGGGCGGCGGCGCGGCTGCCACTGCGCGAGTCCGAACTGCCACGGCCGCAGTTGCGCGCGCTGGCGCGCGTGAAGGTCGACGCCGCGGAAGCGGCCGTCAATCCGCGCGCCCGTTCGGCAGTGATGCGGGTGGCCGAGCGCACTGACGCTGCCGTGGCAGGAGCAGCGAGATGAATCGGCGCATCGGCATCATGGCGACGATCGGCCTGCTGGCGGCGGCGCTGGTGCTGGCCAGCCTGTCGCTGGTCACCGCGCAGCATCGAGCGCGGGGCCTGTTCGTCGATCTCGGCCGCCTTCAGGCGCAGGCGAAGGAACTGGAAGCCGACGGCAACCGGCTGCGCATCGAGCTGGGCAAGGCCGCGCAGCCCGCCGCCGTCGCCGCGGCAGCGCGCGGCCTCGGGCTGAGGCCGGCCGAAAGCAGGCAGACGATCTTCATCCCCGACGCGACGGGCGCCGATGTCGCCGTCGCTGCCGGGCAGGGGCGGCCGTGATTGGCGCGCTGCGCAAGGCGCGTGCCGGCCGCGGCGCGGGCCATCGCGATCGCAGCGATCGCGTCTCGTATGCGGCCAATCCGCTGCTGGTGGTCAGGCTGCCGGCGTGGCGCTCGCGCGTTCTGCTGCTGCTGCTGTTCACGGGCTTCCTGGCGCTGGCGCTGCGTGCGCTTTATCTGCAAGGTGGCGTGGGCACCACGTTCCTGCAGCGCCAGGGCGAGGTGCGCTATGCGCGCACCCTCGACGTGCCGGGCACGCGCGGCAAGGTCCTCGATCGCAACGGCGTCGTGCTCGCCGCCTCGGTGCCGGCGCGGGCGATCTGGGCGATTCCAGACGATGTCGATGCCAGCCCGCGCGAGCTGGTGCAGCTGGCGCGGCTGCTGCAGATGCCGCTGGCCGAACTGAAGCGCAGGCTGGCCGACGACGATCGCAAGTTCACGTTCCTGCGCCGGCAGGTCGACCTCGATGTGGCGAGGAAGATCCAGGCGATGAAACTCGCCGGCATTCACCAGAGCCCCGAGTTCAAGCGCCACTATCCGGAAGGCCCGGCGGTGGCGCACGTCACCGGTTTCACCAACGTCGAGGATCGGGGCCAGGAGGGCGTCGAGCTGTCGTGGGAATCGGCGCTGGCGGCGCGCACCGGCAACCGGCGCGTGATCAAGGACCGCCTCGGCAACGTGGTCGAAGAGGACTGGCTGCTGGCGCCGGCCGATGGCAACGACGTGGTGCTGTCGATCGACAGCAGGATCCAGTTCATCGCCTACAGTGCGCTGAAGAACGCGATCGAAACGCACAAGGCGAAGGCCGGCGCAGTGATCGTGCTCGATGTCGGCACCGGCGAGATCCTGGCGCTGGCCAACTGGCCGAGCTTCGATCCGAACCTGCGCGGCCAGTGGAACAAGGCGGCGCTGCGCAATCGCGTGCTGACCGACACGTTCGAGCCGGGCTCGACGATGAAGCCGTTTTCGATCGCGGCAGCGATCGAGGCAGGCAAGGTCTCGCCGCAGCAGCAGATCCAGACCGCGCCCGGCCGGCTGACCATCGGCGGGCGGACGATCGGCGATGCGCATGCGTACGGCGTGCTTACCGTGGCCGAGGTGGTGGCCAAGTCGAGCAACGTCGGCACGGCGAAGATCGCGCTCGACCTGTCGCCGCAGACGCTGTGGGATCTGTACACCAAGGTGGGATTCGGCCAGGCGCCGCGCGTTGCCGTCGGCGCCGTCGCCGGACGCCTGCGCCCGGCGAACGCCTGGCGGCCGATCGAACAGGCGACGATCGCCTATGGCTACGGCGTTTCGGTCTCGCTGCTGCAGCTGGCCCGCGCCTACACCGTTTTCGCCCGCGACGGCGACATCGTGCCGCTTTCGCTGGTCAAGCTCGATGCACCGCCGCCCTCGATTCCGGTGCTGCGGCCCGAAACCGCCGAACAGATGCGCGGCATGCTGGAAATGGCGGTTGGCGACGCCGGCACGGCGCCGCGCGCGCGCATCGACGGCTACCGGGTTGCCGGCAAGACGGGCACCGCGCGCAAGCTGCGCGACGGTCGTTACGTGTCCGAGTACGTGGCGTCGTTCGCCGGCTTCGCGCCGGTCGCCAAGCCGCGGCTCGTCGTCGCCGTGATGATCGACGAGCCCGACGCCGGCCAGTTCTATGGCGGGCAGGTGGCGGCGCCGGTGTTCGCCGAAGTCGTCGCGCGCAGCCTGCGCACGCTTCAGGTGCCCCCGGATGGCGTGCCGACCGTCCTCGCCCGCAACCGGCCGGCCGCGCAGGAGGCGCCGCTATGACCGGTCCGAACGCGCAGGTGGCACAGATCCTCGCCTGGGTGCGCACGCACGCCGGTGCGGCGACGGCGCGCCGCGGCGAACTGCAGCTCGACAGCCGTTGCGTCGAGGCGGGCGACATCTTTGTCGCCATGCCGGGCGCCGTTGCCGGCGGCGACGACGGCCGCCGTTACCTCGGAGCGGCCCGACAGCGCGGTGCCGTGGCGGCGCTGGTCGAGGCCGAGGGCTTCGATGGCGCCGACGCGGGCCTGCCGCTGCTGCCGGTTCGTGATCTGCGCCGCGTGCTCGGTCAGCTCGCGGCGCGCTACTACGGTCTGCCGAGCGAGGCGATGCAGGTCATCGGTGTCACCGGGACCAACGGCAAGACCTCGACCGCGTTCTGGATCGCACAGATGCTGACCCGGGCCGGCAAGCGCTGCGCGGTCCTTGGCACCGTCGGCTGCGGCTTTCCCGGCGAGCCCTTGTCGGATTCGCTGCTTACCACGCCCGACGCGATCGGCTTGCAGCGCGAAGTGCTGCGGCTGCGCGACGCCGGCGCGCGGGCCTTGGCGATGGAAGTGTCGTCGATCGGGCTGGAGCAAGGGCGCGTCAACGGCATGCGCTTCGATGTGGCCGTGTTCACCAACCTGACGCGCGACCACCTCGACTATCACGGCACGATGGCCGCCTACGAAGCGGCCAAGGCGCTGCTATTCGACTGGCCGACGCTGACCGCGGCGGTGCTGAACCTCGATGACCCGGCCGGGCGCCGCCTGCTCGCGCGGCTGGCCGGACGCGCGCACGCCGGCGCGCTGCGCATCACCGGCTACACGGCCATTGCGGGCGGCCCCGATGCGACCAGTTCGGCGCTGGCGCACGTGCTTTGCGCGCGCGATGTCCGCGTCAATGCCAACGGGCTGGAATTCACGCTGCAGTTCGGCCGTAGCGAACAGCGCCTCGAGGTGCCGCTGGTCGGCAGCTTCAACGTCTCGAACCTGCTGGCGACGATCGGCGCGGTGCTTGCCTGCGGCGTCGACCTGGAACTCGCCTGCCGCACGGCGCCGCAGCTGTTGCCGCCGCCGGGCCGGATGCAACGGGTGCGCACGCGCAACGGCGCCGAGCCGCTGGCCGTGGTCGATTACGCGCACACCGCCGATGCGATCGAGCAGGCGCTGCTGGCGCTGCGGCCACTGGCCGCGGCGCGCGGCGGCAAGCTGTGGATCGTCTTCGGCGCCGGCGGCGAGCGCGACCCCGGCAAGCGCGCGCCGATGGGCGCGGCGGCGGGCAAGTATGCCGACCGCGTCGTGATCACTTCGGACAACCCACGCCGCGAGGATCCGGCGGCGATCATCGCCGCTGTCGCTGCCGGCGTGCCGACGCGGCTGAACGTCGAACTGATCGTCGATCGGGCCGAGGCCATTGCGCATGCCCTGGCCGCGGCCGGGGCGCAGGACGTCGTGCTGATCGCCGGCAAGGGCCACGAGAGCACGCAGGACGTCGGCGGCGTCAGGCGGCCGTTTTCCGACGTCGAACACGCTCGAGCGGCGCTGAAGGCGCGCGTGGGAGCGACATGCTGAGCGCCGTCGAACTGGCGGCCAGCATTCCTGGCGCCGTGGTGCGCGGCGACGGCGCCGTCCGCTTCGGCGCCGTGGACAGCGACTCGCGGAAAGTGCGCGCGGGCAGCCTGTTCGTCGCGCTGCGCGGCGAGCGCTTCGACGGTCACGATTTCGTCGCCGATGCGGCCCGGCTCGGCGCCGCGGTGGCGCTGGTCGAGCGTCCTGTGGAAGCGCCGATCGTCCAGGTGATCGTGGCCGACAGCCGGCGCGCGCTGGGCATTGCCGCGGGCGCCTGGCGCAACCGCTTCAAGCTGCCACTGGTTGCCGTGGCCGGCAGCAACGGCAAGACCACGGTGACGCAGATGCTGGCTGGCATACTTGCGCGCGCCTTCGGGCCGTCGCGACGACTGGCCACGCGCGGCAACCTGAACAACGACATCGGCCTGCCGCTGATGCTGTTCGAACTGACCGCAGGGCACAAGGCGGCGGTGCTCGAGCTGGGCATGAACCACCCGGGCGAGATCGCCTATCTCGCCCAGCTGGCGCAGCCGACCGTGGCCGTGGTGAACAATGCCCAGCGCGAGCATCAGGAATTCCTCGGCAGCGTCGAGGCGACGGCGCACGAGAACGGCGCCGCGATCTCCGCCCTGCCGCCCGACGGCGTTGCGGTCTTCCCGGCCGACGATCCATGCGCGACGATCTGGCGCAATCTCGCCGGCACGCGGCGCGTCATCGACTTCGCCCGCGCCGCCTATGCCACGGTCACGGCGCAGTTCACGCTGCAGGCCGACGGCTCGGTCATCGAAATCGCCACGCCGGCCGGGCTGATCAAGACGCGGCTTGCCGTGCCCGGCGCGCACAACGTGCACAACGCGCTGGCCGCGACCGCGGCGGCGCTGGCCATCGATGTGCCGCCGAGCGCGATCGCCGGCGGGCTGGCGGCATTCGCGGCGGTCGGCGGCAGGGGCGTTCGTCTGCGCACCACGGCCGGCGCCGAACTGATCGACGACAGCTACAACGCCAACCCCGATTCGGTGCGGGCGGCAATCGACCTGCTGGCGGGGCTGCCCCCGCCACGGGTGCTGGTGCTCGGCGACATGGGCGAGGTCGGCGACCGCGGCGCAGAGTTCCACCGCGAGGTCGGCGCCTACGCCAGGGCGCGCGGCATCGAAGTGCTGCTGGCCACGGGCGAGGCGACGGGCGAGACGTGCGCCGCCTTCGGCGCCGGCGCCGAGCACTTCGCCGACATCGATGCGCTCGTCGCGCGCGCCGGCGAACTGGCGCAGCCCGGCACCACGATGCTGGTGAAGGGCTCGCGCTTCATGCGGATGGACCGCGTGGTGGCGGCGCTCGGCGCGGCGGCGGGAGCGCACTGACCATGTTGCTCGAGCTGTTCGAATGGCTGGCGCGCGACATCCGCGCCTTCAACGTCTTTTCGTACCTGACGCTGCGCGCGGTGCTGGCCGCCGGCACGGCGCTGGTGATCGGCCTGATCGCCGGGCCGTGGGTGATCCGCAAGCTCACCGAGCTGAAGATCGGCCAGGCGATCCGCACCGAGGGCCCGCAGTCGCACCTGACGAAGTCGGGGACACCGACGATGGGCGGGGCGCTGATCCTGATCTCGATCGGCGTGACCACGCTGCTGTGGGCCGATCTGGCCAACCGCTTCGTCTGGGTCGTGCTGCTGGTGACGCTCGGCTTCGGCTGGGTGGGCTGGGTCGACGACTACCGCAAGGTCGTGCATCGCAATCCGAAGGGCATGAGCGCGCGCGAGAAGTACTTCTGGCAGTCGCTGATCGGGCTGATCGCCGCCTTCTACCTCGCCTTCGCCATCGCCGCGCCGAACACCGAGAAGCTCGTGCCGCTGATGTGGCAGTGGGTGAACAGCGGCTTCGTGCTCGACCTGCCGCCGCGGTCCGACCTCATCGTGCCGTTCTTCAAGAACTACGCCTACCCGATGGGGGTGTTCGGCTTCGTCATCCTGTCCTATCTGGTCATCGTCGGCACCAGCAACGCCGTGAACCTGACCGACGGACTCGACGGGCTGGCCATCCTGCCGGCATCGATGATCGGCGCCGCGCTCGGCATCTTCGCCTACGTGGTCGGGCGCGCCGACTTCTCGCGTTACCTGCTGTTTCCGTTCATTCCCGGCGCCGGCGAACTGGTGATCATCTGCGCGGCGATCGCCGGCAGCGGGCTCGCCTTCCTCTGGTTCAACGCCTATCCGGCGCAGGTGTTCATGGGCGACGTCGGCGCGCTGGCGCTGGGCGGCGCACTGGGCACGATCGCCGTGATCACGCGGCAGGAGATCGTGCTTTTCATCATGGGCGGCGTGTTCGTCGCCGAGACGGTCTCGGTGATGCTGCAGGTCGGCTATTTCAAGCTCACCGGCGGCAAGCGCATCTTCCGCATGGCGCCGCTGCACCACCATTTCGAGCTTTCCGGCTGGAAGGAGAACCAGGTCGTCGTGCGGTTCTGGATCATCACGATCATGCTGGTGCTGGTCGGCCTGTCGACGCTGAAGATCCGATGAACGGGCACGAGCACGACGGGCGGGTGTGGACGAGGCTCATGCGGCGCCAGCCGCGTGAAGCCCGCGCAGCGGGCGGCCGAGGCCAAAACCCGCCAGTGCGGTTCTGGATCATCACGATCATGCTGGTGCTGGTCGGCCTGTCGACGCTGAAGATCCGATGAACGGGCACGAGCACGACGGGCGGGTGTGGACGAGGCTCATGCGGCGCCAGCCGCGTGAAGCCCGCGCAGCGGGCGGCCGAGGCCAAAACCCGCCAGTGCGGTTCTGGATCATCACGATCATGCTGGTGCTGGTCGGCCTGTCGACCTTGAAGATCCGATGATCGACATCGCCGGCCAAACTGCAGTGGTGCTCGGCCTTGGCGCCTCGGGGCTGGCGATGGCGCGCGCGCTCGCCGATGCAGGAGCGACCGTGCGGGTCGCCGATACGCGCGCCGAGCCGCCGATGCTCGGTGAGCTGCGCGGCGAGCTGCCGCAGGTGACCTTCACCGGCGGCGACTTCAAACTGCAGCTTCTCGACGGCGCGACGCTGCTGGCGCTTTCGCCCGGTCTGTCGCCGACGCATTCCGCCGCTGCGCCGCTGGTGGCCGCGGCGAGGAAGGCCGGCATCGACGTTGCGGGCGAGATCGAGCTTTTTGCCCGCGCGCTGGCCGGCCTGCGCGCGAGCGGCGGCTACGCGCCGCGGCTCGTCGGCATCACCGGCACCAATGGCAAGACGACGACGGCGCGCCTTACCGGCCTGCTGGTCGAACGCTCCGGTCGCAGCGTCGCCGTGGCCGGCAATATCTCGCCGCCGGCGCTCGACGAACTGCGACAGCGGCTGCACGCGGACCGGCTACCCGACACCTGGGTCCTCGAGCTGTCGAGCTTCCAGCTGGCGACGACGCGTTCGCTCGCCTGCGATGCGGCGGCCGTGCTGAACATCACGCAGGATCATCTGGACTGGCACGGCAGTTTCGACGCCTACGTCAAGGCAAAGGCACGGATCTTCGCGCCACGCACCGTGCAGGTGCTCAATCGCGACGATCCCGTGGTCGCCGCGCTGGCGAAGAAATCGGCCTCGGTCGTCACGTTCCGCCTGCAGCCGCCGGCGCAGCCGGACGAGTACGGGCTGCTGGCCGACGGCGGCGTCACCTGGCTGGCCTACGCCGAAGACCTGGCGCACGGCCATCGCCGCCGTCGCGTCGAAGATGGCGAAGCGCCCGCGGCGGGTGAGCTGTACGTTCATCGTCTGATGCCCGCCGATGCGCTGGCCATCCGCGGCCGCCACAATGCCGGCAACGCGCTGGCGGCGCTGGCGCTGGCGCGGGCGATCGGCTGTCCGCTGGCGCCGATGCTGCATGCGCTGCGCAGCTATCGCGGCGAACCGCATCGCGTGCAACTGATCGCCGCCGCCGACGGCGTGCAGTACTACGACGACAGCAAGGGCACCAACGTCGGCGCCACCGTGGCGGCGCTCGATGGCCTCGGTGCCGAGGGCCTGCGCCTGGTCGTGATCCTGGGCGGCGACGGCAAGGGCCAGGACTTCTCGCCGCTGGCCGCGCCGCTGGCGCGCGTGGCGCGTGCGGTCGTGCTGATCGGGCGTGACGCGGCGCTGATCGAACAGGCCGTCGGGGGGGCGGCTGCTCCTTATCCGTTGATCCACGCGGCGACGCTGCCGCAGGCGGTCGATCTCGCTGCGAAACAGGCGCGTGAAGGCGACGCGGTGCTGCTGTCGCCTGCCTGTGCCAGCCTCGACATGTTCCGCGACTACGAGCACCGGGCGGAGGTCTTCGCTGCCGCGGTGCGCGAGCGGGCAAAGCTAGCGGGACAGCCATGCTAGGGGGGCTGTTTCGACGTCGGCGGTCCGGCACCGAGGCGCGCCGCGTGCCGGGGGTGACCGGAGGCGGCCTGCTCGCACTCGGCGGATTCGGCGCCGCGCGCAGCAGCGGTCGCGTCGAGGAACGCACCGACACGGCGCTGCTGCTCGTGGCGGCAGCCCTGGTTCTTCTCGGCGTGGTGATGGTGTACTCGGCTTCGATCACGCTGGCCGACTCGCCGCGCTATCGGGTCACGCCGACACACTTCCTGGTGCGGCACCTGTTTGCGATCGTCGTGGCGCTGGTCGCCGCCGTTTCTGCGTTTTCGGTGCCGCTGGCGCGCTGGCAGCAGCTGGCTCCGGCCGCATTCGTCATTTCCTTCGTGCTGCTGGTGGTCGTGCTGATCCCCGGCGTTGGCACCGGCGCGCTCGGCGCGCGACGCTGGATTCCTCTGGCGTGGATCAACCTGCAACCTTCAGAGCTGATGAAGATCGCCAGCGTGCTGTACGCGGCCAGCTTCACCGTGCGCAAGCAGGATTACATGCACAGCCTGAGCCGCGGCTTCCTGCCGATCGGTGCGGTGATGGTCGTCGTCGGCGCTTTGCTGCAGCTGCAGCCGGACCTCGGCGCCTTCATCGTCATCGTGGCCATTGCCATGGGCATCCTGTTTCTCGGCGGACTGAACGGACGGCTGTTCGTCGCCATCACGTTCCTGCTCGCGCTTGGGTTAGCCGTGATCATCTGGCTGTTTCCGTACCGGCGCGAGCGGATCTTCGCCTATCTCGACCCGTGGTCTTCCGAGCACGTTCTCAACAAGGGCTACCAGCTGACCCATTCGCTGATCGCGTTCGGCCGCGGCGAGTGGTTCGGCGTCGGCCTCGGCGGAAGCGTCGAGAAGCTGCACTACCTGACCGAGGCGCACACCGACTTCATCCTCGCGGTGATCGCCGAGGAGCTTGGCCTGGCGGCCGTGCTGGCGGTGATCGTTGGCTTCTACTGGCTGACGAAGCGCGCCTTCGAGATCGGCCGTCAGGCGGTGGCGCTGGAGCGCTCCTTTGCCGGGCTGGTGGCGCAGGGCGTCGGCATCTGGCTCGGCGTGCAATCGTTCATCAACATCGGTGTGGCGAGCGGACTGCTGCCGACCAAGGGCCTGACCCTGCCGCTGGTCAGCTATGGCGGTTCGGCGATGCTGTCGACGATCGTCGCCATCGCCCTGCTCCTCCGCGTCGATTATGAAAACAGGGTTCTCATGCGCGGAGGCCGCGCATGAGAACCCTGTTTCGTCGCAGGCTCACTTCGGCGACAGCCGAAGTGAAGTTCGCGCAGCCGAACGGCCGAAGACAAAACACGGCCGCGCAGCGGCCCATGCGCGGAGGCCGCGCATGAGAACCCTGTTTCGTCGCAGGCTCACTTCGGCGACAGCCGAAGTGAAGTTCGCGCAGCCGAACGGCCGAAGACAGAACACGGCCGCGCAGCGGCCCATGCGCGGAGGCCGCGCATGAGGCATTTGGTCGTGGTCGCTGCGGGTACTGGCGGGCACGTGATGCCGGGGCTGGCCGTGGCCGAGACGCTGCGCAGCCGCGGCTGGACGGTGTCGTGGCTGGGCACGCGTGCCGGCATGGAACGCTCACTGGTCGAGCCGCGCGGCATCGCCTTCGACGCAATCGACTTTTCCAGTCTGCGCGGCAAAGGGATTGGCACGCTTGTGCTCGGCGGCCTGCGCCTGTTGCGCGCCATCTGGCAGAGCCGAGCCGCCTTGCGCGTCCGGCGGCCGTCGGTGGTGTTCTCCACCGGCGGCTATGTCGCCGTTCCCGCCGGCCTGGCGGCCTCGATGACCGACGCGCCGCTGACCTTGCTCAATGCCGACGCGGCGCCGCTGCTGTCGACGAGGATGTTGCGCTCGCTGGCCTCGGCCGTGTTCTGCGGTTTCGACGGTGCTGCGGCGAAGATGGCGGGCGAGCGCGGGCTCGTGACCGGCAACCCGGTGCGCGAGGAGATCGCGAAGCTGCCGCCGCCGCAGGCGCGGCTCGCCGGGCGCAGCGGACCGCTGCGCCTGCTCGTGATCGGCGGCAGTCTCGGCAGCCGGGTCCTGAACGAGACGGTACCCGCGGCGCTGGCGCGGCTGCCGTCGGACGTTCGGCCACGCGTCTTTCATCAATGCGGCAACGCCCATATCGAGGCGACGCGACGCGCCTATGCGCAGGCCGGCGTCGCGGCGGAAGTGGTGCCGTTCATCGACGACATGGCACACCGCTACGGCGAGTCCGATCTCGTCATCTGCAGGGCGGGCGCCATCACCGTCACCGAACTGACAGCGGCTGGCGTGGCATCGGTGCTCGTGCCGCTGGTCGTTTCGACCACCGCGCACCAGCACACCAACGCCGAGTTCATGGCCGCGCAAGGCGCGGCGATTCATCTGCCGCAGGCCGAACTGTCGGCCGAGCGGCTGGCCGACGTGCTGCGCGACTGCAGCCGCGATCGGCTGCTCGAACTGGCGCGCCGCGCGCGGGCGCTCGGCCGTCCCGAGGCGACCCGGGTGGTCGCCGACGCGATCGAGCACATCGCCGCGGCGGCGGGGAAGGGATAAGGCCATGAAGCACGCGGTCAGGCACATCCACTTCGTCGGCATCGGCGGCGCCGGCATGAGCGGCATCGCCGAGGTGCTGCTGAATCTCGGCTTTTCGGTCAGTGGCTCGGATGTGGCCGAAAGCAGTACCACCCGCCGGCTGGCGCGTCTGGGCGCCAAGGTCTCGATCGGCCATGCGCCGGAGCAGATCGAAGGCAGCGATGCCGTCGTGATTTCGACGGCCGTTCGCGGCGACAACCCGGAGGTGGTCGCCGCACGTGCGCGCCGGATCCCGGTCGTGCCGCGCGCGGTGATGCTGGCCGAACTGATGCGGCTGAAGCAGGGCATCGCGATTGCCGGCACGCACGGCAAGACGACCACCACCAGCCTGGTGGCCAGCGTCCTGGCCGCGGCGGGACTCGATCCGACCTTCGTCATCGGCGGCCGCCTGAATTCGGCAGGCAGCCATGCGCGGCTCGGCAGCGGCGAATACATCGTGGTCGAGGCCGACGAGTCGGACGCGTCGTTCCTGAACCTGATGCCGGTGATGGCGGTGGTCACCAATATCGACAACGACCACATGGAGACGTACGGCCACGATTTCGCCCGGCTGAAGGGCGCGTTCGTCGAGTTCCTGTCGCGGCTGCCGTTCTATGGCCATGCGGTGTTGTGCATCGATGACCGCCACGTGCGCGAGATCCTGCCGTTCGTCTCCAAGCCGGTGCTGACCTACGGCTTCGCCGCCGATGCGCAGTACCGCGCCGTCGACGCGATGGCCGAAGGCACGCAGATGTGCTTCACCGCGCTGCGCGAAGGCGCTGCATCGCTGGCGGTGCGGCTGAACCTGCCGGGAATGCACAACGTTGCCAACGCGCTGGCGGCGATTGCCGTGGCCACCGAACTCGGCGTGGCCGATGCGGCGATCCTCGGCGGGCTGGCGAGCTTTACCGGGGTCGGGCGGCGATTCGCCCGTTACGGGGAGGTCGCCATCAGCGGCGGCAGCTTCACGCTGATCGACGACTACGGCCACCATCCGGTCGAGATCGCGGCCACGCTGGCGGCCGTCCGCGGCGCCTATCCGGGCCGGCGTGTCGTGCTGGCTTTCCAGCCACACCGCTACACGCGCACCCGCGACTGCTTCGAGGATTTCGTGCGCGTGCTGTCGACGGTCGACGCGCTGCTGCTGGCCGAGGTCTACGCCGCCGGCGAGTCGCCGATCGTCGCCGCTGATGGCCGCGCGCTGGCGCGAGCGTTGCGGGTGGCGGGTCGCGTCGAGCCCGTGTTCGTCGAGGACATCGAAGCGATGCCGCGGGCGATCCTCGAGGCGGCCCGGCCGAACGACGTGGTGATCACCATGGGCGCGGGCTCGATCGGCCGCGTCGCCGGCCAGCTGGCGCCGCAGGAGGGTGGCGAATGAACGTGCCGGATATTCGCGACCCGAAGTCCTTCGGCAAGGTGGGCGTGCTGTTCGGCGGACGAAGCGCCGAGCGCGAGGTGTCGATGATGTCCGGCACGGGCGTGCTGCAGGCGCTCGCCAGCCGCGGCGTCGATGCGCATGCCTTCGATCCCGGCGCGCAGACGCTGGCCGAGCTGGAGGCGGCGAAGTTCGACCGCGTCTTCATCGCGCTGCACGGCCGTTTCGGCGAGGACGGCACGATCCAGGGGGTGCTCGAAACGCTGCGCGTGCCCTACACCGGCAGCGGCGTGCAGGCCTCCAGCATTGCCATCGACAAGCTGACCACCAAGCGCCTGTGGGCGGCCGAGGAAATCCCGACGCCGGCCTGGCGGCAACTGCACGCGCACACCGATTTCCGGCAGGTGGTGGCCGAACTGGGCGACGCACTGATCGTCAAGCCGGTTCGCGAAGGGTCGACCATCGGCATCACCAAGGTCACCAGCCACGATCACAACGAACTGGCCACGGCTTTCGAGACGGCGCTTCGCTACGACGACATCGTCATCGCCGAGGAACTGATCGTCGGCCGCGAACTGACCTGCGCCATCCTCGGCCAGGGGCCGGCGGCGCGGGCGCTGCCGCTGGTGGAGATCCGCGCTCCCGGTGCCAATTACGACTACCAGAGCAAGTATTTCAGCGACGAGACGCAGTACCTGTGCCCGGCGCCGCTCGACGAGCGGCTGGCGGCCGAGGTGCAGGCACTGTGCCTGCGCGCCTACAACCTGCTCGGCGCCTCCGGTTGGGGGCGCATCGACGTGATGCTGCACCAGGACGCCCGCGGCGACCTGCCGTACCTGCTCGAATTGAACACGTCGCCGGGCATGACCTCGCATTCGCTGGTGCCGATGGCGGCCAAGGCCGAAGGGCTCGAGTACGCAGATCTCGTTCTCGAGATCCTTGCGCACGCGACGCTGGGGGTGCGGGCATGAGGTCGCGCGAGGCGACGCCGGCCTTCAGCACGGCCGCGCTGCGTCGCGCGGCAGCGCTGATTTTCGCCCTGGCGACGGCACTGCTTCTTGGAGGCGCCGCCGCGAGACTGATCCGCCTGCCGGCGTTCGATCTGCGGCAGATCGAGCTGCGTGCCGCCGACGGCGGCGCGCTGCGCCACGTCAACGCCAATACGGTGCGCGCGGCGACGCTGGGGCGCCTGTCAGGAAACTTCTTCACGATGAGTCTCGACGACGCGCGCCGCGTCTTCGAACTGGTGCCGTGGGTGGCCGCGGTGTCGGTCCGTCGCGCCTGGCCCAATCGGCTGGTGGTGACGATTGCCGAACATCGCGCCATTGCCGTGTGGGACGACGGTCGGCTGCTCGCCGACAGTGGTGTGCTGTTCGTGGCCAATGTGGCCGAAGCCGAGCTCACCGGGCCGCTGCCGCAGGTCGACGCGCCGGCCCGCTTCGCCGCGGAGGTCGCGCGGCGCCTGCCGCAGTTCGAAGGGCGGTTGGCGCCGCTCGGCCTGGCGATCGAGTCGGTCGAGGTGTCCGAGCGCGCCGGCTGGACCCTGCGCGCCGACGGCGGCCCGGCGCTGGAGCTCGGCCGCGACGAGCCTCCGGGACGGCTCGATGAACGGCTGGCGCTGGTCGCCACCCATTACCCGACGCTGGCTGCGCAACTCGGCGCCGAACCGGTCCGGATCGACGCGCGCTATCCGGCCGGCTTTGCCGTTGCCACTGCTTCCCGCAAGAAGTCATGAGAACCGAAAGCAAGGACATCATCGTCGGCCTCGACGTCGGCACCTCGAAGGTGGTCGTCGCGGTGGCCGAGTTCACGCCCGACGGGCCGTTCCGGGTCATCGGCCTCGGGCAGTCGGCCTCGGAGGGGCTGCGACGCGGCGTCGTCGTCAACATCGAAGCGACCGTGCAGTCGATCCGCCGCGCGCTGGAGGAGGCCGAGCTGATGGCCGCCTGTCGCATCGGCGAGGTCTACACCGGCATCGCCGGCAGCCACATCCGCAGCGTCAATTCGAGCGGCATGGTGGCGATCAAGGACCGCGAGGTCTCCGCTGCCGACGTGGCACGGGTGATCGAGACGGCGCGCGCGGTGAACATCCCCACCGACCAGCAGGTGCTGCACGTGCTGACGCAGGAGTTCATCGTCGATGGCCAGGAGGACATCCGCGAGCCGATCGGCATGAGCGGCGTGCGCCTCGAGGTCAAGGTGCACATCGTCACCGGGGCGGTGTCGGCGGCGCAGAACATCGTCAAGTGCGTGCGCCGCTGCGGCCTGGAAGTGCAGGACCTAGTGCTGCAGCCGCTGGCCTCGAGCATGTCGGTGCTGACCGGCGACGAGAAGGAACTGGGCGTGGCGCTGGTCGACATCGGCGGCGGCACCACCGACATCGCCATTTTCACCGGCGGCGCGATCCGCCATACCGCGGTGATCCCGATCGCCGGCGACCAGATCACCAACGACATCGCCATGGCGCTGCGCACGCCGATCCCCGATGCCGAGCAGATCAAGCAGCGCTACGGCGTGGCCAAGGAGGTGCTGGCCGATCCCAACGATCGCATCGAGATCCCCGGCGTTGGCGACCGCGCCCCGAGGCTGCTGTCGCGCCAGTCGCTGGCGGCGGTGATCGAGCCGCGCGTCGAGGAACTGTTCACGCTGGCGCACAAGGTGATCCGCGACTCCGGCTACGAGGAGATGCTCTCGTCTGGAATCGTGCTGACCGGCGGAACGGCGCTGTTGCCTGGCATCGGCGAACTGGCCGAGGACGTGTTCCTCAAGCCGGCGCGGGTGGGTTGGCCCGGGTACCAGGGCCCGCTTGCCGACGTGATCCGCAATCCGCGCTTCGCCACGGTGGTTGGCCTGCTCCTCGAGGCCCAATCGCAGCGGCAGCGTGGCCGGCGGGCCGCGGCGCAGACCGGGTCCTTCGCCCAGACGTTGAAACGGATGCGGGAATGGATCGTGGGCAATTTTTGAGGCGCGCAGCACAGGCGCACGACCCTTCGGGTCGCATCTGCGCTCGCTGCGGAAAGACTGTCGGCACGGCCGCTGCCCGACCTCGGTCGGGGACATGTTTCGGGCGGCCGGGCGGCGGCCGCGAGGCGAACAGCCATGCGGTAACGCGGGTGTGCCAGGCGCAAGCGTGGCCGACCGGGGTGAGCGTGCAGTGTCAAAGGCGGAAAGAGAAGGCTGCGCCGTTGACATTGCACGTTTGGCAATCGGGTGTATCCAGCAACTGACTCAGGAGAAGCGAATGGCTTTTGAAATTCTCGAAACCGAAACGCACGGCACGGTGATCAAGGTGGTTGGCGTCGGCGGCGCCGGCGGCAATGCGGTCGAGCACATGATCCGCCGCGGCGTGCAGGGCGTGGAGTTCATCTGCGCCAACACCGATCATCAGGCGCTGGCCCGCTCGTCGGCGCGCAACATACTGCAGCTGGGTTCGACGGGTCTCGGAGCCGGAAGCAGGCCCGAGGCCGGCAAGCAGGCCGCGGCCGAGGCGCGCGACCGCATCGCCGATGCGCTGCGCGGCGCGCACATGGTGTTCATCACCGCCGGCATGGGCGGCGGCACCGGCACCGGCGC